>CAWBOE010000019.1:0-31341 GCA_963790295.1 uncultured Actinomycetota bacterium
GTGACCAGAAGCCCAAGGGGCCGCACTCCGCGGGGGCGGTAGCTGGGTCGGGGAGCGATTCACCGCGGAGGTCGGCCCCATCGCCCACGGTGGTCACTGCGTCTCGCGGCTTCCCGACGGCAGGGTCGTGTTCGTCCGTCACGCGATCCCCGGCGAGGGGGTCGTCCTCGAGGTCACCGAAGGGACCGAGGGCGACCGCTTCTGGCGCGCCGACGCCGTCGAGGTGGTCTCCTCGTCGGAGGACCGGGTCGAGGCACCGTGCCCGGTGGCCGGGCCCGGTCTGTGCGGTGGCTGCGAGTTCCAGCACGTGTCGCTCCACCGGCAGCGCGCGCTCAAGGCCGAGGTCGTCGCCGAGCAGCTCCGCCGGCTGGCCGGGCTCGAGGTCCCCGTCGTGGTCGAGGCGGTTCCCGGTGACGATGGCGGGCTGCGCTGGCGCACCCGCGCCCGCTTCGCCCACCTGCCCGACGGTCGCCGCGCGATGCGGAAGCATCGCTCCCACGAGCTGGTGCCCGTCGACGACTGCCTGATCGCGGCGGCCGGTGCGGAGTCGCCGCCGCTCGTGGAGACGGTCGTGGCCGCCGGTGCGACCCACGACTTCGCCGTTGCCGAGGAGGGCTTCTGGCAGGTGCACCCCGGCGCCCCCCGGGTCCTCGTCGAGACCGTGCTCGACCTCCTCGACCCCCAGCCGGGGGAGCGGGTGCTCGACCTCTACGCCGGCGTCGGTCTGTTCGCGGCGTTCCTGGCCGACCGCGTCGGTGCCGACCGGGTCGTCGCGGTCGAGGGCCACCCCGGCGCCGCGGGCGACGCCTCCGCGAACCTGCCCCGCGGCGTACGCGTGCTGCGCGGTGACGTCGGCCGGGTGCTGGCCGCGGCCTCGACGAGCCCTTCGACCTCGTCGTCCTCGACCCTCCACGCGAGGGCGCTCGTCGCAAGGTCGTCTCCCAGGTCGCCGACCGGTCACCGCGCGCCGTCGCGTACGTCGCCTGCGACCCCGCCGCTCTGGCCCGTGACGTCGCGACCTTCGCCGAGCTCGGTTACGCGCTGGCCGCCCTGCGCGCCTTCGACCTGTTCCCGATGACCCACCACGTGGAGTGCGTGGCCCTGCTGACGCCGAGTGCCTGATGTCCGAGCCTGCGGCGCACCAGGTGCGCCACAGGCTCGGACATCAGGAAGTTGCTAGTCCAACTGCCCGACGGTGCCAGTCGTCGTGGCGGACGCTACCGCGACGTCGGGTTCCCGTCCTGAGCAAGACTCGGGGGGTGACCTCCTTGAAGTACGCCCAGGTGGAGCGGGAACGACGCTGGCTGCTGATACGGGTTCCCGACCTCCCGCACGACGTGCGGACCCTTCGCATCATCGACCGTTACGTGCACGGAACCCGGCTGCGGCTGCGGGAGGCCAGCGAGGCTGACGGCACGGTCGTTCGCAAGTTCGGGCAGAAGGTGCGGCTGGGCGACGACGCCCGGGAAGTGGCCCACACCTCTCTGTACCTGGACGAAGGCGAGTGGGCGGCCCTTGCCGAGCTCCCGGGCGACGTGGTGACCAAGACCCGGACCCTCGTCCAGTCCGGCGGCACGACCATCGCGATCGACGTCTTCGACGGGCCGCTGGCAGGGCTGATCCTCGCCGAGATCGACGCGGGGGACGGTGACGGGGCCGAGCTGCCTCTGGAGTACCAGCCCTTCGACGAGGTAACCGACGACGACGCCTTCACGGGGGCCGCGCTGGCGCAGGAGGCTCGACGTCATGTATCTTGATATCAAGATAGTTACCGACTGACCGCTCCGCAGACCCGCCCTTCGACACCTCTGAGGGGCAGCGGCAAGATGGGCGCGGAGCGGACGACGACCTCGACGAGGAGACGCGATGGCCAACGGATCGGGCAGTCAGGACAGCTTCGGCGCGAAGAGCACGCTCGACGTAGGCGGCAAGCCCTACGAGATCTACCGGCTCGACGCGGTCACGGGTGAGGGGCTCGACGTGCAGAGCCTGCCCTTCTCGCTGAAGGTCCTCCTCGAGAACCTGCTGCGCACCGAGGACGGCGCCGACATCACCGCCGACCACATCGAGGCGCTCGCCGGCTGGGACGCCGACGCCGAGCCCGACAAGGAGATCCAGTTCACGCCGGCGCGCGTGATCATGCAGGACTTCACCGGCGTGCCGTGCATCGTCGACCTCGCGACCATGCGTGAAGCGATGGCCGACCTCGGCGGCGACGCCACCAAGATCAACCCGCTCGCGCCGGCCGAGCTGGTCATCGACCACTCGGTCATCGCCGACGTCTTCGGCACGCCGGAGGCGTTCGGGCGCAACGTCGAGATCGAGTACGAGCGCAACCGCGAGCGCTACCAGTTCCTGCGCTGGGGCCAGGGCGCGTTCGAGGACTTCAAGGTCGTCCCGCCCGGCACCGGCATCGTCCACCAGGTCAACATCGAGCACCTCGCGCGCGTGGTGTTCACACGAGACAGCGGTGACGGGACGACGGTCGCCTACCCGGACACCTGCGTCGGCACCGACTCCCACACCACGATGGTCAACGGCATCGGCGTGGTCGGCTGGGGCGTCGGCGGCATCGAGGCCGAGGCCGCGATGCTGGGCCAGCCGGTCAGCATGCTCATCCCGCGCGTGGTCGGCTTCAAGCTCAACGGCGACCTGCCCGAGGGCTCGACGGCCACCGACCTGGTGCTCACCATCACCGAGATGCTGCGCAAGCACGGCGTGGTCGGGAAGTTCGTGGAGTTCTACGGACCCGGCGTCTCCGCGCTGCCGCTGGCCAACCGCGCGACGATCGGCAACATGAGCCCGGAGTTCGGCTCGACCATCGCGGTGTTCCCGATCGACCAGCAGACGCTCGACTACCTGGAGCTGACCGGTCGTCCCGACGAGCAGCTCGCGCTCGTCGAGGCCTACGCCAAGGAGCAAGGGCTCTGGCACGATCCCGACGCCGAGCCGCGCTACTCCGAGAAGCTCGAGCTCGACCTGTCGACCGTCGTGCCCAGCCTCGCCGGCCCGAAGCGCCCGCAGGACCGCGTCGCCCTCTCCGACGCCAAGGAAAGCTTCCGGGCCGCGCTCGCCGACTACGTCGACAGACGCCGACGACGAGGAGGGGTACGACGAGTCCGTCGCCGAGTCCTTCCCGGCCTCGGACTCGCCCTCCCACAGCGGCGGCAACGGCTCGGCCGCGCCGACCGACCACTTGTCTGGCCACCTGAGCGCTGCCGCGCACCGGCGGCGGCCGTGCGTCCAACCCGGTGAAGATCACCATCGACGGCACCGCCTGCGAGGTCGACCACGGCGCGGTCACGATCGCCGCCATCACCTCGTGCACCAACACCTCCAACCCGTCGGTGATGATCGGCGCGGCCCTGCTGGCCAAGAACGCCGTCGAGAAGGGCCTGCAGCGCAAGCCGTGGGTGAAGACGACGCTCGCGCCCGGATCGAAGGTCGTCAGCGACTACTACGAGAAGTCCGGTCTCACGCCGTACCTCGACAAGCTCGGCTTCAACCTCGTCGGCTACGGCTGCACGACCTGCATCGGCAACTCCGGGCCGCTGATCCCCGAGGTCAGCCAGGCCGTGCAGGACGAACGACCTCGCGGTGGTCTCGGTGCTGTCCGGCAACCGCAACTTCGAGGGCCGGATCAACCCCGACGTGAAGATGAACTACCTCGCGTCGCCGCCGCTCGTGGTGGCCTACGCGCTGGCCGGCTCGATGGACGTCGACCTGTTCAACGACCCGCTCGGCCAGGACAGCGACGGCAACGACGTGTTCATGCGCGACATCTGGCCGTCCCCGAAGGAGATCGAGGAGGTCATCGCCTCGTCGATCAGCTCCGACATGTTCGGCACCGGCTACTCCGACGTGTTCGCCGGTGACGAGACGTGGCGCTCGCTGCCCACGCCCGACGGAGACACCTTCGAGTGGGACGACGAGTCGACGTACGTCCGCAAGCCTCCGTACTTCGACGGCATGCCCGACGAGCCCGAGCCGGTCACCGACATCGAGGGCGCCCGCGTGCTGCTCAAGCTCGGCGACTCGGTGACGACCGACCACATCAGCCCGGCCGGTGCGATCAAGAAGGACTCGCCCGCCGGCGCGTACCTGACGGAGCACGGCGTCGAGCAGCGCGACTTCAACTCCTACGGCTCGCGCCGCGGCAACCACGAGGTGATGATCCGCGGCACGTTCGCCAACATCCGCCTGCGCAACCAGCTCGCGCCCGGCACCGAGGGCGGGGTCACCCGCGACTTCACGAACGACGGCGAGGTGACGTCCGTCTACGAGGCGTCCGAGCACTACCTCGAGGCCGGCACTCCGCTCGTGGTGCTCTCCGGCAAGGAGTACGGCTCCGGCTCCTCGCGCGACTGGGCCGCCAAGGGCACCGCGCTGCTCGGCGTGAAGGCCGTCATCGCGGAGTCCTACGAGCGCATCCACCGCTCCAACCTGATCGGCATGGGCGTGCTGCCGCTGCAGTACCCCGAGGGCGAGAACGCCGAGTCGCTGGGCCTGACCGGCGAGGAGACGTTCTCGGTCACCGGCGTCACCGAGCTCAACGACGGCGACGACACCGCGCACGGTGAAGGTCAAGGCAGACGACAAGGAGTTCGACGCCGTCGTCCGCATCGACACCCCGGGCGAGGCCAACTACTACCGCAACGGCGGGATCATGCAGTACGTGCTGAGGAGCCTGCTGAGGGGTTCGAGCCCGAGCCGGTCGAGGAGCCAAGCCGCCACGTCGGCCTCGTAGGAGAGGTGGTCGAGGCGGCCGCTCGGGCCGACGTGCGAGCCGGTGCCGGTCTCGACGCGGAACAGGCAGCGCGGCGGCCCACTCGGGGTCGGTCTCGCGCAGCAGGGCGACCCACTTGGCCGGCTCGTGCACCATCACCCGCGTGTCGTTGACGGCGCCGGTGACGAGCAGGTCGGGGCGGCCGCCGGGCTTGGGCGGGTTGTCGTACGGCGAGTAGGCCAGCATCGCGTCGAAGTGCTCGCGCACGCGCGGGTCGCCCCACTCGTCCCACTCGGTGACCGTCAGCGGGATCGAGTCGTCGAGCATGGTGGTGATCACGTCGACGAACGGCACCTCGGCCACGACCGCGCACCATCGGTCGGGACGCTGGCTGAAGGCCGCGCCCACCAGCAGGCCGCCCGCACTGAGCCCGCGGGTCGCGATGCGCCCGGGATCGACGAGGCCGGCCGCGGCCAGCCCGTCGGCGACCGCGATGTGGTCGTCGAACGAGTGCTGCTTGGCCGTCAGCCGGCCATCGAGCCACCAGCGACGGCCCCCTTCAGGTCCTCCGCGGATGTGCGTGAACACGTAGACGACCCCACGGTCGAGCAGCGAGGGCAGCGGCTCCTCCCACTCCCGTTCCCAGACCGACTCGTAGGCGCCGTAGCCGAACAGCAGCGCAGGCGCCGTGCCGTCGAGCGGGGTGTCGCGGTGCCGCACGATCGTGGCCGGCACGAGGGTCCCGTCGGGCGCGGGAAACCTGCGCACCTGCGTCACGTACGACGCCGGGTCGTGGCCCGGCGCCTCGTCGCGGTGCGTGTCGGTCACCGAGCCGTCGGACAGTGAGACCACCGCGTGCACCGGCGGCTCGGTCAGGGCCTCGTCGGTGACGGCGACGGCGTCCGCGTCGTACCAGGTGTTGCGCGCGAGGGCCAGCTCGCCGCCGGTGAACCGGCTGGTGACGACAGTGCCCGGACCGGCCAGGTCGTCGGCGGCCAGGACGCGCAGCTGCTGGTCGCCGTCACGGCGCAGCCTGGCCACGACGTAACCCTCGAACGCGTCGACTCGCTCGAGGCGCTCCTGCGGGTCCTCGGGCCTGGCCTCTCGCCAGGTCGTGTGGTCCTGGCCGCGGGGCCCGGGGACCGGGCAGGACATCAGGCGGAACTCGACCGCGTCGTCGTCGGTGACGAGCAGGAAGCTCCCCTGACCACTGGCGTCCCTGACGTGCTCGGCCCGGTAGTCCACGCCCGTCCGCCGGCCGCCGAGGGAGCGCGGCACGAGGTCGGCGCCCGTCGGGTCGACGTACCACGCCTCGGTGGTGTCGCGGCTCTGGCTGAGCAGCACGATCGCCTGCTCGCTGCGGCACCGCCGGACGGTGAGCTCGAAGCGCCGGTCGGGCTCGACGAGCACGTCGACGTCGTCGGAGGCAGGGGTGCCGAGCCGGTGCACCCGGACGCGCTCCTGTCGCCACGACTCGTCGAACACCGTGTAGAGGAAGCCGGCGGAGTCCGACGTCCAGGCGCCGGTGTAGCCGGTGCCCTCGACGACGTCGGGCAGGTCGGTGCCGGTGCGCAGGTCGCGGAAGCGGAGCGTGAAGACCTCGTTGCCGCTGGTGTCGACGGAGTAGGCGAGCAGGTTCTCGTCGGGGGAGACGATCGACAGGCCGAGATCGAGGTAGCCCGTGCCGTCGTCGAGGGTATTCACGTCCAGGACCACCTCGGCGCGAGAATTTGCGGCGAAATCGTCGTCCAGGGGGCCCTCGGCAGTGGATTCCGTGCCGTTCGGAGCGAAATCGTTACGACTTTCTCGCCAGATCACGCTGTAGTCCCTGTTTCTGGCGTCGCGGGTGTAGTAGGAAAACCTCATCCGCGACCAGGTGCCCGATCTGCGCTCCTCGGGCACCCTCGCCACCATCTCGGACCGCAAGACCGAGGCCAGGGAGTTCAGATGAGTCGTCGCCAGGTCGTACCACCCGCGCTCGGCCGCCAGGTGGTCCAGCAGCTCCGCAGGTTGCTCACCATCGGTCGGGGACATCCACGCATAGGGGTCGGGGCGGGCGACGCCGTGCAGGACGTGCTCGTGAGGAACGCGCCGGGGCACTGGCGGGCGGGACTGGGAGTCGGGCACAGGCCGCACCGTACTGCTGCGGCCGGACATCTGACCCGGATCACCGCCTCCCTCGCGATCCTCGGCGCCCTCCTCGTGCCGGGCGCCGCGACCACCCCGGCCGCGAACGCGGTCGGGGGCGGCACCTTCACCGTCGGGCTGGGCAACGAGGTCGACTCGTTCAACCCGTTCCTCGGCATCGAGGCGTCGTCGTTCGAGATGTGGGCGCTGACCTACGACTACCTCATCGGCTACTCGATGGAGGACATGTCGCCCCAGCCGGCGCTGGCGACCGAGTGGGAGACCTCCGACGACGGGCTCGTCTGGACCTTCCACGTGCGCGACGACGTGACCTGGTCCGACGGCGAGCCGCTGACCGCCGGCGATGTCGCCTACACCTTCAACCGCGTGCTCGACGGCGGTCCCGAGGCGGCGACCTGGTCGTCGTACCTCGTGGGCGTCGAGTCGGTCGAGGCGCCCGACGACACCACGGTCGTGCTGACGTCGAAGAAGCCCAACGCGGTGCTGCCCGCTGCTGCCGATCCCGATCGTCCCCGAGCACATCTGGAAGGACATCGACGAGAAGGACGTCAAGAGCTTCGCCAACGAGCCGTCGGACGGCCAGCCGGTGGTGGGCTCCGGTCCGTTCCGCTTCGTCGAGGGCACGGCCGGCGGCTCGACGTACCGCTTCGAGGCCAACCCCGACTACTGGAAGGGCGCGCCGCACATCGACGAGGTCGTCTTCCGCGTCTTCAAGAGCGAGGACCCGATGGTGCAGGCCCTGATCAAGGGCGAGATCGACTTCGTCGAGGACATCTCCGCGCTGCAGGTGAAGTCGCTGGAGGGCCGCGAGGGCATCATCGCCCAGAACGGCGACTCCCCGGGCTTCGACGAGATCGCCTTCAACACCGGGTCCATCGACATCGAGACCGGTGAGCCGATGGGCGACCCCAACCCGGCCGTGCTCGACCCGGCGTTCAGGTTCGCGCTCAACTTCGCCGTCGACCGCGAGCAGATCATCCGGACGGTCTACCAGGGCGCCGGCAAGCCCGGGGCGACGATCATCCCGCCGGCCTACAGCGACTACCAGTGGGTCCCCGACGACGACGACGCCTTCGCCTTCGACCTCGACAAGGCGGCCGGCCTGCTCGACGAGGCCGGCTACACCGTCGGCGACGACGGCTTCCGCACCCTGCCTTCGCGGCGAGCCCATCGGCAAGCTCCGGCTGGCTGCGCGCAGCGACTCCGAGACGTCGCTCGACGTGATGGAGTTCTTCCAGGAGTGGCTCGCCGAGATCGACATCGACTCCGAGGTCGAGACCTACGAGTCGAGCAAGCTGACCGACGTCATCCTCGAGGGCACCTTCGACACCTTCGAGTGGGGCTGGTACGTCGAGCCCGACCCCGACTCGATCCTCAGCTACCTGACGTGCGGCCAGCTCGGCAACTGGTCCGACTCGTGGTACTGCAACGAGGAGTACGACGCCCTCTACGAGCAGCAGCACGTCGAGATGGACGACGCGGCTCGGCAGGAGATCGTCAGGCAGATGCAGGAGATCCTCTACCGCGACGCTCCCTACCTGGTGACGGCGTACTCCTCGATCGGCGAGGCCTTCCGCAGCGACCGGTTCGCCTGCTTCCAGCCTCAGCCCGACCCGGGCGGCATCCTGATCATCCAGTACGGCGTCCAGAACTACCTCAACGTGCGGCCGGCTGCCGAGGCCGGAGACTGCGACGGCATCGAGACCGCCCTGGGCGCCTCTACGGGCAACGGCGGCACCGAGGGCGTCCTCCGCAGAGCGACGGGTGGCGGTCTCAGCACCGGCGCGAAGATCGGCATCGGCGTGACGGCCGGCGTCGCGGTCGCGGGAGCAGCCTTCGTGCTGATGCGCCGTACGGGCGAGCGTGGACGAGCGCGAGTGACCGTACTCGCCCAGTCCGACGTCGGAGCGGCGGACCAGCTCGCGCCGGACCGGCAGGGCACCTACGGCAGGTACGTGCTCAGCCGCTGCCTCGGCGCGCTCGGCAGCCTCTGCTTCATGCTGGTCGTCAGCTTCTTCCTCTTCCGCGTGCTGCCCGGCGACCCCGCCCGCACCCTGGGCCGCGGACGGTTCACCAGCCCGGAGCAGCTCGAGGAGTTCAACCGGACCTACGGGCTCGACCAGGCCGCTGCCGCAGCAGTTCGTCACGTTCCTGAAGAACACCGCTGACCGGTGACCTCGGCATCTCGCTGCGCTACCGGGTGCCGGTCAGCGACCTGATCATCGACCGGATGTGGCCGACCATCCTGCTGGTCGGCACCTCGACGCTGCTGGCCACCGTCATCGGGGTCTGGATCGGCATCCGCGGGGCCTGGAACCGCGGCGGCAAGTTCGACAACATCTCGACCGGCACCTCGCTGACCCTCTACTCCATGCCCGAGTGGTGGCTGGGGCTGATGCTGATCGCCGTCTTCGCGGTGGGCATGGGGCCGATCCCGGGCTTCTTCCCGACCGGCGGGCTCCATTCGGTGGACGCCGACCCCAGCTCGATCTCCGGCGTGCTCGACACGGCGCGACATCTGACGCTGCCGGTGGTCACGCTGACGCTCGCCTATCTGGCCGACTACGCGCTGATCATGCGCAGCTCGCTGCTCGACGAGCTCGGCGAGGACTACCTGACGACGGCCCGCGCCAAGGGCCTGCGCGACGTGCAGGTGCGCAACCGGCACGCCGTACGCAACGCCCTGCTGCCCACCACCACCATCGCGGCGATCAACATCGGGTTCGTGGTGACCGGCGCGATCACGGTCGAGACGGTGTTCTCGATCCCCGGCCTCGGGCTGCTCGCGACCGAGGCGCTGTCGGTGCCCGACTTCTGGGTGCTCCAGGGCACCTTCCTGGTCGCCTCGATCGGCGTCATCCTCGCCAACCTGGTCGCCAACCTGCTCTACGGCCTCCTCGACCCCCGGGTCCGGTCATGAGCTCCAGTACGACGCCCGCGGCCGCTGTCTCGCCCCGTGCCCTGGCGCGGCGTCGCCGGCGCGAGGCCTGGCAGCGCAACTGGCGCACGTTCCGCGGTCACCGCACGGGCTTCTTCGGGCTCGCCATCTTGACGGTGTTCATCGGGCTCGCGCTGCTCGCGCCGCTGATCGCACCGGCCGAAGGGCTCGAGGTCACCAAGGCGACGGGCGGCGTGCTCGAGTCGCCGTCCGGGGAGTTCTGGCTCGGCACCGACGACAAGGGCCGGTCGGTGCTGACCCTGCTGATCTGGGGCGCCCGGATCTCGTTGTTCGTCGGGCTGGCCGCCACGCGTGATCTCGATGGTCCTCGGCACCGTCGATCGGGCTGACGTCGGGCTACTTCGGCGGCTGGCCCGGCGCGATCCTCTTCCGGCTCACCGAGTGGTTCCTGGTGATCCCGTTCCTGCCGCTGGCGATCGTGATGGCCAGCGTGCTCGGCCGGTCGCTGCTCAACATCGTCATCGTCATCGGCGTCACGTCCTGGCCCGGCACCGCGCTGCTGATCCGCAGCCAGACGCTGACGATCCGCGAGCGGCCGTACCTCGAGCGGGCGCGGGTGCTCGGCGCCGGGATCCGCGCCACCAGATCCGCCGGCACATCCTGCCCAACGTGATGCCGATGGTCTTCGCCAACACCACGCTGACCGTGGCGGTCGCGATCCTGACCGAGACCACCCTGAGCTTCCTCGGCCTCGGCGACCCGACCCGGGTGTCGTGGGGCTCGATGCTCGACGAGGCCTTCGGCGTCGGCGCGATCACCACGGGCGCCTGGTGGTTCATCGTCCCGCCTGGGGTGTGCGTGGTCCTGGTCGTGCTCAGCTTCACCCTGGTCGGCCAGGCGCTCGAGGAGGTCCTCAACCCGAGGCTGGCCGGGCAGGCCGCCCCCATGCGTCAGATCGGCGTCGGCGGAGGATGAGCGAGCTGCTGCGCTTCGAGGACGTCTCGGTCACCTACCGGACCGCCGGCGGCGACGTCCCCGCCGTACGCGGCGTCTCGCTGTCGGTGGCCGGCGGCGAGGTGGTCGGGGTCGCGGGCGAGTCCGGGTGCGGCAAGTCGACGCTGGCCGCGACCATCCTGCGGCTCCAGCCCGCGTCGGCCAAGGTGACCGGCCGGGTGCTGTTCGAGGGCGAGGACGTGCAGACCATGAAGTGGGGCGCGCTGCGCGCCGTCCGCTGGGCCGGCGCCTCGATGGTGTTCCAAGGCGCCCTGCACTCGCTCAACCCCGTGCAGCGCGTCGGCGCCCAGATCGCCGAGCCGATCCGGCTGCACGACCCGAACCTGACGGACCACTACGTCGACCAGATGGTCGGCGGGCTGCTCGAGCAGGTAGGACTGCCGCCGGCAGCGGGCGCGCGCCTATCCCCACCAGCTGTCCGGTGGCCAGCGGCAGCGGGTGATGATCGCGATGGCCCTCGCGTGCCGGCCGAGGCTGATCGTCGCCGACGAGCCCACGACGGCGCTGGACGTGATGGTGCAGGCACAGGTGCTGCGGGTGCTGCAGGATCTGGTCTCCGAGCTCGACGTCGGGCTGCTGATGATCAGCCACGACCTGTCGGTGCTGGCCGACCTGTGCGACCGCATCGCGGTGATGTACGCCGGTCGCGTCGTCGAGCACGGACCTGCCGGCAAGGTCTTCACCGACCCGCTGCATCCCTACGCCGCCGCCCTGGCGGCGTCGTTCCCTCGGATCGGCGACCCCGAGGCGCGGTACGCGCCGGCCGGGCTGCCGGGCGACCCGCCCGACCCGGCCGAGCTGCCGTCGGGGTGCTCCTTCCACCCGCGCTGCCCGAAGCGCTTCGACGACTGCGACCAGGTCGTCCCCGAGCTGCGAGGCGACGCGGACCCGCGCCGCCGCCTGCCTGCTGGTGGATGCGACATGATCGTGCCGCTGGTTGAGGAGGTCGCGCAGCGACCGTCACGAAGCCATCGACAGATGGGGTGGTCTCGTGACGGGCGCTAGCGCGCCTTCCTCGACCAGCGGGGTCGGCACGGTCCTCGAGGCCCGCGGCCTGTCGATCCGGTTCCAGGGGCGTGGGGGTCCGGTGGCACGCGCCGTCGACGGTGTGGACCTGACGGTCGCGGCGGGCGAGGTCGTGGCGCTGGTGGGGGAGTCGGGGTCGGGCAAGACCACGCTGGCCCGCGCGCTGCTCGGCCTGGAGCCTGCTTCGTCGGGCGAGGTGCTGCTCGACGGCCAGCCTCTCGACCGGTCGGCCCGCGGGCTGAAGGCGTTCCGCCGCCGGGTGCAGCTGGTGCTGCAGGACCCCGCCGGCGCGCTGAACCCCCGGCACACGGTCTACGAGTCCGTGGCCGAGGGCATCCGCCTGCACCGGCTCGAGGCCCACGACCCCGAGGGTCGCGGCGAGGCGGAGCTGGTCGCGGCGGCGCTGTCGTCGGCCGGGCTGCGGCCACCCGAGCGGCTGTTCCTGCGCTACCCGCACGAGCTCTCCGGCGGGCAGCGGCAGCGGGTGCTGATCGCCGGCGCGCTGGCGATGGCACCCGAGCTGCTCGTCGCAGACGAACCGGTGTCCTCGCTCGACGCCTCGATCCGCGGCGAGATCCTGGCCCTGCTGCTGACCTTGCGTCGCGACCTCGGTCTCGGGGTGCTGGTGGTGACCCACGACCTCGGCCTGGCCTGGAACATCGCCGACCGCATCGCGGTGATGTACCTCGGCCGGGTGGTCGAGGCCGGACCCGCCGAGGACGTGCTCCGCGACCCACAGCACCCGTACACGCGGGCGCTGCTCTCGGTCGTCCCCGAGATCGACCACGTGGAGCCCGTCGTGCTGACCGGCGAGGTGCCCGACCCCACGCGGATCCCCGGCGGCTGCCGGTTCCACCCGCGCTGCCCGGCCCTGGCCGACGGTTCGGCCGCCGCCGGCGGCGTCGCCGACGCGTGCCGCGGGACCGCACTGGACGTCGTACCGGCGGGCGAGGGGCACCACGCCGCGTGCCATCTGGTGGCGGCCCGGCAGGCAACGAGACGGGCAACAGGACGGGGGAGCCAGGCGTGAGCGGCCTGCAGGCGGCGCTGCCGCGCGAGATGTACGTCGACCAGGTCGCGTGGGCGCGCGAGCGCGAGCGGGTGCTGTTCACGACGTGGGCGTGCGTGGGGCGGGTCGACGACCTGGGCCTCGACGCGCCCGGTCGGCTCGCGGTGGTCGACGTGGTCGGGGAGTCGGTCGTGCTGACCCGCGACGACGAGGGCCTCCACGCGGCGTACAACGTCTGCCGTCACCGCGGGTCGCAGCTCGTTCCGCGAGAGCCCGGCAGCGAGCCGGTGTGCACGGCTGTGGGTGCCCTTCGCTGCCCCTACCACTCGTGGACCTACTCGCTCGCGGGGCGGCTGCTCAAGGCCCCCCACACCGACGGGGTCGAGATCGACCCGGCGGACTTCTCGCTGCACCCGGTCGGCGTGGACGAGTGGGCCGGCTTCGTGTTCGTGAACCTGACGCCTGTCCCCGACGGCCAGCCGCCCGAGCCGTTCGCCGACGGGGTGGCGAAGGCGACGGCCAACCTCGGCAACTACGACATCGGCTCCTTGGTCACCGGCAAGGTGCTGTCCTACGACGTGGCCGCCAACTGGAAGGTGCTCGCCGAGAACTACAACGAGTGCTACCACTGCGGACCGGTGCACCCGGAGCTGGTGCGTCTCGTGCCCGCCTTCGGGGGTGGCGGCACGGGGCTGGAGTGGGACGACGGCATCCCGCACCGCGAGGGTGCGTGGACGTTCACGATGAGCGGCACCACCAGCCGCTCGCCCCTGCCCGGTCTCTCCGACGCGGAGAAGGTGCGGCACAAGGGCGAGCTGGTCTACCCGAACCTGATGCTGTCGTGCTCCGCCGACCACGTGGCGGCGTTCGTGCTGCGGCCGCTCACCGTCGACCGCACGCGGATCGACTGCTTCCTGCTGTTCGCCGCGTCGGAGGTCTCGTCGTCCGACTTCGACGCCTCCGACGCAGCGGAGTTCTGGGACCTGGTCAACAAGCAGGACTGGGCGATCTGCGAGTCGGTGCAACGAGGGATGTCGTCACGGGCCTACACCCACGGGTGGTTCGCGCCGATGGAGGACGACAGCGCCGACATCCGCCGGTGGCTGCTGCCCCGACTAGATGACCAGTTGTCCGATGGCTGACCGCTTGGACGCTGTGGTCGTCGGGCTCGGTGCGCTTGGCAGCGCCGCCGCCATGCACCTGGCCCGGCGGGGCAAGCGGGTGCTGGGGCTCGAGCGGTTCGAGCTAGGCCACAAGCGCGGCGCCAGCCACGACACGTCGCGGATCCTTCGGCACAGCTACCACACGCCGGTCTACGTGCGCCTCACGCAGGAGGCGTACGACGACTGGGCCCTGCTCGAGCGGTGGTCCGGCGAGCAGCTGGTCACGGTGGTCGGCGGGCTCGACCTGTTCCCGGCCGACGCGGCGATTCCGATGGACGACTACACGGCGTCGCTGGACGACGTCGGCATCCCCTACGAGCTCCTCGACGTCCCCGAGATCACCCGTCGCTGGCCGCAGTTCTCGCTCCCCATGGCCACCGTCGGCCTCTACCAGTCGCGCGGCGCGATCGTGCCCGCAGCACGCACCACTGCGCTGATGCAGAAGCTCGCCGTCGCCTCGGGTGCGGACCTGCGCGGCACGACGCAGGTGCGGTCCCTGGCCGACGGTCCGTCAGGCGTGGTGGTCGAGACCGACGCCGACGCCTTCGTCGCGGAGCGGGTGGTGGTCTGTGCGGACGCCTGGACCAACGAGGTGCTCGCCGGACTCGACGCCCGGCTGCCACTGGAGACGACGCTGGAGCAGGCGACGTACTTCGCCCCCGAGCGGCCCGGTAGCTTCGCCCCGCACCACCTGCCGCTCTGGATCTGGATGGACGACCCGTCGTACTACGGGTTCCCCTGCTACGGCGAGCCGACCGTCAAGGCCGCGCAGGACTGCGGCGGCCCGGTCATCGACACCTCGGACCCGTTCTCGCGAACCGCCGAGCCCGACGCGTCGATGCAGGAACGGCTGGCGTCGTTCATGGCCACGCTGCTGCCGGCGTCGGGTCAGCCGATCCGGTCCATCCGTTGCCAGTACACGTTGACGCCCGACCGCGACTTCGTCCTCGCGCTGGTTCCGGGCCACGAGTCGGTCGTCGTCGGGCTGGGTGCCGCGCACGGGTTCAAGTTCGCGCCGACCTTCGGGCGGATCCTGGCTGACCTGGCCTCGACCGGATCCACGACCAGTGACGTGTCGCCGTTCCGGCTCGACCGCGAAGCGCTGACCGACCCGTCGTACGCCGCGCACTGGCTGGTGTGAGGGATCCTTCCCTTCGCAGCCACGCGGAGCCATGATCGGTGGAGGTCTGGGGGCCTGCAACTGGGGAGTAGGTCAGCAATGAGCGGACCACGAGACTTGGTCGACGCCTTCGGTGAGATCTTCGACAAGGTCGTCGGCACCGACGACGCGCTCTACGTCAGCCCGCCACCGCCCGGCTGGGACGAGGTCACCGGCGACCCGGGGACCGGGTCGCTGGCCGACCCGTTCCACTCCGTCGCGACGGCGATCGGCGAAGCCGACGGTGGCCGCAACGTCTACCTCCGCGGCGGTCGGTACACCGCGCCGATCGAGGTGAGTGGCATCAGTGGCGCCGAGACCAACAAGATCGTCGTCCGGCCCTACCACCAGGAGCGGGTGCGGATCGACTGCCTCGTCGAGGACTTCCTGGACCTGACCGACCCGCCATGGGAATCGTTCCCTGCGGGCGGACCGGAGGAGTACGTCTCGACGCGGACGTACGAGGGCGGAGATGGCGGCAGGGTCAGGCGAGGCGCCTTCCTCGACACCCACCGGCACACGAAGCTGGTGACCTACCACCGCGTCGAAGACATGCGCGCCACCAGCGGGTTCGACCCGCGCGACCTCACAGCTGGTGACAACCCCGACAACGAGGTATGGAAGGCAGGGCAGGCGACCGGGACCTTCCGCAACTGGTTCTACATGGGCCCCGGCCTGTGGTTCGACACCGTGAGCCGCAGGGTGCATGTGCGCCTGTCGCACACGCACAACGACGTGCCCGGCTGGCCCGACTACACCGGTCCGACGAACGCCAACGAGGTCCGGCTAGCACTCTCCCGCGAGAACAGCCATGCGCTGCTCCTGATCGACTGCCACCACCTGCGGTTCGAGAACCTGGACCTCCGGTTCGGGGGTGAGGACACCATCCGGCTGCGCGACTGCTCCGACATCGAGTTCGACCATGTCAACGTGCGGGGCACGAGCCGTGCCATCCGGCTGGAGGCCGGGCCCGACCAGCACAACGCCGACATCGTGTTCAAGCACTGCGAGATCGATGGAGGCCTGCCCACATGGTTCTTCCGCAGCGACCGCAAGGATGCCTACGCCTACAAGCCGGTGGACCAGTCCGGGCTCGCCAAGCCGTTGCAGAACCAGCTCGGCTTCGCCACGACGGGCGTCCTCATCTCGAGTCGGCGCAACGCATCGGACGTACACATCCATCACTGCAAGATCTTCAACGGCCACGACGTGTGCGTGTTCGGCGACAACATGCGGTTCCACCACAACTGGGTGCACAACATCAACGACGACGCCTTGTTCATGGGGGCGGAAGCGGACGACCAGCCAGACGACGACACGGGCGACGACACGGACGACGACACGGGCGAAGACGAACCACCGGAGGAGGAGCCGCCCCCGACGAACAACGCGTGGATCTACCGGAACGTGGTCACCCAGAGCCTGACCGCGCTCAGCTTCGCGACGGACAAGCCACAAGGGCAGATCCGAATCTTCCGCAATCTGATCGACCTGCGCTCGCCGACGCTCGGAACTCGGCGGGGCACTCCCACAGACGACCCGTTCCGCCAGGGTCAGCTGTTCAAGAGCAACGGGCTGGACGGGCCGTTCGACCTCTGGAACAACACCTGCCTGACCCTGAACTCTGGCGCCGAGTACGTCGACGGCGTCCCCATCAACGCAAACGACGCCGGCTTCACGCACTACAAGGTCGGCGACGTGAACGCCGGCCGGCGGCGCGCGTTCAACAACATTTTCGTCGCTGCCTACCCACACGAGGGGCATTCGGAGCACGTGGCCTTCTTGCCCGTTCACGGGATCGGCCCGAGCGACGGCAACACCTACCAGCGGGTCGGCCCGTCCCCCGAGCCTCCCGACCCGGACGTCCCCGCACCGCCCGGCAAGGACGCGTTCAAGGTGACCGGCGACCCAACCCACTACGTCACGCTCGAGCTCTACGCCGACGACTACGAGCAGGAGGAGAACGGAACCCTGGGTGCACCGGGGTTCGCGTCGTTCGACACCTGGGCCGGACTGCCGTACCCCGACGACGACCTCCGCGTCGTGGTCGCCGGGCAGCCCGGGACGCCCATGGAGGACGACATGGTTCACGTCGACCGCCAGGCCGACTGGCTGCGCTCGCTGCTGTTCGGTGGTGGACGAGGCTGCTACTGGGGGAGCTGGGACCGGCTGCGCGTCGGCCCCGACGGCGACGAGCTGTTTCCCGCAGGCTGACAGCAGAGCTCGGCCGGGCCTCGCCCTGACTGTCGCAAGAGTGGCTTTCTGGACGACACTGGGCACATCGTTCCGGACCTCCGGAGGCCGACGTGACCATGTTGCTGGATGACCGAACCCAGGCAGCCGTGCGCGGGCTGCTCCTCGCGGAACCCGAGAGGGGGAGCCTGCTGCCGGAGACGGCGCTGCGGGCGACCGGGCAGCTCATCGGCTGCGACGTCTTCGGCGTCTCGGAGATCGACCAGGCGGGGTACAGGCTCAGGGAGCTGACTTTCCCGTCGACCGACATGGGCGATCCGCAGGTCTGTGACGGGCCCGTGCGGGCCGGCTTCTGCCACGACGCGGAGCAGCGTCACGGCCGGCGCGAGGCTCCGGCGTACGGATTCCGTGACTTCCTCCGCTTCGGTTTCAAGACCGCCCACGGCACGGTCGTCCAGGTGTACTTCGACCGGCAACGAGCGACCTTCGCCGAGCGCGAGCTCGCTGTGCTGACGATGGTCGAGCCCGCACTGGGGCGCTTGGTCCGCGCGTGCGCCGGACATGCGCCGACGGGCTCACTTTCGGCGACCGAGCGACAGGTCCTGACCCTGGTCGCGCAAGGCGCCTCCAACAGGGAGGTCGCCGAGGAGCTGTTCGTCAGCGTGCACACCGTGCGCAAGCACCTCGAGAACGCCTACCGCAAGCTCGGGGTCACCAATCGCACCGCCGCAGCGCTGCACGTCCGCGCCGGGTCGTGACACCGGCCGGTGATCTTCGCAATTCGGCGAATGTACGGACGGCCGCCTCCTTGGAACCGTGAAGGGTGATCCCCCTCACGACAGGAGCCGACATGAACAAGCTGGTCCCCGGCCTCGCCGCCGCCGCGTTCGCGTGCGCCGTCATCCCAGCGGCTGCCACCGCCTCCACCTCGGCGGGCAGCTCCTGCCCGCGCGGCAACAGTGGGTACGTCCTATGGGACGTCAGCACCGAGCCGTACGGTGCTGACAACGCCGTCGACGAGCAAGGCAACGGCGACGGGTGGGCCTGCGCCTCGCCTCGGAAGGTCGTCGTCGACGAGGACGGAAACCCCTTCCAGACCTACAACTTCATCGACAACCGCGTCGTTGCGCACTGACCCGTCGCCGATCGGTGTCAACCTGACCGCGTCGGCGTGGTCACTGGGTGTGGTGTTCAATCGCGGGCGTGACCGAAGCGAGCTCGTGGCAGATCGATCAGCTGGACCTCGATGCCTACCTCGCGAGGGTCGGCGCGACCGGTGCGCCGCCGTCGCGGCCGGCCCTCGACGCGCTGCACGAGGCGCACGTCCGGGCCTTCACGTTCGACAACATCGACGTGCTGCTCGACGCCCACCCCGGAGTCGACCTCGAGGCGGTGCAGGCCAAGTTCGTCGGGCGCGGGCGGGGCGGCTACTGCTTCGAGCACGGCGTGCTGTTCGCGGCGGCGCTGGAGCGACTCGGGTACGACGTCGAGCGACGGCTGGGCCGGGTCGGCGACCCGGCCGCGCGGCGCGGACGCACTGCGTGGTGCTCGTGACCCTCGACGGCGAGCAGCTGCTGGCGGACCCGGGGTTCGGGATGAGCGTGCTGCGCCCGATCCCGCTCGCCGACGGCGCCGAGGACGACTACGGAGGATGGCACTACCGGCTCCGCGCGGTGTCGATCGGCGAGGGTCGGGGATGGGCGCTCGAGCGCTGGCGCGACGAGCACTGGGAGCTGATGCACACCCACGACGAGCTCCACGTGCGGCCGGTCGACCTCGTCACCGGGCACCACTACACGAGCACCTTCCCGACCGATCCACTTCCGCAACATGCTGATGCTCACCAAGCACCTCGACGGCCGCCACGTGGCCCTGACCCACGAGACGGTGACCGTACGCCGCCCCGGCGAGCCGACCCAGCACCGTCCGCTCCGCGACGGCGAGCTGGGCGACTGGCTGGACGAGCTCGCCGTACCGCTCACCACGGATGAGCGCGAGGCACTGCTCGCCAGGGTCAGCGCTCTGCGCTGCGCAGTGACCCGAGGAGCTCGGCGACGGGCCAGGCTCCGGCCATCGTGGTGGCGATGACGGTGGCCGTGGTGGCTCGGTCCGGGTGGTGGCTGGACCAGAAGGAGGCGCCCGCGTCGCCGCCCCACCATGGTGATCTCGGGAGAGTCGGACTTCAGCCAGAACCCGAGGCCGTAGCAGTCGGACTCGCCGGGATCGGGCTCGCTACGCGGGCGGCGCATCTGCTCAAGGGTCTCCGGCGACACGATCCGCCCGGCCATCAGGGCTTCCCAGAACCGCGACATGTCGGCGGTCGTGGTGTAGGCGCCACCGTCACCGGTCGCGACCACCGGCAGGTGGAAGACGTTGGTTCGCCACTGACCGTCGACCTCGACGTAGCCCAGCGCGGCGGTGCCGGGCAGCGCGTCGGAGCGCAGGAAGTCGGTGTCGGTCATCCCTGCGGGGGAGCAGACCAGCTCGCGGACGAGGTCGTGGTACGAGCGGCCGGAGACGCGCTCGGCGATCAGGGCCAGGACGACGTAGCCGCCGTTGCAGTAGGAGAAGCGCTCGCCGGCCGGGAACTTCGTCGGGTAGCCGTCGAGGATCGGGAGGAAGTCCTCCGTCGTGGCCAGTCGATGCACGGAGACCGGCATCGGGTAGTCCTCGCTGTCCTCGGTCTCCTCGTCGAGGTAGTCGCCGATGCCCGACCGGTGTGACAGCAGGTGCTCCACGGTGACGTCGTCGGCGATCAGCGGCAGGTCGGCGTCCAGGACCTCGCGTGCGGTGGTCGTGAGGCCGAGCAGCCCTTGCTCCACCAGCCGCATCACCACCAGCGCGGTGAACGTCTTCGAGCCGCTCGCCATCCCCAGCTGGGTGTCCGTCGTCATCTCGATGGCGTGTGCCCGGTCGGCGAGTCCGTACGCCGCGTCGAGCTCGATCACGCCGTCCCGCTCGAGTCGGACGACGCCGGCGAAGTCGTGCTCGGCTGCCACCTCGTCGACCCGGCTGGCCACATCGCTCATCGGGCCACCGTAGAGCCCTTGTCCCCAGGACATGGAAGCGTTTTGACCGTCCGGCGAAGGTGTGAGAGTATTCGAATACATGTTCGATTCAACCTCGGGATTCTCGCCCTTGACCGCCGACTCGGTGTCGGCGGCGGCAGGCGCGCTGACCGCAGCGCTGGTGGCGTCGAGCGGTCTCGACGATGCTGGTCGGGTCGACACCATCCGCGCCTTGGAGGAGCTGGTGTGCGTGGCGACCGCGGCGCAGGCGGCGCTGTCGGTGGAGCTCGACGAGTCGCAGCGTGCCGACCAGCAGGCCGGGGTGTGCCGGAGGCTCAGACAGGGCCGCGGAGTCGCCGCGCAGGTGGCGTTGGCCCGACGCGAGTCTCATCGTCGCGGTCAGCGCCACCTCGGCCTGGCCAAGATCGTCGCCACCGAGCTGCCCCACACCTGGGTGGCCTGGCGGGCCGGGCGGATCACGGAGTGGAAGGCCACCCTGATCGCCCGCGAGACCGCCTGTCTGACCAGGGAGGACCGAGCCGCCGTCGACGCTGCGGTGGCAGGCGACCCCGGCAGGCTGGAGCGGATGGGCGACCGCGAGCTGGCGATGGCCTGCCAGAAGGAGGCCTACCGGCTCGACCCCGAGTCCTACGTCGCCCGGAGACGTCGCGCGGAGGCGGATCGCAACATCACGCTGCGCCCTGCTCCGGATGCGATGACCTGGCTGACCGCGTTGGTGCCGGTCAAGGAGGGCGTCGCGACCTACGCCGCCCTGACCCGCGCCGCCGACACGGCCCGAGCGGCCGGCGACCCGAGGAGCAAGGGGCAGGTGATGGCCGACACCTTGGTCGAGTCCGTCCTGTCGGCCGCCGCGGGCGCGACGCCGCGGCGACAAGCTGGCACACGCCCGTCGGAGATCGAGTGCCCAGGCGACGACGACCGCCGGCGAGCACCGGGGCGGTCGTCGAGCTGGCCTCGTGATGACCGACCACGCCCTCCTCGGCACCAGTGACGAGCCCGCCCACGTCCAGGGCTACGGTCCGATCCCTGCCGAGCTGGCCCGCGAGATCGTGGCCGGCGCGTGCAGTCGCGAGGAGAAGATCTGGCTGAGGCGTCTCTACGCCCGTCCCGAAACCGGCGAGCTCACGGCCATGGACTCCCGGGCTCGGCTCTTCCGCAACAGCCTGGGTCGGTTCGTGGCGCTGCGCGACCAGACCTGCCGCACTCCCTGGTGCGATGCCCCGATCCGCCATCGCGACCACGCCATCGACTACGCCGACGACGGAGCGACCACCGCCGACAACGCCCAGGGGCTCTGCGAAGCCTGCAGCCACGCCAAGCAAGCGCCGGGCTGGCGAGCCAGACCTTCGCCCACCTCGGGCACCCACCAGATCGACACCACGACGCCCACCGGGCACACCTACCGATCCACCGCCCACCAGTGGTCGTCACCATCCACGAGAGACCGATTCGCCTCGACCTCTACATCGCAAGTGAGGAGTTCGGTCTCGCGCCAGGTGCGGTGCGAGACCTCCTGGCCGTCGCGCCAGGCCCAGGTGTCGATGGCGACGTCGACGCGGCCGTCGACGATGTCGAGCTCCATCACCGAGCGGACCTTGATCTCGATGCCCGGCCAGGTCAGGTCGTAGGTCGTGTCGGCGTGCGCGTGCTGGGCGAAGGTGCGTCGGTCGACGCTGACCTCGCCGCGGTAGTCCTCGCGGGCCGTGCCGTCGTACGGCGTGTCGTACTCCGACACCGACACCGTGCGGGCCGACGTGGTCCGGGCGAGCACGTCGTCGTGGATCTCCCAGGCGACGCCCTCGGCCGACTCGGTCGAGTGCTCGGCGCCCGCGCCGAACGTCGGGCGCCGGGTGCTCGCCGGTCGAGCACGGGCAGCTCGACGGTCGCCGTCGTGCACGGTGAGCGTCACCGGTGCCGGCGGCGCGACCGTGTTGGGCCAGTCGTGCCGGCCACGCTGACGCGGAGCACCTGGCCGGGCGACCACTCGTAGGCGCAGGCGTCGAGGACCACCTCGACGTCGTACTCCTCGCCCGGCGCCAGCGGAGCCGGCTTCCCGTGCACACCGTCGCGGAACGCGAGGTCGAGCGTGCCGCGGGTGACCAGGGCCGACGTGCCGTCAGGGAACACGTCGCACAGCTTGACCGAGAGCGAGGCGGCGGGCTGGTCGGCGGAGACGCGGAGCCGTGCGACCGGGTGGCCGACGACCGGTCCCGCTGGCGGCTCCAGGTCCCAGGTCAGCGAGCGGGCGTCGTCGAGCCGCTGGTCGCCCGACAGCCCCCACGGCAGGTGGCCGGCGCAGTCGATCCACGCGGCGGTGCCGACATCGGCGTGACACCAGCGAGCTCGCGCGGGCCGGGCAGCGCCGACGGTCGGCGCGCTGGGGGGACCGACGGCAGCCGCAGCCAGTAGCCCTCGTGCAGGTCGAGGTCGGGCTCGGGCCGGGTCGAGGTGCGCACGAACACGTCGCAGCCGTCCTCGTGGGTGACCCGGTCCCGCGCAGCCAGTGGTCGAACCACCCGGCCAGCTCGGCGTCGAAGTCGATCCGCGGCCCGGGCATCGCGGTCGTGGCGTCGGCGTGCGCCCACGGACCGGCGAGCAGCCGGTGCGGCGTCCCCTGCGCCGCCAGCTGCTCGACGGTGCGGAAGGTGTTGTTGCGGTAGCCGTCGGCCCAGCCGGCCACGAGCATCGTCGGCACCTCGATCCGGTCGTAGCCCGCGGTCGTGCCGCCGAGCCGCACCGACCCGTGGTCCCAGTAGGGCCCGTGCCGCGTCTCGCGCAGCCAGGTCAGCACCCACGGCTCGTTGGTCTCCAGCCGCCGGTGCCACTCCGTCTCCCAGTCCGTCAGCCCCAGACCGCGGGCACCGGCGGCAGCACGCACATCGGCGTCATGTAGTGGTCGTAGTCGACGAGGTCGACCAGCCGCAGCGCGCCGCCGCGCCAGTGCACGTCGTCGGTCCAGCGGTCGTCGGTGGCGTAGATCGCGCAGATCGCCTTCAGCTCGGGCGGGCGCTCGCAGGCCATCTGCAGCGAGTTGAACCCGGAGTACGACGTGCCCCACATCCCGACCTGCCCGTCGCACCACTCCTGCGCGGCCAGCCAGGTCATCACCTCGGCGAGGTCGCGCTGCTCGGCGGGCGGGTACTCGTCGAGCGCGTCGCCGCCCGACGACCCGGTGCCGCGCAGGTCGAGCCGGCACACGGCGTACCCGTGCCTGTCGCGCAGCCGCTCGTACGACGCGGCGTACGACGACGTCAGGTCGTCCTTGCGGTAGGGCAGCGCCTCGAGAGGCACGGCTGCGGCTCGGCGCCGGCGTCCGGCAGGTAGAGGGTCGCGGCCAGCGCGACCCCGTCGGACATGACGATCCGGACCTCGGCCTGTCGTCCTCTGCCCGCCCCCCACGGCCGGATTGTTGCAGGATGCTGCCCATGAGCGTGATGACCGTGACCGGCCCGGTGGCGGCCGACGACCTGGGCGTGACCCTGCCGCACGAGCACGTCTTCCTCGACCTGACCCGTGAGTACCGCGGCAACGGTCTGCTCAACGACCCCGCGCTCGCCGAGGCCGAGCTGCGGAGGTACGTCGACGCCGGCGGCCGCACGCTCGTCGACGTCACCAGCGGCGGCCTGAGCGGCGACCCTGCGGGCCTCCGGGCGATGGCCGAGGCCACGGGGCTGCAGATCGTGCGGGGGCGCCGGCTACTACCGCCGCGCCTACTTCCCGCCCGAGCTCGACGAGCTGTCGCACCGACGCGGTGGCCGACCTGATCGTGCGTGACATCGAGGAGGGCACCGACGGGGTGCGCGCCGGGATCATCGGCGAGATCGGCTGCGACCGGGTGATCACGGCCGTGGAGGAGCGGTCGTTCCGGGCGGCGGCCCGCGCCCACCGGCGTACCGGCCTGACCATCACCACCCACGCCGCCCGCTGGCCGGTCGGCAACGCCCAGCTCGACCTGCTGACGGAGGAGGGCGTCGACCCGGCCCGCGTGGTGATCGGCCACTGCGACATGGTCCCGGACCACGACTACCACCTCGCGCTCGCGCGGCGCGGCGCCTGGGTGCAGTTCGACACCGTGCAGGGCGTGCACGAGTGGGACACCCCGCAGCGCCTGGACTGGCTGCGCAGCCTGGCCGACCACGGCTTCCTCGACCGGGTGCTGCTCAGCCAGGACGTCTGCCTGCGCAGCGACTACGTGGCGATGGGCGGGTCCGGCTACGCCTACGTCGTCACGGCCTTCGCCGACCGGCTCAAGGACGCCGGCTTCGACGAGCCGACATCCGCGGGCTGCTGGTCGACAACCCCCGGCGCATGCTCACGGGCGAGTAGCCGGGGCGGGGCGCCCGTACTTCGCCAGTGCCGCGAGCAGCAGGTCGTGCGGGAGGGCGTGGGCGGTGCGGCCGCGCGCGGTCATCGTCGGCGCGGCGAGCATCGCGTTGAGGATCGCCTCCTCGGTGGCCTCGACGACCGCGTCGAAGAGCGGGTTCATCGCCTCGTTCGCCAGCGTGCGCACGTCTGCGACCACCGGGGCGTCGGCGTCGAGCCGGGCCATGCCGCGGTTGCCGGTCGCGAAGGCGATGAAGAGGTCGCCGCTGGAGTTCTCGCCGACCCCGCCCGTGCGAGCGACGCCGAACGTCGCCCGCTAGCGCGAGCCGGCGGCACTGCAGCGGCAGCAACGGCGCGTCGGTCGCCACCACGCCGATGATCGAGCCGCTGCCCGGCGGCAGCGGGTCGTCCGTCGTGCCGGGCACGACGTCCGAGCCCGACCTCCAGCCCGACAGGCACGCCGTTGACGCCGAACCGCTCGCGGCGGCCGTGGTTGGCCTGCACGAGGACGCCGACGGTGCGTCACTCGGCCCGCGCGCGACGCCGTGCCGATGCCGCCCTTGAAGTCGTGGCAGATCATCCCGGTGCCGCCGCCGACCGAGCCCTCCTCGACCGGGCCCGGAGGCGGCGGCGCGTAGGCCGCCTTGGCGTGCTCGGCGGTCACGTGGAAGCCGTCGACGTCGTTGAGCGTGCCGTCCCAGGTCTCGGCGACGACCGGCAGCGCCCAGGCCTCGACGCCGTCGGGCAGCTCCTCGACCTCGAGCGCGACCAGCGCGTCGCGCACGACGCCGACGCTGTGGGTGTTGGTGATGGCGACGGGGGAGTGGAGCAGGCCGACCTCCTCCAGCCAGGGCAGGCCGGTCATCTCGCCGTTGCCGTTGAGGCGGTGGTACGCCGCGTAGACCGGGTCGCTCCACACGTTGCCGTCGTGGGGGACGACGACCGTCACGCCGGTGCGCACGTCGTCGCCCTCGACCACCGTGGCGTGGCCGACGCGTACGCCGGGGACGTCGGTGATCGCGTCGTGCTGGCCGGGCTCGAGGGTGCCGATGAGGATGCCGAGGTCGCGGGCCCTCATGCCAGCAGCGCCTTGGCCAGGTGCAGGTGGAAGCGCACCGAGGCGAACAGGTCGTCGACGTGCACCCGCTCGTCGGCGTTGTGGTAGCCGGCGACGAGCACGTCGAGCGGCGTGGTGAAGAACGGCGAGAAGCCGTACGCCGCCGTGCCCGCGGCGGCCCGGAGGTACGACGAGTCGGTGAACCCGGTGCCGAGGCTGGGCAGCAGCTCGGCGTCGGCGACCTCGTCGGCGACCAACTCGCGGATCGCCTGGACCACCGGCCCGTCGGGCGGGGAGGCGTTGCCGGGGATGAGCGGCTCGGGCCACGACAGGTCGTAGGCGAGGCGACTCTCCCGCCGCGCCAGCCGGTCGCGCACGGCCGCCTCGACGTCGGCCTCGGTCGTGCCGGGCAGGATCCGGCAGTCGAGCTCGACCCAGGCCCTGCTGGGCATCACGTTGCGCTTGTCGGACGCGCCGACCATGGTCGGCGCCATCGTGGTGCCCGGCCAGCGCCGGCATCAGGTGCTCGAGCTCGGGGTGCAGGGCGCCGGCGGCCGCGAGTGCGGCGGCGAGGTCGTCGCCGGGGGCGTAGGCGTCGCCCAGCAGCACCGCCAGCATCTGGTCGACGAGCGGGTGGCCGACCGGCGTCGGCAGACCGCGGCCGACGCGGGCCAGCACCTCGCCGAGGTGCGGGACCGCGTTGTCGCCGACCGTGGGCGTGCTGCCGTGACCGGCCTCGCCGAGGGCGGTGACGCGGGCGGGGTAGGTGCCCTTCTCGCCGATCCCGACGCCGACCAGGCGCCGGCCGTCGGTCAGCTCGAACCGCTCGCCGCCGCCCTCGTTGATGCTCAGGTCGGGCCGGATGTCGGGGCGGGGCTCGAGGAGCCAGCGCATGCCGACGTCGGCCATGCCGTCCTCCTCGTCGGCGACGGCGAGGAACCACAGGTCACCCCGTGGCCGCCAGCCCGACCTGACGAGCTCCTTGAGCGCGACAGCACGGGCCGCGACCTCGCCCTTCATGTCGAGCGCGCCGCGGCCCCAGAGGTAGCCGTCGTCGGTCGAGGACGCCCTCGAACGGTGGGTGGGTCCAGTCGCGCGCGTCGACGGGCACCACGTCGGTGTGGCCCACGAACGCCAGGCTGGGCGCCGACCGCTGTCGGTGCCGGGCAGCCGGGCCACCAGGTTGGCGCGGTGGTCCTGCCCCTCGCGCGCCACCAGCTCGCACTCGACGCCGGCCTCGCCGAGGTAGTCGGCCAGGTGCCGGGCGACCAGCGTCTCGTTGCCGGGGTAGACGCCCAGGGGTTGCTGGTGTCGAGCCGGACGAGGTCGCGGGTGAGCTCCACGACCTCCTCGTGCAGATCCATGGGCCGGAACCTACCCAGACACAGGCCAACGTCATACGAACTGGTCGCCCTAGCAGCCAGTTCGTATGACGTTGTTCCCTGTGTCCCCTGTATTCAGTTGTGGGTCCTACTTGACCTCGGACCGCAGCACCCGCCAGAGCCCGAAGGCCAGGGGGAGCAGCAGCCAGACGGCGCCGGTGACGGCGAGCGGGGCCCAGTCCTGGCGGTGAAGCCGCCGTCGAACAGAGCCGGCCTGGTTGAACTGGAAGTCCACCCAGCGCTGCGCGTCGGCGTACCAGTCCTGGGCGCCGGCCAGCAGGGCCGACAGCGTCGGGAGCACCATCGAGTAGACGAAGTAGCCGACGATGGCCGCCGCCGAGTTGCGGAACAGCACGCCCAGGGTGAAGCCCATCAGCAGGCCGAGCCCGTTGCCGGCCAGGATGTAGAGGACGTCGCTGACGTCCATGTCCCACGTGGTCGGGACGCCGGCCAGCTTGCTGCCGACGATGTTGCCGAGCGCGCCGACCGCGAGGGCGACCAGGATCGAGGCGATGCCGATCAGCACGGTGTCGAGCAGCTTGGCGAGCACGACGCGGCTGCGGCTCGGCACCATGGTGAACGTCGTCAGGCCGGTGCGCTGGCTCCACTCGCTGGTGATCGAGAGCGCGGCGATGATCGGCAGCACGATGGTCATCGGGATGCCGATGGCGGCCGCGAAGCTGCCGTAGGTCTGCTCGTCGGCGGGCGCGAACAGGATCACCGCGCCGGTGGCGATGACCGCCAGGATCACGATGCTGGCCATCAGCCAGAAGCCCGACCGGGTGTTGAACATCTTGCGCAGCTCGACACCCATGATGGTGCGCATCGGGATCGGCTCGTACGTCGCCCGCTCGCGGCGGGCGACCGGCTCGCTGACCGAGGTGGTCGGGGCGAGGGTGGCGGTGCTCATGCTGCTGCTCCTTTCGGTGGTGTCGTCGCGCTGGGTGTCGGCGGTGAGGGCGAGGAACATCTCCTCGAGACCGGCGCCGTCGGCGGGCCGCAGCTCGCGCAGGGCGATGCCGGCGGCCAGGGCGACGGCCCCGACCTCGTCGGTGGTGGCCTCGGTGCGCAGGCCCTGCTGGCGACTGCTCGGCCGGGTGACCGGCGGCGACCAGCGCCGCGGCCAGGCGTGGCGTGGTCGGCGGCGCGGACGTAGGTGCCCGCGGCCTCCAGCAGCTCGTGCTTGGTGCCCTGGGCCACGACGCGGCCCTGGCCGATGACGACGATGTCGTCGGCGATGACCTCGATCTCGTGCAGCAGGTGGCTGGAGAGCAGCACGGTGCCGCCCTGGTCGGCGTACCCGCGGAGCAGGTCGCGCATCCAGCGGATGCCGGCCGGGTCCAGGCCGTTGGCCGGCTCGTCGAGGATCAGCACCTCGGGGTCGCCGAGGAGGGCGGCCGCGATGCCGAGCCGCTGGCGCATGCCGAGGGAGTAGTCGCGGACCCGACGGCCCGCCTCCTCGTCGGTCAGGCTGACCACGTCGAGCATCTCGTCGACGCGGCACTTGGGCATCCGCATGGTGCGCTGGGCGACGGTGAGGATCTCGCGGCCCGTGCGGCCGGCGTGCTGGGCGGAGGCGTCCAGGAGGACGCCGACCTCGCGGCCGGGGTTGGGCAGGTCGGAGTAGTGGCGGTCGAGGATGGTGGCCTCGCCGGAGGAGGCGGGCGTGAGCCCGACCATGATCCGCATGGTCGTGGACTTGCCGGCGCCGTTGGGGCCCAGGAAGCCGGTGACCCGGCCGGGCTGCGCGGTGAAGGTGACGTCGTCGACGGCGCGGAAGCCGCCGTAGGTCTTGGTCAGGTGGGAGACAGTGATCATGTCCCGAAGCCTGTCGGTCAGCAGCCCCCCACCGCTTCGGGTAGGCGCCTGACCCGAGACCTGAGTCGACCCCGAGAAACCGTCAGGGTCCGACCCTGAGGGACGCTACTCGGTCGGCTTGCGCTCCACGCCGACCTGGACCTCGGTGTCGTCGAACCCGACGCTGCGGTAGACGCGGATCGCGAGGTACTCGGGGTCGGCCACCATCACCAGGGTCTCGGCATCGAGGTCGGCGAAGCCGAACCGGCTGATCTCGTGCACCAGGGTGCCGGCGAGACCGCGGCCGCGGGCGTCGGGGTGGGTCTTCACGGTCTGGAACCGGGCCAGCCCGGGCGAGGCCCGGAACAGGCCCATCGACGACAGCAGCCGGCCGTCCTCGAACGCTCCCCAGTACTGCCCGTGGCCGGCCTCCGCCAGCAACCGGTGCTGGTGCGCCCGGCCCGCGCTGAACTCGAGGCTGTAGCCGACCGACTCGCCGGCCATCGTCAGCTCGACCTGCTGGTCCCAGTCGGCGTCGGACTCCAGCGGCCGGTACGTCGCCTCGCGGTTGGGACGCGGCGGCTCGTGGACCGACGTCGCGGTCATCACCGTGGACACGTCGACATCCAGATCCAGGGCGGCGAACGCCGACGCGTCGGCCGCCGTACCGCTGGTGCCGTCGATGCCGAACGTCCGGTGCTCCGCCGCCGGGAACGACGCCTCGAAGACGCCGAGCCACTGCCGGGCGTCGGCCGCATCGGTCGGGGGACCGGCGAGCAGCACGAAGTTGCCCCAGCAGAAGGTCGGGTTGTCGGGGGTGGTGACCACGACGTGGTCGCCGCGGTCCTCGAGCACGCTGCCGGAGATCTCCAGCAGCGCGAGGTCGGTCCGCCAGCCCAGGCCCTGGATGTCCATGGCGGGAACGCTATCCGGGGTGCGGAACCGTACCCCGCCTAATGCGGACCGGTGGAGCCGCAGCGCCGCGAGCGCGCGGGTACCGCCTGTCGGGTGGTCGAGGACGACTGCATCTTCATGTGCTTCTCATCGAGGGGTACGGCGAACGTCTCGGGGTGCTCGGCGCGAGCTTCTCGCGCTCCGCGAAGCCGGTCGCACGACGAGCGTGGTCTAGTCTGCGCGGTGCGTCGAGCCGGCCGTGGTAGGCTGACCGGGCAGTCAGCGTGCACGGACTCTCGCATCACGTCGAGCGACAGGGTTCCGGACACCTCGGAGAGCGTCATGATCGACGGTACGACGCCCGGGGCGGCGCGGTTGTTCCTCGTGCGCAGCGGGTCCAGACCCGCCTTGACTCGAACACGTGTTCGATCGAGACTGAGCGGATGGCATGGGGGTTCGTTCCGGAGCCGGCGCAGAAGGGCGCCGGCCTGCCGCGCACGCCCGGCACCGACGGCGTCGCCCCGGCCGGCTGGCCGCGCGAGGTGCGGCCGCCGGGGGTGCCGGGATGGGAGCGGTCGGCCGCCGAGTGGCTGCTCGACCTGTGCCCGGCCGACTGGCGCGGCTATCCCGGGCTGCGCCGCCACCTCGTGGTGCTCGCGAGGTTCGCGCTGATGCACGTCGAGGCCGGCCAGGCGGCCGCCGCGCGGGGGCTCAGCGAGACCCGCGCCGACCTGCGCGACGTCGCCGACCTCGGCGTGATCGAGGCGGCCGTCCAGACCTGGCAGCTCGAGCAGGCGCGGCTGGTCGGGCTGCGACGTGCGGTCGGGCTGGTCGAGGAGGCGGTCCGAGGCCGCCGCTTCACCGCCCGGCTCTGAGGGAGCGACCTAGGGTGGCGGCGTGTCCGAGGGTCACCGTTTCGCAGGGGTGGTGCTCGTCGACCGCCGTGGCTGGATCCTGCTCCAGGAGCGCGACGAGCACCCGGCCATCGACCCGGAGAGGTGGGGGCTGGTCGGCGGTCACCTCGACCCGGGGGAGGACGTTCGAGCCTGCGGCCTACCGCGAGCTGGCCGAGGAGACCGAGATCGTGGTGCCGCCCGGCGGCCTGAGGTTCTGGAAGGTCTTCGAGGTCGACCACACCGCGGCCTACGGCACGATGGACCGGATGACCACGTACGCCGCCTCCACCGACCTCACCGACGCCGACATCGTCTGCCACGAGGGCCGCCGCATCGTGTTCGTCGACCCGGCGTAGGTGCCCGGCCTGCCGCTGACCAAGCGCGGGCAGTGATCATGCCTGCGTTCCTGGCCTCCGACCTCTACCGGGACCTGGCCGCGGCTCGCTAGGCAGGTCTGTTCCGGTTCCTCGTGTCGGCGGGCCGCTCGTTACAGTGGTCCGGTGCGCCTGGAGCAGATCTGCGTCCCCTCGCGACCTGCGAGGCTTGACGGGGCCCGAGCTCGACGAGCTGGCCGCCGAGATCCGTGACTTCCTGGTGAGGACCTGCGCCCGGACGGGCGGCCACCT
>CAWBOE010000020.1:0-39428 GCA_963790295.1 uncultured Actinomycetota bacterium
TCCGCCTCGACCAACCGGCGTCGCGACGCGTCGAGCTCGGCCAGGTCGAGCTGACCGGAGACCCACGCCGCGACCTCGTCGGTGGCGCGGACCAGCCCCGCCGTCGGGTACGGCGCCCGACGACGAGGTGCCCGACGACTAGCTCGTCGACCACGAGCGGGCTCAGGATCACCTGCTGCACGGGGCAGCTTACCAGGTGGCAGCCCAGCTCGGACTGGCCGGCGATCTTGGTCGACTCGGTCGTGCGCGCGAGCGCGGCCACCTGCTCGCTGTGGTGGGTGCCCGGGCCGTCCCACGCGAGCACCCGCTCGATGTCGCTCAGGGCTACCGCCGGGGCGCCGAGCAGCACTCGCAGGTGCCGGATGCTGCGCTCGGCGCTGGCCTCGGTCAGTCCCTCGCGTAGTGCGGGACTCGCCAGCGACGCCTCGTGCAAGGTGCGGAACGTGGCTCGGTCGGCCTCGGTCCCCAGGTGGGACCTCCGGAACACTCTCCCGAGCGCCGTCGCCATGCGCGGACCGTAACGGCGTCGTGGTCAGGCAACAAGGGCCCGCTGCTCGGTCACGGCGCGACAACCCTCAACGTGACCTTCTCCTTGGCGTCTTGTCCGGGCTCGCGGGGGCGAGTGCCGACGACGTCCGGCGGGCGGTGGTCGACGACGTACGAGCCTTCCGAGCCGGCGCCGACGCGTACGACGACCTGACCATCCTGGTCGCCGAGCGGGAGGCTGGCGGGGCCTGAGGCGCCAGGTAGTTCGATCAGCGGAAGTCGATCAGCAGCATGTCGGTGTCGGTGCCGTCGGAGGTGCCTCGCCGGCCTGCCTCGCCGGCCTCGTCCGCCGGCTCGCCGTCGTCGGGCCGGTCGACGACGGCCGCCCGGAAGCACCGGGTGACGTAGGGCAGCTGCATGCCGTCCATGCCGCGGCCGAAGTCGTCGTAGAAGGCGACGCACCTCGGCCAGCTTGGCCGCCCGTCCCTCCTCGTCGAGGACGGCGACGTTGGACCGCGACAGCACGAGGTCCTGGATGCTCTTGCGGTCGACCTGCTGCCAGTGGGCGAACGACGCCTCCTCGACGTCGCCGAACAGGCCGCTGTCGGCGAGTGCCTGCGGCGGGCTCGTCGAGCTGCTCCTGGGTGCCGATGATCGCGCCGAGGCGGCGTACCCAGGGGATCGACTCGTCGCGCTGGTTCCACACCAGGCGCGATGCGGCCGCCGGGCTTGAGCACCCGCGCGATCTCGGGCAGCGCACGGTCGAGGTCGAACCAGTGGAACGCCTGGGCGGCGACGACGACGTCGACGGCCCGGTCGCCGACGGGCAGCTCCTCGGCGTGCGCCTCGAGGGTGCGTACGTCGGGCAGGTTGCGGCTCAAGCGGTCGAGCATCGCCTGGTCGGGGTCGGTCGCCACCACGTCGTGACCGAGGTCCGACCAGCTGGGCGGTGAGCTTGCCGGTGCCGGCGCCGAGCTCGAGCACGGTGGCGGCGTCCTGGCCCACCAGCCACGCGGCGGCCTCGCGGGGGTACGTCGGCCGGGCGCGGTCGTAGGCGTCGACCACGCCGCCGAAGGAGTGCGCCCAGTCCGGCGTGCGTCGGGCTCCGTCGTTCATCACCGGCGACCCTACCTGCGCTCACCTGCGTCGCCGTGGCGGTGTCCCGAGGACGTCGCTCGGGCCGTCGTGCGGGCACCCGACTCTCGCACCGGAGACTGGGGCGTGACCGACCCGCTGGCGCCGTTGCTGCGCCTCGAGGGCGTGCCGTCGGCGTTCGCCGCGGCCCGCGACGGGATCGACGCGCTGCTGCGTGACCGCGGGCTGCGCCGTACGTCGCCGAGCAGACCGCCGAGGCGCTGCTGCTCGGCGCCCACGCGTCGGCGGTGCTGGAGGGGTCGGCGTCCACCCTGGACGACGTGCGCGCGGGTCTCGGCGACGAGGTGGCGGCCGACGCCGTCCGGGTGTCGGCGCACCTGCTGTCGTTGGTGCCGACGCTGCGGACCGCGCCCGCTGCAGGCGCTTCGCGCGGCTGCACGCGCTGGCGTCGGGCGGCGGAGGACTCGGGCGGCCCCGCGACGCCGAGTCGCTGGCCCGGCTCCAGGCGCTCGGCCGGCTGCGTCGGCGTCGACGTCGGCGCCGGCGTTGCTGGTGGCCGCCGTCGTGCACGCCGACCTGGCGACGGCCGCGCCGTTCCCCTCCCACAACGGCATCGTGGCCCGGGCGGCCGAGCGGCTGGTCTGGGTCACGCGCGGCGTCGACGAGCGTTCGGTGCTGGTGCCGGAGGCCGGGCACCTGGCGCTGCGGGCGGCGTACGAGTCGAACCTGCGGGCCTACCGCGACGGCGGCCCGGCCGGCGTCCACGCCTGGCTGCGGTACGCCGCCGAGGCCGCCGCCGCCGGCGCCGAGGCCAGCCCGCTCGTCCGACGCTGACGGCCGGTCTGGCCTGCACGAGGCGAGCGCAGCGAGCCAGTAGGAGCCTGCGGCCCGGCGACGATGCGAGCGGTCGATGCCCGACATCGACGGCACCGTCTCGCGAGTGCCGCCACTGACACGCGGACCGATGGCTACCAGGCGTGCACACTCAACTGCTGCCTCGGGAGGATCCCGGTGGCTAGCGCCCTGTAGGAAGGGTAGGTCGCCGCGTGGGTACCCGGTCCGCGTGCTGGTCTTCAGTTGCTGTCCTCACCCTGTTCTACGCCGGTCGCGAGAGGCCCACAAGCTTGACTTTCCCGGGTTTGGTGGGCGTCGACGCATGTCACGTGCAGGTCAGGCGCTCGAGCCGGCGTCGCCGGACGCTGGACCACAGCACCCAGCCGACCGCGCCGACGCCGCCGAGGGCGAGCGCGGCGAGGGCGGAGCGGGCCGGTGGCAGCCGGCTGCGCAGGGTGACCGGCCGGGTGAAGACCAGGATCGGCCAGCCCCGGTCGGCCGCGATCCGGCGCAGCTCCTTGTCGGGGTTGACGGCGTGCGGGTGGCCGACCGCCTCGAGCATGGGCACGTCGGTGACGGAGTCGCTGTAGGCGAAGCTGCCGCTCGAGGTCGTAGCCGCGCTCCTCGGCCAGCGCGCGGATCGCGCGGGCCTTCTCCTCGGCGTAGGCGTAGTACTCGATGTCGCCGGTGTACTTGCCGTCGACGATCTCGAGCTGGGTGGCGATCACCTCGTCGGCGCCGAGCATCGCGCCGATCGGCTCGACGACCTCGGCCCCGCGAGGTCGACACGATCGACGACGTCGCGGCCCAGCGCGCCGGTGCTCCTCGATGAGCGACACCGCCTCGTCGTAGACGATCGGGTCGACGATGTGGTGCAGGGTGTCGGCGACGATCTCGCGCACGGTGGCGACGTCCCAGCCGGCCGTCAGCTGCGACATGAACTGCCGCATCTTCTCCATCTGGTCGTGGTCGGCGCCGCCGACGAGGTAGACGAACTGCGCGTACGCCGACCGCAGCATCGCCCGCCGCGAGATCAGCCCGCCGGCCTGGAACGGCTTGCTGAACGCGAGCGAGCTCGACCTGGCGATGATCGTCTTGTCGAGGTCGAAGAAGGCCGCGGTCGGCCGGCCGGCCTGCTCTCGCGGGCATGCGCGTCATCGTAGGTGGGCGCGGCGCGCGGATCCGGGACCCCGGTGCCCGCTTGTCGTCCACAAGCCCGCTCCGCGCAGCGCGATCTCCACAGGTCGCGACGTCGCAGGTGAGCAGCGTCGGCGGCCGACGGGAAGCGTCGATGGCATGGACGCTCCTCTCTTCGTGACCGACGACCCGACCCTGCTCGACGAGCTGCAGCGGCTGGCCGCCGCCGCCGGCGTGACGCCCGGCGCTCGCGCGCGACGAGACGCGGCGCCCTGAGCGCCTGGGGCGCGGCGCCGCTGGTCCTCGTCGGCGTCGACCTGGCCAAGGCGCTGGCCCGGCTCGGCCCGCCGCGCCGGGCCGGCGTGCACGTCGTCGGCTGCGGCGGGGTGCCCGACGACGTGTTCCGCACGGCCCTGGCGCTCGGCGCCGAGAACGTCGCCGAGCTGCCGCGCTCGGCGGGCTGGGTGACCGAGCTGATGGCCGACGTCGGCGACAGCGTGCCGCACGGCTCGCTGACCATCGGGCGTGATCGGCGGCTCCGGCGGCGCGGGCGCGTCGACGTTCGCCTGCGCTCTCGGCCAGATGGCCGCGCGCACCGGCGCCGGCGGTCGTCATCGACGCCGACCCGCTGGGGCCGGGGGTCGACCGGGTGCTCGGGCTCGACGGCCACGACGGCATCCGCTGGGACGCGCTGTGCCAGACGACCGGGCCGGTTCAGCGGCCGCTCGCTGCGCGAGGCCCTGCCGCGGCGCGACGGGCTCGGCGTGCTGACCTGGTACCCCGGCCCGCAGGGCAGCCTCCAGGCGTTCGCCGTGCGCAACGCCGTCGCGGCCGCCCAGCGCGGCCACGAGACGGTGGTGATCGACCTGCCGCGGACCGTCGACCCGCTGGTCGAGGAGCTGGTCGCGCGCTGCGACCGGGTGTTCGTGCTGACCGTGCCGACCGTGGCGGGGCTGGCCTCGGCGGTCCGGCTGTGCGCGCGGTTCCGCGACCCGGTCGCCGCTGCGGCTGGTGCTGCGCGGCGACGGGTCGAGCGCCGATGCCGTGGCCCGGCTGACCGCGGTCGCCGGTGGCCGCGCAGATGCCCGACCAGCGCGGGCTCGAGGAGGCCATCGACCTCGGCCTCGGGCCGGTGCGCTCGCCGCGCGGGCCGCTCGGCCGCACCGCGCTGGGCGTGCTCGCCGACCTGGCCCCGCTGCGCCGCGCGGCATGACGGCCGAGCGGCGTCGACGCGCCCGACGCGAGCTGGCGTCGCGGTCGTCGACGAGGTCCGCGAGCGGCTGGCCGACCGCCGGGCGCGCTGACCGCCCACCGGGTCGCCGAGGCGCTGCGGGCCTCCGGGCGCCCGGTCGGCGACGCCACGGTGCTGGCCGTCCACGAGGCGCTGCGCCGCGACGTCCTCGGCGCCGGGCCGCTCGAGCCGCTGCTCCGGCTGCCGGGCGTCACCGACGTGGTGGTCAACGGCACCGACGGCGTCTACGTCGACACCGGCGACGGGCTGCGGCCAGCCGAGGTCCGGTTCGCCGACGAGGCCGCCGTACGCCGCCTGGCGCAGCGGCTGGCCGCCCTCGGCGGCCGGCGCCTCGACGACGCCAGCCCGTTCGTCGACGTGCGGCTCGGCCGACGGCACCCGCTGCCACGCCCTGCTGGCGCCCATCGCCCGGCCCGGCACGCTGATCTCCCTGCGGGTGCCGCGGGCGCGCGGCTTCACCCTGGCCGAGCTGGTCGCGGCGCGGCATGCTCACGCCGGCCGCCGAGCGGCTGCTGCGAGCCGTCGTCCGCCGGCGGGCGGCGTTCGTCGTCAGCGGCGGCACGGGCTCGGGCAAGACCACGCTGCTGGCCGCGCTGCTGTCGCTGGCCGATCCCGCGCGAGCGGCTCGTGCTGGTCGAGGACTCCCACGAGCTGCGGCCCGACCATCCCCACTGCGTCTGGCTCGAGGCCCGGCCGCCCAACCTCGAGGGCGCCGGCGAGGTCACCGTGCGCACCCTGGTCCGCCAGGCGCTGCGGATGCGTCCCGACCGGCTGGTCGTGGGCGAGGTGCGCGGCGGCGAGGTGGTCGACCTGCTGGCGGCGCTCAACACCGGTCACGAAGGCGGGTGCGGCACCCTCCACGCCAACTCCGCGGCCGACGTGCCGGCCCGCGTCGAGGCGCTGGCGCTGGCGGCGGGTCTGGGCCGGGACGGCCGCGCACAGCCAGTTCGCCGCCGCCGTCGACGTGGTGCTGCACCTCGGCGTCGACGCGATCCGGCCGCCGCCGGCTGCGCGAGGTCGGCGTGCCCGAGCGCGGCGCCGACGGGCTGGTGACGATGGCGTCGGCGGTCACGTTCGACGACGACGGCGGAGCCCGCCACGGCCCCGGCGCCGATCGGCTCGCGCGGCTGCTGGACGACCCGTGACCGCCGCGCTGCTGGCGGCCGCCGGCGGCCTGGGTCGTGCGTGCGTCCGCCGCGCGCCGCTCCAGGTCGACCGGCGGCGCCGTCGCCGGCGCGTGCGTCGTGCCGCTCGGCGGCTGCGTGGCGCTGGTCGCTGGCCGGTGCCTGGTCCGCGGAGCCCGACGCCCGTCCGCGCTCGCCGTGGTGCTCGCCGGGACCGCGTGGGGCGCGCACCGGCTGTGGCGCCAGCGCGTCGCTGGCCCGCGCGGCCGACGAGACCCGGCAGCGGGTGCTGGAGTGCTGCGACCTGCTCGCGTCCGAGCTGGCCGCCGGCCAGCCGCCGGCGCGGCCCTGGCGCCGCGGCCGCCGAGGCCTGGCCGGCGCTCGCGCCGGTGGCGCAGACGCCATGCCTTCGGCGGCGACGTGCCCGCGGCCCTGCGGCGCGCCGGCGCCGCGCCGGGCGCCGACGGGCTGCGCGCTGGTGGCCGCGGCCTGGCAGGTCTCCCACCGCACGGGCCACGGCCTGGCCGACGCGCTCGGCCAGGGTCGCGCAAGCGCTGCGCGAGGCTCGCGCCACCGACCGCGTCGTGCGCGGCGAGCTCGCGTCGGCGCGGGCGACCGCCCGCCTGGTGGCCGCCCTGCCGGTGGTGGCGCTGGCTGATCGGCTGCGGGCTCCGGCGGCGACCCGGTCGGGCTTCCTGCTCGGCACGCCGCTCGGCGTCGCCTGCCTGGCCGGCGGGCTCGGCGCTGGCCTCGCCGGGCTCGGCGTGGATCGAGCGCATCGCCGCCGGCGTCGGCCGGTGAGCGCGTCGCTGCTCGCCGGCGCTGGCTGCGGCCGCCGTGCTGGCTCGCCGTGCCGGCCGGTCGTACGGCGCGCCACGTCCGGCCGCGCCTGCCGACCTCGGCGCCTCCGACGCGGCACGAGCGGGCTCCGCGCGCGTGGCTCTGGGCGTTGCTGGCCGGCGTCGGGCGGCTGGGCGTTCGTCTCGGGGCGCCGCGGGCCTGGTCGTCGGAGTCGTGGCCGCAGCCGTCGTGCTGGGTCGGTGCTCGGCCGGGCCGAGACGCCGGCCCAGCGCCGCCGCCGGTGCCGGGTGCGGGCAGAGCTGCCGCACCTCGTCGGGCTGCTCGCCGCCGCGGTCCGAGGCGGGCTGCCGCCGGCCGACGCGCTCGCCGCTGGTCTGCGCTCGCGCTGCCCGGGCCCGGCCGCCGACGTCGCTGGCCGCGCTGCCGCCGCGGATCGCGCTCGGCGTCGACCCGGTCGAGGTGTGGCGCTCCCTCGAGGCCGACGCCGCCCTCGCCCCGCTCGGCCGCACCCTCGCGCGGTCCGCCCGCACCGGCGAGCCCGTCGCCGACGCGCTCGACCGGCTCGGCGTCGAGCTGGCCGCCCGGGCTCGCGCCGAGATCGAGGACGCCGCCCGCCGGGTCGGCGTCCAGGCGGCCGTGCCCCTGGGGCTGTGCCTGCTGCCCGTCCTTCCTGCTGCTCGGCATCGTTCCCGTGGTGGCCGGCCTGGTCGACGCGAGCTGGCCGGCTGACGTGCGCTCGCAGCCGGGCCCGCTCTGTCGTCCACACGCTCGCGCCCCGGACGGGCCTCGTCCCCAGGTCCGCGACGAGCGGCGTCGCGAAGGTCGGCGGTCCGGCCGATCCTGGGGATGGTCGGGGCGCATCGGGCGTCCCGACGAGAGGAGGCACCACATGACGATCAAGAGCCCGTGCCGACGAGCGCGGCATCACCACCGCCGAGTACGCCGTCGGCACCGCCGCCGGCGCCGGCCTGGCCGGCCTGCTCTACAAGCTGCTCAGCGGCGGGTTCGGCGACAAGCTGCTCAAGACGCTGTTCGACCACGTGCTCGCGCTGCTGGGCATCGGGTGAGCCGAGCGGCACGGCGCCGGCGAGCGCGGCGCGGTGACCGCCGAGCTGGCGATGGCGATGCCGCTGCTGCTCGCGCTCACTCTCGGCCTGGTCTGGCTGCTGACGCTCGGCACCGCCCAGGTGCGGATGGTCGACGCCACCCGCGAGACGGCGCGGGCGGTCGGCCCGGGGCGAGGACGCCGCAGGCCGCCCTCGACCGCGGTCGGCAGGTCGCCCCGGCGGGTGCCGAGCTGACGGTGACGACCGATCGGCGACCGCGTCGTCGTCTCGGGCACGGTGGAGGTCGACGGCGTCGGCGGGCTGCTCGAGGTGCTGCCCGTCGGTCGAGCTGACGGCCGAGGCCGTGTCGCCGCCGCGAGGACGTGCCACCGTGAGCCGGCGCGGCGCCGACGAGCGCGGGTGCGGCCACGCTGCTCGCCCTCGCGCATGGCGGGCGTCCTGCTGCTGGTCGGCGCCGCACTCGGCGTCGTCGGCGGCGCTGGTGGTCGACCACCGCCGCGCCCAGGCGGCCGCCGACCTGGCCGCGCTGGCCGGCGCGACCGCGGCGGCCCGGGGAGAGCCTGGCTGTGCCGCGGCCGCGGACGGTCGCTCAGCTCAACGGAGCGCCCGGTTGCTCGACTGCTCGACGGCGGGCGCGGACCGTGACCGTGTCGGGTGATGGTCGCCGGGCCGCGCTGGCTCGGACAGCAGGCCGACCTCGAGGCCAGTGCTCGCGCCGGACCGGGCACCGCCAATCCCGATGAGAGGAGAGGGTCTTGACGAGGAATAAGTAAGTACGCTGTACTAACAAACGTGACGACGATCGCTCCCACCGGACGCCCGCTTCGCCCCCGCGGGCAAGCGGCTCCAGGAGGACACCCGCCGTCACCACCGTGCGCTGCTGCTCCAGCACCTGTTCGGCGACGGTCCGGCGAGCCGCGCCGACCTGGCCCGGACCACCGGACTGACCCGGGTGACGGTCTCCGACCTCGTCGGCGAGCTCATCGCCGAAGGACTGGTCGAGGAGCTCGGCGCCCCCGCCGGGAGTCGGGTCGGCAAGCCGCCGATCCTGGTCGGACTGGCCGCCGACTCCGCGCACATCGTCGCGCTCGACCTGTCGGTCGACGACACGATGACCGGGGCCGTCATCAACCTGGCCGGCGAGGTCAAGGCCCGCCGCGAGCTGACCCTGGCCGGGCTCAAGGGCGACGACGCCGTGGCGCGTCGTGCATCGGCTGGCCACCGAGCTGATCGGCCTGGCGGACCGGCCGGTGCTCGGGATCGGCGTGGGCAGCCCCGGCGTCGTGGACGCCGAAGGCACCGTCATCGCCGCTCCCAACCTCGGCTGGGCGGACGTGCCGCTGGCGGCAGGACTGCGCGACGCCCTCGGGCTGCCGGTCTTCGTCGCCAACGACGCCAACGCTGCGGTGCTCGGCGAGCACACCTTCGGCGACACCGGCGACGGCGGGCTGATGGTGATCCGCGTGGGCACGGGTGTCGGTGCCGGCCTCGTGCTCGAGGGCACCCTGCTGCACGGCAACCGCGCGGCCGCCGGTGAGATCGGCCACGTGGTCGTCGACCCCGACGGCGAGCGCTGCGCCTGCTCGCGACGCGGCTGCCTCGAGACCCTGCTGGCGGTGCCGCACCTGCGCCGCCGGCTGGCAGAGGGCGACCCCGAGGCCACGCTCGGCGAGCATCGGCGAGCAGCTCGGCGCCGTGCTCGCGCCCGTCGTCGGCACCCTCAACCTCCAGGAGCTGGTGCTGAGCGGTCCCGCCGACCTGCTCGACGGCCCGCTGCGAGAGGCCACCGACCGCGTGATCCGGGCGCGGACCATGCCCGTGAGCAGCGAGGGCCTGATCGTGCGGACCTCGACCCTGGGCGAGGACGGGGTGCTGGTCGGCGCCGCCGTCCTGGTCCTCGCCGGAGAGCTGGGCGTGTCGTGAGGACCCCAGCACCACATTCGTGCGGACCGTTCGGGTGGCCCGTCACATCACGGTCCGGTCGCACCCGCGGCCGCGACCGGACCGGAGATCCCAAGGCAACACAGAGAGGAACACTGCGGTGCGCATCAACAAGACACTCGCGGTCGCCGTCATGGCCATGTTGGCCCTGAGCGCGTGCGGCAACGACGGGAGCGACTCGGACGGCGACGGCGGCGGCGGTGCGGCCACCGCCGACATCCGCGTCTGGCTCAACGGGACAGACACACCGCAAGAGGCGCGGGACTGGCTCAAGACGACGTTCGAGGACCAGAACCCCGGCTCGACGCTGACGATCGAGGAGCAGCAGTGGGAGGGCCTGGTCGAGAAGCTGACCACGTCCCTGTCCAGCGAGTCCGAGACCCCGGACGTGGTCGAGGTGGGCAACACCCAGGCTCCGACGTTCACCACGGCCGGCGCCTTCTCCGACGTGACCTCGGACCTCGCGGACTGGGGCGGCGACGACCTGCTTCCCGGCTTCGTGGACGGCGCGACCGTCGACGGCAAGACCTACGCCGTGCCCTACTACGCAGGGTCGAAGTACATCTTCTACCGCAAGGACCTCTTCCAGAAGGCCGGCATCGAGGTGCCGACCACGATGGACGAGTTCGTCGACGCCGCCGATCGCGCTTGAAGCGGCCAACCCCAAGCCGGCCAACTTCTCGGGCTTCTGGTTCCCGGGCCAGGACTGGCGCAACGGCGCGGCGTTCATCTGGTCCGCGGGCGGTGACCTCGCGGTCCCCGACGGTGACGGGTGGAAGGGCAACCTGTCCGATCCCGCGTCGATCGAGGGTCTCCAGACCGTCCAGACGCTGCTTCGAGCAGGCCTCAGGGGCTCCCAAGGACGGCAACGAGGCCGACCCGTGGACGCCCTTCTGCGCCGGTGAGACCGGGATGATGTCGACACCGGGCTGGGTGCGCGGTCTGATCGAGGACCCCGAGGCCGGCTGCCCCGAGATGATGAAGAACGTCGGCGTCTTCGCCCTCCCGGGCAACGACGGCGCACCGGCGCCGGTGCTGCTCGGCGGGTCCGACATCGCGATCTCGGCCAAGTCGGCCAACCAGGATCTCGCCAAGAAGGCCGTCGCGCTGATGCTCAGCGACGACTACCAGACGATCCTGGGGCACGGCCGGGCTGACCCCGGCGAAGGAGTCGCTGAGCAGCCTGCTCGGTGACGACGAGTTCGGGCAGGCCGCCATCGCGGCGGCGTCCAACGCCAAGCTCACCCCCGCTGCCGCGGGCTGGGCCTCGGTCGAGGGCTCCCGCGTCCTGGAGGACCTGTTCGTCGACATCGCCAAGGGCGGCGACGTCGCGGAGCTCGCGGCCGCGGCCGACGAGGCCATCGCCGAACAGCTGAACTAGGGACACACGCACCACTCCCACGGCCGGGGCGGCCACGCATCCGCCGCCCCGGCCGTGCCCTGCCCAACCCGCCCGGGTTCGGGCACCCTGGAGCCCCCGTTCCGACCCACCTCGAGAGGAGACTGACGTGCCCGTGGTGACCCCGTCTCGCCCCCTGTCCCGCGCGCAGCGCCGCCAACCAGGCGTGGCGTCCCAGACGGCCCGCCGCTCGCTGCTCCCGCAGGGCCTGATGCTGCCGACCGTGCTCGCTCTCGTGGTCGCGCTCGGGTACCCACTCGTACGCCAGGTGGTGCTCTCGTTCCAGGAGTTCGGGCTGGCCCAGCAGTTCGGCCAGCCGGCCGAGTGGGTCGGGCTGCAGAACTACCGCGAGCTCGTCGCAGACCCATATCTGTGGAATGTCGTGGCCCGGTCGGTCGCCTTCTGCCTGGCCAACGCCGTCATCACCATGGTCATCGGCGTGGCGGTCGCGCTGCTGATGCGCCAGATGTCGAAGCCCGTTCGCCTGCTCGTGCAGAGCGCGATGCTGCTGGCCTGGGCGATGCCGGTCGTCGCGGCGCTCACCGTGTGGCAGTGGCTCTTCGACACCCAGTACGGCGTCATCAACTGGTTGCTCACCCGCCTCGGCGGCCAGCTACCAGGGTCACTCCTGGCTTCTCGAGCCGGTGTCGTTCTTCCTGGTCGCCACGGTGATCGTGGTCTGGATGAGCGTGCCGTTCGTGGCCTTCACCATGTACGCCGCCCTGACCCAGGTCCCCGGCGAGCTGCTGGAGGCGGCGGAGATCGACGGTGCCGGCGCATGGCAACGACTCCGTGCGGTGATCCTGCCGTCGGTACGCCCGGTGCTGTTGGTGGTCGCGTTGCTCCAGGTGATCTGGGACCTGCGCGTCTTCACCCAGATCTATGTGCTCCAGCAGGCCGGTGGCACCACCCGCGACACCAACCTGCTCGGCACCTACATCTACCGGCTCGGCATCGGCGGCGGAGACTTCGGCACCGCTGCCGCCGTGGCCATCTTCATGCTCCTCCTGACAGTCGTCCTCACCGCGCCGTACGTGCGCGTCATGCTCCGACAGGAGGCCGTCGTCATGAGCCGCGCGCCGCGCCGCGGCGTCCGGGTCGCCGCCGACCTCACCGGACTGCTGGTCCTCGCGGTCTGCGTCTTCCCGGTCTACTGGATGGTCAACACCTCCATGCTGCCGCTGCGCGAGATCCGCTCGCCCGACCCGACCTGGACGCCGTTCGGGGGCACCCTCGACAACTACCGCCGCGTCTTCGAGGGCGACCGCTTCCTGAACGCGCTCACCATGAGCCTGTCCGTCACGCTCGCCACCATCGTGTTCGCCCTCGTCTTCGCGTTCCTGGCCGCCGTCGCCGTCACCCGCTTCCGGTTCCGCGGTCGCTACAGCTTCATCGTCGCGCTGCTGCTCATCCAGATGATCCCGGCCGAGGGGCTGTTCATCTCCCAGTACAAGATGCTCGACGGGCTGCAGCTGCTCAACACGGTCGCCGGCCTGACGATCGTCTACGTCGCGTCGGTCCTGCCTTTCACCGTGTGGACGCTGCGCGGCTTCGTCGCCGGCGTGCCCTACGAGCTGGAGGAAGCCGCCATGATCGACGGCTGTTCGCGCTTCCAGGCCTTCCGGCGGATCACCTTCCCGCTCCTCGCACCCGGGCTCGTCGCGACCGGTGTCTTCGGGTTCATCCAGGCGTGGAACGAGTTCACCCTGGCCGTCGTCGTGATGAGCCGCGAGGACCGGCAGACCCTGCCCGTCTGGCTGACCACCTTCACCGAGGTCAACCGTGGCACCGACTGGGGAGCCATCATGGCCGGATCGACACTGATCGCCGTTCCCGTGGTGTTGTTCTTCCTCGTCGTCCAGGGGCGGATGGTCGCGGGCCTGACCGCTGGGGCGGTGAAGGGATGACCCAGTCGATGTCGCATTCCCTCGAGCGGCTCGCGCTGGGTGTGCAGCTGCCGGCCTTCCCCGGTACGACGCTCGCGCCCGAGGTCGCCGACCTGCTGGCCGACGGCGTCGGCGGAGTCTGCCTCTTCGGCTCCAACACCGCTGGAGGACACGAAGCCGTTGCACGGCTCACGGCGGCGGTGCACGACGCCTGCCCTCAGGCGGTGGTGGCGATCGACGAGGAGGGCGGCGACGTCACCCGCCTGCACGCGGGCAGCGGCAGCCCGGTCCTCGGCCCCGCTGCCCTCGGGGCCGCCGACGACCTCGACCTCACCCGTGACACCGGCCGGCTGGTCGGCAATGAGCTGGTGGCCGCCGGCGTCGACCTCGACCTCGCGCCGGTGGCCGACGTCAACAGCAATGCCGACAACCCCGTCATCGGCACCCGCTCCTTCGGGGCCGAGCCCCGCCGCGCAGCCGACCACGTGGTGGCGTGGCTCCTGGGACTTCAGGAGACCGGAGTCGCCGCGTGCGTCAAGCACTTCCCGGGCCATGGCGACACCGTCCTCGACAGTCACCTCGCCTTGCCGACGGTGGAGGCACGCCTCGACCTCCTGGCCGAGCGCGAGCTCGTGCCGTTCGCCGCGGCAGTCGATGCCGGCGTGGCCGCGGTGATGACGTCCCACCTCCTCGTGCCGGCATTCGACGCGGAGCTCCCGGCCACCCTGAGCCCGCGGATCCTGGCTCTGCTACGCGATCGGTTGGGCTTCGCCGGGGCCATCGTCACCGACGCTCTCGACATGGCCGGCGCCAGCCGCGGACGGGGCATCCCCGAAGCGGCGGTGCTCTCTCTCGTCGCCGGCGCCGACCTCCTGTGCCTCGGCGCGGACAAGGACGTGGCCCTGGTACGGCAGGTCCAACATGCCGTCGTGGCGGCCGTCAGGTCGGGCCGTTTGCCGGAGGCTCGCCTCGTCGAGGCCGTCGGCCGCGTGGCAGCACTGCGCCGCCGTCCCTCCGAACCGCAGCCCACGTCGACCGACCAGCTGGCCGGCGCCCGACGGGCGGTCACGGTGGAGGGCGAGCTTCCCGATCTGCGTGGCGCCGCCGTCGTCAGCGTCTCCAGCCGCGCCAACATCGCGGTCGGTGACGCAGTGTGGGGCCTGCCTGCCGACGGCTGCCTCGATCCCGCGCATGCTTCCGACCTGCCGGAGGCCCGCGACCCCCTCGTCGTCCAGGTCCGCGACGCGCACCGCCACGCCGAGGTGGGCGCCCTGCTGCGTGTGCTGGAGAAGACGCGCCCTGTCGTGGTCGTCGAGTGGGGCTGGCCGGGTCCGTACGACGGCCGGTCGGCACGGATCTGCACACGCGGCTCGTCTCTGCCTGCGGTCGCCGCCGTCCGCGACCTGCTCCGCTCGGCAGGATGGGACCGATGACGGCGGGGATCGGGCTCGACATCGGCGCGACCAAGACCCTGGGCGTCGTGGTCGACGAGCAAGGAGCCATCCGGGCGTCCGTGCGTCGGCCGACCGTCCCTGGTGCCCAGGGTGTCCTCGCCACCGCCGCCGCGGTCGTCGAGGAGCTGCGTCGCGAGGTCAGCGAGGCCGCAGGCGTCCCGATCGGCGTCGGCGTACCCGGCCTGGTGGACACGCTCGAGGGAGCCGTCAAGCACGCCGTCAACCTCGGTGTCGACGGCGACTGGCTGCCCGTGGGCCCGCTGCTGGCCGAGCTCGTCGGTGTCCCGGTCCTTGTGGAGAACGACGTGAACGCCGCCGCGCTCGGTGCCGTCGGCCTCAGCGGCGCCGACGACCTCGTCTACCTCAGCATCGGCACGGGTCTGGCCGCCGGGCTGGTGCTCGACGGCCGGCTGCGCCGCGGTGACCACGGCGCGGCCGGCGAGATCGGACACGTGCCAGTCGACCCGTCGGGCCTGCTGTGCAGCTGCGGCCAGCGGGGCTGCCTGGAGACCGTCGCCTCGGGATCCGCGCTGGCGGCCGCGTGGCCGAGCGGCGACCAGCCGGCCGCCCAGGCACTCTTCGCCGCGGCGGCTGCAGGTGACCGCGACGCCGTCGGCATCCGCGACCGCTTCGCCGACGGCGTGGCAGAGGCTGTCCGCGTGCTCAGCCTGAGCGTCGACCCGCGCACCATCGTTCTGGGCGGCGGGGTCGCCCAGCTCGGCGAGCCGCTGCTGATCGCGGTCACCGACGCTCTGCGCCGGCAGACGACGCACTCGCCCTTCCTCGCCTCCCTCGACCTGGCCGGCAGAGTGCGGGTGGTGCCCGCCGACCACCCGGTCGCAGCAGTCGGTGCCGCCCTGCTGGGGCGGAGCTCGGAGCCCGTCGCATGAGCACCCTGCTGGTCCGCGGCGGCGTCGACGTGCACGGGCTGCCGCTGGACGTGACGGTCGTCGACGGCGAGATCAGCCGAGCCTGTCGGCGGCGCCCGACCGCATCCTCGACGCCGACGGGCTCACCGTGCTCCCCGGCCTGATCGACCTCCAGGTCAACGGTGCCGCCGGCCTCGACATCACCGCCGACCCGGACAGTCTCTGGGACGTCGCGGCGGCGCTGCCGGGCTACGGGGTGACCGCCTTCGCGCCCAGCGTGATCACCGCCGACGCCGCCACCCGCGACTCCGCACTGGCCGTGTTCCGCGAGGGCCCGCCCGTCGGCTGGGCCGGAGCCGTCCCTCTGGGCCTGCACTTCGAGGGCCCGATGCTGGCCCCGACGCGCCGCGGCGCGCACCCGCCTCACCTGCTTGCCGCGGCGACGCTCGACCTCGTTGCCGGATGGTCGCGCGACGCCGGAGTCCTGATGGCCACCCTGGCGCCCGAGCTGCCTGGCGCCATCGAGGTCATCGAGCACCTCGCCGCGCGTGGTGTCGTGGTGTGCCTCGGGCACACCGAGGCCAGTACCGAGCAGGCCGCCGCCGCCGTTGCCGCCGGTGCCACCGCCGTCACGCACCTCGGCAACGCGATGCCCCCGCTGATCGCCCGCGAGCCCGGCCCCGTCGGCTTGGCCCTGGCGGGCCCGCAGCTGGTCGGCGCCGTCATCGCCGATGGGCACCACCTCCACCCCTCGACCTTGCAGGCGTTCTGGCGGGCACTCGGACCCGAGCGGTTCCTCTCGGTCTCCGACACGACCGCCGCCTTGGGCATGGAAAACGGTCGCGCGCGCTTGGGGGATCACGAGGTAGTGGTCGCCGATGGCGCCGTCCGGCTCCTCGACGGCACGCTGGCCGGATCGGCCGCCTCGCTGTCGCAGTGTCTCGCGGTGCTGATCGCGACGACGCAGTGCTCGGTCGCCGATGCGGTGGCGACCGCAACGAGCACACCGGCCGGCCTGATCGGCGATGCGTCCCGCGGCTCGCTCGCCCGAGGTCGTCGCGGTGACGTGACGCTCGTCGACACCTCGGCAGGGTTCGACGTGGTCGAGACCGTCGTGGGCGGCGAGGTGGTCAAGCCGAACGCTGGCTGATTGGCCGCTCAGCTGCGGTCGTCGTCGACCTCGCGGCGCTTCTCCTCGTCGGCGCGGTCGAGCTTCTCCGAGAGCTCCTGCAGCTGCTTGCTCTCGCGGCGGTGCTGCATGGACCTCTTGATGCCGAACTTGGCGATCGAGTAGCCCCACAGGATCGCCACGCCGGAGGCGAGACCGATCAGGAAGATGGCGAAAGCGCTGAGGTCGGTGTTGAGGAACTCCGCGGTCCCCTCGCTGCCGAACAGTGCCGCGACGATGGCGAGCGCACCGAAGAGGATCAGCAGCAGACCGACGACGAACATAGGTGGACCCTACTGCCGTAGCAGGGCGTCGAGCAGCCCGACGGCGCCGGCCTTGTCGAGCGGGTGGTTCTGGTTGCCGCACTTGGGCGACTGGATGCACGACGGGCATCCGTTGTCGCATGCGCACGACGCGATGCCCTCGCGCGTGGCCGTCAGCCATGGGCGGGCGGCGTGGTAGCCCCGCTCGGCGAAGCCCGCGCCGCCGGGATGGCCGTCGTAGACGAACACGGTCAGCCGGCCGGTGTCGGCGTGCATGATCGTGGAGACGCCACCGATGTCCCAGCGGTCGCAGGTGGCGAACAGCGGAAGCAGCCCGATCGAGCAGTGCTCGGCGGCATGGGCGGCGCCAGCCAGGTCGACCTCGGGCAGGCCGTTCTCGAGGAGCACGTGGTCGGGCACGGTCCACCAGACAGCCGTCGTGGTGAGGGTGCGGACCGGCAGGTCGAGTGGCTCTTCGCCGATCACCTCGCCGCTGGGCTGGCGACGCTTGAGGTAGGAGACCACCTGGTGCGAGACCTCGACGGTGCCCAGGCTCAGCCGGCAGCCGCCCCAGTCGCGGCCCTCGCGCTCGGCGACGACCCGGATGTCGGTGACCTCTCGCGCGGTCGTCGAAAAGTCGGGGTCGGCGCGGGCGATCACCGCGACGTGGTCGTCGAGGTCGAGGGACTCGACGAGCCAGGTGTCGCCGCGGTGCACGTAGACCGCACCAGGGTGCGCCGTGGCATGGGCGCTCGCCCAGTCGACGTGTCCGACGACCCGTCCGGTCTCGGTCTCGACCAGGGCCACCGGGCTGCCGCCCGCCGAGCGGATGTCGGTCAGGTCGGCCGCGCGGTGGCGGTCGGTCCAGAACCAGCCGCGCGGCCGCCGCCGCAGCCGGCCCTCCGCGACCAGGCGGTCGAGGAGATCGCGCGTCGGGGCTCCGAAGAGCGGGATGTCGGTCTCGGTCAGCGGGAGCTCCTGGGCGGCCGCACACAGGTGGGGTGCGAGGACGTGCTCGTTGGCGGGGTCGACGACGGTGGCCTCGACCGGCTTTCCGAACAGCGACTCCGGGTGGGTGACCAGGTAGGTGTCGAGCGGGTCGTCGCGGGCGACGAGGACGCCGAGGGCGTCGCCGTGACCTCGGCCGGCCCGGCCGACCTGCTGCCACATCGCGGCCCGCGTGCCGGGGAAGCCCGCCATCACGACGGCGTCGAGGCCGCTGATGTCGATGCCCAGCTCGAGCGCGTTGGTGGCGGCCAGCCCGGTGAGCTCGCCGGTGCGCAGCGCCCGCTCGATCGCCCGGCGTTCTTCGGGGAGGTAGCCGCCGCGGTAGGCCGCGACCTGGCCGGCCAGCTCGGGGTCGACATCGGCGAGCAGGTCGGCCGCGGTCAGTGCGACCTGCTCGGCCCCTCGACGCGAACGGATGAAGGCGAGGGTGCGCACACCCTCGAGGACGAGGTCGGCCAGCAGGTCGGCAGCCTCGGACGACGCGGCGCGGCGTACGGGCGCGCCGTGCTCACCGGAGTAGCCCGTGAACGGCGGCTCCCAGAGCGCGATCGCCACCTGACCGCGGGGCGACGCGTCGTCGACCACCGGCAGCACGTCGAGCCCGGTCAGCCGGTGGGCGTGCACCTCGGGCTCGGCGACGGTTGCCGAGGCGAGCACGAACGTCGGGTGGGCGCCGTACGCCGTGCACACCCGCCGCAGCCTGCGCAGCACCTGCGCGACGTGGGCCCCGAACACGCCGCGGTAGTGGTGGCACTCGTCGACCACGACGTAGCGGAGGGAGCCGAGGAACTGCCCCCAGCGGTGGTGCGCGGGCAACAGTGAGCGGTGGAGCATGTCGGGGTTGGTCAAGACGTACTCGGCGTGGTCGCGCGTCCACTCGCGCTGCTCGCGGGGGCTGTCGCCGTCGTGGGTCGAGAACCGGACGTCGAGCCCCAGCGACTCGAGCCCGGCCAGCTGGTCCTGGGCCAGGGCCTTGGTCGGGCTGAGGTAGAGGGTCGCTGCGCCGCGCTGCTGGCGCGGGCCTCGCGTCGATCGGATCGCGGCGAGCGTGGGCAGCTGGTAGGCGAGCGACTTGCCCGAGGCCGTGCCGGTGGCCATCACCACGTGCCGCCCCCCGTGAGCCGCGTCGGCCGCGTCGACCTGGTGACGCCACAGCGCGCGGACTCCCCGTGCCTCGAACGCCGAGCGGACGTCGCCGGGCACCCACCCGGGCCACTCCGCCTCGACGGCCGCCCGCGCCGGCAGCACCTCCAGGTGGGTCAGCCGCTCCTCCCGGCCGGGAGCGGCCGCCAGCCGCTCGACCACCTCGCGCAGGGCGGCGGGAGTGAGGGTCTCGACGGGCACGTGCCGATTCTCCCAAAGGAGCAGTCTTCCAAGAGGCCGCGACATCAGGGTTGAACCCAGGGTCTCACCCGATGCCCGTCCGGCCGGCCCGGCCTACCGTCGGTGACCATGAGTTCTCGGGCGCGGTTGAGCCGCACGGCACGCCGATGGTGGCTGGTGGCGCACATCCTGTGCGGCATCGGCTGGATGGGGGCGGACGTGGTCCTCGCCGTCCTGGTCGTCGCGGCGCGGGCCTCCGGCGACGGGGCGACCGTCTCGTCGATCTACACCGTCTTGCGCCTGGTCATCCCCTGGACGGTGCCGTTCCTGGCGGGAGGCATGCTCGTGACGGGCGTGGTGCTCGGCTGGGGGACGAAGTACGGCCTGGCCGAGTGGTGGTGGGTCCTGGTCAAGCTGGGCGTCGGCATCGTGCTCACCGTGCTGGTATTCGTCTCCCTCGTGCCCGGGGTGCTCAGCCTCCCGCACGGCCTCACCGGCACCGCCGAGCAGGTGCGTGCAGCGGCCGGTGACGCCGGCACGGACCTGATGTTCCCGCCGTTCGTGTCGTTCGCGGCGCTGGCCTTCGCGCTGGTCCTCTCGGTGTTCAAGCCCTGGGGCCGCACCCGCTGGGGACGCCCGCCCAGGAGTGCCCCCGAGGATGTGTCCGAGACCGCGCCCGAGGGTGCCCCGGCGAGCATCGAGAAGGTTGTCGCCGCAAGCTCCGGCGCCACCCGGCGGTGACCTGCGGACTGGTCCCGGCCTCCTGCCTACTATTTCCACGAACGACGCGGAGGCGTGGTTTGATTGGAGCGCGGGGCGCGCTACTGCGTGCCTGAAGCGTGGTAGGACCTGCGACACAGACCGGGCACACACGAAGGCAGTGGAGACGACGTGGACCTGACTCTTTCGACCCGCGAGACCGACGGCACCACCGTCGTCGCCGTCGGTGGGGAGATCGACGTCTACACCGCACCCCGGCTGCGCGACAAGTTCACCGAGCTGGTCGCCGCCGGCTCCTACGACATCATCGTCGACATGCAGAACGTCGAGTTCCTCGACTCGACCGGCCTCGGCGTCCTCGTCGGCGGGCTGAAGAAGGTCCGGGCCCACGACGGCTCGCTCGACCTCGTCTGCACCCAGGACCGCCTGCTCAAGATCTTCCGCATCACCGGCCTGGCGAAGGTGTTCGTGATCCACGACTCAGCCGAAGCAGCGCTCGCGTCCAAGTAGCGGCCGGCCTTCCGTCGTAGCGCCGGGTGGCGCGCGCCACACCGAATGCCGTCCAGGGGCGGCCCCTGCGTAGACTCCCGCGGGTTCGAGTCTTGAAACTCCCAGGAGGACACACATGACCGGGATCACTCCGGCCGTCGTGGAGCTCTCCGGAGGCAATCTCGTCCTGGTCATCGTCGTCGCCGTGATCGCGCTGGGCGCGCTCGCGATGGCGGTGATGTTCAGGCAGGAGGTTCTTGCCGCCGGTGAGGGCACCGACAACATGAAGAACATCGCCCACGCGATCCAGGAGGGCGCCAACGCCTACCTGCAGCGGCAGTTCCGCACGCTGGCGATCTTCGCCGCCATCGCCTTCTTCGTCCTGCTGGCGCTGCCGGCCGACGACTGGGGCGTCCGGATCGGTCGTTCCATCTTCTTCCTGGTGGGTGCCGGGTTCTCGGCCGCCGTCGGGTACCTCGGCATGGGCCTGGCCGTCAAGGCCAACCTCCGCGTCGCCGCCGCGGCCAACACCGAAGGTCGCGACCCGGCGATGAACGTCGGCTTCCGCACCGGCGCCACGGTCGGCATGCTCACCGTCGGCCTGGGCCTCTTGGGGGCCAGCGTCGTGGTCCTGCTGTTCCAGGACGAGGCGGCGCACGTGCTCGAGGGCTTCGGCTTCGGCGCCGCCCTGCTCGCGATGTTCATGCGCGTCGGCGGCGGCATCTTCACCAAGGCCGCCGACGTCGGCGCCGACCTGGTCGGCAAGGTCGAGCAGGGCATCCCCGAGGACGACCCGCGCAACGCCGCCACCATCGCCGACAACGTCGGCGACAACGTGGGCGACTGCGCCGGCATGGCCGCCGACCTGTTCGAGTCGTACGCCGTAACGCTGGTCGCCGCGCTGATCCTCGGCTCGCAGGCCTTCGGCGACAAGGGCCTGGTCTTCCCGCTGCTGGTCCCGGCCATCGGCGCGCTGACCGCGGTCGCCGGCGTCTACCTGATGCGGCCGCGCGCCGGCGAGAACGGCCTCGTCACGATCAACCGCGCCTTCTACCTCTCCGCGGCGATTGCGGCGGTGGCCTGCACCATCCTGGCGTTCGTCTACCTGCCGAGCAGCTTCGCCGACTTCGTCAACGTCATGGGCACCGACATGGCCGGCGCCGACGGCGACCCGCGGGTCATCGCGTCCGCGGCCGTGGTCATCGGCATCGTGATGTCCGCCGGCATCCTGGTCCTGACCGGCTACTTCACCGGCACCGACTACCGGCCCGTCAAGGACGTCGCCAAGACCTCGCTGACCGGCCCGGCGACCGTGATCCTGTCCGGCCTCGCGGTCGGCTTCGAGTCCGCCGTCTACACGACGCTCGTCATCGGCGCGGCCGTCTTCATCGCCTTCCTCCTCGGTGGCGCGACGCTGACGGTCTCGCTGTTCGCGGTCGCCTTGGCCGGCTGTGGTCTGCTCACCACGGTCGGCGTGATCGTGGCCATGGACACCTTCGGTCCCGTCTCCGACAACGCCCAGGGCGTCGCCGAGATGTCCGGTGACGTGAGCCCGGAGGGCGCCCAGATCCTCACCGAGCTCGACGCCGTCGGCAACACCACCAAGGCGATCACCAAGGGCATCGCGATCGCGACGGCCGTGCTCGCGGCGACCGCGCTGTTCGGCTCGTACTCGACGTCGGTTGCGGAGGCGCTGGTCGAGGCCCGACCGTCCGACGACGAGTTTGCCACGCTGAGCTTCCTGGTGTTCAACCCGGGTGTCCTGGTCGGCATCCTGCTCGGTGCGTCCGTGGTGTTCCTGTTCTCGGGCCTGGCCATCAACGCTGTCGGTCGGGCCGCCGGCGCGGTGGTGTTCGAGGTTCGTCGCCAGTTCCGCGAGATCCCCGGGATCATGGAGGGAACGGGTCGTCCGGAGTACGGCAAGGTCGTCGACATCGTCACCCGCGACTCGCTGCGCGAGCTGATCACGCCGGGCATCCTCGCGGTGCTCGCCCCGGTGGCCGTCGGCTTCGGCCTCGGCGTCACCTCGCTGGCCGGCTTCCTCGCCGGCGCGATCGGCACGGGCACCCTGATGGCGGTCTTCCTCGCCAACTCGGGCGGCGCCTGGGACAACGCCAAGAAGCTGGTCGAGGACGGCAACCACGGCGGCAAGGGCTCCGACGCGCACGCCGCGACCGTCATCGGCGACACCGTCGGCGACCCGTTCAAGGACACCGCCGGCCCGGCCATCAACCCGCTCATCAAGGTGATGAACCTGGTCTCGCTGTTGATCGCCAGCGCCGTGGTCTCGATGAGCGTCGGCCAGGACCAGAACGACGCCCTGCGCATCATCATCGCGGTCGTCGCGGTGGCCGCCATCGCCACGGCGATCTACGTCAGCAAGCAGCGCTCGACGGCGCTGACCGACGGCGACGACTCGGGCACCCCGGCTCCCCAGCCACCGGTGGGCGACCCGGTGCCGACGCAGACGCAGCCGACCCAGCCGGTCAACCCGACCGCCTGACGGAACCCGAGCGAAGCGGAAGATCGCAGGCACCAGGTGCCTGCGATCTTCCGCTTTCATGGGGTCCGATGACATCTCTTCCCGCCCGGCTTCGAGACGCGCTTCACGGCGCCGACCTCACCTACGACGCCGTCGAAGAACTGCTCGGAACCCAGGCCCACGAGGCCCTCGGGCGCAACGAGACCACCCCGGCACTGCGCCGTACGGCGGGCGGGTCACCGCTGGCCACCCTCACCCGCCTCTTCCTGCTCCAGGCATCGTGCCGGTCGAGCACGCCGAGCGGGCGCTGCCCGGGCTCGTCGACGAGCTCGAGGCGGCCGGCTTCCTACGACGGTCCGGCGGCGAGGTGCGCGCCCTGCTCGACGTCCGCCCGTACTCCGCCGACGACCGGTCGCTGTGGGTCCTCAGTGACCAGGCACCCGGTCTCGACGGCCCGATGACCCGGGTGGCCGACTACCACGTCCTCGGCATCACCCCGGCAGCGACCTCTCTGGCCCAGCTGACCTTGCGCGAGCCGGTCGGACGGGCGCTCGACCTCGGCACCGGTTGCGGGGTGCAGGCGCTGCACCTCGCCGCACACTGCGACGCCGTCATCGCGACCGACATCAACCCGCGAGCCGTCTGGATGGCCGCGTTCAACGCATCGCTCAACGACCTGTCCACCATCGAGCTGCGCACGGGCTACTTCTTCACGCCGGTGCGCGGCGAGACCTTCGACCTGATCACCACCAACCCGCCGTTCGTCATCTCGCCGGGGACCGGGGCGCCGGCTCGTGTACCGCGACTCGGGCCTGCCCGGCGATGACGTCGTCTCTCACCTCGTGCGCACGGCGCCGACCCACCTCGCGGACGGCGGCTGGCTCCAGGTGGTGGCCAACTGGGCGATCCACCGCGACGTGCCGTGGGACGAGCGGATCGCCGGCTGGGTGCCCGACGGCTGCTCCGCGTTCGTCGTGCAGCGTGAGGTGGTCGACCCTGCGGCGTACGTCGAGCTGTGGCTCAGGGACGAGGGCCTGCAGGGCGGCCCCGAGTACCTCGACCGGTACGACGCGTGGCTCGGGTGGCTGGACGAACAAGGCATCGAGGGCATCGGCTTCGGCTGGGTCAACCTGCACGAAGGCCGGGCACCCGAGCTCGTACCTCGACTGGCCGTACGCCGTCGAGCAACCCGTCGCGTCCCGCCATCCGCGACTGGGCGCTCGCCGCGGCCGCACCCGGTCGGGGAGCACGAACGCCTCGACCCTGCGTGCAGACGTCGTGCAGGAGACCACCGGTGAGCCGGGCGCCGAGGACCCCGAGACCATCGTGCTGCGGCAGCAGCGCGGCCTGCGGCGCGCACGTCAGGTCGACACCATCGAGGCCGGCTTCGCGGGCGCGTGCGACGGCGAGCTCACCGTCGGCGAGATCCTCGACGCCCTCGCCGTGCTCACCGAGCGCGACACCGGCCGAGCTGCGCGCGGCGTACCTGCCGGTCGTCCGTGAGTTGGTGGTCGAGGGGTTCCTGGTTCAGTCGGGCACGTAGGCCGGCGTGACGTCCGTGAGTGCGAAGTCGCTGCCCTTGAACAGCAACGGCTCGCCCGCGGTCATCGCCAGGCCGTAGGAGAAGCTGTCGCCGAGGTTCGAACCGGGCGCGCGACCCACCGCCGCGCCCGTAGCGGAAGTGACCCCTTCTTGCCTGGTCGAGCTGAATGCGGTCGAACGGCACGACGTCTGCTCCAGCCGAACGCAGAAGGTGGTCGAGCCCGTCGATGCCGTTCGGACCGACCACGAGCGACGTCTCGAGGACAGTGGCGGCCGACACCCGGACATGCGCGGACTCGCCCATGAGCCTGGAGAACAGCGCGGCGTCCGGCTCTTGCGCGAGCACGGCGACGAGTGCCGAGGAGTCGACGATCACTTGGGCAGTCCGTTCTCGTCGTAGAGATCGTCGTCGGTGAGAAACTCGTGCCGGTAGGCCGCGGTCTCGCGTCCGATCTCCATCAACTTCGCTCGGCGATCCCCGTGCCGGTCGGCCCGCTCGCGGTCGAGGGTCTCGACGAGCGCCTGCCGCACTGCATCGGTCGAGCGAGGTGTGCCGACGCTCGGCGAGTTCCTTGGCCAGTCGGCGCACCTCGGGGTCCTTGATGTTCATGGTCGGCACGAGCGCGATTCTACCTGTCACGGTAGAACGCTTTCATGGATCGCGACGACCTGTCCGGCACCATCCACAGGGCGCAGCGGTAGCAGCGGAATGCGAATCAGGCGCTACCGTGTTCGGCCGGACACCCCCGATCATCAGCGGGATCAGCCAGGTTCAGCAGGAAGAAGCACCACGTGGCACACAAGCTCGTCATCGTCGAGTCGCCGAAGAAGGCCCAGATGCTGGGCGACTTCCTCGGCGACGACTACGTCGTCGAGTCGTCCATCGGCCACATCCGCGACCTTCCGCAGAGCGCTGCCGACACCCCGGCCAAGATCAAGGACAAGCCGTGGGGCCGGCTCGCGGTCGACGTCGACAACGGTTTCGAGCCCTACTACGTCGTGCCGCGCGACAAGAAGCAGCACATCTCCAAGCTCAAGGTCCCTGCTCAAGGGCGCCGACGAGCTCTACCTCGCCACCGACGAGGACCGCGAGGGCGAGGCCATCGCCTGGCATCTCTTCGACGAGCTGAAGCCCCAGGGCATCCCGGTGCACCGGATGGTGTTCCACGAGATCACCCGGAAGGCCATCCTCGAGGCGGTCGCCAACCCGCGCGACATCAACGAGGACCTCGTCGAGGCGCAGGAGGCCCGGCGCATCCTCGACCGCCTCTACGGCTACGAGGTCTCGCCCGTCCTCTGGAAGAAGGTGATGTCCGGCCTCTCCGCGGGCCGGGTGCAGTCCGTGGCCACCCGCCTGGTCGTCGACCGCGAGCGCGAGCGGATCAGGTTCCGGGTCGCCTCCTACTGGGACCTCGAGGGCACCTTCGACGCCGGCGCCGGCAAGGAGCCGCGGATGTTCCCCGCGCGGCTGCACTCCGTCGACGAGATGCGCGTCGCGAGCGGCGGCGACTTCGGGCCCGACGGCGAGCTGACCGGCAAGAAGCAGCGGGTCCACCTGCGGCGCGCCGAGGCCGAGGCGCTCGTCGAGGCGCTGCACGACACGTCGTACGCCGTCCGGTCGGTCGAGGCGAAGCCCTACCGCCGCTCGCCCTACGCGCCGTTCCGCACCACCACCCTCCAGCAGGAGGCGAGCCGCAAGCTCGGCATGACCGCCTCCGTGGCGATGTCGGTCGCCCAGCGGCTCTACGAGGGCGGCTACATCACCTACATGCGCACCGACTCGACCACGCTGTCCGACACCGCGGTCAACGCGGCGCGGACCCAGGTGAGGGAGCTGTACGGGCCGGAGTACCTCCCCGACGCGCCGCGCACCTACGCATCGAAGGTCAAGAACGCCCAGGAGGCGCACGAGGCCATCCGGCCGTCCGGCGACTCCTTCCGCACGCCCGGCCAGACCGGGCTGACCGGCGACCAGTTCCGGCTCTACGAGCTGATCTGGCAGCGCACGGTCGCCTCACAGATGAAGGACGCGACCGGGCAGAGCGTGTCGGTGCGCATCGGCGGCACCGCAAGCGACGGCCGTGACGTGGTGTTCGCGGCGTCGGGACGCGTGATCACCTTCCATGGCTTCCTCAAGGCGTACGTCGAGGGCACCGAGGGCGGGAAGCGCAGCGACGACGACCAGGTCCCGCTGCCGGACCTGGCCGAGGGCGAGCCCGTCAACGCCGCCTCGCTCACCGCGCAGGGACACGAGACCAAGCCGCCGGCGCGCTACACCGAGGCCACCTTGATCAAGGAGCTCGAGGACCGCGAGATCGGCCGCCCGTCGACGTACGCCTCGATCATCGGCACGATCATCAACCGGGGCTACGTCTACAAGAAGGGTTCGGCGCTGGTGCCGGCCTGGATCGCGTTCTCGGTGGTGCGGCTGCTGGAGGAGCACTTCTCGCGGCAGATCGACTACGAGTTCACCGCCCGTATGGAGGACGTGCTCGACGAGATCGCGGCGGGCGAGAGCGACCGCATCAGTGAGCTGCAGGAGTTCTACTTCGGCTCCGACGCCGTGACGGGCCTGCACACGCTGGTCACCGAGCTCGGTGAGATCGACGCCAAGGAGCTTGCGACGTTCCCGGTCGGCGGACCCGACAGCGGCATCGTGCTGCGGGTCGGCCGCTACGGCCCCTACCTCGAGGGACCCGACGACGAGGGCAACCCGACGGGCAAGCGCGCCAACGTCCCCGACGATCTCCCGCCCGACGAGCTGACGCTGGAGAAGGCGCGTGAGCTGTTCGCGACGCCGGCCGGCGAGGAGGTCGTGCTGGGTCAGCACCCCGAGACGGGTCTCACGGTCGTCGCCAAGAACGGCCGCTACGGCCCTTACGTCACCGAGGTGCTGCCCGACGACGCGAAGCTGGGTTCGAAAAAGGGGCGAGACCGTCCACGCACGGGCTCGCTGTTCAAGTCGATGTCGATCGACACCATCTCCCTCGATGACGCCGTCAAGCTGCTCAGCCTGCCGCGCGTGGTCGGCCACGACGCCGAGGGCGTCGAGATCACCGCCCAGAACGGCCGCTACGGGCCGTACCTGAAGAAGGGCACCGACTCGCGCACCATCGCCTCCGAGGAGCAGCTGCTCACCATCACCGAGGAGGAGGCGCTGGCGATCTACGCCCAGCCCAAGCAGCGCGGCCGCGGCGCGGCCACGGCGCCGCTCAAGGAGCTCGGCAACGACCCGGTGTCAGGGCAGCCGGTCGTGGTCAAGGCGGGCCGCTTCGGCGAGTACGTCACCGACGGCGAGTACAACGCCACCCTCCGCAAGGACGACTCCGTCGAGTCGATCACCCTCGAGCGCGCCGCCGAGCTGCTCGCCGAGCGCCGCGAGCGCGGCCCGGCGAAGAAGACCGCCAAGCGCGGCGCGAAGAAGACCACGGCGAAGAAGGCGACCGCCAAGAGGACGACCAAGAAGGCGACCGCGAAGAAGTCGTAGCATGCCGGTCGCGAAGGATGCAGCGCGGCGGCCAGGTCCTCTGGCTTAGTCGACTAAGAAACCTCTGACCTGCGGTTTTGTCCTCAAGGGCGGGTTGTGTCCACATGGGTTTTCGCCAATGTCACTCTGGGAGCACTTCAGCATCAGAATGCTTCTCAAGTGGCAGTAGAGTACAAATGTGGATCTCACAATGTTCGGGAACGACAAAACCGGATCGCTCGTCGCCATCCATGGAAGCGACACACGGTTCGGTCCATGGCAGCACCAAGCCTTCGTGCCAGACCCGCTCGGCGCGGACATGCCCACCCTCGATGCTGCCACCTTCATCGAGGTGGCGAACGCACGGGCGGCGTTGGGTGCGCTGGACTCGACAGCGCGTCAGCTACCCAATCCGACACTCCTTCGTCGACCGACGCTGCAGCGAGAGGCGCAAAGCACCTCGGCGCTAGAGGGCACGTACGCACCCCTGAGTGACGTCCTCATTGCAGATGAGGACGCGGCCCCAGCAGGCTCGAACATGCGAGAGATCCTCAACTACGTGGGGATGGCCAACGGTGCGTACGCATGGGTGGGCGAGGGCAGACCACTCTCGACGACGATGCTGTGTCACTTGCAGGCCCAGCTCGTTCAAGGAACGTCGGCCGAGGGTAAGTCATCCGGCAACATCCGCGACATTCAAGTGGTCATCGGCCGGCGACCGGATGTGCAGCCCAACGAATTGCCGGCCAAGGCGGCGCGGTTCATCCCGTCGCCCCCAGGAGGCGACCTCGAGGCGAACGTTCGGGCACTCGTGTCCTGGATGAACCACAGCCACGAGGGCCGCATTGATCCGGTGGTGGCTGCGGCTATGGCTCACTATCAGTTCGAGACGCTTCACCCGTTCAACGACGGTAACGGCCGCATCGGCCGACTACTCATCGTCTTGCAGTTCTACATGCTCGGCGTACTGAGCGAGCCTACGCTGACCGTGTCGCCGTGGTTCGAGGCTCGGCGTACGGACTACTACGACCGACTGTTCGAGGTGAGCACCTCGGGCCATTGGGACGCCTTCATCCGCTTCTTTGCCGTTGGCATACGGGAGTCTGCTGACTTGACACGTAGGCAGATGCTGTCGCTGGTTGCAGTGCAAGAGGAATTGAAGAGCGACGTGCGCGCGTCGAGCCTGCGCGCTGACACGGCTCATTCACTCGTCGACTACGCAGTGGCGAACCCGTCGTTCTCGGTGCGCGCGGTGCAGCGTGACCTCGGCCTCTCCTACGCCCGCGCGAACAAGCTGGTCGGACAGCTCGTTGATCTAGGAATCCTTCGGTCGACGAGTACGGACACGTACAACCGGAGGTTCACAGCACCCAAGGTCCTTCGAGTCCTGCTCGAATCGGACTGAGGTAGGTCGCCTGTGAGCCCCGTCGAAATCGAAGCGCGTCCCCGCTGCCGGGTAGGTTCGGGCTCACCATGAGCGGCCCCGTCGAGCAGCACGACGCCTCCCCCGGCGTCTACACCGAGGTCGGTGTCTTCGTCTGCTTCGAGGGCGGCGACGGTTCCGGCAAGTCCACTCAGTCGCGTGCGCTCGCGCAGTGGCTGGAGTCGGAGGGGTACGTCGTCCGGCTGACGTTCGAGCCGGGCGACACCGAGGTCGGCGTGCGGGTCCGCCAGATCGTGCTCGACCCCGCCACGGGTGAGCTGTCCGACCGCACCGAGTCGCTGCTCTACGCCGCCGACAAGGCCGAGCACGTGCACAGCGTCGTCCAGCCGGCGCTCGACCGCGGCGAGGTGGTCATCACCGACCGCTACGTCGACTCCATGCTGGCCTACCAGGGCGCGGGCCGACCGCTCGAGCTCGCCGAGGTCGAGCACGTCGCCCGGTGGGCGACGCACGACCTGCGGCCACACCTGACGGTCGTGCTCGACCTGGCGCCCGACCACGGGCTGGGGCGGTTCGACGAGCGCGACCGCATCGAGGGCGAGTCGGTGGAGTTCCACGAGCGGGTGCGGCGCGCCTACCTCGACCTGGCCGAGGCCGACCCCGACCACTACCTCGTCGTCGACGCTCGCCTGCCCGTCAAGGTGATCGCGGCGGCCGTCGAGGAGCGGGTGACCCCACTCCTCGCGCAGGCCAAGGAGAGAGCATGAGCATCTGGGACAACCTCGTCGGCCAGGCCCGCGCCGTCGAGGCGATGCGGGCGGCGGCCGCGGGGCACGGCATGAGCCATGCCTGGCTGTTCACCGGCCCGCCTGGTTCGGGCCGCTCCAACGCGGCCGTCGCGCTGGCCGCTGCCCTCCAGTGCGAGCGGGGCGGCTGCGACGAGTGCCACGAGTGCCACACCGTCCAGGCCGGCACCCACGCCGACGTCACGGTGGTCCGCACCGAGAAGCTGTCGATCGGCGTCGACGAGGTGCGCGACCTGGTCCGCCGAGCCGCGTTGTCGCCGGTCGGCCGGCGCTGGCAGATCATGATCGTCGAGGACGCCGACCGACTGACCGAGCACGCGTGCAACGCCCTGCTCAAGGCGATCGAGGAGCCCACCGACCGCACCGTGTGGATGCTGTGCGCGCCCACCGTCGACGACGTCCTCCCCACGATCCGCTCGCGCTGCCGGCTGCTCACCCTGGCCACGCCGACCGCCGATGACGTCGCGGCCTTCCTGGTCCGCAAGGACGGTGTGGCCGAGGGCCTCGCGGCATACGCCGCTCGCGCGAGCCAGGGGCACATCGGCCGGGCCAGGGCGCTGGCGCGCGACGAGGACACCCGCAACCGCCGCCGCGAGGTGGTGACGATCCCCGCGCGGCTGACGTCGCTCGGTGCGTGCATGACGGCCGCAGCCAACCTCGCCGAGGTGACCAAGGAGGAGGCCGACCTGATCACCTCGCAGCTCGACGCCCGCGAGAAGTCCGACCTCGACGCGGCGTACGGCGTGGTCGAGCGTGGTCGGCGCCCCCGCGAGTACGCCCCGGCCCTGGCCGCCCTCGAGCGGGCCCAGAAGACCCGGGCCAAGCGGCGCCAGCTCGACGTGGTCGACCGCGGGCTGATGGACCTGGTGTCGGTCTACCGCGACGCGATCGCCGTAGCGACCGGTGCCGGCGGGCCGCTGGTCAACGAGGAGATCCGCGGCGAGGTCGCCGAGGTCGCGCGGAGCTCGAGCCCCGAGCTCAACCTGCGCCGGATCGCCTGGATCTTCGACGCACGCGAGCAGATGCTCGAGTTCAACGTCCCGGTGCCGCTGGCCCTCGAGAGCATGATGCTCGCCCTCAAGGTTCCCGAGGGGAGCCGGTGAGGCGGGTCGTCGCCGGAGTTGTCGTCGTGGCGATGGTGCTGGCCGGCGTCGGCGCGGTCGCCTTCGTCTACTTCGCAGGCGAGCCCGACTACGACCCGGTCCCCGTCGCCGTTCCGGCCGGCACCCCACCCGCGAAGCAGGCACCCGACCCGGCGCTCGCCACCTTCTACGACCAGCGGCTCGAGTGGAGTGCCTGCGGCGGCGACGAGTGCGCGACCCTCACGGTCCCTCTCGACTACGACGACCCGACGGGTCCGACGATCGGCGTCCACGTCGACCGGCGCCCGGCCGACGACCAGGACGCCAAGGTCGGGTCGCTGCTGGTCAACCCCGGCGGCCCGGGCGAGCCGGGCTCGGCCGTCGCCGCCAACGCCTCCGGCTACTTCCGGCCGGCGCTGCTGCGACACTTCGACATCGTCGGCTTCGACCCCCGCGGCACGGGTCGGAGCGAGCCGGTCGACTGCCTGAGCGACAGCGACCTCGACGCGTACGTCGCCGGTGACCCCGAGCCGTCGACGCCCGAGGAGGCGCGCACGTTCGTGCGGTTGACCCGTGCCCTCGGGCGCGGCTGCGCCCGCCTGTCCGGTGCGCTCGCCTCCCACGTGTCGACGCGTCGAGGCTGCCCGCGACATGGACGTGCTGCGGGCCGTGCTCGGTGAGCAGGTGATCAGCTACTTCGGCTTCTCCTACGGCACCGAGCTGGGGGCGACGTACGCCGAGCTGTTCCCGGGGCGCGTCGGGAGGTTCGTGCTCGACGGCGCGGTGGACCCGACCGCCGACCCGCGCGAGGACGCCCTCATCCAGGCGCGAGGGCTTCGAGACGGCGCTGCGCTCCTACGTCGCCAACTGTCTCGACGTCACCGACTCCTGCTTCCTCGGCGACTCCGTCGACGAGGGCGTGCAGCGGATCGGCGACCTGCTCGACCAGGTCGAGGAGCAACCCCTGACGACCACGCAGCGGCCGGCCGCTCACTGCCGGCCTGGCGATCTACGGCATCGTCACGCCGCTCTACTCCCGCTCCACGTGGATCCTGCTGAGCCAGGCACTGCGATCGGCGTTCGACGGCGACGGCTCGGCGCTGATGCTGCTGGCCGATGCCTACACCTCTCGCCGCTCCGACGGCACGTACGCCAAGAACACCATGGAGGCGTTCCCCGCGATCAGCTGCCTCGACGTTCCCAGGGGCATCAAGCCGTCGGCGGTGCCGGCCGAGTACCCCGCGTTCGAGCGGGCTTCGCCGACGTTCGGCCGGGTGTTCGCCTGGGGCCTGGTCGCCTGCCGCAACTGGCCGCCGGCCCGCGGCCTCGACACCGAGCGACTGAGGATCGACGCCCAGGGCGCGCCGCCGATCGTGGTCGTCGGCACCACCCGCGATCCCGCCACGCCGCTGGTGTGGGCCAGGGCGCTGGCCTCCCAGCTCGACTCGGGCGTGCTCGTCGAGCGTGACGGCGACGGGCACACCGCCTACAACTCCGGCAACGACTGCATCGACGTCGCCATCGAGTCCTACCTGATCGAGGGCAAGGTTCCCCGCGACGGGCTGTCCTGCTGAGTCCCTTCTCAGCCGATCGGCTCGGCCACCTGGCGGATCCGGCGGACGGCGAGGTCGATCATCAGCTCGGCGGCTGGCGAGAGCGTGGCGTTGACGCGGTGCACGATGGCCAAGGTCTCGTACAGCCGCGGTCGCAGCACCGCCCACGTCGCGCCCGGAGCCAGCCGGGGCACCAGCTCGCGGACAGCCCCCCGCGTCACCACGGTGTCCGCAAGGCCACGGCCCATCAGCTCGACGGCGGTCTCGACGTCCTCGACCTCGATCCTGGTCTGTGGGTTGTGGCCGGCCTCGTGCAGCATCCTGCGCAGCATCAGGCGTAGCGAGTCGGTGGCCCGGTACGTCGTGTCGGCCATCACCAACGGCGCGTCCGCGAGTCGCCGGGCGGTGACCGGGGACGCCGTACGTCCTGGGTCCGCGCTGACGTAGACGAGCTCGTCGCGGGCGACCGGCCTCACCTCGAGACCCTCGTTGGTGGGCGGGGCGGCGATCAGCGCTGCTTCGATGCGGCCGCGCCGGAGGTCCTCGAGCACCTCCGAGGAGTTCTGCCCGATGATCTCGACCCGGACGCCCGGGTAGCGCTCGAGCACGTCGGCGACCAGCACGGCGCTGGCGTACAACCGGGCGCTGCCGAACATGCCGAACCTGATCGTCCCCGTCTCGAAGGCCTTCACCCGCTGCACCGCGCGCCGCGCCTCCTCGGCTGCCGCGATGGTCGCCTCGGCGTGGGGGCGCAGGGTGTCGGCGACCGTGGTCGGGACGACCCCGCGTCCGACGCGGCGGAACAGCTGGATGCCCAGAGACTTCTCCAGCGCCCGGATCTGCTCGGAGATCGAGGGCTGGGCGTAGCCGAGCTCCTCGGCCGCGGCAGTCAGCGAGCCCAGCTCGTAGACGGTGAGGAAACAACGCAGCTGGTGCAGCGAAAGCATAGGCACTCCCTTGGCGAACCCTCGGAAAGAGAGGCTACCCCTATGGCTGAGCACACCGCAGACTGGACCTCAACGACAGACAGACCCGGAGGAGGTCACCCCATGTTCGACCGTCACTGCTCCACCTGCGACCGGACCCAGCTCATCTTCCCGAGCCAGGTCACGGGGGTGACCAACACCGACCACGGAATCCTGGTCAGCTACGTCTGCTGGTGCGGTACCGAGGAGACCTGGCTCACCGGCGCCAGGCCACGCCGACCGAGCCGGCCCTCACCGCTGCCTGACCGTCACCGCTGGCCGAGGAGGTCGCGCAGCGACCGTCCTCGAGACCTCGATTTTCTGGGCTTCCGGCGGGTCCGTTATCCTCGGCGGGTTGCCCGGACCGGCGTGCCTGAACCGTACGTCGCACCGTCCGGGCAGCGCGCCGCCTTAGCTCAGTCGGTAGAGCGATTCACTCGTAATGAATAGGTCGTCGGTTCGATTCCGACAGGCGGCTCAGCTCGAAGCCCCTGGTCAGAGCCCCAGTCCCTCGACTGGGGCTTCTGCACTCTCGGCCCAGGGCACCTGTGGTGCCCCCGACCCTCTCAGCGGCAGCCCATAGGTTGTGGTCGAACAGATGACCGTAGAGGTCCATCGTCATCGCGGCAGAGGTGTGTCCGAGGACCCGCTCTGGACGTGCCACAGGTCTGGCCGTGATGACGGGACGTCGTCACCACGAGACCAACTCGTCTAGGGACGTCTTCGCGTCACGAGCCTGATGAAGTAGCCGATCCGCGGACGTCGGCCGTGTCGGCGACGAACTCGCCGATGACGCAGCCGCTTGGTCGGTACGAGCCGATCAAATGCGAGCAGAGGACGTTCAGCTGGTGCCCGCATCCATCGAGAGGAGGGATTCACCTTGGAGGCAGATCTCGTGCCCGTGCGCTTAAACCTTTGGCGCCTTTCGGGTCGTCTCATGGGTGGAAGATGAGCGGGAGTTCGACCAGCACCCGGAGAGGGGGTTGGCAGTGCGGCAGCGGCGTGACATCTCAGCGTTCTCCGAGTTCGTGGAGGCCCGGTCGCACGCGCTCCTCCGGACGGCGTACCTCATGGTCGGGGATCACCAGCTGGCGCAAGATCTGTTGCAAGAGGCCTTGATCAAGACCCTGATCGCCTGGCCCAGGCTCCGCGACCCTGCGAAGGTCGATGCCTACGTCCGGAAGACCGTCGTGACAACCGCGATCACCTGGCGTCGGCGTCGCTCCTTCCACGAACGACCCATCGAGTTCCTGCCCGATGCCTCGGACAGGGATGAGTTGGAAGCGCTTGCCACGCATCAGGTGCTGATCGCGCATCTGCGGGGGCTGCCACCCCGGCAGCGTGCCGCGATCGTGCTCCGCTACTACGAGGACCTCACCGAGGCCCAAACGGCCGAGATCATGGGCTGCTCGGTGGGCACGGTGAAGAGCCACGTCTCCATCGGCCTCGGGCGACTGCGGGAACGCATGGGTCCCGGATTCGACCTGGTCCCGACGCGCGAGGAGGAGGTGACCTCATGAGCGAATCACTGCGAGACCTCCTGCGCCAGGGCGCGGACACGGTCGAGCGACCCCAGGTGAAGATGGATGAGCTGGTTGCCCGCGCGGAGCGCAGGCTGGTGCGCCGGCGGCTCGCGGCCGTTGCGGCGAGCGCCGCTGTGGTTGTGCTGGTCGCGGCCGGGGGCTTCGCACTGCGACCCGACGACGAACGCCTGGCACCCGCCCCCGCGGCTCCCACGGAGACGGAGAACCCGCCCGGCACACCGCGCGAGCTCACCTTCGACGAGGACGAGAGCAACGTGGTCGTGCCTCCAGGGCCGTACGCCGTGCCGTTCTCCGGGTGGGGCGACACTCCGCCGGAGGTAGCGGACCTGCGCGCCGTCATCACCTTTCCTGCGGGATTCGTGAGCCGCTACCGCAGCTCGTTTGCCGGGGAGGGTTCGGACCCGCGCGAGCTCGGGTTCTGGATGGTGCACAAGGTCCCCTCGGACTTCTGCCTCGCCGGAAACTCGCGCAAGAAGGCCTATACGAATCCCGGTCCCACGGTGGCAGACCTCGCGATCGCCCTAGCCACCCAGCCGCGACTACGCGGCACGGATCCCGTTCCAGTCACGATCGGTGGGTACGACGGCATGTACGTCGAGCTGACCCACCCCCAGGCGAACTGCCCGGGGATCGTCTTGTGGCTCGCACCTCGGGTGGTCCACTCCGCTTACGAAGACCAATTCGTCAACCCGGGCGATGTCGCGCGGATCTGGATCCTCAACGTCGACGGCACCCGCGTCGTCATCGACACCATTCACCCTGCCCACGCCAGCGACGAGAAGGTCGCGCAACTCACGCGGATGGTTGAGACGGCCACCTTCATGACCCTCGAGTAGCTGCGGGTCATCCAGGCACACCGCCACCGACATGCCGCCGTACTACGTGACTCAGCGCCTCCGACTAGAGCTGAGCCATCGGCGACGTGCGAGCTTCTGGAGGACCGGTTTCGACGGCTGGTCCGCGGCGCCGCTGGCACCGTTGCTGGGTTCGCCTCTAGGCGATCAAGACGCCGGCGTACGGCCTGCGGGCGGCGCTGGCGCGCCGTCCTCGGCCGCAGACAGTCAATCGAGGAGCGGTCGCCTCAGCTCCTCGTCGGACACCTTCACCTGGTCGTAGAGGGCAGTGACATCCTCGCCTCGCCGCCTGGCTGCCTCGGCGAAGTACTTCCACGCCTCCTCTGGGCTCGGAGCTCGCGGGCTGACACGAAAGACCTGAGCCTGACCCGGGACGACGCGCTTTGCCACGTGGGGCAAATGCAGCATCACGGCGCCGGTTGCCCGCAGCGGGTCGTCGCCGAGCCCTTCGACGGCCAAGAGCGTGATTCTTGCTTTCACCAGAGCCGCGACCTCGCGAGGCACCCATAGCATCTTGTAGTTGTTGGTGATGAGTCCGTGATAGCCCTGTCGGGCCAGGAAGAGGATCAGGTCCCGATCGGTCAACGAGCTTGCGCGGGGATCGATCCTGTGGATCCGGAGACAGCTCGACGTCCGGGAGATACAGCGCAGCGTCAAGGACGAACGGCGGAAAGTTCTGGTCGAGAGCGAAGCGCAGCACTGAGACGACGATCAGGCAGCAGCTCGGGTGGAGTTGAGCTGGGCCTCGAGCGCGACAGCCTCGCCCACCACGGCTTCCGACAAGCCATAGAGCTCACTGATGCGGCCGAGTTCGAGACCTCGCGCGGCAAGCGCCGCGAGCGAACGCGAGGTGATCCGGGAGCCCTCGACGTGGGGCTCACCTGCGACCTTGGCGGGGACGATGCGAAGGTGCGGCATGGGGGTCACGAGATCGGGACCTCGCCTGTCCTCGAGGGTGAACGGGGCAAGCAGATCGAGACTGGGTCCTTCTAGCCGCAGAGACGGATCACCCCATGCGTTGAGGAGCTCTTCGTCTCCGCTCTGCACCCATACGTGGCCGCTTCGATCGACGCGTAGGCCCGAGGCAGCAGCGCTGCGGCCTCCCGCGCCCCAGAAGTCGACACCGTGGGTCGCGGCGACCTCCAGCGCCCTTCGTACGGCAGACATGGGAGCCCGCGACACGATCTCGCCGTCGTCCAGCTCCTTCGGGTGCCGAAGCCACGAGATGACGCGCAGAGTGAGCAGGTCCGAGTACGACCAGAGGCGTTCCTTGACGGGTGAGATCGAGGGGACGACGAGCCCGGTTCGTGCCCAGTGGTAGACGGTGGACACCGGGACCCCGGAAAGCGCCGCGGCACGCGAAGCTTCGTAGCAGCCTTCCTCGGCAAACTCCACCAACTGAGACATGAGGCCGATTATGGCGGCGCCCACCCCCACCCGCGCGCTCAATCCGCGCGGCGGACGACGGCACGTCCCTGGCGTGTGCCCCTCAGGTGCCCCCGAAGCACCATCAGCGGCCGTGTGCACAGGTGTGCCAACGAGAGCGAACCGGCAGATCAGGGACCTTCATCCGTGGGCCTGAGGCGCCGCTGAACTGACTCGTCATGAAGAGGTCGTCGGTTCGATTCCGACAGGCGGCTCCACCCACATCACTCCGGCTGACCGTCTCGGATCCAGCGACCTGCGCGGGGGACGCGCAATGCAGTGACCGGTCGGCTGAATCGCTGCTAACGTTCCGGATCGTCTGGGCAGTGTGGATTCGGGGGGATCTCATGCCAGTGCCTGCGAGCCGCGAAGGCTGCCGCACCGCCTTCATGTTCTTGTTCGTACTTGCGGTGGTGACCGGGCTCACCTCATCGACCGCCTCCGCGTCGCCAGCGCCCACGCCAGCAGCGGTGACGGCTGCCGCTGGCGGGGAGCACTGGTACGGCCACGTGTCGTCGGAGGGCAAGGGGTCGTACAAGCTTCCCGACGGCGGCCAGTACACCGGCCACGACAAGTACGTGTTCGACGCGCCAGAGCCGATCAAGGACGACAAGGACCCCCAGCCGGGTCGGCTCAACATCACCGTCGACACGGTCGAGACACACCCGGACCCGGATCCAGCGAACGAGGGATGCTGGACCCTGCGCCAGACGTGGACCGGGGCGTCCGTCATCGAGGCTGCCATCTCGGTCCAGAGCAACGTCGGCGGGCAGGGGGGAGACAACTACATCATCGACGTCACGGCCCTCCAGCCGATCACGGTCTACGTGGAGACGGAGTACGGCGGGACGATCGGCGGTGAGCCATGTTCGGCGGGCGACACCGAGGGGACCCAGACGCTGAGCCCGTGGCTCATTGTTCACTCCCGCAAGAACGCCGAGGAGAGATGGCGCAACGGGTCGAACGCGATCGGTCTGCGGGACGACCTGACGTGCGCGGTGGTCAGTGAGTGCACCGACTACTCCTCCTTCAGTCACCTTCCGGCGAAGATCGAGTCCACGTGGTCGCTCGCGGCCCGTGAGTGCACCGGCTACTCCCGGGCTGTCCGGCTCGACAGCAGGGACACCCTGTTCGTCTTCTCCCCGTGTCAGACCAAGAGCCTGTCCAGCCGGGTGAACTTCCTGCAGGAGATCAGCGGGGTACCGAAGATCTGCGACTACGCGTACGTGAAGCGCCTGAGCCAGGCTTGTGACGGCTACAAGGCCGTCACGCGCATCCAGTGGAGCCAGGTGGACTGGTTCATGGACTCCGCGAAAAGGAACCAGGCCTGCGGGGTGTGGGTCGTAGACAGGGCCAGCTGGCGACCGCCCAAGATCGAGCCTGCGGAAGGCCCGGACAGCATCGAGGTCGTGTGGATCAACGTCGGCGAGCAGCAGGTGATCACGACGCCCCATGGGTCCGTGAAGGTCAGCTGCCCTTGAGCGCCTGACTTCACGCTCCTTAGTGCGCCGTCCGGATCAGCTTCTTGTTGACGAACTCCTCGATGCCGTAACGGCCGAGCTCGCGGCCGAAGCCCGAGCGCTTGATGCCACCGAACGGCAGCTCGGCGCCGTCGAGCAGGACTCCGTTGACGAAGACCATGCCGGCCTCGATCCGGTCGGCCACGCGGGAGGCCTGTTCCGGGTCGGTGCTGAAGACGTAGGAGCCCAGCCCGTACGGCGTGTCGTTCGCGAGTGCGACGGCCTCGTCCTCGGAGCCGACCCGGAACACGATCGCCACCGGCCCGAAGAGCTCTTCGTGGTAGGCGTCGTTGTCCGAGGTGACGTCCGTGAGCACCCCCGGCGGGAAGTGCGCACCGTCGCGCTTTCCGGCGGTGACCAACCGAGCACCCTGGCCGACCGCTCGGTCGACCTGTTCCTGCAGCCGCGCCGCGGCGGCGGCCGAGGACAGTGGGGCGATGCTGTCGGCGCTGGCCAGCACCGACGCGGTGAACTTCTCGACGAACACGT
>CAWBOE010000021.1:0-32699 GCA_963790295.1 uncultured Actinomycetota bacterium
AGACCTTCAAGGGGATGACCGACGAGATGCTCGCCTGGCAGACCGAGCGCTTCACCGAGCTGGCCGTCGACCCCGACACGATCAAGGACGGCTACGTCGTCCCGCTGCGACCCGAGCAGGTCGTCGAGATCGCCCTCGACGGGATCCAGCGCTCCGCCGCTATCCCGGGCGGCATCGCCCTGCGCTTCGCCCGCGTCGTCCGCTACCGCGACAACAAGTCGCCCTCCGAGGCCGACACGCTGGCCGTGGTGAAGGAGATGTTCGGCGGCGACCGGAACCACGTGGCTCTCGGCGGTGTAGAACGGCTGGCAGCCGAGGAGAGGCCCCTCACCTGGACACCGAGCCCGAGGACACGAGATCGTCGCCCGGGTGTGCGCCGGCGACAGGGACGCCTACGCACACCTGGTGGATCGCCATGCGCCGATCGCGGTCCGGACGGCCGCCCTGCTCGGGGCGGGCGCAGACGCGGAGGACGTCGTGCAGGAAGCGTTCGTCAAGGCGTACGCCGCCCTCGGCGGCCTGCGTCCGGGTGCGCCGTTCCGCCCGTGGTTCCTGCGCATCGTGGCCAACGAGACCCACAACCTGCACCGGGCCGCCGGGCGACGCTCGGCGCGCGAGCGCCGGGCGTGGCAGCGGGCCCAGCCGCTGCTGCTCGGTGCCCGACGACCCCGCCGATGCCGTGCTCGCCACCGAGCGCCGGGCCGCTGCTCGTGCGCGGGCTGGCCGGGCTGTCCGCACCCCAGCGCAAGGTGGTGACCTGCCGCTACCTGCTGGACCTCGACGAGGCGGAGACCGCGGCCGTGCTCGGCTGGCCGCGCGGCACCGTGAAGTCGCGGCTGCACCGGGCGTTACGCCGCCTGCAGGCCGGCCTGGGCGACGTACCGATGCGACCCGCGACGGAGCTGATGCACCGTGAGCGACCACGACACCCTCCTCGACGACCTCGCGCGGCTCGGGCGCGGAGTCCGGTGCCCCGACCCTCGGCCGGCCTGGCGACCGCAGTGCTCGAGCGAGTCGCGGCCTGCCGACGCCGGGCCCGCCGAGCCGAGCCCGGGTGGCTGCGACGCGTCACCGACCGAGTCACGGACCTGGGGACGCGTGGCAGCGACGGCCACCGTCGCCTCGTGGCCCTGCTGCGTTGCCCTGCTGGCGACCCCGCCGGTGCGGGCAGCGGTGGCCGACTGGTTCGGCTTCGCGGGCGTCATGGTCGAGCAGGGTCCGGACCGCGGCGACGACGCGCCCCCACCGCCTCCCGTCGAGGACGCCGTGTCCGTCGCCGAGGCCGCCGAGCTGGTCGGCTTCGCCCCTGGTGCCCGCCGAGCTGGGCGAGCCCGACGGCGTCGAGGTCTCCGACGACCGCGTGATGGTGTCGCTGGGCTGGTCGACCGCCGAGGGGCCGGTGCGGCTCGACCAGTTCGACGGCCGGCTCGACTTCCGGATCGCCAAGACGTCCCCGGGCGTGTTCTACGCCAACGTCGGCGGCATGGACGCCCTCTGGTTCGAGCGAGCCGCACGAGGTCGTCGTCCTCGACGAGGAGGGCCGGCCCCGCACCGAGTCGGCGCGGCTCGCCGGACACACGCTGATCTGGCCGGTCGGCGACCTCACCCTGCGGCTCGAGGGCGACCTGAGCCTCGAACGGGCGGTCGAGATCGCCGAGTCCGCGGCGCCGTACGACGGGTGAGCGCGGGAACCCGACGCGCCTCAGCGGTGTAGCAGCAGCACCGACCCGAGGAGGCAACCATGCGCGTCAGTCCCGTCCGAGCAGTCCTCGCCGCCGCCGCGCTGTCCGCGATCGTCCTCGTCGCGGCGCCCGCCAAGGCGGGCGGGCCGACCAGCGCGCTGCTGTCCATCCCGGGGCCGGGGAGCACCGCGTCGCTCTACTACACCGACCCCGAGTACGACGAGCTCGCCGGCCTCGTCGGGGTCGTCGGAGCCGACCGGGACGTTCGACGGCGAGGAGTCCGGCCGGGCACGAGAACGGCCCCGGCGTCACCGTCACCTGGCTGATCCACGACGTGGAGCCGTGGCGGGTCGACCGCATCTACCTCGGCGCCAAGGGCGAGGTGTGGATCTCCACGCAGTCGACGATGGAGCGGCTCGATCTGGGAGAGCCCCGTCCTCTGGCACCAGCCGGAGGACGGCGCGCGCCTGGCCGGGCTCCTCGGCGGCTGGGCTCGGCAAGGAGGCCGCGACGGACACGTCGTTCGAGGGCGTAGCCGGCGCACCGGTCGCCGAGAGCGAACACCGCGGCCGCGCCGCCCGCGGAGACGGTCCGCGCGAGCCGGCGCGGCCGCGGAGTGACCTGGCGCAGCGCCGGCTGGGCCGCGGGCGGTCTGCGGCCGCTGGCGGCGTGCTGCTCACCCTCGCGTGGACGCGCGCGGCGATCCGCCGATGGAGACGAGCCGGACCGGCCCTCGCCTGAGCCACCACGCGGAGGTGCTGGCCCGCTGAGCAGCTGTCGGCGCGTGGCGGGACGCCCAGACACGCGCGCCGAGGGCTGAACCGACGCCCGGCCCGTCGTGACGCCCACGTAGACCAGCCCCGACGAAGGGACCCAGCCGCCATGACGTCACGGCCCGACCGCCGTAGCGCCCTGACCATCGCCGCCGCAGTCGGCCTCAGCCCCGCCGTGCTCGCCGCCTGCGGCGGCGACGAGTCCGGCGCGGCCACGCCCGACGACGGCCTCGACACCGGTCACACCCCGACGCGCCCCGCTGCGGGCCCGCTCACCAACGCCGCCGAGGTACCTGTCGGCGGCGGCACGATCTTCCCCGACCAGCAGGTGGTGGTGACCCAGCCGACCGAGGGCGAGTTCAAGTGCTTCACCGCGGTGTGCACCCACATGGGCTGCATCGTCAGCTCGGTCGCAGGCCGGGGGCATCCGCTGCGAGTGCCACGGCAGCGCGTTCTCGATCGAGGACGGCACGGCGGTCAACCCGCCGGCGACCGAGCCGCTGACCGAGGTCGAGATCACTGTCGAGGGCGACCAGATCTCGATCGCCTGACGCGACGTGCTACGATGAGCGGCGGCGGCCAGCCTACCATACCGCGTCCGACCGCATCCACCGACGGCCGTCGTACGGCGGCCGCGGCCCGCCGCAGGGCGCGGGAGGCCGAGATCGTGGCGGCGACGCGCCGGCTGTTCGACGCCAAGGGTGTGCGCGAGGCCCACATCGACGACATCGCCAGCGCGGTGGGCGTCAACCGCGCGATCGTCTACCGCCACTTCACCGGCAAGGAGGACCTGTTCGCGCTGACGATGGTCAGCTACCTCGTCGAGCTCGCCGACGCAGCTCGACGCGGCGGCGCGCAGGGCGCGCACGCCCGAGAAGCGGCTGGCCGCGGTGGTGACGGCGTTCGCCGACTTCGCGCTGGGCCACCCGGCGTTCGTCGACTGTGCCCAGGCTCTGATGCGCCGCCCCGGCAGCGAGCTGCTCGACGAGGTGTCCGAGCGCGCGCTGCTCAAGCTCGGGGGCGCGATGACCGGCTGCCTGCGCAGCCTGTCGCGGGTCATCGAGGGCGGGGTCGCCGCCGGGGACTTCAAGGTCAAGGACGCCACGCTGCTGGCCAACACGCTCTACGCCAGCGGCCTGGGCGCCCTGATGCTGGCCCGGTCGGGTCTGGTGATCCGCGAGTCGGCGCCCGGCGTGCCCGAGGTCGGCGAGATCAGCGCCGACCAGGTCAAGCAGTACATGGTCGCGACTGCGCTGGCCGCGGCCCGGGGGCACCTGAGCCGCTACCGCCGGTAGTGAGCGTTGATCCGCCGCGCACGACCAAGGCACTCGTTCGCACTGCGGCTGCGGTGAACTCGACTCTCACGCACCGCCGCCCCCGCTGCCCCGGGCCCCGGGCGCGCGGTCAGCGCTCCAGGATCGCCACGACGCCCTGGCCGCCGGCGGCGCAGATCGAGATCAGCGCCCGCCCGGAGCCCTGCTGCGCGAGCAGCTTGGCCGCGACGTTGACGATCCGGCCACCGGTGGCCGCGAACGGGTGACCGGCGGCCAGCGAGGAGCCGTTGACGTTGAGCTCGGACGGTCGATCGGCGCCGAGCGGCTCGCCGAGGCCGAGCCGCTGCTTGCAGAACACCGGGTCGTCCCACGCCTTCAGGGTGGCCAGCACCTGCGAGGCGAACGCCTCGTGGATCTCGTAGAAGTCGAAGTCCTGGAGGGTGCAGCCCCTCCCGCTCGAGCATCCGCGGCACCGCGTACGCCGGTGCCATCAGCAGCCCCTCGCCGCCGTGCACGTAGTCGACCGCCGCGGTCTCCGAGGCCCGGAGGTAGGCCAGCGGCTCGTGGCCGTGGGCGCTCGGCCCAGTCCTCCGAGGCGAGCAGCACGGTCGAGGCGCCGTCGGTCAGCGGGGTGGAGTTGCCGGCCGTCATGGTGGCCGCCTCGCCCTTGCCGAACACCGGCTTGAGCGTGGCGAGCTTCTCGACCGACGAGTCGGGCCGCAGGTTCTGGTCGCGCTCGAGCCCGCGGAACGGCGTCAGCTGGTCGTCGAGGAACCCCGCGTCGTACGCCGCCGCGAGGTGCTGGTGCGAAGCCGCGGCGAGGGCGTCCTGGTCCTCGCGCGAGATCTTCCACTCCAGCGCCGTCAGTGCGGCGTGCTCGCCCATCGACAGGCGGGTGCGAGGCTCGGCGTTCTGCGGGATCGACAGGCCGATGTCGCCCGGCCGGATCTGCGCCAGCGCCGTCAGCCGGCCCTCGGTGTCGCGGGCGGCGTTGACCTTCATCAGCTTCTTGCGCAGCTTGTCGCTGATCGCGACCGGGGCGTCGGAGGTGGTGTCGGTGCCGCCCGCGACGCCGGCGTCGATCTGGCCGAGTGCGATCTTGTTGGCCACCTGGATGGTGGCCTGGAGGCCGGTGCCGCAGGCCTGCTGGATGTCGGTCGCCGGCGTCTCGGGCGACAGCTTGGAGCCGAGCACGCTCTCGCGGGTGAGGTTGAAGTCGCGGGAGTGCTTGAGCACGGCGCCGGCGACGACCTCGCCCAGCCGCTCGCCCTCGAGCCCGAACCGCACGGCGAGCCCGTCGATCGCGGCGGTGAGCATGTCCTGGTTGGACGCGTCGGCGTACACGCTGTTGGAGCGGGCGAACGGGATGCGGTTGCCGCCCAGGATCGCGACGCGACGGGGGCGGGATGCGGCGCGAGGAGGCGGGGGCCATGTGTCTATCGTGGTCGAGGAGGGCCGCTCAGCCAATCGGGTGAGGGGCAGATCACGAAAGGTGGACTCCGCGTGTCACACAGAGTTACAACTTCACCGTGACCGACCGCTACCAGGCCTTCACCCAGTCCCCGATCGGCAGGCTGCTGGTCAAGAACCTCGGGCTGCCGAGCCCGGTCCCGCTGCTGCGGTACGCCGAGGGCGACCCGCTCGTGACCGGCACCGTGCTGCCGACGGCGGGCGCGGTCGGCTCGCGGAGTCGCTGCCCGGCACTCCTCGACGTCGCTCGACGTCGCCCACACGCAGGTCGCCGACCCCGACACGCGGTACCGCGGGCTGGTCCTCGACGCCACGGGGATCACCGACTCCTCCGAGCTGGGCGCTGCTGCGCGACTTCTTCGGCCCGCTGATGCGCAGCCTCGAGACCTGTCCCCGCCTGGTCGTCCTCGGTACGCCGCCCGAGACGGTCGAAGGTCCCGAGCGGGTCGCCCAGCGGGCGCTCGAGGGCTTCACCCGCTCGCTCGGCAAGGAGGTCGGCCGCGGCGGCACCGTCCAGCTCGTCTACGTCGCCCAGGGGGCGGAGGGCGGACTGCTGTCGACCCTGGCGTTCCTGCTGTCGCCGAAGTCGGCGTACGTCTCCGGCCAGGTGGTCCGCATCGGCACCACGCCCGACCACCTTGCCACAGGCGGCGAGGTCGCCGACTGGCTGCGGCCACTCGACGGCAAGGTCGCGCTGGTCACCGGGGCCAGCCGTGGCATCGGGGAGCAGATCGCCCGCGTGCTCCACCGCGACGGCGCCACCGTCATCGGCGTCGACGTGCCCAGGCAGCCGACGCGCTGGTCCGGCTGACCAACGAGCTCGAGGGCGACTACCTCGCGCTCGACATCACCGCGCCCGACGCGCCCCAGCGGATCGCCCACCAGCTGCTGACCGAGCACGGCGGCGTCGACGTCGTCGTGCACAACGCCGGCATCACGCGCGACAAGAAGCTGGCCAACATGGCCGCCGACCGCTGGGAGTCGGTGATCGCCGTCAACCTCACGGCCCCCGAGCGGATCACCCGCGAGCTGCTCGACCAGAAGGTCGTCAACGCCAACGGCCGGATCGTCGGAGTCGCGTCGACCTCGGGCATCGCCGGCAACATGGGTCAGACCAACTACGCGACGTCCAAGGCGGGCGTGATCGGGCTGGTCGACTCCCTCAAGGACGACCTGCCCGACGGCATCACCGTGAACGCCGTTGCGCCGGGCTTCATCGAGACCCAGATGACCGCAGCCGTGCCGCTCGCCACCCGCGAGGTCGGCCGGCGGCTCAACGCGATGAGCCAGGGCGGCCAGCCCGTCGACGTCGCCGAGGCGGTGGCATGGTTCGCCAGCCCCGGCTCGACAGCGGTCAACGGCAACGTGGTGCGCGTCTGCGGCCAGATGATGCTGGGGGCCTGATGGCAGCCGTCGGCTCGACCAGGTCGGGGTCGGCACCCTCGTGCGCGCCGCGCTGCCCGCGATGCCGGTGGTGAACCTGCTGCCCGGCATCCGCAAGTGCGGCGGCGAGGCGGACCTCGACGGCCTGGCGTTCGCGAGCCCGCCGGTGAGCATCTCCCGCGAGCACGTCGCGGCGTACGCCCGGGTGTGCGGCTTCCCGGCGAAGGACACCGTGCCCCTCACCTACCCGCACGTCCTCGGCTTCCCGATGCACCTGCAGGCGATGGCCGACCCCGCGTTTCCCTTCCCGGCCATCGGCGGCGTCCACCTGACCAACACGATCACGACCCACCGCGCCGATCGCGCATCGGGGAGACGGTCGAGGTGACCGTGCATCCCGAGAACCTCCAGCCTCACGCGAAGGGCCGCACCGTCGATTTCGTCACGCGAGGTGAGCGCCGAAGGCGAGGTCGTCTGGGAGGGCCGGTCGACGTACCTGCGCCGTGGCCACGGATCGGCCGACGCTCCCTCCGCGCCCGGTTTTCGACGACGTGCCCGCCATCGGGCATCACGCTGGCGGCTGCCCGGCGACCTCGGTCGCCAGTACGCCGCGGTGTCCGGCGACCGCAACCCGATCCACCTCTACGCCCTCACCGCCAAGGCCTTCGGGTTCAGGCGACAGATCGCCCACGGCATGTGGTCGGCGCGCGCGCTGCGTCGCGGCACTGGAGAACCGACTGCCCGACGCGGTCACGCGTCGAGGTCGCGTTCAGGAAGCCGGTCTACCTGCCCGGCACCGTGGCCTTCGGGTCCAAGCCGACCGACACCGGCTTCGCGTTCTCCCTGACCGACCCCCGCAGTCCGGCGCACCTCACCTGCAGGGGCGAACCACCCGCGTCTGACGGCCTCCTACGGTGGTGCCATGGGAGCTCGCCGGTGGGTGCTCGGATCGAACGGGTATGGGACAGCGCGCGACTCCGGCATGCCGGAGACCGGCCGCCCCAGAACTTCCGGATCGACGCGTACGGCGGCCACGGCAGCGCCGCGGAGGGCGTCGTCGTGCGCGGCCGGGTGCTCGACGACCCGCTCCCGGACGAGGCGGTCGAGGGCGAGCGGGTCGGCGACGCCGTCCGTCGCACGCTGAAGCACTTCGTCACCGACGAGCTGCCCGGAGTCCCGCTGCGGGTCACCGTGGCCGGCGAGACCGTGGAGACGTTGAGCGACCCCGAGGGCTACTTCCTGGTCCGGCTGCGGCCAGAACCCGAGTCGCTCACCTCGCCGTCGACGCCCGGGACCGTCGAGCTGGCCGGGTCCTACCGCGGACTCACCGACCCGCACACCACGGCGTTCGAGGTGAGCGTCCCAGGGCCCGAGGTGCGGTTCGGCGTGATCTCCGACGTCGACGACACCATCCTGGAGACCGGAGTGCAGCGCGTCGGCCACATGGTCAAGCAGACCATCACCGGTTCGGCGCTCACCCGGACGCCGTTCAAGGGCGCTCCGGAGCTCTACCGCGACCTCGCCGCCGGCGTGAACCCCGTCTTCTACGTCTCCTCCAGCCCGTGGAACCTGCATGCCTTCCTCATCGCGTTCCTGGACCACCGGGCCTTCCCGCGCGGACCGGTGCTGCTGCGCGACCTGCTGGGCACCAGCGAGGGCCGCGAGCAGAAGTCGGTGCGGCTCCACGAGATCCTCGACCTGCACCCCGGGCTGCGGTTCGTGCTGATCGGCGACTCGGGGGAGCACGATCCGCAGATCTACGCCGAGCTCGTCCGCGACTACCCGGGCCGCATCGTCGCGGTCTACATCCGCGAGGTGCGGCTCGACCCCGGCGATGGCCGCGTCGAGACGGTGTCGGAGTCGTGGTCGGACGACACGGTGCCGTTCGTGCTCGCTGCCGACAGCGACGCCGTACGCGAGCACGCCACGGCGGCCGGGCTGCTCTAGGAGCCCGTCACCTTCGGGGCGTCCCATAGGCCTTGGTCACCGAACGCGTCGCCCGTGCGGTCGGCGCGGGCGCGATCCGCTGGAAGAACTGCGCCGTCGACGGTTTCCACACACCCAGGTCGGTGCGTCCGTTGCCGTCCCAGTCACCGGTCACCGGCAGGTCGCCGGGCGCCCCGTAGACCACTCGCGTCAGCCAGACCAGGCCGTCTGGAGTCCTGGATGCGCAGGGTGAACCGCGCCTTGGTGAGGTCGTAGACGCCGAGGTCGGTGACTCCGTCGCCGTTCCAGTCGCCGGTGACGGGAATGTCGCCGGCCTTGCCGAGCCGCACGGGGACCGACTTGCCGTCGGGCTTGCGGAGCCGGAAGACGTTGCTGGACGCCTTGCGTACGCCGATGTCCCACGTCCCGTTGCCGTCCCAGTCGCCCGCGACGGGGATGTCGCTCCGGTTGCCCATCACCACGGTGACGATGCCCGTCGGGTAGCTGAGGTGGAAGGTGCGGTCGGCGGCCCGGCGGACGCCGAGGTTCACCACGCCGTCGCCGTCCCAGTCACCCACGATCGGCTGGTCGGTGCCCTCGCCCCACTGGACGATGAGAGGCCCTGTCGGCTGGCTGACCTGGAAGGTGGCGGTCGCGCGGTCGAAGACGGCCAGCTCGGCGATCCCGTCACCGATGAAGTTCCCGGCGAGCGGTACGTCGGGGCAGTTCTGCGACTGCTGGGCGCTGCCGAAGGCGAACTTCGCCGCGTGGAACCACGGCGCCACGGTCCTGCCGTTGAGCCGCTCCTCGAAGTGCAGGTGTGGCCCGGTGGCGTTTCCGGTCTCGCCGAGCAGCCCGAGGAGGCTGCCCTGGTCGACGGTCTGTCCGACGCCGACGTTGACGGTCTGCAGGTGGGCGTACAGCGTGGACTCGCCGTTCCCGTGGTCGACGACGACGTAGCGGCCGTAGCCCCGGGTCCCGTTCGGCACCGCGGTCGTCACCACGCCGGTGGCCGCTGCCACGACCGGGTCGCCCACGTCGTCGGGCCGGTTCCAGTCGATCGCGTTGGAGCTCGGGCTGTGGCTCGCGCGGGTCGTGCCCGTCCACGACTCGCCGCACGGGAAGGGCATCTCGTACGCCGTCAGGGGCACCGCCGCGGCCGGCGAGGCCGTGGCGAGGATCGCGCCGGCGACGACTACGGCCGTCGCAGGGACGAGGCGGGGAAGTCTCATGGATGGTCACTCGCGTCTCAGGAGTCACAGGAGCGCTCAACCGTAACGTCGCCTCGGCGTGTCTGTCACGAAACTACAACGTTGTAGTGCTATTGGAGGCGTTTCACCCCGATTCGTCTGCGGCTCGCCACCGCGAAAAGTCAGGCAAAGCGCAGACCAATCGGGTTCAGCCGCGCATCCGGATCAGGCCCTCCTGGGCCACGGTGGCGACGAGGGTGCCGTCCTCGGTGAAGACCCGGGCCAGGGCCAGGCCGCGGGCACCCTGCGCCGACGGCGACCACTGGTCGTAGAGCCACCACTCGTCGGCCCGGAACGGCCGATGGAACCAGATGGCGTGGTCCAGCGAGGCGGGCTGGAGACGTGGGTCTCCGATCGTGACCCCGTGCGGTACCAGGGTGGCGCCGAGCAGGGTCATGTCGCTGGCGTAGGTGAACGCCGCCAGGTGCTCCACCGGGACGTCGGAGAGCCGCCCGTTCACCCGGATCCACAGCTGGGCACGGGCCGGCCGGGACGGGTCGTCGGTCAGGTTGTACGCCGAGTTGCCGAGGTAGCGCACGTCGAGCGCCGACCACTCCTTGAGGAAGTTCTCCGTGGCACCGCGTTCACGGGCCAGGTCGTCCCAGCGGAGCCCCGCCTCCGGCCCGTCGACCGCCGGCATCGCGTCCTGGTGGTGGAAACCGTCCTCGGTGCGCTGGAAGTTGGCGGTCATGAAGTAGATGGGGTGGCCGTGCTGGCGGGCCACGATCCGCCGGGTCGAGAACGAGCGCCCGTCACGGAGCCGCTCGACGTCGTAGATGATCGGCACCGCCGTGTCGCCCGGGCGCAGGAAGTAGGAGTGCAGCGAGTGCACGTGCAGGTCCGGCTCGGTGGTGCGGACGCCTGCGATCAGCGCCTGCGCGGCTACCTGTCCCCCGAACACCCGCTGGCGGTCGGTCTCGGGCTGTCGGCCGCGGAACAGGTCGAGGTCGAGGCTCTCGAGGTCGAGGAGCTCGACCAGCTCCTCGGAGGAGGCGGGCATCAGCGGTCGCCGTTCAGTTGTCGTTGGGGTTGTCGGGACGGTCGAGACCAGCCAGGAACTGCTCGAACTGCTGCCCGATCTCCTCACCGGTCGGCAACGGCTGGTCGCCGGCCAGCAGGCTGCCGCCACTCTCCTCGGCGCGGGTGAACGCGTCGTACTGCTGCTCCAGCGCGGTGACGACCTCGCCCACCTCCTCGTTGGCGGCGAGATAGCGGGTGATCTCGGCCTCGCGCTCCTCTGCCTCCTCGCGGAGCGGCGACAGGTCGATGGTGAGGCGACCGGCACGCTCGACGTGCTCGAGCAGTGCCGCCGAGGCGCGGGGGTACTCCAGCTGCGCGAGGTAGTGCGGGATGTGCGCGACGAACCCCATCGCGTCGTGGCCCCACTCCCCCAGCCGCACCTCGAGCAGAGCCTGGGCGCTCGACGGGATGCGCAGCTCACCGCGCCAGCGGCTGTCGCCCGCGATCAGCTCGATGTTGTTGGCGTGCTCGGTGATCGCGATCGGACGGGTGTGCGGCACCGCCATCGGCACCGCACCCATGCCGACGACCCGTGTCACGCCGAAGCGCTCGACGACCTCGCGGACCGCCTCGCAGAAGGCCTCCCAGCGGGTGTCGGGCTCGGGCCCGTGAAGCAGGAGGTACGGCGTGCCGCCGGTGTCGTGGAGCAGGCGGACGACCAGGCGCGGGGCGTCGTAGGACTCGTAGTGATCGCGCACGAACGACATCGCCGGGCGGCGTGCGCGGTAGTCGTGCAGCTCGTCGACGTCGAAGGTCGCCACCACCGGACCGTCGGACTGGTCGACGAGGTGCCGCGCGGCGCGTGCTGCGGCGTTGCCGGCGTCGAGGAACCCGTCGAGGACGAGCACCAGGGTCAGCGAGCCGTGCTCGCCGTCGTCGAGCCCCGGCACCTCGTCGACGATGTGGACCAGCCGCTGCGACATGCCCTTCAGCCTAGTGACCGGCCAGTCGCTCCAGCATCGGCACGGTCGCCTCGACGGCCGGCAGCGCGTCGATCTCGGCCTTGAGGGCGAGAACCTGCTCGCGCGCCCTGGTGTCGGCGAGCATCGCTGCCACTGTCTGCCCGACCTCGTCGGGGGCGACCGTGGCGGCGTCGAGGACGGCCGCGATGCCGAGCTCGGCAGCCCGCATGGCGTTGTGGGGCTGGTCGGCGCCGAGCGGCGTCAGCACCGAGGGCACGCCGTGCTCGATCGCTCCCATCAGGCTGCCGGACCCGCCGTGCGACACCACGAGGGCGCACCGGGGCAGGACCTCCGCCTGGGCGACGTACCGCTCGACCTTGATGTGGGCGGGCTTGGCACCGAGGTCCGCAGGGTCGACGTCCGTGCCCACGGTGACCAGGACCTCGGCGGGTACGCCGGCCAGGCCGGCCAGCAGCCTCTCGAAGAGGTCTCCCGAGCCGGCGTTCATGACGGTGCCGAGGGTGAGGTAGATCAGGGCGCCGCGCGCCCGCGGCGCGACCGGTCGCGGCCGGAACGACCTCGTAGTCGGAGCCCGCGGCGCGCTCGGATGGCGGAACGACGGCGGGAACGGTGAGAGCACCAGGTCGCGCCCGAGGGTTGCGAGGGTCGGGTCGGGAGCCAGGCCGTGCTCGGCCCGAACGGCCTCGAGGACGGGAGTCACGAGCTCGGCCCGCGCCAGGGTGCCGGCCGCGAGGATCAGCATGGTCGCGCACGGGACGTCCTCGAGCTCGGCGGCCATCGCCGACCCGAAGTCCGTCTCCTCACGCACCACGACGTCGGGGCGCCAGGCCCCGATGTGCTCGCTGACGGCCGGGACATGACGCCGGGCGCCCTTGCCGGCGAAGTTCTCCGCGAACTCGACCTCGCTGTCGTGGGGGTCAACGCATGGCAGCGGCGTCAGGTCGCGGCCAGGGGCTGTGGGAGGGCGTTGCGGGCTGGTGGGCAGTGCCGTGAAGCCGGCTGCCTCCACCCGCGGCATCTGGTTGCCGGAACCCGCGATCGCGACCGTGTGGCCCGCGGCGGCCACTGCGCGGGCAACCGGCAGCAACGGGTCGAGGTGGCCGGATCCGCCGACGAACGTGAACAGCGCCCGCACGCGCGCGGCTCAGCGCGAGTAGTCGTGGGCAGGCTCTCCCTCACCCTTGCCGACGCGGCTGTGCTGGTAGCCGTAGGCGAAGTAGATCGCGAAGCCGATGGCCATCCAGACCAGGAACCGCAGCCAGGTCTCCGTGGTCAGGTTGATCATCAGGAACAGGCAGATCGCGGCCGACAGCCACGGCAGGAACGGCGACAGCGGGACCTTGAACGACCGCTGCAGGTCGGGACGGTTCTTGCGCAGGACCGGGATCGCGATCGACACCAGGAAGAACGCGGTCAGCGTGCCGATGTTGACCATCTCCTCCAGCTTGCCCACGGGGGTCAGCGAGGCGACGAAGGCGACCACGGTGCCGATGACCAGGGTGATCCGGATGGGCGTCCCGGTCTTGGGCGAGACGTGGCCGAAGTGGTGCGGGAGCAGGCTGTCGCGGCTCATCGCGAACGTCACGCGCACTGCGCCGATCAGCAGGGTCATCACGACGGTGGTCAGACCGGCGACCGCCCCGGCGGAGATCAGCGTCGCGTACCCGTCCTTGCCCTGGTCGATGAACGCCTGGGCGAGCGCCGCGTTGGGGTTGATGTCCTCGTAGTTGACCATGCCGGTGATCACCAGTGCGACCGCGACGTAGAGGATCGTGCAGATCACCAGCGAGCCGATGATGCCGCGAGGCAGGTCCCTCTGCGGGTGGGCGGCCTCCTCGGCGGTGGTCGCGACCACGTCGAAGCCGATGTAGGCGAAGAACACCAGGGACGCCGCGAACAACACGCCGCCGACGCCGTACGCCGCCGGAGAGCCCGGTCATCAGCTGCAGCAGGGGCGTGTGCAGCCACTCGCCACCGCCCTCGACGGGCTCGGACGGCGGGATGAACGGGTCGTAGTTGTCGGCGTTGATGAAGCTGATGCCGGCCACGATCACGAACAGGACGATGAACAGCTTCACCGCCACCAGGACCAGGTTGACGCGCAGCGACTCCTTGATGCCGTAGGCCACCAGGGCGGTGAGGATCAGGACGAGCAGGAACGCAGCCAGGTTGAAGTCGTCGTCGTAGCCGAGCCCGGACGGCCAGGTGACGCCGATCTGGTCGAGGAACGTCTCGAAGTACGACGCCCAGCCCTGCGCCACGACCGACGCGCCGAGCATCATCTCGAGCAGCAGGTCCCAGCCGATGATCCAGGCGATCAGCTCTCCCAGGGTCGCGTAGGAGAACGTGTAGGCCGATCCCGACACCGGCACCGTCGAGGCGAACTCGGCGTAGCACAGCGCCGCCAGGCCGCAGCAGACCGCTGCCAGCACGAACGACAAGGCGACGCCCGGCCCGGCGTTGGCCTGGGCGACCCGTCCGGTGAGGGTGAAGATGCCGGCCCCGATGATCACGCCCACGCCGAAGACCGTGAGGTCGACGGCGGTCAGCCGGCGCTTGAGCTTGAACTCCGGGTCCTCGGTGTCCGCCAGTGACTGCTCGACGCTCTTCTTCCGTAGCACGTCCACCCCAGGCAACCTAGCGTGACCTGGGGTCGGGCTGTCCAGGCCGTGTCCGTGACTGGCTGCTCGACAGGGGCGCCACACCGCTGGTTGAGGAAGGCGCGCTAGCGCCTGTCACGAGACCTGCGGCACCGTCTCGGTTGCGACCGACAGGTTTCGCCTCGGCGGGCTTGGGTTGCCGATCGACGGCCGGCGTGCCGACAGCCGCGTTGGCGGGGACGGGGCGGGGCGGCGCCTCCTGTGGCACCACCGAAGTGGGTGGTTGCGCCTCCGCGCCTGCGCTTCGCCCCGCGGCCGCCGCTCCCGCCGCGCCGCCACCGTCGCGGCCCGTGGTGGTCGGACCGTGGTCCCCGTTCGCAGACAGTCCGCGTGACCACAGGTCCGACCCCCGCGTGGCCGACCCGGCGGACGGGGCGCAGTGTGCCGGCCGCTAAGCGCAGGCGCCCGAGCACGACCATCCGCGGTCGTGACCACAGGAGGCGCCGCCCCGCCCTGTCCCCCCGGCAGCGCTTCGCCGCTAGGCCGACGATCCGCACGACCCAAGCCCGCCGCACGGCGTAAACCACGTCCGCTCGACCGCAAGCGGTGCCGTCAGACTCCCCAGAGCGCGGCGACGTGGCGGCTGTCGGTGCCGCAGCAGCCGCCGACGATGCGCAGGTTCGGCAGCTGAGCGCGGAGCGCGTCGGTGCCGCCGGCCAGCTCGACCGGGTTCCCCTCGTCGAGCTCCGGGCGCCTCGTCGAGCTCGGCGTGCGACATGCGCGAAGCGTTGGGTCGCAGGCCGTGGATCCGGGCGAGCCACGCAGTCGTCGCCGTCGGCCTCGAGCCCGGGGGCCACGTGGGTGGGATGGGCACAGTTGACGAGGTAGTAGTCGGGGGCCGCCTCGGCGTCGACCCGCGCGATCGCGTCGCGCAGGGTGGTGCCGTCGGGCAGCCGGCCGTCGGTCTCGACGGTGAACCCGACGGCGGCCGGCAGGCCCACCGCCCGAACCGCGCGGACGAACCCGATCGCCTCGCCCGGCGCCCGTCATGGTCAGCACGGTGACCTGGTCGGCGCCCGCCGCGGCCGCCGAGCGAACCTGGGCCGAGTGGTAGTCCGCCGCCTCGTCGGGGTGGGCGTCCTCGCCGGCCACGTAACCGTCACCCCGCGGGCCGTGCAAGCCGCCGACCTTGACGTCGTCGAGGCCGTAGCGGCTCACGTAGCTCTCACGAAGCCCCTGCATGAACTCGATCGCGGACCGGTTGACTCGGTCGAGCGCCGCGGCGTCGTACCCGAGCTTGGCGGCCCAGTCGGGGTTGGCCCGCCAAGTCGGGGCGTCGAGCGTCAGGCCGACGCCGGCCTTGGCGGCGATCTCGGCGTAGTCGTCGTAGTAGCGGGTCAGCAGTGCTCGCGCCGGCCTCGTCCTCGACCATCGGGAAGATCGCGAACTCGGGCAGCTTCCACACCGTGGTGGAAGATCAGGTCGGTCTCGATGCCGCCGTCGGTGACGTAGCGACTCATGGGGTCAGCCGGCAGCGACGGGCGTGTCAGGCTCCTTGGTGGCCAGGGCGAGCCGAGCGAGCACCGCCTTGATCAGCACGAGGGTGTCTGCCTCGTCGTGTCCGAAGCTACGGAGATAGGCCGTCATCCCGTGGCGGGTCATCTCCAGTTCCGCGTCCGTGAGATGAATGGTGTTCACGTCCCCAGGGTACGGCTGTCCGCTCAGGTTTCCGGGTCTGAGCGACACCCTTGACAGCGGCTCCCCACAGATGTTAGAAACCATCTAGTTATCTAACTACTTGGTTATCAAAGGAGCAGACCATGACCACCAGCACCGTCGAGATGAAGCTCGAGCTGATCCACATCCCCGTCTCCGACGTCGACCGCGCCCGCGACTTCTACGTGCAGCAGTGCGGCTGGGAGCTGATCACCGACCACGTGCAGATGGGCGACATGCGAATCGTGCAGATCGTCCCGCCCGGGTCGGGGTGCGCGATCCTGATGGGCCGCAACATCCCCGAGATCACCGACATGCCGGTCGGCGTGCAGAAGGGCATCCACCTCGTCGTCGGCGACATGCAGGCCGCCCGCGACCTGCTCTCTTCCAACGGCGTCGAGCTCGGCGAGCTCCAGGACCTCGGCGGCGTGCTCTACTCGCGGTTCGAGGACCCCGACGGCAACTCCTGGCTGCTGCAGCAGTGGCCCAAGGACGGCAGCAAAGCACCGTCGTTCGAATGACCACCGTCGCCCTTGGTCCCGGGCCGGCGGTCCGCGACCCGCTCAGCCTGGTGTTCGCGGCGCTCGCCGATCCCACCCGGCGGGCGATCCTGACCCGGCTGAAGGTCGGCCCGGCGACCGTCGGCGAGCTGGGCGAGCCGTTCGACATGACGGGGCCGGCCGTCTCCAAGCACCTACGTGTGCTGGAGCGGGCCGGCCTCGTCAGCCGGTCGCGCGTCGCCCAGGCGCGACCCGCGATCCTGGAGGCGGCCCCGCTCGAGCAGGTCGCCGAGTGGGCCGAGGAGTTCCGGCAGTTCTGGGACGCGAGGTTCGACCGTCTCGACGACTACCTGTCCACCATGACCGACGACGACATCTCCACGGAGGACGACGCATGAGACTGCCCTGGCCGGCCACCTTCTCGGTGACCCAGCCCGACGACACCTCGATCGTCGTACGACGAGAGTTCGGCGCACCGCCCCCACGCGTGTGGCGGGCGATGACCGAGCCGGAGCACCTGCGGCGCTGGCTCGGCGACCCCGACTTCCCGCTGACGACGTGCGAGATGGACGTGCGGGTCGGCGGCACCTACCGCTGGGTGTTCGGGTCGGGCGAGCGGTCCATGGGCGTATCCGGAACGTTCGACGAGGTGGCCGCGCCGACGCGGATGGTCTCGACCGAGCAGTTCGACGACTTCCCGGGTCCGAGCGTGAACACCCTGGTGCTGTCGGCACGAGGCGACGACCGCACCGCGATGGACCTCGCGATCGTGTACCCGGACACGAACGACGCGCGACGGCTGGGTCGCCTCCGGCATGACCGACGGCCTCGGCGTGAGCTACGACCGCCTGGACGAGGTGCTGGCGAGCGACTGATCAGGTCAGCTGGCGGTCCGACGGCTCGTCGGCCGGCAGCGCCGAGATGGCCTCGACGATGCCCCGGGCGAGCGCCTGCGGTGCGAGACCGACCCGCTCCAGGATCGCGGCGCGCTTGGCGTGGGACAAGAACTCCTGCGGGATGCCGTGCAGCCGGAACGGCGTGGTGACGCCCGCGTCGTTGAGGGTCTCGAGCAGCACCGAGCCGCAGCCGCCGACTCGGCCGTTGTCCTCGACACTGACGACGAGCCGGTGCTTGCGGGCCAGGTCGACCAGCACGGGGTCGACCGGCTTGGCCCACCGCGGGTCGACCACGGTGACCCCGATGCCCTGGGCGACCAAGCGGCCGGCGACGTCGACGGCGGTGGTCGCCATCGCGCCGTAGGAGACGATCAGCACGTCGTGGGTGCCGTTGCGGACGAGCACGTCGCAGCCGCCCTGACGGCCCACGGCCTCGATGTCGGCCGGCGGGGCGCCCTTGGGGAACCGCACCACCGTCGGCGCGTCGGAGACCTGCGACCGCCTCGTCGAGCAGCTCGCGCAGGCGCGTGGGGTCGCGAGGCGCGGCCAGCTGCAGGCCGGGCACGACCTGGAGGATCGACATGTCCCACATGCCGTTGTGGCTGGCGCCGTCGTCACCGGTGACGCCGGCGCGGTCGAGCACGAAGGTGACCCCGCAGCCGTGGAGGGCGACGTCCATCAGCACCTGGTCGAAGGCCCGGTTGAGGAACGTCGCGTAGAGCGCGACCACCGGGTGCAGCCCGGCCATCGCCAGCCCGGCGGCCGAGGTGACGGCGTGCTGCTCGGCGATGCCGACGTCGAAGGTGCGGTCGGGGAACTTGGACTGGAAGTGGTGCAGCCCGACCGGGTGCATCATCGCGGCGGTGATCGCGACCACGTCGGGCCGCCGCTCGCCCAGGTGCACCATCTCGTCGGCGAACACATCGGTCCAGATGCGCTCGCGGGGGTCCTCGACGCCGCTGTCGACGTCGAACGGCCCGGGGCTGTGGAACTGGTCGGCCTCGTGCAGCTCGGCGGCGTCGTAGCCGAAGCCCTTGCGGGTGATGGCGTGCACGATGACCGGACCGTTGAAGCGCTTGGCCTGGGCCAGCACGTGCTCCATCGCCGCGCGATCGTGACCGTCGACCGGGCCGACGTACTTCAGGCCCAGGTCCTCGAAGAGCCCCTGCGGGGCAAGGGCGTCCTTGAGGCCCTTCTTCATCGCGTGCAAGGCGTCGTACGCCGCTGGGCCGACGCCCGGGACCGCGTTGAGGCGCTTCTTGACCAGGTCGAGGACCTGCTCGTAGCGCGGGTTGGTGCGCAGGCTGGTGAGGGCGTTGGCCAGGCCGCCGATGGTCGGGGTGTAGGACCGGCCGTTGTCGTTGACGACGATGACCAGCTTGCTCTGCTTGGCGATGGCGATGTTGTTGAGCGCCTCCCAGGCCATCCCGCCGGTCAGCGCGCCGTCGCCGATGATCGCGACGACGTGACGGTCCTCGCCGCGGATCGTGTAGGCCTTGGCCAGGCCGTCGGCGTAGGACAGGGCGGTCGAGGCGTGGGAGTTCTCGACGATGTCGTGCTCGGACTCCGCCTGGCTGGGGTAGCCGCTGACCCCGCCTTCCTGGCGCAGCTTCTCGAAACCTGCCAGCCGGCCGGTGAGCAGCTTGTGCACGTAGGACTGGTGGCCGGTGTCGAACACGACACGGTCGCGCGGGGAGTCGAAGACGCGGTGCACGGCGATGGTGAGCTCGACGACGCCGAGGTTGGGACCGAGGTGGCCGCCCGTCCGGGCGCAGGTCCTCACCAGGAAGTCACGGATCTCGGCGGCCAGCTCGTCGAGCTCGGGCCCCGTCAAGCCCCGCAGGTCGCGAGGGGACGAGATCTGCTCCAGGCGCACCGGACCACTGTAACGAGCGGCCCGCCGACACGAGGAACCGGAACAGACCTGCCTAGCGAGCCGCGGCCAGGTCTCGGTAGAGGTCGGAAGCCAGGAGCTCGGGCATGATCACTTCGCCCGCGTTGGTCAGCGGCAGGTCGAGCACCGACGCGGGGTCGACGAACAGGATCCGGCGGCCCTCGTGGCAGACCACGTCGGCATCGGTGAGGTCGACGCCGGCGACGTACACGGCCATCCGGTCGATCGTCCCGTAGGCCTCGGTGTGGTCGACGTCGAAGACCTTCCAGAGCCTCAGCCCGCCGGGCGGGAGCACGATCTCGGTCTCCTCGGCCAGCTCGCGGTAGGCCGCCGGCTCGAACGCCTCCCCCGGGTCGAGGTGGCCACCGACGAGCCCCCACTTCTCCGGGTCGATGGCCGGGTGCTCGTCGCGCTCCTGCAGCAACACCCAGCCCCGGCGGTCGACGAGGACGACACCTGCGAAACGGTGGCCCTCGGACACGCCGCCACCCTAGTGCCCTCAGAGCCGAGCCGTGAAGCGGCGGCCGCGGATCGCCTCCTCGACCAGCCCGACCGCGCGCCGCAGCCCGACCAGCCGCGCCTGCTCGAGCTGCCAGGTCTGGACGGCGGCCTCGATCACGTCGAGGTCGGCGACGTCACGCAGGTCGGCGCGGGTCTCGCTGAGCCCGCGTGCGGCGGCCGCCTGGCCGGCCTCGACGTGCATCAGCGCGAACCTCGCGAGCACGACGAGGTGGCGGCGCAGCCCGGGATAGCCGCGCCAGTCGGCCGGGCACAGGTCGAGCAGCCATTCCGCAGCCGAGCGCTCCCATCCCGGCACCCCGGGCGGCCGCACCTCGCGCGGCCAGCCTGCCGGGGCGACGCCGTCGGTGCCGGGTGTGCGGGGCAGCCCGGCGCCCTTCTGCGCCGGCTCCGGAACGAACCCCCATGCCATCCGTCCAGTCTCGTTCGAACATCTGTTCGAGTCAAGCCGGGTCTGGACCCGATGCGCAACGAGGGTCAACCGCGGCCGGCCCCGGTCGTCGTACCGTCGGATCATGACGCTCTCCGAGGTGTCCGGAACCCTGGCGCTCGACGGGATGCGAGAGTCCGTGCACCGCGGGCTGCCACGGTGGACCTACCACGGCCGGCTCGTCGCACGGGCGGAGGAGGAGACCACGCTCGTCGTGCGGACCGGCTTCGCGGAGCGGGAGAAGCTCGTGGCCGAGCACCCCGAGACGTTCGCCGTGACGCCTCGGATGGAGAAGCACATGAAGATGCAGGTCGTCCTCGACCACGGCAACGACGAGGCCGTACGCCGCGCGCTCGAGGCAGGCTGGCGGCTCCAGCGGTCCGCAGGTTGAGGCGGGGTGCGGTTCCGCACCCCGGATAGCGTGCGGGTCATGGACATCAAGGGCCTGGGCTGGCGGACCGACCTCGCGCTGCTGGAGGTCTCCGGCAGCGTGCTCGAGGATCGCGGCGACCACGTCGTGGTCACCACCCCCGACAACCCGACCTTCTGGTGGGGCAACTTCGTGATGCTGGCCGGTCCCCCGACCGATGCGGCCGACGCCCGGCAGTGGCTCGGCGTCTTCGAGGCGTCCTTCCCGGGAGCGCAGCACCGGACGTTCGGGATCGACGGCACCAGCGGCACGGCGGAGGACGCGTCGGCGTTCGCCGCGCTCGACCTGGAAACGGAGGTGTCCAGCGTGATGACGGCGACGTCGGTGCACGAGCCGCCCCGGCCGAACCGCGATGCGACGTACCGGCCGCTGGAGTCCGACGCCGACTGGGACCAGCAGGTCGAGCTGACGATGGCGGGCGAGACGGTCGGCTACAGCCTCGAGTTCAGCGCGGGCCGGGCGAACCAGCACCGGCGGTTGGTGGAGGACGGCCACGGGCAGTACTGGGGCGCGTTCGAGAACGGCACGCTGCTGGCGTCGATGGGCCTGTTCCGGGCGTCGGCCGGGCTGGCCCGGTTCCAGACCGTGAAGACCCACCCCGAGGCCCGCGGCCGCGGTCTCGCGGGCACGTTGGTGCACGAGATCAGCCGGTTCGGCTTCGCCGACCTCGGCGCCGAGACACTCGTGATGGTCGCGGACCCGGAGTACCTCGCGATCCGCGTCTACCGCAGCGTCGGGTTCGCCGACACCGAGGTCCAGATCGGCGTGGAGCAGAAGCCGACCGAGTAGGTCTCTCAGGGTCGGACCCTGACGGTTTCTCGGGGTCGACTCAGGTCTCGGGTCAGGCGCCTCCCCGAAGCGGTGGGGTGCTGCTCACCGACAGGCTTCGGGACATGATCACTGTCTCCCACCTGACCAAGACCTACGGCGGCTTCCGCGCCGTCGACGACGTCACGTTCACCGCCCAGCCCGGCCGGGTCACCGGCTTCCTGGGCCCCAACGGCGCCGGCAAGTCCACGACCATGCGGATCATGGTCGGGCTCACGCCCGCCACCTCGGGCGAGGCCACCATCCTGGGCCGCCACTACTCCGACCTGCCCAACCCGGGCCGCGAGGTCGGCGTCCTGCTGGACGCCTCGGCCCAGCACGCCGGGCGCACCGGGCGCGAGATCCTCACCGTCGCCCAGCGCACCATGCGGGTGCCCAAGAGCCGCGTCGACGAGATGCTCGACGTGGTCAGCCTGACCGACGACGAGTCGGGCCGCCGGGTTCGCGACTACTCCCTCGGCATGCGCCAGCGGCTCGGCATCGCGGCCGCCCTCCTGGGCGACCCCGAGGTGCTGATCCTCGACGAGCCGGCCAACGGCCTCGACCCGGCCGGCATCCGGTGGATGCGCGACCTGCTCCGCGGGTACGCCGACCAGGGCGGCACCGTGCTGCTCTCCAGCCACCTGCTGCACGAGATCGAGGTCATCGCCGACGACATCGTCGTCATCGGGCAGGGCCGCGTGGTGGCCCAGGGCACCAAGCACGAGCTGCTCGAGGCCGCAGGTACCTACGTCCGTGCCGCCGACCACGCCACGCCTGGCCGCCGCGCTCATCGCGGCGGGCCACCCGGCCGAGCAGACCAGCAGGGGCTGCGCACCGACGCCAGCACCGACGAGGTCGGGGCCGTGGCCCTGGCCGCCGGCATCGCCCTGCGCGAGCTGCGGTCCGCCGACGGCGCCGGTCTCGAGGAGATGTTCCTCGCCCTCACCGCCGACACCCAGCGCGACGACAACACGCGAAGGAGCAGCAGCATGAGCACCGCAACTCTCGCCCCGACCACAGTGGTCGGTGAGCAGGTCGCCCGCCGCGAGCGGGCGACGTACGAGCCGATCCCGATGCGCACCATCATGGGCGTCGAGCTGCGCAAGATGTTCAACACCCGCTCGGGCTTCTGGCTGATGGCGAGCATCGTGATCCTGGCGGTCATCGCCACCGGCGCGGTGATCTTGTTCGCCCCGGCCGACGAGCAGACCTACGGCAGCTTCGCGGCGGCCATCGGCATCCCGATGACCATCGTGCTGCCGATCATCGCCGGCTCTCTCGATCACCAGCGAGTGGAGCCAGCGCACCGGTCTGACGACCTTCACCATGGTGCCGAGCCGCAGCCGTGTCGTGCATCGCCAAGCTGCTCGACACCGTGCTGATCGGCATCGCTGTCGATCCTGGCAGCGCTCGCGGTCGGCGTGCTGGGCAACATCGTCGGCAGCAACCTGGCCGGCGTGCCCACCACGTGGGACATGGACGTCGTCGACGTCCTCTACATCCTGGGCGGCAACGGGCTCGGCCTGCTGATGGGCTTCACCCTGGGCGTGCTGTTCCGCAACTCGGCTGCGGCGATCGTCGGCTACTTCGTCTACTCGATGGTGCTCCCGACGCTGTCGGCCCTGCTGGCCGGCGCCCAGGACTGGTACGCCGACGCTCAGCGGTGGGTGGACTTCCAGTCCAACCAGGGCATGCTGTACGACGGCGGCTTCTCGGCCACGAACTGGGCCCAGCTCGCCGTTACCGGCACCGTGTGGCTGCTGCTCCCCCTGGCCTTCGGGCTCTGGCGGGTGCTGCGGTCCGAGGTCAAGTAGGACCCACAACTGAATACAGGGGACACAGGGAACAACGTCATACGAACTGGCTGCTCGGGCGACCAGTTCGTATGACGTTGGCCTGTGTCTGGGTAGGTTCCGGCCCATGGATCTGCACGAGGAGGTCGTGGAGCTCACCCGCGACATCGTCCGGCTGGACACCAGCAACGCCGTGGGCGTCCACGACGGCAACGAGACGCTGGTCGCCCGGCATCTGGCCGACTACCTCTCGGACGCGGGGATCGAGTGCGAGCTGGTGGCGCGCGAGGGGCAGGACCACCGCGCCAACCTGGTGGCCCGGGTGCCGGGGACCGACAGCGGCTCGGCGCCCAGCCTGGCGTTCGTGGGCCACATCGACGTGGTGCCCGTCGACGCCCGCGACTGGACCCACCCACCGTTCGAGGGGGTCCTGACCGACGACGGCTACCTGTGGGGACGGGGCGTGCTCGACATGAAGGGCGAGGTCGCGGCCCGTGCTGTCGCGATCAAGGAGCTCGTCAGGTCGGGCTGGAGGCCACGGGGTGACCTGTGGTTCCTGGCCGTCGCCGACGAGGAGGACGGCATGGCCGACGTCGGGATGCGCTGGCTCCTCGAGGCCCGCCCCGACATCCGGCCGGACCTGAGCATCAACGAGGGTGGTGGCGAGCTGTTCGAGCTGACCGACGGCCGGCGCCTGGTCGGCGTCGGGATCGGCGAGAAGGGCACCTACCCTGTCCGCGTCACCGCCCTGGGTGAGGCCGGCCACGGCAGCACGCCCACCGTCGGCGACAACGCGGTCCCCCACCTCGGCGAGGTGCTGGCCCGCGTCGGCCGCGGCCTGCCGACGCCGGTCGGCCATCCGCTCGTCGACCAGATGCTGGCCGTCCTGCTGGGCGACGCCTACGCCCCCGGCGACGACCTCACCTCCGCACTCGCGGCCGCCGGTGCCCTGCATCCCGAGCTGGAGCACCTGATGCCGGCGCTGGCCGGGACCACGATGGCACCGACCATGATCGGCGCGTCCGACAAGCGCAACGTGATGCCGAGCAAGGCGTGGGTCGAGCTCGACTGCCGCATCCTGCCCGGCACCACCGAGGCCGACGTCGAGGAGGCCGTGCTCGACCGGCTGGTCCGCGGCGGTGAGAGTCGCCTCGCCTCGACCTCTCGTGGCCCGAGCCGCTCATCCCCGGCAACGCCTCCCCGCCCGACGGGCCGGTGGTGCAGGCGATCCGCGAGTGGGTCGCCGGCGAGATCGCCGACGCCGAGCTGCTGCCGAGCCTCGGCACCGGGTTCACCGACTCGTCGTACCTGCGGGCTGCGGCGGGCACAGCGGCGTACGGCTTCTCCCCGTTCTTCACCACGCCGCTCGACGTGCTCGTCGCGGGCTACCACAACGCCGACGAGCGGGTGCACGTCGACGACCTGTTCGCCTCGGTGCGCTTCCACCTGCACCTCGCTAAGGCGCTGCTCTGTATGAGGGCCCGCGAGACCTCGGCATCGTCATCGGCACCCTCGAGCCCGGCGAGCACGACGCGATCACCGACGTCCCCGGCGTACGCGTCGGCCACACCACCGTCATCGAGGGCGACGACGTGCGCACCGGCGTGACGGTCGTCGTCCCCCACGACGGCAACGTGTGGAGCGACCCGGTCTACGCGGCGTACCACCGCCTCAACGGCAACGGCGAGATGACCGGCCTGCCCTGGCTGGAGGAGGTCGGCCTGCTGCACTCCCCCATCGGCATCACCAACACCCACAGCGTCGGCATCGTGCGCGACGCGCTGGTCGAGCTCGAGGTCGAGGAGCTGCCCGACGGAGTCGAGGCGTGGGCGCTGCCCGTCGTCGCCGAGACGTGGGACGGCACGCTCAACGACGTCGACGGCTTCCACGTGACCGCCGAGCACGCCAAGGCGGCCTACCGCGCGGCCGCTCCGGGCCCGGTCGCCGAGGGCTCGGTCGGCGGCGGCACCGGGATGATGTGCCACGACTTCAAGGGCGGCATCGGTACGGCGTCGCCGCGCGGGCCGAGTGAGCTTCACCGTCGGCGTGCTCGTGCAGGCCAACCACGGCCGCCGCGAGCGGTTCAGCGTGAACGGCGTGCCCGTCGGGCTCGAGGTCGGGCGAGGACGTGGTGCCCGGCCGACCGGATGACCGACTCTGCCGCCGGGCAGCGGGTCGATCATCGGCGTCGTCGCGACCGACGCGCCGCTGCTGCCGCTGCAGTGCCGGCGACTGGCCGTGCGGGCGTCGTTCGGCGTCGCACGCACCGGCGGGGTCGGCGAGAACTCCAGCGGCGACCTCTTCATCGCGTTCGCGACCGGCAACCGCGGCATGCCCGGATCGACGTCGACTCCCCGACGGTGGCCGACGTCCGCACGCTCGCGAACGCCGCGATGAATCCGCTCTTCGACGCCGTCGTCGAGGCGACCGAGGAGGCGATCCTGAACGCGATCCTGGCCTCGCCGACGATGAGCGGGCGCGGACGTGCCGCCCACGCGCTGCCGACCGACCTGCTGCTGGCCGCACTGGCGAAGTACGGGCGACCCGCGACTCCCCCGGCTACTGGCCGGTGAGCATCCGGCGCGGGTTGTCGACGGTGAGCGCGGTGATGTCGGCGTCGTCGAAGCCCGCCTCGCTGCAGCCGGTCGGCGAACGTCGTCACGACGTACGCGTAGCCCGGCCCGCCCATCGCGGCGTAGTCGCTGCGCAGGCAGACGTCCTGGCTGAGCAGCACCCGGCCGAGGTGGCCGGCGTCGGCCAGGCTGCGCAGCCAGCCGAGGCGCTGCTGGGTGTCCCACTCGTGCACGCCCTGCACGGTGTCGAACTGGATCCAGGCGCCACGCTTGGCGAGCGCCAGGTGGTAGTCGTGGTCCGGGACCATGTCGCAGTGCCCGATCACCACGCGGGCCGGGTCGACGCCCTCCTCGACGAGCAGGTCGAGCTGGGCGGTGCCGACGGGCCAGCGGGCGGCGTGGGTGGTGATGGTCAGGCCGGTACGCCGGTGGGCGCGGGCCGCTGCCCGGAACGAGCGCTCCTCGATCGGCCGTGATGAACCGGTCGCAGCCGATCTCGCCGATGATCCCGGCCCGGACCCCGTCGACGCCCTCCTCGATGTCGCGGACGATCAGGTCGGCCACGGCGTCGGTCGACAGCTCGTCGAGCTCGGGCGGGAAGTAGGCGCGGCGGTAGAACCCCGCTCCCCTGACGATCTGCAGCCCCGTGGCCTCCGAGATCCGTCGCAGCCCCGCAGGGTCGCCGCTCAGACCGCCGGTGGTGACGTCGACGAGCTGTGCGGCCGCCTGCGTCGGCATACCGCCTCAGCTCAGACTCGGCCAGCGCCGGGTCGTTGAGCAGGCCGTTGCCCCGGTACTCCCGGGTCAGGTCGAGGAACACGTGCTCGTGCGGCAGGGTCACGCCGAGGTCGGCGGCGCCCACCGGGCCGGTCACGGTCATCACGGTCACAGGCGCATCCTGCCCTGCTGGTTGAGGAGGGACGCTGGGTTCATCTTGGGCCCGTCACGAAACCCCGCATGCGAGGAGTCTCCCTCACTGTTTCGTGACAGGCGTCGGCGCGCCTTCCTCAACCAGCGGCAGGAGATGGCGACTCCTGCGGGTCCACGTCGCTCCCTGCAACAATCCGCCCGTGGGGGACCGGGAGACAGCAGGGCAGACCGAGTCAAGATCGTGATGTCCGACGGAGTGGCGTTGGCCGCGACGCTCTACCTGCCGGGCGCCCCCGATCCGCAGCCGTGCCTGCTCGAGGCGCTGCCCTACCGCAAGGACGACCTGACGTCGTCGTACGCCACGTCGTACGAACGGCTCCGCGACAGGCACGGGTACGCCGTCTGCCGGCTCGACCTGCGCGGCACCGGGTCTTCGGGCGGTGACGCGCTCGACGAGTACCAGCCCGACGAGCAGCGCGACCTCGCCGAGGTGATGACCTGGCTGGCCGCGCAAGAGTGGTGCGACGGGCAGATCGGCATGTGGGGCACGTCGTACTCCGGGTTCAACTCGCTGCAGATGGCCTGCGAGCGACCGCCGGAGCTGAAGGCGATCTGCGCGATCTACGCGACCGACGACCGCTGGACCGACGACGTGCACTGGCGCGGTGGCGCGCTGCGACTGGTCGACCTCGTCGACTACGACCACTACATGACGCCCATGAACGTGCTGCCGCCCGTGCCTGCGGTCTGGGGCCAAGACCATGACCAGGACTGGGAGACCGAGTGGCGCCGGCGCCTCGCGACCAGCGAGCCGTGGGTGCTGACCTGGTTGCGCGAGTCGCAGCACGGAGACTACTGGGACCACGGGTCCGTGCGGCTCGGCGGCACGAGCGAGGGCTACCAGCGGATCGAGGTCCCGACGCTGATCGTGGCGGGTTGGGCGGACGGCTACCGCAACAACACCTTCCGCACCGTCGAGCGTCTGGCCGCGCAGGGCACTCCTCACCGGCTGCTGGCCGGGCCGTGGGCCCACGCCGACCCGACGACCGCGATGCCCGGGCCGCGGATCGACTTCGACGCCGAGCTGGCCGGGTGGTTCGACCACTGGCTGCGCGGCACCGGGTCACACCAGGACGGCTGCGACGTCTTCGTGCGTACGTCGACCCGGCCCGAGCCCGACCTCGACCTGCACAAGGGGTACTGGCTGCGGCTGCCCTCGGTCGTTCCCTCGGTGGGTTCGAGGCTCGTCGCGAGCGCTCCTCGCACCTCAAGCGCGAGGCTGCCCGTCATCGCCGACGTCGGCACCGCCGCCTGGATCGACTGCGCCGGCCACCTGCCGTGGGGGCTGTCCGGCGACCAGCGCCTCGACGACGCCCGCTCGCTGACCTGGGACCTCGAGCCACCCTCGGGGCCGGTCGTCGGACATCCCGTCGCCCGGCTCCGGGTCTCCGCCGACCAGCCCGCAGCCTCGCTGTCGGTCAAGCTCTGCGACGTCTTCCCCGACGGCACGTCGGCCCTGGTCTCCCGCGGGTCCCTCGACCTGGCCTTCCGGTCGTCGGTGCACGGCAAGCCCGCACCGCTGGTGCCGGGCGAGGTGTACGACGTCGAGGTGGTCCTCGACGCGTGCGCCTACGAGTGGTCGCCCGGGCAGGTGCTGCGGGTCAGCGTCGCGGGCACGGACTGGCCCAACACCATCGCGCCCCGGCCCCGGTGACCCTCACGGTCCACGAGGCCGAGGTCGAGCTGCCCGTGCTGGAGGGCTAGTAGCCGGCCCCGACGTTCGGAGCTGGCGCCGAGCACACGACCGAGTCGGCCGAGGGCGTCGCCTGGGAGATCCGCGACGACGTGCTGGCCCGGATCACGACGGCGCGCACGGTGTCGGTCTCCGAGTACGACACGCCGTACGACGGGACGGCCCGCGAGGACTACCGCGGCGAGGTCAGCGTCGACCGGCGTACCTTCGCCCAGCACGCCCACGCGGACACGACCTACGACCTCACCTGGCCGGGCATCGAGATCAAGGTCCGCTCGCTGATGGAGATCGACATCGTCGATGGCCGCGTCGACGTCGTCATCGACACCTGGGCCTGGCGCGACGGCGAGGAGGTCTCGCACCGGACCTGGCGCGAGACCGTCTAGCTCGCCAGCACGAGGTCGAGGCGGATCGGTGTCTCGCGGATGGTGACGAGCACGGGGGGGCTCGAGCCATAGGTGTGGCCGGTCGGGGTGGTGGTCTCGATCTGGTGGGCGCCCTCGGTGGGCCATGGTCTGGCCCGCCATCCGGGTGCTTGCTTGGCGTGGTTGCAAGCCTCGCAAAGTCCTTGAGCGTTGTCGGCGCTTGTGGGGCCGTCGTCGTCGTAGGCGACGGCGTGGTCGGCATGTCGGATCGGGGCATCGCACCACGGGGTGCGGCACACCTGGTCGCGGATCCGGACGAACCGACCGAGCGACCCGCGGAACAGGCGAGCGCGCGAGTCCATCGCCACGAGCTCGCCGCGAGAAGGGCTGACGTAGAGCCGGCGGAGCCAGACTGTCTCCTCACGCGCGCAGGCCCCGGCCACGATCTCGCGGGCCAGCTCGGCGGGGATGGGCCCGTAGCCCTCGACGTGGGCGGGCTCGTCGCTGGTGCCGAAGAGAGCCGCGTCCGTCATCACCAGGCCGAGCTGGAGGCCCGCACCCCCTCGGCGCGCGTCGTCATCGACCGCCCCCTCGGTGGTCGGGGTCGGATCCCAACGAGTCGCGGCTTCGTCACGGGTCGAGGCGGCCGCCAGCACAGCGTCGACGAGGCTGTCAGCCATCACCTGACCCTTGCTGCGCGGGTCACCCGCGGCCCGGGCCGAGTCGGACATGCGGGTCAGGGCGGCAAAGGCCGCAACGCCCTCCTTGACCGGCAGCAGCGCGGTCATCCAGGTCATGGCATCGGGAGCCGGCCGCAAGGTGACGTTGCGGTCGGCCTCGGCCTTGCGGCGTCGGGTGACGTAGGACTCGGGGTCGAGCCGGTAGGCCTCCTTCTGGCACGCCGCCGCCAGCTCGCGGTCGCCCATCTGCTCGAGCCGGGCGGCGTCACCGCACACCGCGGCGTCGACGGCCAGGCGGTCGTCGCGGGTCAGGCAGGCGGTCTCGCGCGCCACCAGGGTGGCCTTCCACTCCGTGATCCGCCCGGCCCGCCAGGCCGCCCAGACGTGCGGCAGCTCGGCCGCCACGATCTTGGCCAGCGCGAGGTGTCGCTGGCCGCGGTGGGGCGACTCACGCCGGGCAAGCGCGACCTGTGCGGCGACACCGCGACCCTGCCTGGTCGCCGGCTCACCGCTGGCCGCCTGGTCAGCGCGCAGGGACTGGTCGAGCTCGACCGACAGGGCGGCCTGCGCTGCCGTGGCGACGCAGACCAGCTCTTCCAGCCCACGGATGGTGTCGACCCGTCCCGCGTCGTCCAGCTCGCTCGGCTGCGCGAGAGCGGCCCACAAGTCGCGCGCAACAAGAGCGATCTGTCGGCGGCAGAGGGCGAGGCACCCGAGGATTGTTCGAACATGTATTCGAATACTCTCACGATCTTCCGGACGTCGTCAACCCCCCACAGCCACCTGGGGAGAAAACCTCGAGGTCTGCTCCCTTCCGGCCGCTACCTTGCTGCGATGGACGACCCACGCCGCCTCGTCGACGAGAAGGCAGCCGAGACGAGCTTCGCCGGCGTCGTCCGCCTCGAGCGGTCGGGCGTGGTCGAGCTCGACGCGGCGTACGGGCTGGCCGACCGGGCCCACGGCATCGCGATGACCACCGACACCCAGCTGGGCATGGCGAGCGGCTCGAAGACGTTCACCGCTCTCGTCGTGATGCGTCTGGTCGAACAGGGACTGCTCAGCCTCTCGACCACGGCCCGCAAGGTCCTGGGCGCCGACCTCCCGCTGATCGCCGACGACGTCACGGTCGAGCACCTGCTGTCGCACCGGTCGGGCATCGGCGACTACCTCGACGAGGACGAGCTCGACAGCGAGGACTACCCGATGCCTGTCTCGGTGCACCGGCTGGTGACGACCGACGACTTCCTCCCGATCCTCGACGGCTACCCGACGAAGTTCCCGGCCGGCGAGCGCTTCTCCTACTGCAACGGCGCCTTCGTGGTGCTGGCCCTGATCGCCGAGCGCGTCGCCGGCCGCTCGTACCACGACCTGGTGCGCGAGACTGGTCTGCTCCCCCGCCGGGATGTCGGACACCGACTTCCTCCGCTCCGACGCGCTGCCCGGCACCGCCGCGCTCGGGTACGTCGAGGTCGACGGCCAGTGGCGGACCAACGTCTTCCACCTGCCGGTGGTCGCGACCGGTGACGGCGGCGCCTACACGACGACCGCCGACATGTCGCGGTTCTGGGAGGCCCTGATGGGCGGGCGGATCGTCGCCGCCGGAGACTCTCGCCGACATGCGCCGACCGCGCAGCGAGCCCGACGCCGGCGAGTCCGACTGCTACGGCCTCGGCTTCTGGGTGAAGTCCGACTCACCCGAGATCACCATGTCCGGCGGCGATGCGGGCGTGTCGTTCTGGTCCGCCCACCACCCTGCCCGCGGCACGACCGCCACGGTCATCGGCAACACGATGGGCGGGGCCTGGCCGGTCGCCGAGGTCATCGAGTCGCTGGCAGCCGGCTGACCCTGGCCAGCAGGGCTTCTCGCTCGTCGACGGTCAGCGGTACGCCGAGCTCGTCCAGCAGGTCCGACAGCTCGCCGTCGCGGAGCGCACGATGCTGGGTCGGCTCGCCCGGGCGCCGTACTGTCACGGTCTCGTGCGTCACCGCCACGTGCCTGTCGTCGAGGTGTCTGGTGACCATCAGCATGTTGCGGAAGTGGATGGTCGGGAAGGTGCTCGTGTAGTGGTGGCCGACGGTCACGTCGAGAGGCTGCACCGGTAGCTCGTCGTGGGTGTGCATCAGCTCCCAGTGACCGGTCTGGGTCGCTCGCCAGCGCTGCAAGGTCCAGCCGCGGCCAGCGCCGAGCGGCACCTCGCGAAGCCGGTAGCGCCAGCCGCCGTAGTCGTCCTCGGCGCCGTCGACCAGCGGGATCGGCCGCAGCACGCTCATCCCGAAGCCTGGGTCGGCGAGCACCCGCTCACCGTCGAGGGTCACCAGCACGACGCAGTGCGTGCGGGCCTGCCCACCCACGCGGCCGAGCCGGCGCTCGACGTCGTAGCCGAGCCGCTCCAGCGCCGCCGCGAACAGCACGCCGTGCTCGAAGCAGTAGCCGCCGCGGCCACGGCCCACGAACTTCGCCTGCACCGCGTCGAGCCCGACTCCCGGGTGCGCATCGAGGAGCACGTCGATGTTGTCGAAGGTGAAGGCCCTGACGTGCGTCTCGTGCAGTCCGTCGAGGGCCGATCGGGACGGCGGCCCCGCCACCGTCCCGATCCGCGCCAGGTAGGCGTCGAGGTCGAGCTGCTCGGTCTGCCACGGGCTCGGGTCCGTCACGGGGTCATTGAACACCACACCCAGTGACCACGCCGACGCGGTCAGGTTGACACCGATCGGCGACGGGTCAGTGCGCAACGACGCGGTTGTCGATGAAGTTGTAGGTCTGGAAGGGGTTGCCGTCCTCGTCGACGACGACCTTCCGAGGCGAGGCGCAGGCCCACCCGTCGCCGTTGCCTTGCTCGTCGACGGCGTTGTCAGCACCGTACGGCTCGGTGCTGACGTCCCATAGGACGTACCCACTGTTGCCGCGCGGGCAAGGAGCTGCCCGCCGAGGTGGAGGCGGTGGCAGCCGCTGGGATGACGGCGCACGCGCAAACGCGGCGGCGGCGAGGCCGGGGACCAGCTTGTTCATGTCGGCTCCTGTCGTGAGGGGGATCACCCTTCACGGTTCCAAGGAGGCGGCCGTCCGTACATTCGCCGAAGTGCGAAGATCACCGGCCGGTGTCACGACCCGGCGCGGACGTGCAGCGCTGCGGCGGTGCGATTGGTGACCCCGAGCTTGCGGTAGGCG
>CAWBOE010000022.1:0-64390 GCA_963790295.1 uncultured Actinomycetota bacterium
CCGAGCGCGAGATGAAGCAGATCCGCGACCGGGCCCAGCGCGAGCTGGACCGGCTCGAGGAGGTCTGGAGCACGTTCAAGGCGCTCAAGGTCCAAGACCTCATGGGCGACGAGATGCTCTACCGCGAGATGAAGAACTGGTTCGGCAAGTACTTCGAGGGCCACATGGGCGCCCAGGCGATCCAGAAGCGTCTCGAGACGTTCGACATCGAGGCCGAGGTCGACAACCTGCGCGAGATCATCGCGACCGGCAAGGGCCAGCGCAAGGTCCGCGCCCTCAAGCGGCTGAAGGTGGTCGACGCGTTCCGCAAGACCAACAACTCACCCGCTCGGCATGGTGCTCGACGCCGTCCCGGTGATCCCGCCGGACCTGCGCCCGATGGTGCAGCTCGACGGTGGCCGCTTCGCGACCTCCGACCTCAACGACCTCTACCGCCGGGTCATCAACCGCAACAACCGTCTCAAGCGGCTGCTCGACCTCGGCGCGCCCGAGATCATCGTCAACAACGAGAAGCGGATGCTCCAGGAGGCCGTCGACTCGCTGTTCGACAACGGCCGTCGTGGTCGTCCGGTCACCGGCCCGGGCAACCGGCCGCTGAAGTCGCTGTCCGACATGCTCAAGGGCAAGCAGGGTCGCTTCCGCCAGAACCTCCTCGGCAAGCGCGTCGACTACTCCGGCCGCTCGGTGATCGTGTCGGGTCCGCAGCTGAAGCTGCACCAGTGCGGTCTGCCGAAGATGATGGCGCTGGAGCTGTTCAAGCCCTTCGTGATGAAGCGGCTGGTCGACCTGAGCCACGCGCAGAACATCAAGTCCGCCAAGCGGATGGTCGAGCGCGCGACGTCCGGCATGAGCCGCTACGCCATGGTGTGGGACGTCCTCGAAGAGGTCATCATGGAGCACCCGGTGCTGCTCAACCGGGCGCCCACCCTGCACCGCCTCGGCATCCAGGCCTTCGAGCCGCAGCTGATCGAGGGCAAGGCCATCCAGATCCACCCGCTCGTGTGCGGCGCGTTCAACGCCGACTTCGACGGTGACCAGATGGCGGTGCACCTGCCGCTGTCCGCCGAGGCCCAGGCCGAGGCGCGGATCCTGATGCTGTCGACCAACAACATCCTCAAGCCGTCCGACGGCCGTCCGGTGACCATGCCCTCGCAGGACATGATCATCGGCCTGTTCTGGCTGACGACCGACCGCGAGGGCGAGCCCGGCGAGGGCCGCGCGTTCTCGTCGTCGGCCGAGGCGATCATGGCCTTCGACCGGGGCGAGATCACGCTGCAGAGCAAGGTCAAGATCCGCTTCGACGACATCGTCCCGCCGCTCGAGCTCGGGCTCGAGGAGTGGGAGGACGGTCAGTCGCTGACGCTCGAGACCACGCTGGGCCGCTCGTTGTTCAACGACACCCTGCCCGCCGACTACCCCTTCGTGAACTTCGAGGTGGGCAAGAAGGCCCTCGGCACGATCGTCAACGACCTGGCCGAGCGCTACACCAAGGTCGAGGTCGCCGCCTCGCTGGACGCCCTCAAGGACGCCGGCTTCCACTGGGCGACCCGCTCGGGTGTCACGGTGTCGATCGACGACGTGACCACGCCCGACAAGAAGGCCGAGATCCTGTCGGCCTACGAGGACCGGGCCGCCAAGGTCCAGCAGCAGTACGAGCGCGGTCTGGTCACCGACGAGGAGCGCCGCCAGGACCTCATCGAGATCTGGACGGAGGCCTCCAACAAGGTCGCCGAGGAGATGGAGTCGAACTTCGACAAGACCAACCCGATCTTCATGATGGTCGACTCGGGTGCCTCCGGAAACATGATGCAGATCCGTCAGGTGGCGGCCATGCGTGGTCTGGTGGCCAACCCGAAGGGCGACATCATCCCGCGGCCGATCAAGGCGAACTTCCGCGAGGGCCTGTCGGTGCTGGAGTACTTCATCTCCACCCACGGTGCCCGCAAGGGTCTCGCCGACACCGCGCTGCGGACCGCCGACTCGGGCTACCTGACCCGTCGTCTGGTCGACGTGTCGCAGGACGTCATCATCCGTGAGGACGACTGCGGCACCGAGCGTGGCCTCGACAAGCGGATCGGCGTGAAGGGCGAGGACGGCAACGTCCGCAAGGACGACAACGCCGAGACCTCGGCGTACGCCCGCACGTCCGCCGTCGAGATCACCCACCCCGAGACCGGCGAAGTGCTGGCCGCGGCGGGCGAGGACCTCGGCGACGTCAAGATCGGCGAGCTGGTCGCGGCCGGCATCGAGGTCGTCAAGGTGCGCTCGGTGCTCTCCTGCGACGCCAAGACCGGCACCTGCGCCAAGTGCTACGGCCGGTCGCTGGCGACGGGCAAGCTCGTCGACATCGGCGAGGCCGTCGGCATCATCGCGGCCCAGTCGATCGGTGAGCCCGGCACCCAGCTGACGATGCGGACCTTCCACACCGGTGGTGTGGCCTCGGCCGAGGACATCACGCAGGGTCTGCCGCGTGTCCAGGAGATCTTCGAGGCGCGCATCCCCAAGGGTCGCGCGCCGATCGCCGAGGCCGCCGGCCGCGTCGAGATCGAGGAGACCGACAAGGCGCGCAAGGTGCTCATCACCCCCGACGACGGGTCGGAGGTGCAGGAGTACCCCGTGTCGAAGCGCTCGCGCCTGCTGGTGGGCGACGGCGACCACGTCGACGTCGGCCAGAAGCTGATCGTCGGCACCGAGGACCCGCACGACGTGCTGCGCATCCTCGGCGTCCGGACCGCCCAGGAGCACCTGGTGCAGGAGGTCCAGGCGGTCTACCGCAGCCAGGGCGTGTCGATCCACGACAAGCACATCGAGATCATCGTGCGGCAGATGCTGCGCCGGGTCACGGTCATCGAGGCGGGCGACACCAACATCTTGCCGGCCGACCTGGTCGACCGCGGTGCTGTTCGAGGTCGAGAACCGCCGTGTGGTGTCCGAGGGCGGCAAGCCCGCCTCCGGCCGCCCGGTGCTGATGGGCATCACCAAGGCGTCGCTGGCCACCGAGTCGTGGCTCTCGGCCGCCTCCTTCCAGGAGACGACCCGGGTGCTCACCGACGCGGCCATCCACGCCCGCTCCGACAGCCTGCGCGGCCTGAAGGAGAACGTGATCATCGGCAAGCTGATCCCCGCCGGCACCGGCCTGGAGCGTTACCGCAACATCCGGGTGGAGCCGACCGAGGAGGCCCGCGCCGCGGCGTACTCCGTCACCGGTTACGACTCCTACGACTACGAGTTCGGCAACGCCAGCCAGCCCGTGGCCCTGGACGACTTCGACTTCGGTCCGTTCCAGAACTGAGGTTCGCTGCGACACCCGAAGGCCCCGGCTCCCTGTGGAGCCGGGGTCTTCGCGTTGTCGCGGAGATTTCACCTCGCAGCCTGTCCGGGTACGCCGAGGCGGGGTTAGGGTGCCCGGAACCAGGGGCTCGGCCCATCGGGAGCGAGAGGCAGGGGAGTTCGGATGAAACGTAGTTGGCGCGCGTCGGTGGCGGGGTTGACAGCAGCGGTGACCGGACTCGGACTGGCGGTGGTGACGAACGTCGGCGCTGCCGTGGCCGCGCCGACGAACCTGTTCTTCTCGGAGTACATCGAGGGCTCCTCGAACAACAAGGCGCTGGAGATCTACAACGGCACCGGGGCTGCCGTCGACCTGGCGACCGCCGGCTACAGCGTCCAGATGTTCTTCAACGGCAGCGCCAGCGCGCGGGCTGACGATCAACCTGACCGGGACGAGCGTGGCGGCAGGCGACGTGTACGTGGTCGCCCAGTCCGCGGCCAACGCCGCGATCCTCGCCCAGGCCGACCAGACCAACGGCTCCGGCTGGTTCAACGGCGACGACGCCGTCGTGCTCCGCCAAGGGACGACGGTGCTCGACGTCATCGGCCAGATCGGCTTCGACCCCGGCACCGAGTGGGGCACCGGGCTGACCAGCACGGCCGACAACACGCTGCGCCGCAAGGCGGCCATCGAGGCGGGCGACGCCAACGGAGCCAATGCCTTCGACCCGGCGGTCGAGTGGAACGGTTTCGAACCGACAACTCGCCGACCTGGGCAGCCACCTGGGTCCCGGTGCCTGACCTGCGCGAACGTGACGGTCGACGAGCGCACTGTCATCGACGCCCCGATCAGCGCCACGGACACCAACGGCACCGTGGTCGACATCTCCATCACGGGGATCGCCCCGAGCGACCCCGGGACGATCAGCCGGACGGCGTTCTCGCCGGCCACAGCAGACGGCGGCACGGCGACCGCGACCTTCACCGCGACGGACCAGACCCCGGCCGGGCACCTACACCCTGACCATCGCCGCCACCAACGACGACGCGCGTGGTGCAGACCGGCACCTGCACGCTCAACATCGGCGTGACCCGTGCCCCCGTGTGCGGCGACGCGCCACGATCATCCACGACATCCAGGGCAACGGCGCCGCCACGCCGATCAGCGGCGCGCAGGTCGACGATCGAGGGCGTGGTGGTCGGCGACTACCAGGGCACCGGCCAGTTCGGCGGCTACTACGTCCAGGAGGAGGACGTCGACGTGGACGCCGACCCCAACACCTCGGAAGGCGTCTTCGTCTTCAACACGACGCCACGGACGTGGCTGTGGGCGACGTGGTCCGCGTCGGTGGGCCGCGCCGGCGAGTTCGGTCGGCCAGACCCAGGTCGACGAACGTGACGGCGCACGCTGTCTGCGCCACCGGCGCATCCGTGACCGCCGCATCGCTGACCTTCCCCGTGGGCACCGTGCGACGACTCGAGCGGACCGAGGGGATGTTGGTCAGCATCGCCCAGGAGCTGACGGTGACCGAGGTGTTCACCCTCGCCCGGTTCGGCGAGGTCGACCTGGCGGTCGGCGGCCGGCTGGAGAACCCGACCAACGAGGTCGCCCCTGGTGCCCCCGCCATCGCGCTCCAGGACGCCAACAACCGCCGCCGGATCCTGCTCGACGACGGCAACAACAGCCAGAACATCGACCCGACCCTCTACCCGCAGGGCGGGCTGTCCGCCGCCAACACCCTGCGGGTCGGCGACACGTTGCCGAGCCTGACCGGCGTGCTCGGGTTCGGGTTCAGCCGCTACCGCGTGCAGCCGGTGGGACCGATCGAGTTCGACCACACCAACCCGCGTCCCGCGTCTCCCGCGGACGTGGGAGGCGACGTCCGGGCGGCGGCGTTCAACGTGCTCAACTACTTCAACGGCGACGGCGCGGGCGGTGGCTTCCCGACCGCGCGTGGCGCCACCACGCCGTTCGAGTTCGACCGCCAGCGCGACAAGATCATCGCGGCCATCGGCGAGCTCGACGCCGACGTGGTCGGGCTGATGGAGCTCGAGAACGACGAGACCGAGGGAGCCCAGGTCGGCGCGATCGAGGACCTCGTCGACGGGCTCAACGCGGCCGGGGCCGGCACCTACGACTTCATCGACACCGGCATCGTCGGCGGGGACGCGATCCGCGTCGGCATCCTCTACCAGCCGGACCGGGTGACCCCGGTGGGCGCGCACGCGATCATCGACTCCACGGTCGACCCGAGGTTCATCGACAACCTCAACCGGCCGTCGATCGCCCAGACGTTCGAGGTCAACTCCAGCGGCGGCCGTCTTCACCGTGGTGGTCAACCACCTCAAGTCGAAGGGATCCGACTGCAACCACGTCGGAGACCCCGACACCGGTGACGGTCAGGGCAACTGCAACATCACCCGCACCAAGGCCGCCGAGGCGCTGGTCGACTGGCTGGACACCGACCCGACGGGGAGCGGCGACAACGACTTCCTGGTCCTCGGCGACATGAACGCCTACGCCCAGGAGGACCCGATCACGGTCTTCCGTGACGCCGGGTACGTCGACACCATCGACGAGTTCCTCGGCGGCGAGGGCTACTCCTTCGTCTTCCAGGGACAGTCGGGCTACCTCGACCACGCGCTGGCCAGCCCGAGCCTGGCCGCCCAGGTGGCCGGTGTCACCGAGTGGCACATCAACGCCGACGAGCCGATCGCTCTGGACTACAACGTTGAGTTCAAGTCGCCGGGCCAGGTGGTGAGCTTCTACTCGGACGACGCCTACCGCTCCTCCGACCACGACCCGGTGCTCGTGGGTCTGAGCCTGAACAACTACGACTTCACCGGCTTCTTCCCGCCGATCGCCAACCTCCCGGCAGTGAACAACGCGAAGGCCGGCAGCTCAGTGCCGGTGAAGTTCAGCCTGGACGGCGACCAGGGCTTGGACATCCTGGTCGACACCCCGACGTCGACCCAGGTCGACTGCGCCACCGGAGCGGTCGCGGGCTCGCCCCAGGAGATCGGCCTTGCGCAGGCACTGTCCTATCGGAGCGACATCGACACCTACTCGCTGACCTGGAAGACCGTGAAGAGCTGGAGCGGCACCTGCCGGCTGCTGACGGTCGAGCTGGACGACGGCACGGTGCACGAGGCGCGGTTCCGCTTCACCAAGTAGGCGCCGGCTCCGTGGAGTCGGTACTCGGCGCCGACGGGTGCCCGGGCGGCTGGGTCGGGGCGTGGCTGACCGATGATGCGATCACCGTGGTGGTCGCGGAGTCGGTCGCGAAGCTCGTGGCGGCTGCGGGCGGCGTCCCGGTCGTGGGGATCGACATGCCGATCGGGCTGCCGGACGCCGGCGCGCAGCGGGCGGCAGAGTCACTGGCTCGTCGTCGACTGCCGGTGGGCCGGAAGTCGTCGGTGTTCCCGACTCCGATGCGAGCGGCCTGCGAGGCATCCACCTGGGACGAGGCCAACGCGCTGAACAAGGCGGCCTGCGGTCGCGGGCTGAGCCACCAGGGTTTCGGGCTGACCCGCAAGATCCTCGAGGTCGACGCGTACATGCGGTCCGGGCCGCCCGTGCGCGTGGTCGAGGTGCACCCCGAGGTCTCGTTCGCCGCCATCGACCCGTCGTGCGTTGTCGCGTCGAAGAAGACCGCGGACGGCCGGGCCGCCCGGGTCGCGGCGCTCGAGCGGGCCGGGCTCGGCGTTGCCACCCGTCGTACGCGGGCCCGGGTACGCCGTCGACGACCTGCTCGACGCCTGCGCCGTCGCCTGGACGGCCCGCCGCGTCTCGCTCGACGAGGCCGAGTCGCTCCCGAGCCCACCCGAGGCGTTCTCCGACGGCCTCCCGGCGGCGATCTGGGTGTGACAGTGTCACCGGCTGGCCGGTGAATCCTGCAGCGGAGCCGGAATTGGGCGGGGTGCGGAGCCGGCTGGGACACTGAACCCGTGAACGCGCAGGCGCCGATCCGCACCGACGTGCTCGTCGTGGGCGCGGGGCCGGCGGGGTCGGGGGCGGCGGCGTGGGCAGCGCAGAGCGGCCTCGACGTACTGCTCGCGGACGCAGCGGTCTTCCCACGGGACAAGACCTGTGGCGACGGGCTCACCCCGCGAGCGGTGGCCGAGCTGCAGAAGCTGGGACTCGACGACTGGCTGCGCGCGCACGCGGTCAACCAGGGTCTGCGCGCCCACGGGTTCGGCCAGACGCTGCTCCTGCCCTGGCCGGGAGGCAACCTCCCGCGTGGGGCTCCGCGGTCGCCCGCACCGAGCTCGACGACCACCTGCGCACCACCGCGATCAAGGCGGGCGCGGAGGCGGTCGACGGGGCGCGCGCGGTCGGCGTACGCATGGACGGCGACGCGAGTTGCGGCCGTGGAGTTCGCGCGAGGATCCCGGCAGTCACCATCGGGGGAGCGGTTCGAGGTCGAGTGCGACCGCCTCGTCGTCGCCGACGGCGTGCGGTCCCCGCTCGGCAAGCTGCTGGGCCGGGAGTGGCACCGCGAGACGGTCTACGGCGTCGCGGGACGCAGCTACGCCGACTCGACGATGTCCGACGACCCGTGGATCAGCAGCCATCTCGAGCTCCGCGACGAGCAGGAACAGGTGCTCTCGGGGTACGGGTGGATCTTCCCGCTCGGCAACGGCGAGGTGAACGTCGGCGTGGGCACCCTGGCCACGGCCAAACGGCCGGCCGACGTCGCGATCAAGCCGCTGATGGCGCACTACGCCGAGCAACGGCGCGCGGACTTCGGGCTCGGCGACGAGCTGCGGATGCCGACCAGCGCGCTGTTGCCGATGGGCGGCGCGGTCTCGGGTGTGGCCGGCGCCAACTGGGCCCTGATCGGCGACGCGGCCGCCTGTGTCAACCCGCTCAACGGCGAGGGCATCGACTACGGCCTGGAGACGGGCCGCCTGGTGGTCGAGACGATGTCCGACCACCGCGACCTGTCGCGCGTGTGGCCGGCGTTGCTGCGCGACCACTACGGCGAGGCCTTCTCGATCGCCCGTCGGCTGGCCGGCCTCGTGACGATCCCGAGGGTGCTGCCGGCCCTCGGCCCGGCCGGGATGCGCTCCGACTGGCTGATGACCCTCGCGCTGCGCTGGATGGGCAACCTGGTCACCGACGACGACCGTGACCGGGCCGCGCGGGTGTGGCGCTGGGCGGGCCGCCGGTCGGTCGCCCGTGACCACCGCCCGCCGTTCGCCTGATCCGGTCCGAAGCACACACATGGAGCGCTGGTACCGCGCCACGGGGGTCGCCACCCGAGCGATCGTGCGGGCTCTCGACGTCCGGCTGCACTTTGCGGGCCTCGAGCACGTCCCGACGACCGGCCCGGTCGTGCTCGCCAGCACCCATGTGTCCTACCCCGACTTCCTCTGGATCGGCCTGGCCGCCCACGAGCGCGGCCGCTGGGTGCGGTTCCTGACCCGCCACGACGTGTGGAACTCGCGGGTCGCGCGTGCCATGGACGGCATGCGACACGTGCCGGTCGACCGCGAGGCACCCGCGGCGGCGTACCTCACCGCCCGTTCTCTGCTCCGCCAGGGGGAGGCCGTGGGGATCTTCCCGGAGGCGGGCATCTCCCACGCGTACGCCGTCCGGTCGCTGATGCGCGGACCGGTCGCGCTCGCACGCGATGCCGGCGCGCCGCTGGTGCCCCTCGCTCTGTGGGGAACCCAGCGCATCTGGTCGGTCGACCCGCGCACGCCCGACAAGGTGCCGCGCCCGCGACCGCGGCGACACCAGCGCGTCGACGTCGTGTTCGGTCCGGCCCTGACTGTCGGCACCGAGGACGACCTGGTCGAGGCGACGACCCGGCTGGGGCACGCCCTCACCGACCTGCTGGAGGGCATCCAGCGGCATCCCGACCACCTGCCCGCGCCGGGGGAGCACGCTCCGTGGTACCCCGCCCACCTCGGCGGTCATGCTCCGGACCGGGCGCAGGCCTTGGCCCTGGACAACGTCCCGAAAACCGCCGTGCCACCGACATGGGGGCCGCCTACCATCGCCGGGTGACGATCCCCGATCCCAAGTCCACGCTCGTCGACGGCCTCGACCGTCTCAACCAGCAGGTGCTGCACAAGCTGGAGGGCCTCTCGGAGTACGACCTGCGCCGCCCGGTCACGCCGACGGGGACCAACCTCCTCGGCGTGGTCAAGCACCTCGCGTCGGTGCAGGCCGGCTACTTCGGTGAGACGTTCGGCAGGCCGTTCCCGGGCGAGCTGCCCTTCGACGACGACGACCCGCAGGCCGACCTCTACGCGCGTGCCGACGAGTCGAGCGAGAGCGTCCTGGACTTCTACCGGGCCTCGTGGCGGCACGCGCAGGAGACCTTCGCCGCGAGCGACCTCGACACGGTCGGGCGGGTGCCGTGGTGGTCGGACCCCGAGGTGAGCCTGCACCAGATCCTGGTGCACATGACCAACGAGACGGCCCGGCACGCGGGCCACCTCGACATCGTCCGCGAGACGATCGACGGTGCGGTCGGCCGCTCCGCCGACGACGCCAACATCGTCGGAGGCTACGACTGGCCGGCGTACGTCGAGAAGCTGGAGGCCCTGGCGCGCGAGGCGGGTGGCTCTCCCTAGCCGCCTCCTCGCTCGGCGGCTGGCGTCCCCGGGGTGGGGAACCACCGCACGACGACCGCCGTCTGGGCCAGGGTCCACCCCGAGCTGCACACCCAGTACACGAGCAGCGCGACCGGTACGAAGCCGCCCATCACCAGCAGCGAGACCGCCGAGAGTGCGGGCATCAGCTGCTGCGCCGTCGCGACCGCCTCGGGCAGGTCGTCGGTGAGGGTGTTGCGGGCGGCGAGGTAGCGCTGGGTGACGAAGGTCAGCGTCGCTGCCAGCAGGGCCAGACCGGTCGACCACAGCGAGGTGAGCTGCCCCGGCGCCGAAGTAGCCGCGATCGGCCAGGGGCACCCCCAGCAGGGTGGCGGCGCCGAGGGAGGCGACCAGGCCGGCGGTCATCGCGCCCGTGGCGGTGCCGGCTGCGACGCCGGAGAGCAGGTGGTAGAGGCCCATCCACACGGGCACCTGCAGCAGCACGGGAAGGCAGCCCAGCCGAGACATCCCGTGCTCGGCGGCGATGCCTCGTCGTTCGTCCCGGAACTGGCGAAGGCTCTCGACGTCCGCGCGCGTGCGATACCGCGTGCGCAGCTCGCGCAGCTGCGGTCTGGCCCTGGCCGAGGCATGGGCCAGGCGCACGCCGTGCGCGACCAGGGGCAGCAGGGCCAGGCGGACGACGAGGACGACGGCGGCGATGCACAGCAGCCACGTCGTCCCCGCGTCGGCGTCGAGGCCGAGGGACGTCAGGCCATGGTGGGCGCCGGCGACGACGGCGGCGAGGGCGGACGAGACAGGGTCGAGCACGGACATGGGAGAGCTCCTGGGGGTGGTGGGAAGTCGGACCGGAGGCTCGCCGACGGGCGAGCGGTCAGGCCCCAGGAGCGCGCGGGCGGATCGGGTGGTGGGCGGAGTCGGTGACGCGCCCGGGCCGATGCAGGGGAGTCTCGGCCGTCTCGTCCAGCGCGTACGCCGGCGCCAGGACCGACGGGACGACGACCATGCCGGCCACCCGTTCGACACCGACCAGTGCCAGTGCGAGCCAGGCGATCACGACGCTCGACGACGACTCGGCGACCAGTGACGACGGCACGACGACCGCGGCGGCCGCGAGCAGCAACGTCAGTGCGAGCCGGAAGCTCGAAGCGGGGTCGGCGTTCCGGCGCATGCCTGGATCGTACGCGCGGTTCCCCCGCCTGACCGGCCAACGGGGGAGTCAGGAGGGCTACTGTGCCGAGGCCGCGGACGAGCGTCGCGACCGGAACAACCTGCCGATGCTGTTGACCGGGTCGACGACGTAGTTGAGGGTGCGGGCCACCGGCCCCCAGGCGATGAACAGCGCCAGCGCGACACCCACGGCGACCGTGATCGCCACCGACCACCAGCTCGTCCCGGGCATCCAGTCCTCGTACCCGCGGTACTCGAGGTAGCGCACGACGAAGCCGTGGCACAGGTAGACGACCAGGCTCCACGCACCCATGCCGGTGAGGAAGCTGCGGCGGTGCGGCACCAGCGTCAGCACTGCCGCCGACCCGAGCAGCGCGACCACGATCAGCCGGGCCCGGATCCAGATGCCTTCGAGGGCGTCGGCGCCGAGCTCGTCGTACGGCGCCCGGAAGTAGAGGAACTGCGTCGCCCAGTAGCGGTCGGTGCGCGCAGCCAGCCACCACAGGGCCAGCGCTCCCAGGATTCCGGCCACCCACGCGAGCCGGCGCCGGAGCAGCGCCAGGTGCTCGGGCCTCAGGTGCAGGCCGATCACGAAGAACGGCAGGAACCCCATGGCGCGGTTGATGTCGAAGAGCTCCTGGTTGGTGAGTCCGCCGAGCAGGCTCACCGCGACCGCGATCGGCACCATCACGGGGTGCAAGCGCAGGAGCGGGGTCAGCAGGCGCCAGATCACCGTGGCCGCGAGGTACCACATCGGCCACCGCGGGTTCTGGAACCACTCGAGGTCCGGGGGCACCTGGTCCAGCGTCTCCCGCCAATGGATCATCAGCCACGAGAACACCACGTACGGCACGACCATCGTGGTCAGCAGCGCCCACAGGTGCCGCTTGCTGTAGCGGAACGACTTGGAGAGGTACCCGGTGAGCAGCACGAACGCCGGGATGTGGAAGTAGTAGATGAAGTCGTAGGTGCGCGACTGCTCGCCGCCGCCTGGCACCAGCACGACCATGTGCCCGACCACGACGATGGTGACCAGCACCATCTTGGCGTTGTCGAGCCACGGGTCGCGCACCTTCACCTGCGCCTTCGGCGCCGTGGCGGGCTGCAGCGGTTGCGTCATCGCGAGACACGATAGGGCTGGCTCCGCTGGTTGAGGAGGGCCGCCACTACCGTCTCGAACCACGGTGAGCTGATCGCTTGCGCCGGTTTCGTGGCCGGCGCTCGCGCGCCCTCCTCAACCAGCGGGAGGGTCCGGAGAGAATCGCTGCATGGCCCTGCCCCGACGGCAACGAGTGGCGGCGTACGCCGTCATCGTGCGCGACGAGCGCATCCTGCTGTGCCGGCTGGCACCCTGGATCACCGCCAACGAGCAGTGGACGCTGCCGGGCGGGGGCATCGACCACGGCGAGGACCCGCGCGACGCGGTGGTCCGCGAGATCCGCGAGGAGACCGGCCTCGAGGCGTTCGTCGGCGAGCAGGCCCGCGTCTACTCCGCGCACCAGGCGCGCGTCCGCCGCGACGGCCGGCGCTCCGACTACCACGCGCTGCGCATCGTGTACGACGGGTGGGTGCCGGTCGACGCCCCCGAGCCGCGGGTCGTGGAGGTCGACGGCTCGACGATCGACTCGGCCTGGCACCGGCTCGGCGACGTTCTCGACGGGACCGTGCCGACGGTCCCCATGGTGCAGCAGGCGCTCGCGGACTGGTCGCCGTTCCGGATGCAGCGGGTCGGCGCCTACGCCCTGGTGCGGCGCGGCGACCCGCTCGACGGGGAGGTGCTGCTGGTGCGGTTCTCGACGCGAGGGGTTCCACACCGGGTCGTGGAGCCTGCCCGGCGGAGGCATCGACCACGGCGAGCGGCCGGCGGCGGCGCTGGTTCGCGAGGTCGAGGAGGAGTGCGGAGTGACGCCGGCCGTCGGCGAGCTGCTGCTCGTGCACGACGAGCACTTCAGCGGCACGGCGCCGTCGGGCCGCTACGAGGACTACCACTCCGTCGCGCTGGTCTTCGCGGCGACCGTTCCCGACGACGCCGAGCCGCGCGTCGTCGAGGTCGGTGGCACCACGGACCAGGTGGCCTGGGTGCCCTTGCACGAGGTCACCCACGGGACCAGGCCGGTGCTCGACGTCGTCCACCAGGCTCTGGAGGTCGCCAGGCGGAGGTCCTAGTCTCGGGGCACGCAGCGGGGGAAGAAGGTCGGCATGACTGTGCCAGCAGGCCACGGGCGGCTCCGGGCAGCCCATCGTCCGTCCGCTGACCACGTGGGTCGAGCTGCGCGTGCACGGTGTGAGCGGCACGCCCCCCGAGTCGATGCTCGGCAGCCAGCGCGTCAAGCAGATCGCCGGCGACGACTACTCGAGCTACTACACGAGCGTGCCCGGCCCGGAGGACCACGAGCTGGAGGCCTACCACTGGGGGCGTTTCACCTCGGGCAGCTGGCGACACGCCCTCACCTTGATGTTCCTGCCGTTCGGGATGATCAACGCTGCGCCGTTCATGCTTCCCCGTCCGGCGGGCGGGCAGGCGTCCGTGGGTCCGGTTCTTCAACCGCCTGTCGCGTGCCGTCCTGCGCCTGCTGGCACTGTTGCTCACCGAGCTGTTCGCCTTCGCCCTCGGTCTGATCCTGATCGACCTGATCGGGTGGCGGTGGTCGCCCACCGGCGACCTGCTCGACGGGTTCGAGAGCGGGGTGGTGCTGCCCGGCTGCGTCGCGGCGGCCGCGGTCGGGGTCGTCCTGCTCAGTCTCCTGAACTGGCCCGGCTTCATCCGTCGACCGCAGCCGGCTACGGATGACGGCGACTTCACGGCAACGTCCGACACTCGGACAGCACCTGTACCAACCCACGACCGGCTCGAGGCTGCTGCGCAGGTTGCACCAGGCTGCCGGGCTGGTGATGGTCGCGCTGCTCGCCGACCTGGCTCGCACCGGCCGGGACGTCGGCGCGAACGGTGGCACGCTGCGATGGGTGGTCGTGGGCGCCCTGCTGGTGCTCACGGCGTTCGTGCTGTTCCTCGGCGATACCCAGCAGCGAGCGGCTCTGCCGCCGGTCGAGGAGTTCGCGACGCGAGTGTGGGGTCTCGGCAGCTGCCTCTTCGTGGTGGGCGCCTTGGCCATGCTGGTCGTGGAGATCGTCCACCTGGCCGGGATGGATGACCTTCCCGACGAGAGCTCGGAAGACAGGTTCGCCAGGCTCGACGGCGTCGACCGGGTCGCCAACGGGTTGATGGCCTCCGGGTTGACCCTGCTGTTCGCGCTGTTGGTCGCGGTCCTAGCTCGCGATCGCCTGCGGTGGAGGGACGCCCAACAGGGCCTGCCGCCTACTTCAGGCCCTACGCCGAGGGCTGGACGGCCTTCCTGGTCGCCGCGCTCGCCGTGTTCATCGCCATCGGATTCTCGGCCGCCGCGGCGACGGCCGTGGCCTCTGCCCTGGAGCTGAACGCCGAGGTGAAGCCGGGCATCGATGGCGGGCGCGAACGACGTGAAGGTCGGCACCACCTTGATGCTCGACCGCGTGGCCTACGTCTGGGGGCTCACGGTTGTCGAGATCCTGGGGATCGCGATCTTCCTCGGGGTGAGGTACTGGCTCGCGAGGTGGACGTACAAGAGTGCCGTCGACGCCCAGTTCGCGCCGCCGGCACGGGAGGCCTCGTTGCCTGCTGGCTGGGCGCCCCGCGTGGCCCGCGCCCGGTACGTCGCCCAGCTCAAGCACCGGCTCCCGCACATCGTGATCTGCCTCGTCGTGGTCGGCATGGCCATGTCGCTGGTCCAGTACCTCGAGACGACCCAGATCCGTCGGGACGCCTCGATGTGGGAACGGCTCAAGGACGGGGTCATCGGCAGCGCAGCGGACGACTCGCTACCGGGCCTGCTCGGCTGGATGGACTTCCTCAGCGAGCCCCGCGGCTCCGGCGCCAGCATCGTGTGGATCAACCTCGGCGCCTGGGTGCTCATCGCCGGTGCCGGTGCGATCGTGGCCATCAGTCGCGGGGCGTTGAAGGACTCGGGGCTGCGGCGCGGGATCAACGTGGTGTGGGACATGTTCGGCTTCTGGCCGCACGTGGCCCACCCGTTCGGCCCCGAGCCCTACTCGCGCTGGACGGTGACCGAGCTCCGCAACCGGATCCGCTGGCATCTGGACCGGGCCGCGCCGAGCTCCCGGCCAGTCGTCGTGGTGTGTGCACACTCGCAGGGCAGCGTGATCTCGTTCGCGGCGCTGATGTTGCTCACCGACGACGAGCGCAAGCGGGTCGCGCTGCTCACCTGCGGGTCCCAGCTGCGGGTCATCTACCCCCGCGCGTTCCCGGCGTACTTCAACTACCCGGTCGTCGAGGCGGTGTTCAACGGCCTCGGCACGCGCTGGGTCAACCTCTACCGCGCCACGGACCCGCTGGCCGGCCCGGTGCTCAGCTGGAACCACACGCCAACCGGGTCCGGGCACCTGCCCGCTGACGGCGATCCGGACGAGATGCCTCCCCCCGCAGGCGACAACCGCACCCGCCGCAGCGGTCACGACTGGCGGCTGATCGACCCGATCCCCCACGACCCCCAGGTGATGACGGGTGCGGTCTACGCGATCCACGGGCACCACGACTACTGGGCCGACCCGTCGTGGGCGACCGCGCTCGCCTATCTGCGCAGCCTGCCGTGACAGGGGTGACCGACTACTTCCCCTACCCGATGACGGACCTCTCTGCCCTCGGCTGGGCGACGAGGAAGGTGCCGAGCCGACTCGGCGAGGTGCTGGTCCACCGCCCCGGCCGGGCGGCTGCGGTCGACACGCTCCTGCTGCACGGGGTGGGTCTCGACTCGTCGGCGTGGTCGCCGATGCTGAGCGCGGCCACGGCCGGAGGCGTCGACGTCGAGGGGTGGGCGCTGGTCGACGTGCCAGGCTTCGGCGGGTCCGCACGGCTGGCCGGCCCGATCGTCGCTCGACGACGTCGCCGCGGCCGTCTGCGACGCACTGGACGGGCTCGGCGCCACCGAGCCGGTGCACCTGGTCGGGCACTCCATGGGTGGCTTCCTGGCCCTCCACATCGCCGCGACGCGCCCCGAGCGGATCCGGAGCCTGACCACGGTCTGCGGCGCCTACTCGACGATCGTCGCCGCCGTGAACCATCCCTTGCGCGCGATGCTCCGCGCGCCGATGGCGACCATGTCGTACGGCGCCATCTCGGCCGTCGCCCGTCTCGGCACCGGCGGCACGCGGTTGCTCACGCTGGGCGCTCGCACCGGCCTGCTCCGGCTCTCGCTGCGCGGCCTGGCGGCTCATCCCTCGCGCGTCCCGTCGGGCCTGCTCGATGCCCTGGCCGCGGGCAACCGCCCTGAGTCGTTCATCTTCGCGGAGAGCACCGGCGAGGGGTACGACTGCGAGGCGGTGTGGTCCACCATCGCGCTGCCCGTGCTCGCGGTGTTCGGCGAGAAGGACGTACTCGTGGCCGACCGCGACCGCCGTACCCTGCAACGCGCGGTGCCACGGGCGCGGATCGAGATCGTGCCCGACAGCGCGCACCTCGTGCCGATGGAGCGCCCCCACGAGCTGCTCGCCCTGCTGCGCGACCACGGCGCCGACCACGGCGAGCAGCCTGGTCGCCCGTAAACTCGGCAGGTGAACCCGCGCCACCGACGCCTCGTCATCCCGGCCGCGCTCGGTGCGTTGCTCCTGATCGTCGTGATCGCCGCGCTGCTTCGATGACCGACCCGACCCGCCCGACCTGATGCCTGCCCGAAACCCATGAGCCAGCCCTTGCTCCGCGTGCTGAACCAGATGCGCGCCCACCTCCTCGACCCCGACACGCTCGTACGTGCCGTGGCGTCGGGTCGCCAGCGCGGCAGCACGCCACGGTGGCGCCGGGTCGAGCTGCGCTACGTCGACCTCAAGGGTGGCCGCCGGCTGCAGGTCACGTCGTACGACGGCACGCAGGCGCACACCGCGAACCATGCGCCCGGCGACGAGGCGCGCGAAGCGGTCGACGGGCTGCTCGACGAGCCCTTCGGCAACTGGCACGTCGACACCACCACGCAGTCGCACCAGGTGCGGGTCACCAAGAGGGGACAGGCGCTGCTCCACACCGCCGAGCGCGATGGGGTCATCGAGGCCGGCGGCGACCACGACCGCGACAAGGGGCGGCTGCTGCCGGAGGACGACCCGGTGTTCGTGGCGCTCGGGCTGTCCGACCACGAGGGCCGGATGAAGCCCAGCCGGCAGGCCAAGTACCGCCAGGTCGAGGAGTTCCTGCGCATCCTCGACGCGTCGGTCGCCGAGGCGGTCGCGAAGGGCCATCTGCGTCGCCCCAGCGACGCCGAACCGCTGCGGATCGCGGACCTGGGCTGCGGCAACGGCTATCTCACGTTCGCGGCCCAGCGGTTCCTCACCCACGTCCGCGAGCTGCCCGTCGTGGTCACCGGCGTCGACGCCCGGCAGCAGTCGGCCGACCACAACACCGCCGTCGCGACCGGGCTGGGCATGGCCGCCGACTTCGTCGTGGGCAGCATCAACGAGGTCGTCGTCGACCCCCCGCCCGAGATCGTCCTTGCTCTGCACGCGTGCGACACCGCGACCGACGAAGCCTTGGCCCGCGCCGTGGGCTGGGAGGCGCCGCTGGTGCTGGCCGCCCCCTGCTGCCACCACGACATCGCGGCCCAGCTGCGCCGCAACCCGACTCCCGCGCCGTACGCCCTCCTGACGCGTCACGGCATCCTGCGCGAGCGGTTCGCGGACACCTTGACCGACGCCGTCCGCGCCTCGCTGCTGCGGCTGCAGGGCTATCGCGTCGATGTCATGCAGTTCGTGGAGAGCAAGCACACGCCGCGCAACACACTGCTGCGGGCGGTGCGCACCGGTGCGGCGGTGTCGGGCGGCGGCGTCCGCCAGGAGTACGACGACCTGGTCGAGACGTGGGCGATCCGGCCGAGGCTGGCAGAGCTCCTCGATGCGTGAGCGCTATCTCCTGGGCCTGACCGCGATTCCGTTCGTGGTGGGTGCGCTGCTGCCGGGAAGCCGGCCCGCCGGCGACGAGGTCACCCGCTTCGAGGACCCCGCGATCGTCGAGTCCAGTGGGCTCGCCGTGGTCGACGGGATGCTGGTGACGACCAACGACTCCGGCGACTCCGGCCGCGTGTTCACCGTCGACCTGGCGACCGGACGCACCGTCGGCGTCACGGCATGGTCCGCCGAGCCCGAGGACGTCGAGGCGCTCGCGCCGGCGGTCGGCGGCATCGACGGGGAGGTCTGGGTCGGTGACATCGGCGACAACCGGGCCGAGCGTTCCTCGGTCTCGGTCTCGCGCGTGCCGGTCGGCCGCGGGAACCTCGACGTCGACGAACCGCCCTACGAGCTTGTCTACCCCGAAGGCCCGCGCGACGCCGAGGCGCTGCTCGCCGACCCTTTCACCGGCCGCCTCTACGTCGTCAGCAAGGGCGTCTTCGGCGGAGCCGTGTACGCCGCGCCCCGAGCGGCTGTCGGCACGCCGGCCCAACCGGCTCGAGGAGGTCGGACCCGTGCTGGGCATCGCCACCGACGCGGCGTTCTTCCCCGACGGCCGGCACATCATCGTGCGCAGCTACACCGAGGCTGCCGTCTACTCCTGGCCCGACCTCATCGAGGTCGGGCGCTTCGGGCTACCCGACCAGCAGCAGGGCGAGGGCATCGCGGTGGGTGCCGACGGCACGATCTACGCCTCGTCGGAGGGCCGCCACGCGCCGGTGCTCCGCATCGCGCTGCCGGCCGCCGTACGACGCGCGATGGAGCCGGCCTCGCCGTCCGCCACGCCCACGCCCACGATGACGCCCAGTGCCACCCCGGTGCCCGGCTCCCGCGAGGGCCAGGAGCTGCCCCAGCAGGAGGTGGGACCGAGATCAGCCTGGGGCTGGGCCCTCGGCGGGATCTTGGGCCTCGGGATCGTGATCGTGCTCGCCCGGGCCCTGCGCCCACGGTAGCGGCGGCGAGGTCCCGGTACGCGTGCTCCGGCCGGCCGAGGTAACCGTCGAGGCTGAGGTCGGCAGCGAGCACGAGTCGGCGCATGCATCAGAGGTCGCCCTTCCGGGCGAGGTGGTCCACCCCCCGTTTCCCTAGGGTGACGGGCATGGTGAGGCTCCGGCACAGCAGCCCTGACACTCCGGGCTGGACGCGCCGCCGCGCCGGCAAGGGCTTCGTCTACCTCGACCCCGAGGGCAACCGTCTGTCGCCCGAGGACGCCCAGCGCGCGAAGGACCTCGTCATCCCGCCCGCCTGGCAGGACGTCTGGATCTGCCCATGGCCCAACGGCCACCTCCAGGCGGTCGGCACCGACGACGCCGGCCGGCGCCAGTACCTCTACCACCCCGACTGGCGGGCCCGGCGCGACGGCGAGAAGTTCCAGAAGATGCTGGTCTTCGGCAAGGCGCTCTCGAAGGCGCGCGAGCAGGTGCTCGTCGACCTCGGCGCCGACGGCATGACCCAGGAGCGTGCGTGCGCGGTCGCCGTACGCCTGCTCGACCTCGGCTACTTCCGGATCGGCAACGAGGAGTACGCCGAGGAGAACAACAGCTTCGGCCTGACCACGCTCGAACGCCGGCACGTCCGCCGCGAGGGCAAGTCGCTCGTCTTCGAGTTCACCGGCAAGTCGGGGATCGAGCACACGCATCACGATCGACGACCCGGGTGCGGTCGAGGCGCTGGAGGTGATGCGGCGGCGTCGTGGCGGCGACGACCGGCTGCTCGCCTGGAAGGACGGACGGCGCTGGCGACCGGTCGACTCCGACCTGGTCAACGAGTACGTCGGCCGCACGACCGGCATGGACGCCACTGCCAAGGACTTCCGGACCTGGCATGCGACGGTGATCGCCGCGTCGGCACTGGCTGCTGCGGGCGAGGCGACCACCAAGACCGCTCGCAAGCGCGTCGTCGTGGCGGCGATGAAGGAGGTCGCGGAGTACCTCGGCAACACCCCCGCGCTGGCGCGGTCGGCGTACGTCGACCCCCGGGTGGTCGACGCCTACGAGGAGGGGAGGACGATCGAGGCGGCGACCAAGCGGAAGTACAGGACCGCCGACGCCAGGCAGGCCGCGCTCGAACGGGCGGTGCTGCGGCTGCTGAAGGAGTGAGTCCCGTGACAGGACCGGACCTGACCGTGGTTCAGGGCGACATCACCACCCAGGACGTCGACGCAGTGGTGAACGCCGCGAACCGTGCGATGCGAGGCGGCGGCGGGGTCGACGGCGCGATCCACCGTGCCGGCGGGCCGGCGGTGCTCGAGGACTGCGTGCGTCGCTTCCCCCACGGGCTGGCCACGGGTGACGCCGGCTGGACGACCGCCGGGGAGATGCCGGCGACGTGGGTGATCCACGTGGTCGGGCCGAACTACGCCGCCGGTCAGCGCGACCGGTCGCTGCTGACGTCGTGCTACGCGCGGGCGCTGGCCGTCGCCGACGAGCTCGGCGCCTCGACCGTCGCCTTCCCGCTCGTCTCGGCCGGCATCTACGGGTGGCCCAAGGACGACGCCATCGCCGCCGCCGTCGACACGCTCAGGTCCACTCCCACCTCGGTCACCGAAGCCCGCCTCGTCGCCTTCGACCGGGCGACGTACGACGCGATCGCTGGGCTGCGCGCTGGATGGCTGAGCGCAGATCGCCGGTCTTCGTGCTGCACGACCACCGCAAGCCGGCGCCGCACTTCGACCTGCGGTTGGAGGAGGACGGGGTGCTGAAGTCGTGGGCGGTGCCGCGGGGGCTGCCGACGGACTACCGGCACGACCGGCTCGCGGTGCAGGTCGGCGACCACGACCTCGACCACGCGACGTACACCGACGAGCACAAGGGCATCGCCGACGACGGCTGGTGGGAGCTGGAGGACCGCAACGCCAAGCGGTTCGTGTTCGTCCTCCACGGCCGATCCGGGTCACGCCGCTACGCGATGATCACGACCGATCCCGACACGAACGACCGGCTGCTCCACCTGGTCAAGAACCAGCCGTAAGCCGACTCGGCGGTCAGGAGCGGTGTGCTCGACGACCCAGTCGATGCAGGTGGTGAGCGCCTCGACGTCGGCGGGGTCGATCGCGGGGTACATCGCGATGCGCAGCTGGTTGCGGCCGAGCTTGCGGTACGGCTCGGTGTCGACGATGCCGTTGGCGCGCAGCGTGGCCGCGACGGCGTCGGCGGAGATGGACTCGTCGAAGTCGATGGTGCCGATGACCAGCGAGCGGTGGTCGGGGTCGGGCACGTAGGGGGTGGTGTACGACGTCTTCTCGGCCCAGCCGTAGAGCGCGTCGGACGACGCGGTGGTGCGCTCGACCATGGCCGACAGGCCGCCGAGACCGTTCATCCAGTCCAGCTGCTCGGCCATCAGGAACAGCGTCGCGACCGACGGGGTGTTGTAGGTCTGGTTCAGGCGCGACTGGGTGATCGCGGTGTCCAGGTCGAAGAACGCCGGCACGAACCGTCCCGACGTCTTGATCGACGCGACCCTCTCGATCGCGGCCGGCGACATGACGGCGATCCAGAGCCCACCGTCGGAGGCGAAGCACTTCTGCGGCGCGAAGTAGTAGGCGTCCACCTCGTTGAGGTCGACCGGCAGGCCGCCCGCACCCGAGGTGGCGTCGACGAGGACCAGGGCCTCCTCGGCCGTCGTACCGTGCGGTCGCACCACCGGTGCCATCACCGCGGTCGAGGTCTCGTTGTGAGCCCAGGCGTAGACGTCGACGCCGTCCTCGGCGACGGCGACCGGACGCGAGCCCGGGTCGGCCTTGATCACGGACGGGTCGGCGAGCCACGGCGCAGCCGTCACCGCCGCGGCGAACTTCGAGGAGAACTCCCCGAACGACAGGTGCTGGCTCTTCTCGCGGATCAGCCCGAACGTCGCGATGTCCCAGAACGCCGTCGCTCCACCGTTGCCGAGCACCACCTCGTAGTCGGCCGGCATCCCGAACAGGGCCGCCAGCTCCCTCGCGGACCCGGCCACCACGTCGCGCACGGGCGCCTGACGGTGGGAGGTCCCCATCAGCGAGGAGCCCGTCGCGGCCAGCGCGTCGAGGTGGCCGGTCTGGATCTTGGAGGGGCCGGCGCCGAACCGTCCGTCGGCGGGCTTGAGGTCGGCGGGGATGCCCAGGCTGATGTCGGGTGCGTCGGTCACGGTCCCTATTCTGTCAGCCGCCCCGGCCCACTCCTGACGCGAAGGACCACGATGGACAGCGGGACACGTCGCTCCGATCAGCCGGGCGAGGTCATCGTCCAGGTCTCGCTGTCCCACGAGCACGCCCAGCGACTCGTCGCCGAGGTCCAGGCCGAGTACGTCGCCAGGTACGGCGGCGAGGACGCCACCCCTCTCGACCCGATCGAGTTCGACCCACCGCACGGTGCCTTCTTCGTCGCCTACCGCGACGGCGATCCGGTGGCCACCGGGGCCTGGCGACGCCGGGACGACGTCGAGGCGTTCGGCACCCGCCGTACGGCCGAGGTCAAGCGCATGTACGTCGCCCCGGCCGCGCGCGGCCTCGGCCTGGCGCGCCGCATGCTCGCCCGGCTCGAGGAGTCGGCCCTGGCCGCGGGTGCGGAGGCGATGGTCCTCGAGACCGGTACCGCGCAGCCGGAGGCGATGTCGCTCTACGAGAGCTCGGGTTACGCGCGCATCGAGAGCTTCGGCCACTACAAGTCGTCGCCGCAGAACCGCTGCTACGCCAAGCGGCTCCCCACCCCGGTGGTTGAGGTGAAGGCCGTCAAGGCCTGAGCCTCGAAACCTCCGGCTGGGATCACGGTTTCAGGGCTCGCTGCGCTCGCACCTCAACCAGCGATCGACCACGAAGATTGAGCCGGTCCCGGAGTGGGGGCCCGGGACCGGCTCGGGGGTGATGCGCTGATGGAACTCCCCCTGTGGCTCTAGCTCTCCTTGATGTTCGCCTTGGCGTTGCCCAGGTTGACCACCGTGCCGGCGGCGGTGCCGTCGAGGAGGGTGATCCGCAGGGCGGTGACCTTCAGGCCGCGGGCGTCGGACTGGTCGGTGATGCCCGTCTGGATGCTGATCAGCGCGGCCAGCTCGGGCGGCAGCTCGGGCGCCTCGTCGAGCGGCAGCGTGTAGGACTGGCCCTGGAAGGTGAGTACGCCGGGGATGGTGCCCTCGGTGTCGCGACGTACCAGCCGGCCGGCCTTGTCGGTGGCCAGGTTGACCCGGCCGACGACGCCGTCGACGGTCATGGTCATGTCACCCTCGCCCAGGGCGACGCGGGCCACGGAACCCTCGGTCCACGCGCGGACCCGGCCGGCCTTGGTGATCTTGCCGTTGGAGCGACCCTGGAGGTCGGTGAGGTTCGCGCCCGGGATCAGCGCCGAGGCGAGTGTCTTGCTGCGCGTCTCGCCGTCGGTGCCCTGGCACGGCAGCTGCTTGGGCACGATGTCGCCGATGTGGGCATTGCCGCCGACCAGGTCGGCGTCCGCGGCCCAGCCCGATCCACCCATCACGGCGTGCGGCATCTCGCCGATGATCTTGGCGTGGCTGCGGCCGATCTTCAGCGTCGAGTCGTCCGCGCCCCCGGCCACGCCGTCGACGCCGTACAGCGTCACGCGCAGCGAGAGAGCCACGGCGGCCGCCTGGCGGGCGCCGACACTGGTGCGCGCGTACCCGAGCTCGAGCTTGCCGAGGCCCGGGATCTCGATGGCGCCGTTGTTCTGCTGGAGCAGCGCGAGGACCTGGTCGAGCGTCGGCGCGACCTGGCCGTTGACGAGCGCGAGCAGCTGGGCGAGCGGTTCGTCGAGCGGCGTACCGGTGGGTGGCACGACGAGGTTGATGTCGGCGACGGACGAGTCGGTCGACGCGTGCAGCTTGCGGTCGGTGGTGGCCCAGGCGGTGGCGGTCGTCGTCAGGCCGTTGATGGTCAGCATCGGCGTCGGGACCTGCGAGTCCTGCAGGCCCAGGACCACGGAGGCGACCGTGGACGTGCTCTGGGTGCCGGCCGCGATGCCTTCCTGCACCTTCTTGTACGTCGTGCTCCTGCTCGTGACCGCGCCGAACTGGATCAGCGGGTTGTTGTGGGGCGCGTCGACGCCGAGCACCTCGTTCGCCTTGGACTTGTCGGCCTGGCGGGTGCAGCCGATCCAGCTGGGCGCGGTGCGGCCCGAACGCAGCTCGCCCGCCGCGGCCTTGACCTTGGTGCCGTAGGCGAACGCGGTGAACGCGTAGTCGGTGGGGCGGCCCGCGCCGTGGGCGGCGGGGTCGGAGAACGCCACCAAGCCGGTGGCGAGTGCCGCGGTCGTGGCCGACAGCGACCAGGCTGCGCAGCTGCCACGGAGACGTCGATCGGTGAACAGCCATGGGGGGTGCCCTTCCCGAGTGCGGAAGATGTGAACACGCGATCAACGACTCGGCAACTACGTGAGTTACGGGCGGTCTAGTCCTTGAGAGTGTCCCGCTTCTCCCACTCCTCGCGGGTGATCGCGTACTCCACCTCGCCGTCCTCCCAGCCGGGCAGCGGCTCGTTCCACTCGCCGACCCAGGTGCGGCCGAAGCGCATCCCGACGCGGGCCATCACGCCGACCGACCGCGGCGTTGACCGCCATCGTCTGGGCCCAGATCCGCTCGCAGCCCGGCGGTCTCGAAGCCGTGCGCGAGGAGGGCCAGCGCCCCTTCGGTCGCGAGTCCCTGCCCCCACTGGTCGCGGCGCAGCCGGTAGCCGAGCTCGGCCTGCCGCTCGTCGTCCGGGTCGGGGTTGAGGGCCCACCAGCCGGCGAACTCGTCGCCCCGGAACCCGGCCCAGTAGCCGAGTACGCCGCCCGGGCCGGCCTCGCGCGTCAGCGCGGGCAGCCACTCGTCGAGCACCTCCTCGCGGCGAGCGGGCCCGGCCAGTCAGGTAGCGCATCACCTCGGCGTCGCCGTCCAGAGCGACCAGGTGCGTCGGCGTGCTCGGTGGTCAGCGGCTCCAGCACGAGCCGCTCGGTGGTGAGGACCGGCCGGCTCAGGAGGCGGCCCCCTCGGCGTTCGCGTCGGTGTTCCAGTCGGCGTTCCAGCCGTCCACCGAGTCGGCCGGGCGCGACGCAGGGCCGACGTACACGGCCGACGGCCGGATCAGCCGGCCGGTGCGCTTCTGCTCCAGGATGTGCGCCGACCAGCCGCCCGTGCGGGCGCAGGTGAACATCGAGGTGAACATGTTGGCCGGTACCTCGGCGAAGTCGAGGACGATCGCCGCCCAGAACTCCACGTTGGTCTCCAGCACCCGGTCGGGCCGGCGCTCGCGGAGCTCGGCCAGCGCCGCCTGCTCGAGCGCCTCGGCGACCTCGTACCTCGGGGCGTCGAGCTCGCGGGCGGTGCGCCGCAGCACCCGGGCGCGCGGGTCCTCGGCGCGGTAGACGCGGTGGCCGAAGCCCATCAGCCGCTCGCCCTTGTCGAGCAGCTCCTTGACGTACGACGCGGCGTCGCCGTCGCGCTTCTCGACCTCCTCGATCATGTGCAGCACCCGCGACGGCGCACCGCCGTGCAGCGGGCCGCTCATCGCGCCGATCGCGCCCGAGAACGCCGCCGCTACGTCGGCACCGGTCGAGGTGATCACCCGCGCGGTGAACGTGGAGGCGTTCATGCCGTGCTCGGCGGCCGAGCTCCAGTAGGCGTCGATCGCCTTGACGTGCTTGGGGTCGGGCTCGCCCTTCCAGCGGATCAGGAAGCGTTCGGCCAGGGTCTGCCCCCGGTCGACCTCCCGCTGGGGCACGATCGGCAGGCCGAGCCCGCGGGCGGCCTGGGCGGCGTACGAGAGGACCATCACGGCGACCCGCGAGAGGTCGGTGCGGGCCTGCTCGTCGGAGATGTCGTAGGTCTGCCGCATGCCGAGCATCGGCGCCAGCATCGCGACCCCCGCCTGGACGTCGGCCCGCACGTCGCCGGTGTGGATCGGGATGGTGTAGGGCTCGGCCGGCGGGAGGCCCGGCTCGTACGCGCTGTCGATCAGCAGGCCCCAGACCTTCTCGAACGGGACCCGGCCCACGAGCTCCTCGATGTCGACGCCGCGGTAGCGCAGCGCCGATCCCTCCTTGTCCGGCTCGGCGATCTCGGTCTCGAAGGCGACCACGCCCTCGAGCCCGTGGTGGACGGTTACCTCGCCATCGGCCATGTCGCGCATTCTGCCCCCCGTTATTCGGTCGCGTCATCGGCGCCGTCCGGTCACGCTGGTCGATTGTGGACGTGAAGCTGCACGAGTTCGGCCCCGATGACGGGGCCTCGATGGACGCCGTTCGTCGCCGTCGACAACGCCAGCCACGTCGACGCGCCGTGGGAGCACGAGTTCACGGCTCACCGCCTCGAGATGAGGATGCGGCACGCGCTGGGACGGCGAGCCGGGTCGATACTTCCTGGTGCGGGCCGGTGACCAGGTGGTGGGCACGGCCAGGCTGCACATCAGCGTGACCGACAACCTGCACTTCGCCTACGTCGGGGCGACCGTCCACCCCGACCACCGCCGTCGTGGCTACGGCACCGCCGCGTACGACCAGCTCCTCGGCGATGGCGCGTGAGATGGGCCGCTCCACGTTCGGCACCGACGGGTGGGACAACGAGTGCACCCGCGGATTCGCGGCCGCTCGGGCCTGGGAGCAGAAGTCCGTCGCGGTCCCGCGGCGCCAGCACCTCGGTGAGCTGGAGCCAGGTCTGGCCGACCGTTTGTACGACGAGGCGGCGGCGCACGCCGGTGACTACGAGCTCCAGCGCATCACCGGCCGCACGCCCGACGAGCTGCTGGAGCCGCTCGCCATGGCGACCGCCGCCATCAACGACGCGCCGCTCGACGACCTGGACCTGGAGGACGAGGTCTTCTCCGCCGCTCGGGTGGCGGCCTACGAGCAGTCCCAGCTCGACAGCGGTCGTCGCTTCTACCGCATCCTCGCCCGGCATCGGGCGACCGGCGAGATCGCCGGTCTGACGGTCGTGCTCGTCGAAGAGGAGGACCCGCGGATCGGGTACCAGGACGACACGTCGGTCGTCCGGTCGCACCGCGGTCACCGCCTGGGGCTGCTGCTCAAGGCGGACATGATGCGATGGCTCGCAGACGTCGAGCCGCAGCTGGAGACCGTCGACACCTGGAACGCCGAGTCCAATGACCACATGATCGCCGTCAACGAACGGCTCGGCTACCGGGTCGATGGGGCGCGAGCTGCAGTTCCAGAGGCGCGTCTAGAGTCGACGCGTGGAGCGGGACGACGTCGCGGCACTCCGCCGCGAGTACGCCGACCACGGGCTCGCCGAGACCGACCTCGCCGCCGACCCCATCACCATGTTCCGGCTGTGGTTCGAGGAGGCGCGCGCGGCCGGGCTGTACGAGCCGAACGCGATGGTCGTCGCCACGGTGTCGCCCGACGGTCAGCCCTCGTCGCGGATGGTGCTGCTCAAGGGAGTGTCCGACGAGGGGTTCGTCTTCTTCACCAACGTGCGCTCGCGCAAGGGCGAGGAGCTCGCGGCCGAGCCGAGGTGCGCGTTGCTCTTCCCGTGGCACCCGCTCGAACGCCAGGTGCGCGTGGAGGGGCCGGCGTCGCTGCTCGCGCCCGGCGAGGTGGCGGCGTACTTCGCGACCCGGCCGCGCGGCGCGCAGCTCGGGGCCCACGCCTCCCACCAGTCGCGGGCCGTGGCGTCGCGGGCCGAGCTCGACGCGGCGTACGCAGCGGCCGACGAGGCCTACCCCGACGACGTGCCCGTGCCGGAGGAGTGGGGCGGCTACCGGGTCCGGCCCGAGGTCGTGGAGTTCTGGCAGGGCCGCCCCGGCCGGATGCACGACCGGCTGGTCTACCGCCGCGAGCGAGACGGCTGGCGGACTGTTCGGCTGGCTCCCTAGGGGCGCGGTAGTCCCGTGCGGTTGGTCGCTCGATCGACGTCGGGCCGATCAAGTGCACGGGAGTATCCCGCCTCGCGACCAATACCGTTGTGAGTGAGTGCTCACTCAGTTACCGTCGTGGATCGTGACACCGCGAGCTGCCCCGATGTCGCCGGAGGACCGGCGTACGGCGATCCTCGCGGCGGTGATCCCGCTGCTGGTCGAGCGGGGCGGGGACGTGACCACCAAGGAGATCGCGCGGGCGGCGGGGATCGCCGAGGGCACGATCTTCCGGGTCTTCCCCGACAAGGCGACGCTGCTGTTCGCGGCCGCGCAGGAGGCGATCAACCCCGCGGGTGGGCAGGAGGCGTTCGAGGCCGCCATGGCGGAGGCCGGCGACCTGCGCGAGCGCATCGTGATCGCGGCGGGCCGCGTCCTGGAACGGATGCGGCTGACGATGGCGGTGATGGGGGCGGTGCGTCCCTACCTCGCGGCGATGTACCACGAGGCGCACACCAGCAAGAAGAAGCAGGTCCCGTTCGGCCCGCCGGAGTTCATGGTCAAGGCCCAGCAGGACCTGCACGCGCGCCTGACCCGACTGTTCGAGCCGTACGCCGACCAGCTCGCGGTCACGCCGGAGACGGCCGCGCTGGCGCTGCGCAGCCTGACCTTCGGCGCCGCCCGGCCCGAGCTCGGGCTGTCGCCGGCACTCACCCCTGACGAGATCGCTGACCTCGTGCTCGACGGCGTGCGCACCAGACACGAAACACCCACGAGGCCTCGGGAGTCCTGATGTTGATCAAGCTGGCGCGCACCTACCTCGCGCCCTACCGGCAGCCCCTCCTTCTCGTGGTGCTGCTGCAGTTCGTCGGCACGCTCGGCGCCCTGTACCTCCCCAAGCTGAACGCCGACATCATCGACAAGGGTGTGATCACCGGCGACACCGGCTACATCATGCGCACCGGCGCCGTCATGCTCGCCGTCGCCTTCGTGCAGATCGTCTGCTCCATCGGTGCGGTGTGGTACGGCGCTCGTACGGCGATGAGCTTCGGCCGCGACGTGCGCGCGGCGATCTTCCGCCGCGTCGGCTCGTTCTCGCAGCGCGAGGTGCAGGACTTCGGGGCACCCAGCCTGATCACCCGCGAGACCAATGACGTGCAGCAGGTGCAGATGCTCGTGCTGATGTCCTGCACCCTGATGGTGATGGCGCCGATCATGATGGTCGGCGGCATCGTGATGGCGATGCACGTCGACGTCGGGCCTCTCCTGGCTGATCGTCGTCACGGTGCCGGTCCTGGCGGGCGCGATGGCCCTGATCATCACGCGGATGGTGCCCAGCTTCCGGCAGATGCAGACCCGCATCGACGAGGTGAACCGCCTGCTGCGCGAGCAGATCACCGGCGTGCGCGTGGTCCGCGCCTTCGTGCGCGAGCCCCGCGAGACCGAGCGCTTCGCGACGGCCAACGGCGAGCTCACCGACGTCGCCACCCGCGCCGGCCGCTACCTGGCCGCGATGTTCCCGACGGTGATGCTGGTGGCCAACGTGGCCTCGGTCGCCGTGCTGTGGTTCGGCGGCCATCGGGTCGACTCCGGCGCCATGCAGGTCGGCGCGCTGACGGCGTACCTCGCCTACCTCATGCAGATCGTGATGTCGGTGATGATGGGCACGTTCATGATGATGATGCTGCCCAGGGCGGCGGTCTGCGCCGACCGGGTGCAGGAGGTGCTGGACACCGAGACCTCGGTGCCGCCACCGGCCGACCCGGTGACCGACCTCCCGCTGCGCGGCACCCTCGAGCTCGACGCCGTCGAGCTCACCTACCCGGGCGCGGACGAGCCGGTGCTGCGCGACGTCACCTTCCGCGCCGAGCCGGGGCAGACCGTGGCGGTGATCGGCTCCACCGGCGCCGGCAAGTCCACGTTGGTCAACCTGGTCCCTCGACTCTTCGACGTCACCGGCGGCGAGCTGCGGGTCGACGGCGTCGACGTACGCCGCCTCGCGCCCGAGCGGCTGTGGTCGGTCATCGGGCTCGTGCCCCAGCGCGCGTACCTGTTCTCCGGCACCGTCCGGTCCAACCTGCTGCACGGCAAGCCCGACGCCACCGACGACGAGCTGTGGTCGGCGTTGGAGATCGCGCAGGCAGCCGACTTCGTGCGCGAGATGCCCGAGGGGCTCGATGCGCCGATCGCCCAGGGCGGCACCAACGTCAGCGGCGGCCAGCGGCAACGGCTGGCCATCGCGCGCGCGGTGGTGAAGCAGGCCGGAGATCTACCTGTTCGACGACTCGTTCTCCGCGCTCGACCTGGCCACCGACGCCCGGCTGCGCGCCGCGCTGCGGCCGGTCACCCGCGACGCGACGGTGCTGATCGTCGCCCAGCGGGTCTCCACGATCCGCGACGCGGACCTGATCCTGGTGCTCGAGGACGGCGTCGTCGTCGGCCGCGGCACGCACCAGGAGCTGCTCGCCGACTGCTCGACGTACCAGGAGATCGTCGCCTCCCAGCTCTAGCGCGGAGGAGGCGGCATGACCGCTCAGACGCACAGGCTCGAGCCGCGCGAGACCGGGACAGCTCAAGGAGACCGAGCGGATCACCCAGGGCCCCGGCCCCGGCCGGGGGCCGATGGGCGGCGGGCATGGTCGGCCAGAAGGCCAACACGTTCGTGCCCTCGGCCAAGCGGCTGGTCCGGCAGATGGCGCCCGAGAAGTCCAAGGCGATCCTGGTCGTGCTCCTCGCGGTCGTCAGCGTCGCGCTGATGTCGCTCGGGCCGCGGATCCTGGGCCGCGCGACCGACCTGATCTTCGCCGGCGTCCTCGGCAAGAACATCCCTCCGGGCGTCACCCAGGAGCAGGCCGCCGAAGCGCTCAGGGCGCAGGGGCGACGTCAGGCAGGCCGACCTGATCGCCAACATGGAGCGACCTCGTGCCCGGCGCGGGCGTGGACTTCACGGCCGTGCGCAACGTGCTGCTGCTCGTGCTGGCGGTGTACGTCGCTGCCTCGCTGCTCGCGTGGCTGCAGGGGTACCTGCTCAACGACGTCGTCCAGGGCACCGTCCGCAGGATGCGCTCGCGACGTCGAGGACAAGGTCAACGCGCTGCCGCTGAGCTACTTCGACAAGCAGCCGCGCGGCGAGCTGCTGAGCCGCGTCACCAACGACATCGACAACATCAGCCAGTCGCTGCAGCAGACGATGAGCCAGCTGCTGACCTCGCTGCTCACGGTGGTCTTCGTCGTGGTGATGATGTTCTCGATCTCGTGGCAGCTGGGGCTGGTCGCGCTGGTGACGGTGCCGGTCACGATGGTGGTGACGGGCGCGGTGATGAAGCGCAGCCAGGGCATGTTCATCGACCAGTGGCGGCGCACGGGCCGGCTCAACGCCCACATCGAGGAGACCTTCTCCGGTCACGCGCTGGTCAAGGTGTTCGGCCGCCAGGAGGAGGTCGAGCGGACGTTCGCCGAGGAGAACGACGAGCTCTACCAGGCGTCGTTCGGCGCACAGTTCGTCAGCGGGCTGATCATGCCCACGATGATGTTCATCGGGAACCTCAACTACGTCGTCATCGCCGTGCTCGGCGCGGTCAAGGTCGCCAACGGGTCGATCTCGCTGGGCGACGTACAGGCGTTCATCCAGTACTCCCGCCAGTTCACCCAGCCGCTGACCCAGCTCGCCTCGATGACCAACCTCCTGCAGTCGGGCGTCGCGTCGGCCGAGCGGGTCTTCGAGCTGCTCGACGCCGAGGAGCAGTCGCCGGAGCGAGCGCGGGTCGCTCGTGCCCGATGCCGACCGTCACGGGGAGGTGCGGTTCGAGAACGTGTCGTTCTCCTACGACCCCGACAAGCCGCTCATCACCGACCTGTCTCTCGTCGCGGCCCCCGGGCAGACCGTCGCCATCGTCGGCCCGACCGGCGCCGGCAAGACCACGCTGGTCAACCTGGTGATGCGGTTCTACGAGGTCGACGCCGGCCGGATCACCCTCGATGGGGTCGACATCGCGTCGGTGCCGCGCGGCGAGCTGCGCAGCGAGATCGGCATGGTGCTGCAGGACACCTGGCTGTTCGAGGGCACCATCCGCGACAACATCGCCTACGGCCGCCCCGATGCGACCGAGGACGAGATCCTCGCCGCTGCCCGGGCGACGTTCGTGGACAGGTTCGTGCACTCGCTGCCCGACGGCTACGACACCCAGGTCGACGAGGAGGGGTCGAACCTGTCGGCCGGCGAGCGCCAGCTGGTCACCATCGCCCGGGCGTTCCTGTCCGACCCCGACCTGCTGATCCTCGACGAGGCGACGTCGTCGGTCGACACCCGCACCGAGCTGCTGCTCCAGCACGCGATGGCGGCGCTGCGCACCGACCGCACGTCGTTCGTGATCGCCCACCGGCTCTCCACGATCCGCGACGCCGACCTGATCCTGGTGATGGAGGACGGCGCCATCGTCGAGCAGGGCACGCACGAGTCGCTGCTCGCCGCCGACGGCGCCTACGCCCGGCTCTACCAGTCGCAGTTCTCCGCCGCCGTACCCGAGGCCGTCGCCTGAGGTTGCGGGCACAACGTCATACGAAGTGGTCGCTATGGCGACCATTCGTATGACGTCCGGCGAGACGCGCGGGCAAAACGGTTGAGGTGGCCTTGAGCGGACCTCTACCCTCGTCGTACACGGGAAAGGAGGTGGTCCGAAGTTGAATACTTTCAGGACGCGTGAGGTGGCTGCGGTCTAGCAGCAACCGGCCAGTCCCGTACTGATCCGTAGTACTGCTGGCAATTCCAACGCAGACACCCGACCCGCAGGTGATCCGGCCATCGTCCGGCCGGAGGGGACGCCCGTGAGGGCAGTCCACACCTGCGGGTCGTCTGCGTTCGGAGATCTGGCACGTCCAGGTTTCTTTCGTTTCCGTGACCCGCAGGTGATCCGGGCTGGTCTCCGGGTCCGGCCGGAGGGGACTCCCGTGAGGGCAGTCCACACCTGCGGGTCGTCTGCGTCGTCTGAACGTCAGCGGAGCCAGACCGCCGTGTCAGGCGGCAGCTTGCCGTCGTCGAGCCGGCCGCTGTTGACCAGCACCTTGCCCTTCGGCAGCGAGACCGGGCGGCGGCCGGCGTTGAGGACGACGGTGAGCGGCCCGCGGCGGAAGGCCAGCACCGTCTTGGCGCGGTCGAGGATCTCGACCTCGCGCGGCGCCGTCGTGGCGAACGTACGGCGAACCTTCAGGGCCTTGCGGTACATCTCGAGCGTCGACCCCCGCTTGCCCGTCTGCGCCTCGACGGTCAGGTCGGCCCACTCGGCGGGCATCGGCAGCCACGGCTGCTTGCGCCCGCCGAACCCGAACGGCGGCCTGGTGCCGCCCCAGGGCATCGGCACCCGGCAGTGGTCGCGCCACTCGACGCCGGTGCGGAACCATGCGGGGTCCTGCCGCAGCTCCTCGGGGACGTCGACGCTCTCGAGGCCGAGCTCCTCGCCCTGGTAGAGGTACGACGACCCGGGCAGAGCGAGCATCGCCAGTGTCGCCGCGCGGGCGCGGGCCACGCCGACCTTGCCGCCGCCGTACCTCGTCGCGTGCCGCACCACGTCGTGGTTGGACAGCACCCAGGTCGGGTTGGCGCCGACAGGGTCGAGCGTGGCAAAGGTGCGGCGGATGCAGTCGGCCATGTCGCCGGCATCCCACCTGGACAGCAGCCAGGCGAAGTTGAAGGCCTGCTGCAGCTCGTCGGGACGCACGTACGCCGCGGTGCGCGCCGGCGTCTGCGTCCAGGCCTCGGCCACGGCCATCCGGTCGCCGTCGTACTCGTCGAGCACCCGACGCCAGTCGCGGTAGACCTCGTGGACCTCGGGCTGGTCCCACATCGGCTCGTCCTTGGTGTCGGTCTCGAGCATCGAGCTCGACGTGCCGCGAGTCGGGCTCGCGCGACTTCTCGTCGCGCAGGCCCTTGTCCTTGAACAGTCCGTGGGCGACGTCGACCCGGAAGCCGTCGACGCCGCGGTCGAGCCAGAACCGCAGCACTCCTTCGAACATCGCGCGCACCTCGGGGTTGCGCCAGTTCAGGTCGGGCTGGGTGCGGTCGAAGAGGTGGAGGTACCACTCGTCGTCCACCTGCTCCCAGGCGATGCCGCCGAAGACGGATCTCCAGTTGTTCGGCGGCTGCTTGCGCCCGCGGCCCTTGCCGGGGCGGAAGACGTAGCGCTCGCGCTCGGGGCTGCCGGGGCCGGCCGCCAAGCGCCTTCTGGAACCACTCGTGCTCGTCGGAGGTGTGGTTGGGCACCAGGTCGACGACGACCTTGAGCCCGAGGCGATGGGCCCTGGCGATCAGGGCGTCGGCGTCGGCGAGGGTGCCGAACCGCGGGTCGACGTCGACGTAGTCGGACACGTCGTACCCCGCGTCGTGCTGGGGGCTCGGGTAGAACGGCGTGATCCAGAGTGCGTCGACGCCGAGGTCGCGCAGGTACGGCAGCCGCTTGGTGATGCCGGGGAGGTCACCCAGGCCGTCGCCGTCCGAGTCGGCGAAGGAGCGGACGTAGACCTGGTAGACGACGGCGTCCCGCCACCACGGCGCCGTACTTGGATCGTTAAAACTCACGGCGACATCCTGCCTGCTTCGCCGTCCGTGACGGAAATGCTGGTGTGGGGTGCCTCGGATGGTGCTTTGCGTCACGGACGGCGTCAGCGGAAGGCAGCTCGGGTCGACGGTGATCCAGGTGTGCTCGGCGGTGGCGACCACGCGGCCGTCGGAGTCGTACAGCGTGGCGGCGGTGAACAGCTTGCGGCCGTCGCGCCCACGGGAGTGGCCGACCACGACGTGCTCCTCGCCGACGATCGGCAGGGTGTCGACCCGGGCGGTCATCCGGCCCAGGACGGCGGGGTTGTTCGCCAGGTCGGCGGCCCAGCCGCCGGGGCAGTCGAGGGCGGCCCAGGTGACGGGCAAGGACGCGCGACGGTGGTCGTCGTCGTACTGGTGCCAGTCCTCCGAGGTGCTCGGGTGCGGTGTCCAGGCGGCGGCGACGCGGGTGGCACCGTCGAGGTCGTCGACCGGTCCGGGGAAGATCCGGAGGCCGTCGCCCTCCTCGCGGTCGGGGCCGCACGTGAAGCACGAGGTGAACGGGTGGCTGACCCAGCCGGCGTACGACGCCTCGGCGGCGCGCGCGGTCGCGGCGTCGACCGCGTCGACCTCCGCGAGCACCTGGTCGGACCGCTGCCCCTGGGCCACCGGCCCCGCGTCGTCGGCCGCGGTGGTGACGCCGTCGGCCTCGACTGTCGGGACCACGGTGTCGAGCGGAGGCGGGCGGCGCAGCGTGACGGTGATCGCCGGCCAGGGTTCGTTGTGGTCGCCCGGGCTGTCCGTGGACCAGCTGGGCCATCGCGCCGCAGGTCCAGCCGCCGTTGCCGGACACCGGCGGACCGCAGAACCGCGCGGGCACCAACAGGTCGCTCACCTTCGGATCCTCTCGTAGCGGTCCAGCGCCTCCAGGCGCTCCTCGGCGTGGTCGACGATCGGGTCGACCGGCTCGTGCGGGTCGGCGGCGTCGCGGAGCTCGGGCACCCACGTCTTGATGTAGGTCCCGTCAGGGTCGAACTTGCGGCCCTGGGTCACCGGGTTGAAGACCCGGAAGTACGGCGCGGCGTCGGTGCCGCAGCCCGCGGTCCACTGCCAGCCGTGCTGGTTGGAGGCCAGGTCGCCGTCGACCAGCCAGTGCATGAAGTGCCGGGCACCGTGCTGCCACTCGAGGTGGAGGTCCTTGACCAGGAAGCTCGCCACGATCATCCGGACCCGGTTGTGCATCCATCCGGTCGCCCGAAGCTGGCGCATCCCCGCGTCGACGATCGGGTAGCCGGTGCGGCCCACGCGCCACGCGTCGAGCCGGTCGCCCGGGTCGTCGTACGCCATCCGCTCGAACTCCGCCCGGAGGTACTTGCGCGCGGTCTCGGGCCGGTGGAACAGCACGTCGGCGTAGAACTCGCGCCAGGCCAGCTCCTTGCGGAACGTCGACGCGCCCTGGCCTGCCTCGAGGTCGGCGAGCAGGGTGCGGGGGTGGATCTCGCCCCACTTGAGGTTGACCGACAGGTGTGAGGTGGCGTCGAGGTCGGGCCGGTCGCGGTGGCGCTCGTAGTCGTCGATCTTGTCCCGCCGGAAGTCGCGCCAGCGCCGCTTCGCGGCGTCCTCGCCGGCCCTGGGCAGCGTCAACCCCTCGGGCAGCGTCCTCGGTGGGGACGCCGTCGGACCTGGCGCTCAGCCAGCTCACCGGCCCCAGCTCGCCGGCCGGTCCGCGCCAGCCGTGCGCGACCCAGGCGCGGTAGTAGGACGTGAACACCTGGTACGGCGTGCCGTCGCGCTTGGTCACCCGCCCGGGCGCCACGGCGTACGGCGATCCGGTGCGCACCAGCTCGATGCCGTGCTCGGCCAGGGCGGCAGTCGACCTTCTCGTCGCGAGTGCTGCCGTAGGGACCGAAGTCGGCGGCGACGTGGACCCGGTCGGCGTCGACGTCGCGGGCCGCTCGGACGACCTCGGTGACCGGGTCGCCGGTGCGGATCGTCAGGCCGGTGCGGGCGTCGAGATCGCGCAGCGACTCGCTGAGGTAGCACCGCCTCGAGGGGCCGCTCGGACCCCAGAGCGCAGGGTCGACCACGAACAGCGGGAGCACCTCGCCGTCATCGGCTGCCGCCTCCAGGAGCGCCGGGTTGTCCGAGAGGCGCAGGTCCCGCCGGAACCACATGACGGCTGGCATCGCTCCACTGTGCCAGGGCTCGTGCCGATCGGGCACAATAGGGAAGTGAGCGATCTGATCGACACCACCGAGATGTACCTCCGGACGATCTACGAGCTCGTCGAGGAAGGCATCGTCCCGCTGCGTGCCCGGATCGCCGAGCGGCTGCACCAGAGCGGCCCGACCGTCTCCCAGACCGTCGCCCGGATGGAGCGCGACGGGCTGGTCACCGTCGAGGGCGACCGCCACCTCGAGCTCACCGAGGAGGGCATGCGGCTCGCCACGCGGGTGATGCGCAAGCACCGGCTGGCCGAGCGGCTGCTCACCGACGTGATCGGCCTCGACTGGGAGCTGGTCCACGCCGAGGCGTGCCGCTGGGAGCACGTGATGTCCGAAACCGTCGAGCGCCGCCTCGTGGAGCTCCTCGGCCACCCCACCGAGTCGCCGTACGGCAACCCGATCCCCGGCCTCGACGAGCTCGGCGAGACCGGCCAGGCCGACGAGTTCATGGACGGCATGATCTCGCTCGCCGAGGTCACCAGCCGCGCCGGCGACCAGGCCTCGGTGCGGGTGCGCCGCATCTCCGAGGAGCTGCAGAAGGACGAGACCCTGATGTCCAACCTGCGCCGCATCGGCGCCCTGCCGGACAAGGTCGTCGCGGTCTCCGGCACCGAGGCCGGCGTCCTGGTCGGATCCGGCGGCGAGTCCGCCGAGATCGACCTCGACGCCGCCTCCCACATCTTCGTGGGGAAGCAGTAGCAGCCGGACGTGATACCCGGTCGACCGGGTATCACTGACGTTCGCGGGGGTTGCAACCGTCACGAAGAGGCAGGAACGACCCCGAACCTCAGCCCGCCAGCTCGCTCAGGAACTCCGAACAGCCCGCGTCGACCTTGTACGTCGCCAGGTCGTCGCCGCGGGTAGCTCCCCGGTTGACGATCACCACCGGCGTGCCCGCGCGAGCGGCCCGCCGCACGAACCGCAGTCCGCTCATCACCGCAAGCGACGTGCCGATCGCCAGCAGGGCTCCCGACGAGCCCAGGGCGTCGACCGCCTCGTAGCACCGCGACACCCGAGCAGCCGGGACGTTCTCGCCGAAGAACACCACGTCCGGCTTGAGCATCCCGCCACACGGGCACGCCGGGACCACGAATCCCGACGTCTCCTCCAGGTCGACGTCGCCGTCAGGACGGGAGACGGCGGCTGCGTGACGGGTGAGCCACCCAGGGTTCAGCAGCGACATCTGCTCCTGGAGCGCCGAACGAGGGGTCACGGAACGGCACGACAGGCACACCACTTCGGCGATCCGCCCGTGCAGCGCGACGATCGACCGTGAGCCCGCCAGCTCGTGGAGCCCGTCGACGTTCTGGGTGATCAGCAACGAGGGATCGAGACGGGCCAGCGCGAAGTGACCCGCGTTGGGCGACGCGCCACGCATGCGCGACCAGCCGAGGTGGCTGCGCGCCCAGTACCGCTGCTGCGCCTCGAGGCCGGACACGAACTCCTGGTAGGTCATCGGCATCCGCGCCGGCGACCCCGGACCGCGGTAGTCGGGGATGCCCGAGTCGGTCGACAGACCCGCCCCGGTCAGCACCACCAGCGGCCGGTCCGTCAGGAGCGACAGTGCCGCGTCGTACGAGGTGGTGGCCGCCAGCGTCACGTGGCGTACCGCAGCCGGGCGCGGGCGCGGGCCTTCTCCGCCTCGGCCTCGCGGTTCTTGGGCGGCGCCGTCGTGACCAGGTCGTCGAGCAGGTGCCGGGTGATGTGGGCGATCTCGTGCACGGCGCGGTCGAACGCCTCCTGGTTGACCTGCGACGGCTTGTTCATGCCGCTGACCTTGCGCACGAACTGGAGCGCTGCCGCCGCGACCTCGTCGTTGGTGGCGGGCGGCTCGAAGTTGTTCAGCGGACGGATGTTGCGGCACATGGTGGCGAGACTACGTGGCGCGATCGGCGGTTTCGAGGCTCGCAAGCTCGCACCTCAACGAGCGATCGCGGCCGGGTCACACGTCGAAGAAGGAGACCGCGTCGCCGGTGGTCAGTACGACGCGGCCGTCGGGCAGCGGGACCAGACGCACGTCGTCCACCTCGACGCCGTACTCGACCTCGACCAGCTCGCTGCTCACCGAGTCGTCGCCGACCCGCAGGACCGAGACGTAGCCGGTGCGGCCCTCCCAGCCCGACGAGATGACCGTGAGCGCCGTACGCCGGTCGGGCAGCCAGGTGAACTGGCGCGGGTCGAGGGCGGCCTGGGCGGTGGTGCCGGAGGGGTACGAGACCGCGTCGAGCTCGCGGGGGGCGGTCAGGTCGCTGACGTCGAACAGTGACGCCTTGGCCCCTGACACGACACCCGTCGCCGGGTCGGCGGCCGAACCCATCCCGATCATCAGGTCGCCGTCGATCGGGTGGAGGTAGGAGGAGAACCCCGGGATCTTCAGCTCTCCCAGCAGCTCGGGCTGGGCGGGGTCGGTGAGGTCGACGGCGTAGAACGGGTCGGTCTGCCGGAAGGTCACCATCACGGCCAGCCCGTCGAACCACCGCATCGACTTGATCTCCTCGCCCACACCGAGCTTGTCGACGCGGCCGATCTCGACCAGGTCGCTGCCGCTGCGCGAGAGGGTGAGGATCGAGTTGAAGTTGCCGGTCCGCATCGTCGGCCCGACCGCGACCCGCAGGACGCCCTCGTGCTCGTCCATCGCCCAGCGGTTGGCGATCGAGCCGTCGACCTGGCCGGAGGCGGCGTACGTCGTCGTGGCGCCGTCGAGGCCGAAGTCGTAGAGGTACGTCGTCCCCTCGTCGCCGGAGGTCATGGGGTCGGGCTGCGGCACGTCCCAGCAGCAGACCTCCCAGCCCATCCGGTAGGCGGAGCTGGCCAGGTACAGGTGGTCGGCCGACATGTAGACCGTCTCGCTCGGCGTCGTGACGGCAGTCGTCTCGACCGCCGCGGGGTCGTTGGCATCGAAGCCCACGACAGCGACGGTGCCCAGCCCCGCGTCCGCGGCCGGAATGGCGACGTCCTCGCAGTCGACGAGCTGCTCGCTGACGGTGCCGTCGGCGCCCAGGGTCGTCACGTGCGGAAGCCAGTCGTCGATGGTCGAGGCCCGCACGACGTCCTGGTTGGCCTCGAGCGCCGCCGCCTCGCGACGGAAGAAGCCGGGCTCGGCGAACTTGAGGTCGGGGAGACCGACGGACACCACGAGCCGGACCACGTCGCCGTGCTGGCGGGCGGTGACGAGCGAGGAGTCGTACGACGCCTCGTGGACCACCGTCGGAGACGAGGGGTCCGCGACGTCGACGACCTGCACCGTGGTCCCGGGGGTGATCCGACCGGGTGCAGCGCCGGCGTCGCGGCCGATCACCACGACGCGGTCGCCGGCGAGCAGGACCTCAGGGGCGAACATCCCGTCCAGCGGCAGCGACCCGAGCCGTACGGGCTCGTCGCCCGTGACGTCGTACAACACGAGGCTGTTGTCGTCGACGACCCGCACCAGGAGGGAGCCGTCGGTCTTGACCACGTCCGGCTCGTCGACGCCGGCCTCCTGCACGTTCGTGCCGGTCTCGCTCGAGGTCGCCTCGGCCGGCTGCGGAGCCTCGGGCGCGCCGGCGGCGTTGTCCTCGAGGGTGTAGACGCGCAGGTAGTCCCAGCCGTACGGCGTCACGCGGTCGACGCCGCGCTCGACGTACCAGCTCAGCAGCTCGTCGCAGGACCGCGCAGGCCGGAGGTCCGCGTTGACGAGCGTGACGGAGTCTCGGCCGAGCGGGTGTCGGTCCTGCGACGTCGGGTCAGCCGGGCCGGACGACGACCTCCCGACGGTCACCCCGGCCACGAAGCCGGCGCTGACCGCGCCGAGAACGACGGCGGTGAGTCCGGTTCGCTGGAGGGGGTGCACTCCCGTACGACGGCCGGGTCGGGCCCGCGGTTCCCGCCCGGCCCCGCTGCTGCCACGATGAGGCATGCCCCACGGTCGCGAGCTCGACATCGTCCTCTTCGGCGCGACGGGGTTCACCGGCGCACTCACCGCCGAGTACCTGGCTCGCAACGGCCCCGACGGCCTGCGCTGGGCCATTGCCGGCCGCAACCTCGACAAGCTCGAGAAGGTCCGCGCCCAGGTCGGCGCCGACGTCGAGCTGATCGTGGCCGACTCCGAGGACCCGGTCGCCCTGGCCGACCTCGCGGAGCGCACCCGGGTCGTGATCTCGACGGTCGGCCCGTACGTCGGCCGCGGCGAGGCGCTGGTCGGTGCCTGCGCCGACGCCGGCACCGACTACTGCGACATCACCGGCGAGCTCGAGTTCGTCGACAGGATGTACGTCGCCCACCACGCGACCGCAGTGTCCTCCGGCGCGCGGCTGGTACACGGCTGCGGCTTCGACTCGATCCCGTACGACCTGGGCGCGATGTTCACCGTCGAGCACCTGCCGGCCGACGTACCGATCGACCTCCGCGGCGTCGTACGCGCCGGCGGGCTGCCCTCGGGCGGCACCTTCGAGACCCTGCTCACCGGCATGTCGCGGGCCCGCCTGATCCGCGAAGCCGCTCAGGCGCGCAAGCGCGTCGAGCCCAGGCCCGTCGGGCGATCGTCGCGGGCCGTCGCCGGCAAGCCCCACCGCGACAAGCTGCTGGGCTACTGGCTGCTCCCACTGCCGACCATGGACCCGGCGATCGTCGCACGCAGCGGCGCGGCCCTGCCGACGTACGGACCGAGGTTCCGCTACTCCCACTACGCCGGCACCAAGACGCTCCCGTACGCCGTGGGCGGCGCGGTCACGGTCGCCGGGCTAGGGCTGGCGTCCCAGCTGAAGCTCACCCGCGACCTGCTGTTGAAGTGGTACCCCGCCGGCGACGGACCCGACCCCGAGCGCCGCCAGCGTTCGTGGTTCACCGTCGACTTCGTCGGCGAGGCCGGCGGCGAAACCGTGCACACCCGCGTCACGGGCGGCGACCCCGGCTACACCGAGACCGCGATGATGGTCGCCGAGTCCGCCCTCTGCCTGGCGTTCGACGACAACCCGAGCGTCGCCGGCCAGGTGACCACGGCCCAGTCGATGGGCGCGAACCTGCTGGCCCGCGTGCGGGAGGGCGGTCTGAGGTTCGAGGTTCGCTGAGCGACCTCGAAATAGCCCGTTTGGGCCACGGCCATCGGCGTCGATCGGGATTACGGTCACTCGCAGGGAGGTAAAGGCCATGGCCCACTACGTGGTGAACAAGAATGCCCAGCCGGACACCGGCGACCACGAGGTGCACAACCTCAACGTCGCCAACGAGTGCCTGCCCGACCCGGAGAACCGGCTCGACCTCGGGGACCACCCGAACTGTCAGAGCGCCGTCACCGAGGCGAAGCAGCACTTCAGCGACTCCAACGGGTGCAAGTTCTGCGCACCCCAGTGCCACACGACCTGAGCTGCCCGGTCAGAGCTCGTAGTCGATGAGGTACCGAGTGCCCTGACGCACCAGGCCCAGGGTCACGTTCTCATCCTCGGGAGGACCGCTCTCCGGGTCCCAGGTGATGACGTAGCTGACCCGCATCGCCTCCGGGTCGGCGACCACGTCCCGCAGCGTCGCGTCGGCGATGGTGTTCCAGTAGCCGGCGTAGCTGCCGACGCTGCCGTCGCAGCAGGCCTGCTGGAACCGCGGGCTCAGCTGCTGCCACGAGCTGCCCGGGTCGGTCAACGCCGTGGAGATGTACTCCTGGACGAACGCCTGCATCGCGCCGGCCTGGTCGGGCACGGGCGCGCTCGATGTCGGCTGGGGGGTGGGCTCTGGGGTGGGCTCTGGGGTGGGCTTCGGCGTGGGTGTCTCTTCCGTCGACGGCTCCGGCGCGGGCGGTGACGCGGTCCGCGTCGGGCTGGGCTTGGGTGTCTTGGCCGGTCCGGAAGCGCTGCGGGAGGGGGAGCGGGACGGCTCGTCGGACTGCTCACCGGCAGGAGGATCGTCCGCGGTCGGCGAGGGGTCCGGGCTCAGTACCGCCCAGGCGACGCCCGCCACGACCAGCAGGACGGCCAGGCCGAGGACGAGCAGGAGGACCGGCGTACGCCGGCGTCGACCGAGGCTTCCTGCGGATCTTCCGTCGCCAGCACCGCGGGCGGGGCCGCGTCGTCATCGACGGGCGGAGGTCCTGCCGACAGATAGTCGCGGACGCGACTCATCGGCCAGCGATCCGCGGGATCCGTGGCCATCGTGTGCTCCAGCAGGTCCTCCGGCCACCCGGCTCCGGGCAGCCGAGGAGGTGGATCGTGCACGATCCGGTACATCGCCGACAGGACGTTGTCGGAGGTGTCGTACGGCGGGTGGCCCGCGAGTGCCTGGTAGAGCGAGGCACCCAGCGACCAGACGTCACTCGCCTCGGTGGCGGGCTGCCCCGCCGCCACCTCGGGAGCGAGGTACGCGGGCGAGCCGGTCACCAGCCCGGACGCAGTCACGGTCGAGTCGCGGGCGCGGGCGATTCCGAAGTCGGCGAGCTTCGCGGTGCCGTCGCGGGTGATCAGGATGTTGGACGGCTTGACGTCGCGGTGCACGATGCCGGCCGCGTGGGCCGCGGCGAGGGCCTCGGCCACCTGACCCAGGACCTTGGCGGCGTCGTCGGGCGGGAGTCCGCCGTACTCGTCGACGAGCCCCGCCAGGTCGGTGCCCTCGACGTGTTCCATCACCAACCACTGCTCATGGCCCTCGGTGACGAAGTCGAAGACGGCGACGACATGCGGGTGGTTGAGCCGCGCCGCGAGCTTGGCCTCGCGCTGGGCGCGCACGAGCCCCGGCGTGTCGCCGCCGGGAAAGTGGCCGATGCGCTTCACGGCAACGTCGCGACCGAGCACCTCATCGACGGCGAGCCAGACGGCCCCCATGCCGCCGTGGCCGATCTGGCGCTGCAGCCGGTAGCGCCCGCCGATCGACTGGACCTGGCTCGACGTCATCGCTCCTCCGGGTCGTGTGCCTGACGCCGCGCCATCGTGCTGCGGTGGGACACACGACCCCACGGTCGGGGTCACCATCCTGGGTCCGTACCCGTACCTGAGGGGTGATGCGGGGTGCCCCAGGCGCGAGTCGAACGCGCGGGCCTTTCGCCATGGGGGGGGGAGTCGGCTGCTCGCTGCGACCTGGGTGCCCCGGGCGCGAGTAGAACGCGCGGGCCTTTCGCCATGGGGGGAGTCGGCTGCTCGCTGGCGACCGGGGGTGCCCCGGGCGCGAGTCGAACGCGCGGGCCTTTCGCCATGGGGGGAGTCGGCTGCTCGCAGCGACCGGGGGTGCCCCAGGCGCGAGTCGAACGCGCGGGCCTTTCGCCATGGGGGGAGTCGGCTGCTCGCAGCGACCGGGGGTGCCCCAGGCGCGAGTCGAACGCGCGGGCCTTTCGCCATGGGGGGAGTCGGCTGCTCGCAGCGACCGGGGGTGCCCCAGGCGCGAGTCGAACTGCGCGACCTTTCGCTTAGGAGGCGGCTGCTCTATCCACTGAGCTACTGGGGCGTGGCCGGCAACCGGGTCACGGACCGGCCGCCGCACATCCTGTCACGCCCGGCACTCGCGCCCCATACCGGCGGTAGGCGGAGTTGGCCGATGGGCGACCGAGAGGTCACCATTGGGGGGACGTCGTAAGTTCGACGCTGTCCCCGTTCGCGATTCCCGAGGTCGACGCGTGTCCGAATCCGACGCCCCTCAGGGCGCCCGGTCGCATAGTGGCGACCCCTCGGACGAGCCGGGCAAGGGCGTCGGCGGCCGTCGGCAGAGGAACAAGCAGGACTCCCAGGAAGCCAAGCCGAAGCGCCGGGCCAAGGTCAAGAAGCGGCACACCGTCGGGCGCGTGCTCCTCGTCACCTCGGTGGTGCTGGCGCTGGTGACCGGGCTGTCGACGCTCTACCTCTACCGCCACTACAACGGCAACCTCGACGTCATCGACGTGAGCGACCAGATCGTCGACCGGCCCGAGAAGAAGCAGGTCGAGGGGCCCAAGGAGCCGCTCAACATCCTGGTGATGGGCTCCGACGACCGCGACGCCCCGGGCAACAACATCGACAACCTGACCGGCGGGGGCAAGCGGTCCGACACCACGATCCTGCTGCACCTGTCGGCCGACCGGCAGCGCGCCTACGGCATCAGCATCCCCCGCGACTCGCTGGTCAACCGGCCCGAGTGCCTCGACGAGGACCTCGACCCGATCCCCGGCGCGACCGACGCGATGTGGAACGAGGCGTTCTCCGTCGGCGGGCCCGCGTGCACGATCCACCAGCTCGAGAAGCTCACCGGCATCCGCGTCGACCACTTCGTCGTGGTCGACTTCGCCGGCTTCCGCGGCATGGTCGACGCCATCGGCGGCGTCCAGGTCTGCATCCCCGAGCCGGGCATCGTCGACCCCGCCCACGGCATCAACATCCCGGCCGGCACCCGCAAGCTCGAGGGCGTTCCAGGCCCTCAACTACGTGCGCGAGCGCTACGTCCTCGGCAACGGCTCCGACATCGGCCGGATGAAGCGGCAGCAGGCGTTCATCGCCGCGATGGCCCACCAGGTGCTCAGCGCCAACACGCTCGCCAACCCCGTCCGGCTGCTGAAGTTCCTCGAGGCCGCGACCCAGTCGCTCCAGCTCGACGAGGGGCTCGGCAGCCTCGCCAAGATCGCCAAGCTGGGCGTCCAGTTCAGGGGCATCGGCCTCGACAAGATCCAGTTCATCACCGTCCCGTGGCAGTACGCCCCCGACGACCCCAACCGCATCCGCTGGCTCCCGGAGGCCAAGCAGGTGTGGACGGCCATCATCAACGACAAGCCGATGGCCCCGAAGTTCCTCGACGACGCGATCAGCGCCGAGCAGCTGCCCGGCTCGCCCACGCCGAGCCCGACCGAGACCGCCACGGGTACGCCGTCCGGGTCGCCGACCGGCTCGCCGACCGCCACGCCGAGCTCGCCAGGTACGCCGACCACCTCGCCCACCGAGGAGTCAACCGAGGACGCCGCCGAGGAAGCCCGCGAGAACGGGCTCTGCGCATGAGCGACCCCGCCAAGCCGTCGCCCGACGAGGCCGAGCGCAAGCGCCGGCTCGCCGAGGTGTTCGGCGACGTGCTGCCGGAGACGACGTCCGACGAGCGTGAGCCCGAGGCGTCAGAGGCGCGACGAGTCGGCGCGCGACGCCTGGTACCGCGACCAGGTGCCGCCCGCACCACGGCTAGCTTCGGCGTCGTTCCTGCGCTCTTCGTGACGGTTGCAACCCCCGCGAACGTCAGTGATACCCGGTCGACCGGGTATCCAATCCTCGGGCCGCGCGTCAGACGGGCCGGTTGCCCTGGGCTGCGAGCAGGTCGCGGATCTCCTCGAGCAGGGCGACGTCGGCGGGGGTGCCCTCCTCCTCGGCCGGGAAGAACCGCTCCTTGGCCTTGGTGTAGGGCAGCACGACGAAGAAGTAGACGACCGCCGCGAGCAGCAGGAACGCGATGACGGCGTTGAGGAAGGCGCCGAACGGCTCCGCGCTGCTGAAGATCTCGTCGGCCGACTCCGGCATCAGGCTGGTCAGCCAGGCGACGAAGGCGGTGACCACCGCGGCGAAGGCGGCCGCCATGATGAAGGCCACGGCGAGCTCGATCAGGTTGCCCCGCAGGATGAAGTTCTTGAAGCCGGTCATGGTCACACTCCTAGCGGCCGCGCCCGAGGGACGGCCAAGGCGTTCGGACGGCAGCACGCTAGCGGGAGTAGGTGAAGGTCAGGAACCCCGTCACGGCGGCCTGGGCCAGCTCCTCGCGCACCGCCTCGGGTGCGGCCAGCAGCACGAGCCGGCCCGGCAGACCGCTGCTCGTCGCCTCGTCGTCCGGCTCGGGCAGCGCCACCACGGCCAGGTCGGTCGCCACCACGCGGGCGACCGAACCTTGCGGGTCGGCGGCGACCAGGTCGATCCGGTCGCCGACGCGGAGCAGTGCCGCCATGCCTGCGTCGGGCAGCCGAACGGGCACGGTGACCGAGCCGGGGTACGCCGCCGCGAGGGGTGCGCCGACGAGGCGGACGTCGGTCAGCGGCTCACCCGCCCGCACCGGCGCGGCCAGCACGCGGCCGACCGCGTCGTCCGCCAACCCGACGGGCGCGGTGCCGGCCGCGTAGTCGACGGTGGCCAGGTCGTCGCGGCCGAGGGTGGCGCCGGCCGGCAGGTCGCGCGCCGCCGTGAGCACCGCCTCGACGGCCGGTGGCGGGGGCCGCAGCTCGTGGACGCCGGCGACCACGGCCGCCGCGGCGAGCAGCGCGGCGAGCGGGCGGCGGCGGGCCAGCACCACGCGGCGTACGGCGCGTCGCCGGCGGGTCAGGTCCTGCTTGAGCTGCTCACGCGTCGGCACCCGACGACCGTAGGTCGGGGCAGGGGACGCTGCGCAGTCTCTCCACAGGCGCCAGGCGCAGCGCGGGATCAGGCGGTGGCGGCGGCCTTCGTCTCGGACTTGGTCTCGGTCTTCGCGTCCGACTTGGTCTCGGACTTGGTCTCGGTCTTGGTCTCGGTCTTGGTGTCGGAGGACGAGGACGACGCTGACGACTGTCTTCTCGCGGCTGTCGGTGCGGTAGAAGCCGGAGCCCTTGAACACCACCCCGACGGCGTTGAAGACCTTGCGCAGCCGGCCCTGGCACTCCGGGCACTCGGTGAGCGCGTCGTCGGAGAAGCTCTGGAACTGCTCGAAGGCGTGCCCGCACTCGGTGCAGGCGTACTGGTAGGTCGGCACGGGGTTCCCTCTCGCGAACAGCTGGCTGGCACTCGGCTAGCACTCTTGGGGGGCGACTGCCAATGGTACGGCACACTGTGAACCACCATGAGCGAGTCCGGATTCCTTCAGGACGGGCCCGATCGGACCCCGTGGCAGGTCTTCCGCGACTGGCCTCGGGGCGCGCGCTGGACGGCGTACGGCGCGGTGGCGCTCGTTCTGCTCCTGGTCGCCGGCCTGCTCAGCGCGGTCGTCCTGGTGCGCCGGCCGTTCCCGCAGGTGGAGGGGTCGATCCAGGTTCCCGGGCTGACCGGTGAGGTGGCGGTCATCAGGGACGCGCACGGCATCCCGCAGCTGTACGCCGACACCATGGCCGACCTGATGGCCGCGCAGGGCTACGTGCACGCGCAGGAGCGGTTCTACGAGATGGACGTGCGCCGGCACGTCACCGCAGGACGGCAGTCGGAGCTGTTCGGCGCGGACACCCTGGAGAGCGACGAGTTCATCCGCACGCTGGGTTGGCGAGAGGTCGCCGAGCAGGAGCTGCCGTTGCTCCAGCCGGCGACGCGGGCGGCGCTGGAGGCGTACGCCGCGGGCGTCAATGCCTACCTGGACTCGCACAGCCCGTCCGAGATCGCCGTCGAGTACACCGTCCTCGGCCTCGGCGGGCTGGACTACCGGCCCGAGCCGTGGACGGCGGCGGACTCGCTGGCCTGGCTCAAGGCGATGGCCTGGGACCTGAAGGGGAACCTCGACGAGGAGATCGAGCGGGCCCTGCTGGCCGCCGACCACTCGCCGGAGGAGGTCGCCGAGCTGTTCCCGGCGTACGACTACCGGGCACACCGGCCGATCGTGGGGCAGGGCGCGGTCGTGGACGGCGTGTTCGAGCCGGACGCGACGACGGGAGGTACCCGCAACCCGGAGCGTCCGGCGTACACCGCCGGCCACCGCGCCCTGCTGGGCGAGCTGCACCGCGCCCTGGACGGGCTGCCCGAGCTGATGGGCAGGGGTGACGGGATCGGCAGCAACAGCTGGGTCGTCGCCGGAGAGCACAGCGAGACCGGACAGCCGCTGCTGGCCAACGACCCGCACCTGGGTGTCAGCCTGCCGGGCACGTGGGTGCAGATGGGTCTGCACTGCACCACTGTCAGCGAGGACTGCCCGCTGGACGTCGCCGGTTTCACGTTCTCCGGGGTGCCGGGCGTCATCATCGGCCACAACGCCGACATCGCCTGGGGTTTCACCAACCTGGGCCCCGACGTCACCGACCTCTACCTCGAGAGGGTCACCGACGACGAGTGGGAGCAGGACGGCCGCCTGCGGCCGCTGACCACGCGCGAGGAGACGATCGAGGTGCGCGGCCAGGACGACGTCACCATCACGGTGCGCTCGACCCGGCACGGGCCGATCCTCAGCGACCGTTTCGACTTCTACACCGACCTCGCCGACGACGCGCCGGACGACCCGTCAGGCAGCGGACAGGACCCGATGCCGGGCACCCGGCCCGCCATCTCGCTGGCCTGGACGGCGCTGAAGCCGACGACGACCGCCGACGCCATCCTGGCGCTCAACGCCGCGACCGACTGGGACACCTTCCGTGAGGCGGCGTCGTCGTTCGCCGTACCGGCACAGAACCTGGTGTACGCCGACCGCGACGGCCACATCGGCTACCAGGCCCCCGGCCTGATCCCGATCCGCAAGTCGGGGAACGACGGCCTGGCGCCCCAGGCGGGCTGGCGCAGCGAGAACGACTGGACTCGGCGAGTACGTTCCGTTCGACGGCCTGCCCAACGTGCTCGACCCGGACGAGGGCTTCGTCGCCGCGGCCAACCAGGCGGTCGTCGGCCCCGACTACCCGTACTACCTGACGGCCGACTGGGACCGCGGCTACCGGTCCGAGCGGATCCGTCGCCTGCTCACCGAACGTATCGACCGGGAGGGCGTGCTGTCGGTCGACGACATGGCCGCGATCCAGCTCGACACCCGCAACCCGCTGGCGCCCGCGCTGGTGCCGCTGCTGCTCGACATCGACCTGCCGCGCGGCTACTACTCGGCCGGCCAGCGGCTCCTGCGCGGCTGGGACTTCGAGCAGCCCGCCGACAGTGCGGCGGCGGAGTACTTCAACGTGGTCTGGCGGACCCTGCTGACCATGACGTTCCACGACGACATGCCGGAGGACGTCTGGCCGTACGGCGGCGACCGCTGGGTCTCGGTCGTCACCGGCCTGCTCGACCGGCCTGAGTCGGGCTGGTGGGACGACAAGGACACCGTCGACGAGGTCGAGACCCGCGACGACATCCTCCGCGCGGTCCTGCTCGAGGCACGCGACGAGGTGACCCGCCTGGACGCCTCGCGCATCCAGGGTTGGGCGTGGGGCCACCTCCACCGGCTCGAGCTGCGCCACTCGACACTCGGCGAGTCGAGGCCCGGCCCCGTCGAGTGGCTGGTCAACCGCGGTGGGTGGGAGGTCGGTGGCGGCCCGGCGGCGGTCGACGCCGCCGGCTACAACGCCTACGAGGGCTACACGGTCGACTTCGCCCCGTCGATGCGGATGGTCGTCTCGCTCGCCGACTTCGACGACTCGCGCTGGGTCAACCTCACCGGCGTCTCCGGCCACCCGTTCAGCGACCACTACACCGACCAGACCGACCTGTGGGTCCGCGGCGAGACGCTCCCCTGGCCGTTCTCGCCGCGACGCCGTCGAGGAGTCCGGCGAGCACACGCTGACGTTGGAGCCGGCCGATCCCGACCGCTGGTTGAGGAAGGCGCGCTAGCGCCCGTCGCGAACACCCGGTGAGGTGTCCGTGGTCTGTGCGGGGTTTCGTGACGGGACTTCGTCGCCTCCTCGAACCAGCGAAGAGGTGGAGACCCGAGGGGGTGACGGCGCCGGTGACCTTGCGGTCGTGGGGCTCGACGGGGACGTCGAGGCCGACCTCGTCGTCGTAGAGCAGCACCCAGACGGGGGTGCCGACGGGGACGCGCGCGAGGGCGCGGTCGTAGCAGCCGCCGCCGCGGCCCATCCGGTCACCGGTGGGCGAGACGGCGAGGCCGGGCACCAGCAGCAGGTCGGCGGTGGCGATCGACTCGACGCCGAGGCGCCGGCCGACCGGTTCGAGCAGGCCCATCCGCGCGGGGGCCAGCGACGCCGGCCCGTCGTAGACCGCCCAGTCGAGGTCGAGGTCGGGCTGCACGACCGGCAGGACGACCCGCTTGCCCAGCGCGACCAGGCTCTCCAGCAACGCGGTGGTGCCCGGCTCGGTGCCGATCGAGACGTACGCCGCCACGGTGGCCGCCCGGCGTACCTCCGCCGTCGCCAGCACGTGCTCGGCGATGGCCCGAGCGGCCTCGCCGACCTCGAGCAGGCTGCGGCGGCTGCGAGCGGTGACCAGCTGGTCGCGGAGCGCGAGCTTGGCGGCGTTCGCCGAGGGCGTAGCCCCTGCGTCACCAGAAGTCGAGGTGGATTGCCGGTCGGACACCCGGCAAGCCTACGATCGAAGCATGGGTAGTCCAGGTTTGAACCAAGCCCGCCAGAAGATGCTGGACGCGGGCGTGGACGAGGTGGCCGTCGAGACCTTCGCCCACTACTACCGGCTGCTCGAGCACGGCGAGACCGGCATGATCCCGGAGTCCGCGATCGAGCCGCTCGACATGGAGTCCCTCGCCGACGTCGAGGTCGACGACGAGATCGCCGCCGACGCGATCCGCACCACCGCCGTCATCAAGCTCAACGGCGGTCTCGGCACCTCCATGGGCATGGACCGCGCCAAGTCGCTGCTGTGCGTGCGCCGCGGGCTGTCGTTCCTCGACGTGATCGCGCGCCAGGTGCTGCATCTCCGCAAGGAGTACGACGCCCCGCTGCCGCTGATCTTCATGAACTCCTTCCGGACCTCCGCCGACACGATGGCCGCGGTCGCGCGCTACGAGGACCTGCCCGTCGAAGGTCTGCCCCTGGAGTTCTGGCAGAACAAGGTGCCCAAGCTCCTGGAGGCCGACCTCATCCCGGCGTCGTACCCGAAGAACCCCGACCTCGAGTGGTGTCCTCCCGGCCACGGCGACCTCTACACCGCGCTGCGCGGCACGGGCCTGCTGGAGCAGCTCATCGAGCAGGGGTACGAGCGGGTGTTCGTCTCCAACTCCGACAACCTCGGCGCGGTGCCCGACCCCAAGATCGCGGGCTGGCTCAAGGCCAACGGCGTCCCGTTCGCGATCGAGGCCGTGCGCCGCACTCCCTCCGACCGCAAGGGCGGCCACTTCGCGCGGCGCCTGTCCGACGGCCGGATCGTGCTCCGCGAGACCGCGCAGACCCTGCCGAAGGACCAGGAGGCCCTCGCCGACCTCGACCGTCACCGGTTCTGCTCGACCAACAACCTGTGGTTCGACCTGGTCGCCATGCGCGAGGAGCTCGACCGCCGCGGCGGCATCCTCGGCCTCCCGCTGATCCGCAACGTCAAGAACCTCGACCCCGGCGACAAGTCGACGCCGAAGGTCATCCAGGTCGAGACGGCGATGGGCGCTGCGATCGAGGTGTTCGAGGGCGCCCGCACCATCGAGGTGGCCCGCGACCGCTTCATCCCGGTCAAGACGACCAACGACCTGCTGGTGCTGCGCTCCGACGTCTACGACCTCGGCCAGGACTTCGGGCTCGACCAGGCCTCCGACGTACCGTTCGTCGAGCTCGACCCGGCGTTCTACCGGCTGGTGGGCGACTTCGACCAGCGCTTCCCCGAGGGCGCGCCGTCGCTGCGCAAGGCCAGCTCGTTGAAGGTCGACGGCGACTTCACCTTCGGCCACGGCGTCCAGGTCATCGGCGACGTGGAGCTCGAGGCCGACTCGGCGCAGCGCATCGCGGCCGACACGGTGCTTGATGGCTGAGCCCCACCAGCAGCTGAGGTCCGTCGCCGAGCACCAGGAGGCGATCCTCGACGCACTGCGTCCGTTGCCGCCGTACGACCAGCCACTGCTCGACGCGCTCGGTCTGGTCGCGGCCGAGGACGTGACGGCGCCGATCGCGCTGCCGAGCTTCGACAACTCCGCCATGGACGGCTATGCCGTGGTGTACGACGACGTGGCGACGGCCACCGACGAACGGCCGGTCCACCTGCCGGTCGTCGGCGAGATCGGCGCCGGCCAGGCGCGCATCCTGGCGCTGTCGCCCGGCACCGCGGTCAAGATCATGACCGGCGCACCGGTCCCGGCCGGGGCCGACGCCGTCGTGCCGTACGAGTGGACCGACCGCGGCATCGCCCAGGTCGTCATCTCGCGGGCGCCCGAGCAGGGCCAGCACGTGCGCTCCGCCGGCGAGGACGTCACCGAGGGCGACCTCCTGATCGAGGAGGGCACCCTCCTCGGCCCGCGCCAGCTCGGCCTGCTGGCGAGCGTCGGCCGCGCCTCCGTCGTCGTCCGGCCGCGGCCGCGCGTGGTGATCCTGTCGACCGGCTCGGAGCTGCGCGAGCCCGGCACCGCGCGCGGCCACGACTCTGTCTACGACGGCAACTCCTACATGCTCGCGGCCGCCGTACGCCGGGCCGGCGCGATCGCCTACCGCGTGGGCATCGTGCCCGACGAGCCGAAGGCCTTCCTCGACGCGCTGGGCGACCAGCTGGTGCGCGCCGACGCCGTGATCACCAGCGGCGGCGTGTCGATGGGCGACTACGACGTGGTCAAGGAAGCCCTCGCGCCGACCGGCACCGTCTGGTTCGGCGGGGTTGCCATGCAGCCGGGCAAGCCCCAGGGTTTCGGTGTGGTGGGCGACGACGGGACCCCGATCTTCACGCTGCCGGGCAACCCGGTGTCGTCGTTCATCTCCTTCGAGATGTTCGTGCTGCCCGCGCTGCGCCGGATGATGGGCCGCCTGCCCTACCCGCGACCGACGGTGGAGGCGACGCTCACCCACGCGGTGACCTCGCCGCCCGGCAAGGCGCAGTACCTCCGCGGCGAGCTCGACGGCAGCGACCAGCGTGTCACCGTCTCGCCCGTCGGCGGACCCGGCTCGCACCTGGTCGGCGACCTGGCCCAGGCCAACGCGCTGATCGTGGTGCCGACCGACACCACCTCGCTCGACGCCGGCGCCACCGTCACCGTCGTACCGCTGGACCGGGACTTCTGATGTCCGACGAGACGCCGGCTCGCCTGACCCACGTCGACGAGACCGGCTCGGCCCGGATGGTCGACGTCTCCGACAAGGACGTCACCGCACAGGTCGGCCACGCGTCGGGGCGGGTGCTGGTCTCCCCGGCCGTGATCGCCCTGCTGCGCGGCGAAGGCGTGCCCAAGGGCGACACCCTCGGCGTCGCCCGGCTCGCCGGGATCATGGGCGCCAAGCAGACGCCGCAGCTGATCCCGCTGTGCCACCCGCTGATGCTGTCGTCGGTGACCGTCGACCTGGCCGTCACCGACGAGTCCGTCGACATCGTCGCGCGGGTCTCCACCACCGAGCGCACGGGCGTCGAGATGGAGGCGCTGACCGCTGTGTCCGTCGCCGCCTTGACGGTGGTCGACATGGTGAAGGCCGTCGACAAGAGGGCCGTCATCTCCGAGGTGCGGGTGGAGGCCAAGGCCGGTGGCAAGTCGGGGGACTGGACCCGGTGATGATCCCGGTGATGATCCGGTGACCGAGGAGGTCGTCCATGTCCCGGCCGCGGTGGTGGTGGCCTCCAACCGCGCGGCCGCCGGGGTGTACGACGACCTGACCGGGCCGATCCTCGTCGACTTCCTGCGGTCGCTGGACTTCGCGGTCGGCGACCCGGTCGTCGTACCCGACGGCGCTCCGGTGGGCGAGGCCATCTCGGCCGCTGTCGACGACGGCGCGCGGGTCGTGCTGACGACCGGAGGTACGGGCCTCACCCCGACCGACCGGACTCCCGAGCAGACCCGGGCGCTGCTCGACTTCGAGGTGCCCGGCATCGGCGAGGCGATCCGGGCGTACGGCGCGGCCAAGGGCATCCCCGCCGCAGCCCTGTCGCGAGGCACCGCGGGGGTCATCGGCCACTGCCTGGTGGTGAACCTGCCAGGCTCGCGGGGTGGGGTGAAGGACGGCCTGGAGGTGCTCGCGCCGATCCTCGAGCACGCGATCGAGCAGGTCGTCGGGAGCGATCATTGAGCCCGACGCCGGGCTGGCCCGCCGTCCTGCGCCACGGTGAGGTCACGGTCCGGCCGCTGGCCCACAGCGACGCCCGGGCCTGGAAGGCGGCGCGCAAGGACAACGCCGACTGGCTGCGGCCGTGGGACGCCACCGTCCCGCCGGGCGGCGCCGCACGCCCTACGACGTTCCGCGCGCTGGTACGCCGTCTCGACCGGCTCGCGCGCTCGGGGGAGTGCATGCCCTTCGCCATCGACGTCGATGGCCGGTTCGCCGGCCAGGTCACGGTCAACAACATCGTGCGTGGCTCGGCGCAGTTCGCGTCGATCGGCTACTGGCTCGACCGGGCGTTCGCCGGCCGCGGGGTGATGCCGCTGGCCGTGGCGCTGGTGATCGACCACTGCTTCACCACCGCGGGCCTGCACCGGATCGAGGTCGCCATCCGCCCGGAGAACTCCAACTCCCTGCGCGTCGTGGAGAAGCTCGGACTCCACGAGATCGGCTATGCCCCGCGGTTCCTGCACATCGACGGCGACTGGCGCGACCACCGGCTCTACGCCATCACCGTCGAGGAGTGCCCCGGCGGCCTGGTCCGCCGGTTGCTCGAGGCTGGTTGACCCCACCAGTCACACGAGTTCCCTGGCGACACACCTATGGACATCCGCCCCACCATGCGCTAGCAAACCTAGGCTCGGATCCGTGGACCTGAGCGGACTGATCTTCGTCGCCCTGGCGGTCGCCTGGGCCGCCTATCTCATCCCGAAGGCGCTCAAGCACCACGAGGACGTCGTGCGCAGCCGGTCGGTCGACCGGTTCTCCGACACGATGCGGGTGCTGGCGCGGCGCGAGCCGGTCAACCGCCGCAACGCCCGGCTCGTCGTGACCCCTGGGCGGCCAGCGCCGCAGGTCGAGGTCGCCGTGAAGGGCGAGCCCGCGGTCACCACCGCCCACCACGTCGCTGCGCTCCGCGCAACCGCCAACCGCGCCGCTCGCCGTCGCCGGCGGGTGCTGCTCCTGCTCCTGCTCGCCAACGTCGCCGTCATCGCGGTCGCGACCGCCAAGGTCATCACGTGGTGGTGGGTCGCGGCCCCGGCCGGACTGCTGCTGGCCTGGCTCGTCGCCTGCCGGCTGATGGTCCGTCGCGAGCGCAACCGGCCGCCCTCGGTCGTCGAGAAGGTCGTGGAGGCGCTGATCGAGGAGACGGCCGAGCGTCCCGTCGTACCCCTCGATGAGGCCGAGACCGACTCCTTCGCAGCGGTGAGCGACGATCCCGACCCGGCCGACCCCGACGTCTGGGACCCCGTGCCCGTCACCCTCCCGACGTACGTCGGCAAGGCCACCGCCCAGCGCACCGTGCGCACCATCGACCTCGACGCCACCGGCGTGTGGACCTCCGGCCGCAGCGACGCCGACAGCCAGCTCGCGCGCGATGCCGAGGATGCCGAGCGCGCCGCCCGCGACGAGAAGTCGCGCACCGAGCGCGACCGCGCCGTCGGCTCCTGAACCGGCCCGATCCTGATTCGGCCCGGCCTCGCGGCCGGTGCTAGCCTTTCGCTTCGCGTCTCCTGGGTCATCCCCGGGTCGCAGAAGCAACACTTGGGGCTGTGGCGCAGTTGGTAGCGCGTCTCGTTCGCAATGAGAAGGTCAGGGGTTCGAATCCCCTCAGCTCCACCAAACCCGCAGGTCAGGGCCGATGCCCGTCATCCCGAACCAGGGAGACAGCATGGCCGCTCCGCGTTTACTCGCACTTTTCTCCGGTCTCGCCCGCTCGACGGCTCGAGGGGCCCACACCGCGGCACGGCGCGCCGATCACCATCGCTGAATGACCATCGCAACCACGCCCGCAGCCCGGTGCGCTCCCCGCCGCAGGCGGCGGGGAACCACCTCACCGCCGATGACACGGCAAGGATCGCCGCCGCCCTGGACGCCGCCTACGCCGAAGACCACCCGGAAGGTGTACGCCTTCGCCTGGAGCCAATGGGACAGCTGGTGCCACGATCGCGGGATCACCAAGCTCCCGGCCGAGCCGGCCGCTGTGTGCGCCTACCTCACCGACCGCGCCCACCGGGCCGCCTCCCTGGCCACCATCAACGCCGCGTGCTCGGCCATCGGGCACCAGCACCGCCGCCACGGACTGCCCGACCCGATCGACCACGACGCGGTCCGACAGGTACGTCGCGGACTGCGCCGCCTCCTCGGCTCCGCGCCGCGCCGACCCGCCCGGCCGCTGAGCGTCGCCGACCTGCGGCAGATCATCACCGCCATCGACCCCAGCACCACCGCTGGACGCCGCGACACCGCCGTCATCCTGCTCGGCTTCGCCGGCGCGCTGCGCCGCTCCGAGCTGGCCGCACTCACCCTCGCCGACCTCGAGCCCAAGCCCGACGGCCTGTTGCTGCAAGTGCGTCGCTCCAAGACCGACCCCGAGGCCCGCGGCCAGGTCGTCGGCATCGCCCACGGCCAGCATCCGCTGACCGACCCGATCGCCGCCCTGGACGCCTGGCTCGCCGTCCGCGGCCACGAAGGCAGGACCGGTGTTCACCAGCCTGCGCGGTCGGCGACCCTCGCTGCAGCCGATCTCCGGGACCGCGGTCTCCAACATCGTCAAGGACCGCGCCCGGGCAGCCGGCCTGTCCGGCGACCGGGTCAGCGGACACTCCCTGCGCGCCGGCCACGCCACCAGCGCGGCCCTCGCCGGCGTCGCCGTCGAACGGATCGCCGCCCAGACCCGGCATCGCCGCCTCGACGTCCTCATCGAGCGCTACATCCGCCCCGTCCAAGCCCTGCAGACCACCTCCAGCCGCGACCTCGGACTCTGACGACCCGGGAGAAGGCACCAGGAAACGCAGGGGAGAGGACGGCGATCGCGCCGATGCGCCAATCGGAGACATGTGGCGGACTGGTCGCAGAGCTCGACGCCCGCCACGCCGACGTCCAGGTCGAGGTCTGGTCGACGTCCAGGTCGCCTCGCCCCCGCACGAACCGCCCGGTGGACGTCCGCCTCGGCGTTGACCCACTCCACTATGACGCAGGCGGGACCGCAGCGAAGAACGTCCGCCCATCGCGGATGCCGGTGCTCCTAGGCCGCATCGGTATGCGGCATTGCAATTGACTATGCGAGGCCGCGGCAGCCGCAAGGTCAACCGCGCTGGAAAGTCCGTGGGCCGAGTCGTCGACTTGACCCGCTCAATTGGGATCATTCGTTCTCGGGCACGCGCCCTGCGTTCTTGCTCGACATCTGTCCGTATGCCCCCCGCGTCCCGGGACGGCTCCCGGACGGGCTATCCGGCGACGGCCGCCGACGTGACCTTGCGTCACCCCGTTGACCTGCGCGTTCGCCAGTTGCGGTTCCCTGACCGGAACTACTGTCCGCGATGCGCCCATTGCGGACCACTAAGACGCGGGCGATTGGTTCCCGACGTGGCGCGGTGGGGCTGGGCGATCAGGAGCAAATTGGCCTCGACGATGCCGAGCGTCCCGATCGAGGGGCCGCTCCATCACTGCGGTCTGGCCGTGGACGCGGGGTGCACGGTCACCTTGTCGGTCAGCCCAGCCGATCCCTGGCGGAGGCGCTGCCCGGTGAGCAGACTGGAGTTCACGACCCACGGATCGCTCGAAGCGCGCCTGCACCTACGCCACGTTGGCGAGACGGTCCCGGTGGCTGCGTTGCCCTTCGTCATAGCGCCCTTGATCTGATCGAGGCGCTGTGCTGGGAGTCGCTGCAGCGGGGAGACACTGCGGGGTTCGATCACCAGGCCGCGCTGGCCGCGCAGCTGCACGCACTCGGCGTCTGCGCCAGGCTGCTGGCGGACGGCCACGCCAGGGCCCTCGATACATCCGTAACACTGTGACCTGATCCGTTGCGCGCGTGCAGCAGCGCCTATTCGGGGAAGCGCGGCTCGGCCTGCGGATCCCGCCAGATGGCGGTGACTCGGTCTTGTCGGATGGTGCGCGCCTGGTAGTCGCGGCTGTGGAAGCCGGACTCTTTGGGTTTCGCCAGCAGCAGGTAGAAGTAGTCGTTGGCGGCGATCTCCTCACGATCCCCGACGGTGGCGACGTCCCAGTGGGTGAACGCCCAGGCCTCGGCCTTGGCGAGGGTGCTCGCGATGTGCAGCAGGTCGGCGTGGCGGTCGTACACGTACCACGGCAGCTCCGGCGCGCCCTCGGCGGTGGTTGGGTCCGGGAGGACGCTCATCTCTCAGGCCTCCTGTGCGCGCGGGCATGGGCAAGTTCCGAGTTCGTGTTGGTCTGCATAATGCCAGTCCGAGACCTCGCGAGCCTTGTGGCGGCTCATGGGGACTCCTCGCCTCGCAAGCTGGGAACACGTGCTGTAGCGCTGCCTTGTCCGGGCACGGCGGACGAGAGTGGACACGTTGCTCACTCCCGGAACGAGAGCGCTTCGGAGAGGCTGCCGAATGTCCTGCGGAGGCCGAGGGTGTAGGGCAGTCGCCCGAGGAGCGCGCGGTCTGCGGTCACGACCCGGACCTGGCTCCCCGCTGCCTTGAGGTCTCGACCAACCGCGACGAGAACGGCGATGCCGGTGTGGTCAATCTCGCAGAGGTCACGCAGGTCGAGCACCGTGACGTCGGTGACTGCTTGTTCGAGCAGGGACTCGACCGCGTGCGTGAGCTCCACGGCCGCGGGAAACAGCAACGCCCCCGACGCGCGCACGATCAGGGCGCCATCAGCCCGGTTGAGCGCGATGTGGAGCCGAGCCGAAGCCGCGGGATCTTCGCTGCCTGGAACGGCTTTCCCAGGGCTGTGCCGAGAGACGCGCTGGGGCTGTTGATTCCTCGCGGTGGGGTGGTCGCCCACTGGCTTCCCTTCGTTGGGTGGGCCATCGGCGCGGGCGACACCGGGGCTCACGCGCCATCACCAGGCGGACGACTCAGCTCGTCAACAAGCTCCGCCTGCACGCCCCGCATCGAGGTCAGGATGACCCGTGCAACGAGCAGCAGGTCTCGTACCTGTGGGATCGCCAGGGAGTAGATCACCTCGGTGCCCTCGCGGCGCTGGATCACCAGACCCGCCTTGCGGAGCACCGCCAGCTGCTGTGAGAGGTTGCTCGGCTCGATGGCGATCGAGGCCAGGAGCTGGTGCACGGGTTTGTCGCCCTCCGACAGCAGCTCCATGACGCGAATGCGTGCCGGATGACCCAGGGTGCGGAAGAACTCGGCCTTGACCTGGTAGAGCGGGACCGCCATCACCAACCCTCGATTCTTGAGTGCTCCATGAATGCTTCTGTCGAGAAGGGGCCGATCTCTTGCTCCTTCATAGGTCGTTGCCGGCGTAGGACTGGTTGAAGCTCTTGTTGACCAGGGGGAAGTCGGGGACGATCGTGTCGCCCAGGGCCACGGGCAGCGCCGGCCAGTTGAAGAACGACGGATCGACCACCTTCACCCGGCTCACCGACCCGGACCCGTCGAGCTCGACCCGGTGCGCGATCGTTCCTCGCCATCCCTCGACCAGGCCGAGTCCGCTGCCGGCCTGATGCGTGTCGACATGCCGACCTTGCCCACTGGTGCCGCCGAGCCGCGCGACGAGGTCCTGCACGAGATTTGCCGAGATCTCGAACTCGCGCACCCGGACGAGGTACCTGGCCAGCACGTCACCGGCGGGCTCGACCACGACCGAGAAGCGATCGCCCAGGTCGACGAACGGGTGGTCGCGTCGGGCGTCGATGTCGACGCCTGAGGCGCGCGCGACGTAGCCCAGCGTGCCGAGCTCGAGTGCTGCGTCCCGGCCGAGGGGCGCGGTGCCGGTGAACCGGTCGCGCACCGTCGAGTTGGCAAGGGTGAGTTCGGCCAGCTCGGCCACCTCCGCGGCAACGGAGGCCACGATGCTGGGGTCCGGGAGCGAGGCAAGGCGGGCTCCGCCGATGGTGATCGCGCCGCGCAGCAACCGGTGGCCGGTCGTCTCCTTGTTGAGCCGCAGCAGGGTCTCCCGGAGCCGCGATGCGTGGGCGTTGACGATTCCATAGCCGACGTCGTTGGCGAGCGCGCCGAGGTCGGCGACGTGGTTGTGCAGGCGTTCCAGCTCGAGGAGGAGCGCCCGCACGAGGAGGTCCTGCTCATCGACCTCGATGTCGGCGGCGGCCTCCACCGCCATCGCGTAGGCGGTGGCATGGCCCGACGGCGGTGTCCCCGCTGATGCGCTCGGCGAGCTCGATCCCGTCGGACGGCCGACGACCTTCGAAGAGCTTCTCGACGCCGCGGTGGACGAACCACAGCCTGGCCTTCATCCGCAGGATGGTCTCGCCGACGACGGAGAAGCGGAAATGTCCGGGCTCGATGATTCCGGCATGGACGGGGCCGACCGGGATCTCGTAGACGCCCTCCCCTTCGACCTCCAGGAAGGGGAACGAGCCCACGTCCGGCTCGAACGGCGGGGGCGGGCCGGCGTCGCGACGCATCGGGTACCAGCCTTGGGGCCAGTGCCCGTGCCGCACGAGCCGAGCCGGGAGCGGGTGGCCGATCGGGGTGATGCCGTAGAGGTCGCGGATCTCGCGTTCGAAGCGCCCGTCGGCGTAGTCGATGCCGGCCAGGCTCGGGATCGAAGGCTCGTCGATCGGCGTGCGCAGCACCAGCTCGACCCGTTGGTCGTCGGCGGCCCGCACCAGCACGTAGACCACCCGGAAGCAGTCGTCGTCCTCGATTCCGCTGACCAGGGCGACCCGGTACCCGTCCTGCAGCCGGGACTCCAAGGCTGCGCGGAGGGCATCGGCCTGGACGTCGTGCGCCGCGGTCACTGCGACGCTCCCAGGACGGCGGCGGCTCGGACAAGGATCGTGGAGAACGGGCCGGCGGCGAACCCGATCACCGCGGTCGCGCCGAGCGCCAGGGCGAGAGGGAGCCAGGGTCCGTGAGTGGTGCGTGTCGGGTGGTTCCTCGGTGTCCGAGCTGCTGACCGAACATCACCGCCGAGGTGTGCCGGGCCAAGCCGGCGAAGAGGACCAGCATCAACACGACGGCCACCGCCATCACCCAGGCCAGTCCGCGCTGGACGCCGGCGATCACGATGGCCACCTCGGAGAAGAACAGGCTGAACGGCGGCAGCCCGAGCAAGGCCACCATCCCGACGAGGAAGGGCACCGCGACGCCCGGACGTCGGGAGAAGAGGCCACGGATGTCTGTGGTCGAGGTGGTTCCCTCGGTGGCGAGGATCCGGCCGGAGACCACGAAGGTGCTCGACTTGGCCAGGCCATGCCCCAGGACGTGCAGCAGTGCGGCGCTCAGGGCGAGGACGCCGCCCGCGGCGGCCGCGAGCGCGAGCAGGCCCATGTGCTCGATGCTGGAGTAGGCGAGCATCCGCTTGAGGTCACGCTGCGCGATGATCAGCGCGGCGGCGACGGCCAGCGAGAGCAGGCCGGCGGTGACCAGCATGCCGCGCATCAGGTCGGGGCCGATCACCGGTGCGGCGATGGCCTGGACGCGCAGGATCGCGTAGAACGCGACGGAGAGCAGCACCCCCGACATCAGCCCGGAGACCGGTGCTGGCGCCTGGCTGTGTGCGTCCGGGAGCCAGCTGTGCATCGGTGCGAGTCCCGCCTTGGTAGCGAACCCCAGGATCGCCAGTGCCGCGGCCACGCGGACCAGCGACGGGTCGAGCGGCGGCCGGGCGGTGTCCAGCTGCGACCAGGACAGGGTGGGCGCCCCGGCGGACAGCGTCGCGGCGTAGAGGAGCACGATGCCCAGGAGTGCGATGGCGACGCCCACCGAGGCCAGGACGACGTACTTCCACGCCGCCTCGAGCGACCGCCGGTTGCGGTGGTGGCCGACCAGGAAGGCGGTGGCGATGGTGGTCGCCTCGATGGCGACCCAGAGCACGCCGATGTTGTCGGCAAGCACGGCAAGGGACATCGCTCCCAGGAACAGCGCGACCAGGGCCGGGTACGACGCGGCCGTCCCCGGCGTCGAACTTGGCGCAGACCGCGGCTCGAGACCTCCCCAGGTCGCGGTCAGGCCGACCGAACCCACGACCGCCAGCATGAAGGCGGAGAGTGCGTCGACCCGCAGCTGGCCGCCCACGGCCGTCGGGGTTTGTCCGTCGAGCACGACGAGGACCAGCACGAGCCCCGAGACCAGGACGACCGCCGACGCCGCGACCCCGGTGTAGCGGCGCAGCCCAGCCAGCCGCGGCACCGAGGTGCCGACGGCGAGCGCGAGGCAGAAGGCGATCGGCAGCACGGCGAAGAGGCCCATCAGTCGCGCAGCTCCGTCAGGTCGTCGAGGTCGGCGTCGCCGAACTCGGTGCGGATCCGGGCGGTCAGGACCTGCAGGATCAGCACCACGAGCAGCAGGTCGAGCGAGGCTCCGAGCTCGACGACCAGAGGGATGCCGGCCGCGGTCAGGAAGGCGACCGTGCCGATGCCGTTGTCCAGGACCAGGAAGCCGATGAGCTGGGAGAAGGCGTGCCGACGCGTCGCCAGCACCAGGAACCCGTAGAGGACCAGGGCGATCCCGACCGGCACCGCGGCGATAGCGGGGTCGTCCCCGAGGACGAGCAGGGGCCGGCTCACCAGGAACGCCAGCATCGTCAACAGCGACAGCGCGATCAGCGACGTGGTGGTGTTGATCAGCGGCGTCTCCTCGCGAAGCGAGGCTCCGTGCCGCGCCACCGCCCGGGAGAGCAGCCCGGGCAGGACGACCGCCTTCAGGGTCAGCACGATCCCGGCGACCACGAGCAGCTCGGCGCTCCCTTCATGCACACCGAGCACGGCGACCAGCCCCGCCAGCGCGCCGCCTTGGACGGCCAGCAGCCGGACCTCGGCCGAGATCGACCGACGCCACACGATGAGCACCGCGGACAGCAGCAGGACGCCGCCGAACAGGCCGATCAGCTGGGCGTAGAGCGGACTCGGGCATCGGCTAGCCCTGCACCACGAGGTAGGACGCGGTCACCGCGAGGAAGGCCAGCACGAACGACCCGGCGAGCAGCTCGGGGACGCGGAACAGCCGCAGCTTCGCGAGGAAGACCTCGACCGCGGCGAGAAGGGCTCCGGCGATCGCGATCTTGGCCACCAGAGCGCCGGACGCGACCAGGAGGCCACCGGCGGAGAGCTCGGTCGCGATCCCCCATGGCATCAGCAGGGTGCTGAGCAGGCCGAGTAGTGCGCCGAGCCGCAGCCAGGACCCGAGCTCGAGCCAAGCCAGGTCACGGCCCGAGCTCTCCAGCACCATGGCCTCGTGGACCATCGTCAGCTCGAGGTGGGTGGAGGGGTTGTCGACGGGCAGCCTGCCGGTCTCCGCGACCACGGCGACCGCCAGCGCGAGCAGGGCCAGCAGGCTGACCGGAGACACCACGCTGGCCGGATCGTCGAGTCGGGCCTCGACGATCTGAGATAGCACCGAGGAGCCCACCGGGATCGACAGCGCGTAGACCGACACCAGGACGGTCGGCTCCACGAGCGCGGCGATCGTCATGTGCCGGCTCGAGCCCATCCCGCCGAAGGCGGTGCCGGCATCCAGGCCGACCAGCGCCACCGCGACGGTGCCGATCAGCAGCACCGACACGACCACGAACAGGTCGTCGGGCACGCTGCGTGAACGTGGCCGTGCCCAGGAGCGGCGTCATCGCGCAGACCAGCAGGCTGGAGACGATCAGCACGGGCGGCCCGGCGACGGACACCCAGCCGGTCCCGGCTGCCGAAGCGGTTCCTTGGCGCAGCAGCTTGCGCAGGTCGCGCCAGGGCTGCAGGACGCCGCGCGCCGACCCGGCCTTCCAGGCCGCGCCCGACCTGCCGCATCATGCCCGACCAGCAGCGGCGACAGCGCCACCAGGCGACCACCTGGGCGCGGCCAGCACGCGGCCTCGGCGTTCACAGGGCCACCAGCACGAGGACGGCGACCAGCGCGAGGAACGAGTAGCCCAGGTAGCGGTGGATGCTGCCGTTCTGAAGGCGACGCGCGGCCATACCGACCCGGTCGGCGAGCCGCAGGATCGGGTCGGTAGAGCCGTTCCTCGACGACGTCGTCGAGCCGCTGGCGAAACTCCACGCGCTCCACGAGGTACCGCGCCTCGCTCGTGTGGGTGACCTCACGTCCCGCTCGGGCGAGCGCGTCGTCGAAGACCCGGACCAGCGGCTCGGCGTAGGAGGCGCGGTGTACTGCATGCGTGGGCTGATCCGGACGCCCCCGCAGCCCCAGGCCAGCTCCACCCGGCGCGGGGCCTCGGCGCGCTGCCGCACGCGAGACCAGCAGAACCGGTAC
>CAWBOE010000023.1:0-96901 GCA_963790295.1 uncultured Actinomycetota bacterium
CGGCGAGTAGCCGAAGACATGCTGCATCGCGTCGGCTTCACTTATGTCGTGCCCCGCTCGGCCGACGATCACCGCGAGCTCGACTTCCCAGTCGAGCTGCTCCGACGCCGGCGCCGGGAACAGCACGTTCGAATCGGGACCGGTCACCGTCGCGGGATTCTTGGAGAAGAGCGCCGGATACTCGGGGATCGCCTGCTCGCCAGGGGCGCCCTGAGCCGCGCGAAAGCTCGCGCCCTCCTGGAAGTGCTCCGAATAATTCCAGCCGACACAGAACACGTTCCGCCGCGGCCGCGGGATGGGCGCGAGCAGGCGAACGTGCGCCAGCGGGAGCCCGCCAGTGCGTGACTCCGCCGCCGCGCGCAGGCGCTCGAACAGGGCCGGGTCCTCGGAGAGCATGTGGATGAGCAGGACCATGTCTCGCTGGCCGACCTCGGGAAGCAGCGCGACAACATCGACGACGGTGTCATCGCCAAGCACGACGCCGGGCCGGGCCGTGATCGGTACGTTCTCCCGGACCGCGTCGAGCGGCGTATATGTGATGAGCCTCATGCGGTCGAGGGCCGCCTCTCCAGTTGCACGCGCACCAGACTAAGAGTTGCGATCGTGCGCGCGCAGGACGCGGCGCGCACGATCGACGACCGGCGCGTCCAGCATCCGCCCGTCGAGCGCGACCGCACCCTCACCGCGAGCGAGCGCTTCGTCGAACGCGCGCACGACCCGTCGCGCTTCCTCCACCTCCGCCGCGCTCGGACTGAAGATCTCGTTGACGACCGCGACCTGACCGGGGTGTATCAGCGTCTTGCCGCTGAAACCGAGGCGGCGCGCCCGCAGGCTGTCGGCGCGAAGGCCGGCGGCGTCTTCGATGTCCGGCCAGATGCCATCGAACGCGAGCTTGCCCGCCGACACGGCGGCGACGACGGTCGCCGACCGCGCGTAGAGCATTTCCGCCGCTTCGCCTCTCGCTTCGTCGGAAGCCCGAGGTCCAGAGCGAAGTCCTCCGACCCGAATGCGAGACCTATGACGCGATCGGCGGCTCTCGCGATGCGCGGCGCCTCGATGAGCGCTGCGGCAGCTCTCGATCGAGGGAATGATGCGGATCGTGCCTGGTGGGATCTTTGCATCGCGCTCCCGCGCATCGAGTTCGCCGGCCAGCCATTCGATCTCGTCCGCGCGCGCAACTTTGGGCGCCATGATCCCAGCGAGCCCTGGCCGCACGATCGCGTCCAGATCGGCGGCACCGTCGTCGCTGAGCGCGCGCCTGATGCGGACGTAGCGCATCGGCCCGACGTCGACCTGCACGGGCGCGCCCAATACATCCGCCACAAGACGTCGCGCCTCGTCCTTCGCCGCCGGCGGCACCCCATCCTCGAGATCGAGCAATGCGACGTCGAGATCGCTGCGACCGAACGCTCCGATGCCGAGTGCGCGCTGGACCATCCGCTCGCGGTGGCCAGGCACGAACATGAGCGAGCGCATCGGCGGGAGCGTTTCCACTAGTACGACCGCGGCATCCCAAGGACGTGCTGGCCGATGTACGCGAGTACGAGGTTGTTGCCGATCGGTGCGACCAGCAGAAGGCGCGTCTCGCGGAACTTGCGCTCGACGTCGAACTCGCGGGCGAAGCCGTAGCCGCCGTACGCATCGATGGCCGCGTTCGCCGCGTCCCATGCAGCCTGCGAGGCCAGCAGCTTCGCCATGTTCGCTTCCGCGCCGCATTTCCGATCGTGATCGAAGAGCCACGCCGCTTTGTCCCGCATCAGCGTCGCGGCTTCGAGACGAGCGTGGGCCTGGGCCAGCGGGAACTGCACGCCCTGATTCGCGCCGATCGGTCGGCCGAAGACGACGCGCTGCGATGCATACGCCGCGGCGCGCGCGACGAACCAGCGACCATCGCCGAGCGACTCCGACGCGATGAGGATGCGCTCGGCGTTCCAGCTATCGATGATGTGGCGGAAACCCATGCCCTCCTCGCCGACGAGGTCAGATGCCGGGATCTCGAGATCGTCAATGAAGAGCTCGGTGGTGTGGTGGTTGAACATCGTCTCGATCGGACGCACGACGATGCGCTTGGCGGCGACGGCCGCGCGCAGGTCGACGAGGAACACGGAAAGGCCGCGGGTCTTGTCCTCGAGATCCTCGTAGGGGGTGGTGCGCGCCAGCAGGAGCAGGAGGTCGGAATGCTCCGCGCGCGAGATGAAGATCTTCTTGCCGTTCACGACGAAGCCGTCGCCGCGTCGTACCGCCATCGTCTTGATGCGCGTCGTTTCGGAGCCCGCCTCCGGCTCGGTCACGCCGAACGCTTGAAGGCGCAGCTCGCCCTTCGCGAGCTTCGGCAGATAGCGTCGCTTCTGTTCGTCGCTGCCATGCCGCAGCAGCGTGCCCATCGTGTACATCTGCGCGTGCGCGGCGGCGGCGTTGCCGCCCGAGGCGTTGATCTCCTCGATGATGAGCGCAGCTTCCGAGAGGCCTAGCCCTGCCCCGCCGTAATCGGTCGGGATGAGAGCGCCGAGCCAGCCCGCATCGGTCAGCGCGCGCACGAACCGCTCCGGGTACTCGCTCGTTCGGTCGAGCTCGCGCCAGTACTCGTCCGGGAACTGCGCGCACAGCGAACGCACCGCCGAGCGGATCGACTCCTGCTCGTCGGTCCGGCCGAAGTCCACGGCTATTCGCGCGGCTCGGGAAAGTGCGGCTTCGCGGCGTTGGCCCGGGTTGGGACCATGAACGTGCGTCTCGCGACGAGGACGACGGTCCCGTCCTGCTTGATCCCGCGCTGGCGGACCGTGACGATGCCCCAGCCCTTGCGCGAGCGCGACTCACGTGCCTCGAGCACCTCGGTGTCCGCGTAGAGCGTGTCGCCTTCGAACAGCGGGTTCGGGCAGCGTCACCTCACCGACGCCGAGCGCGAACCCCCAGCTGGCTCGTCTGCTGCACCATCAGGCCCGCGACCGTCGCTAGCGTGAGGAAGCTGTTCACCAGCGGGCGTTTGAATTCCGTCTGCGCCGCGTAGTGCGCGTTGATGTGGATCTCGTTGGTGTTGTTGGTGAGCAGTGAGAACTGGATGTTGTCGGCCTGGGTGATCGTGCGACCGACGGCTGAGCGGAACGTCGTGCCGACCGTGAAATCCTCGAAGAACGGGCCGTCCAATCGTGGGATAGTGCCACGGCTCCGGCGGGAGGATTCGAACCTCCAACCAAGGGATTAACAGTCCCCTGCGCTACCGTTGCGCTACGCCGGAAGAGAGGTCAATGGTACCGGAGATGCGGATCAGGGGAATGCCTGAAGCGCGTCAGACCGCTCATGCGACAGCGCCTCGCCGATGATCTGCGCGACTTCCAGTGGGAGGCCTCGTTCCTCGCGAAGCTCTGGTTCGGCAATCACGATCTGCATTACGAGATCACGCCACGCGAACGTGCGCGAACGATCGAGATCGGGCTCCACTTCGAGGCGGACCCGCTGACCAACGCGCGCCTCATGGCCGCCTTCGTTGCGAACGCGGGCGTCGTGCGCCGCGCCCTCGCGGATGCGCGCATCGAGCAATGGGATCGAGGATGGTGCCGCGTGTGGGAATCGCTGCCGTATCGGGCGCCTGACGCGGAGCTGTCGAAGGAGCTCGCGACCCGGTTAGCCGCCTACGTGACCGCGCTCGAGCCGATCCTCCGCCGGGAGTTGCCGAGCGACGTCGCGTGGGCGGAGCCCAGGGCGCGACCGACGCGCGCTAAGGCCCCGGCGAAGTCCCGAAGATCGCGAGCAGCACGATGATGAAGATCGTGACGAGGAAGACAGGCAGCGCGAGGAGCAGGTACACCTTGTGATCCTCGAGTCGCGGCTCCTCGTGCACCGGCCGGTGTTCCGACATGTGACCTCCGTAAGTGCTGTCAGACGTGAGGGTACCGGAGGCTAGGCGGGCGCGCTGTCCCGGAAGAAGCGCAGCAGCCGGCCCGGCCGCGTCTGGCCGACACCCAGCCGTTTTCCCCAGCTGGACCGGGCCGCGTCGACATCAGCGCGGATGATGGCGCGCTGGTCAGCGAGAACAAGACCGCAGGAGCGGTATGCGCGCCTGATGCGCGCGACGTCGGCCTCGTCGAGCGGCGCGCGGCCATCACGGGCGGTGACGGACAGCATGACGGTCAGCACACCGCCGGGACGCGGTAGACGGCAGATCGCCGCGAACACGCGCTCGTCTTCCGCCAGTGCGCCGCGCAGCAACGATCCCCACGGGAAGTGCACGGTCACCTCGTCCGCGACGGACTCCAGCGCGAGGCTCTCGACTGGCTCGCGGAGCAGCAGGAGGTTCGGCAGGCGTTCGCGCACGATTCGGCGCGCCGCGTACGCCAGCGCGTCCGAGGAGGCGTCGAGTCCGATCGTCAGGGTGTCCGCTCGTGCGCGCGCCACGTGGAGCGGATAACGCCCGTCTCCCGTGCCGGCATCGACTGCCGTGCGCGGGAACGCGCGGGCGAGCTCGGCGATCTAACCGACGTCGATGTCGAGGAGGCGCTTACCGATGAGCTGACGCATGAACCGATGCTAGCGCGGCAGGCACGCGACTATTTCTGTCGCGCCGCCTCGACCGCCTCGTTGGCGTTCTGCACCAGGCGCTGGGCCCCGCCGATCGCGCGCGGGACGTCGAAGCGACGGTCGAAATTCCCCAGGTTCTCCGCCGCTTCGAGGGCTTCCTCGAGCGCAGATTCCGCCAGGCGCAGTGCGGAGCTGAGGCGCTCGAGCTCGCCCTGATCGACCTCGCGCTCTGCCATCGCCCCGCGAATGCTAGCGTCCATGTTGTTGATCGAGCGCATGCGCACCGTGCGGCAGATCCGGCAGTACAAGCCCGAGCCTGTGCCGGATGAGGTCGTTCGACGATCTGCTGAAAGTCGCGCAGTGGACGGGCAGCTCGCGAAACACGCAGCCCTGGCACTTCGTCGTCGTCAGCGACAAGGAGCGGCTGCGGAAGATCAGCCAGCTGCGCACGCCGATCAACTGGCTCGCCGCGGCACCGCTCGGGATCGCGATCGTGCTCGACGGCGCGGACGTGAGCGAGGCGTACGACGAAGGTCGGGTGACCGAGCGCATCCTCATCGCGGCGCACAGCCTCGGCTACGGCGCCGGCGTCGCCTGGTTCGGCGACGACACGCAGCAGGCCGAAGCCAAGCGGATCCTGGGCATACCGGCCGAGCGGACCGCGCGCTCGATCGTCATGATCGGCCGGCCCGATCTCGACCAAGGATCCTCGTCCCACCGCGCGCCCCGGAGGACGCAAGCTCGCTCAGCACGAGATGGGGCGCTCGAGCTACGAGCGCGCCCCTATACTCCAAGTAGTCCTTGAGCTTGCGGCTCCGCGACTCGGGTGACGCAGCTTGCGCAGCGCCTTCGCCTCGATCTGACGGATGCGCTCGCGCGTCACGTTGAACTCGCGACCGACCTCTTCGAGCGTGCGGGTGCGTCCGTCTTCGAGACCGAAGCGCAGCTGCAGCACGCGCCGCTCGCGGCCGGTCAGGCCCTCGAGCACGCTCTCGACCTGCTCCTTGAGCAGCTTGTGCGACGCGGCGTCGGACGGCGCGAGCGCCTGGTTGTCGGGGATGAAGTCACCGAGGTGACTGTCCTCCTCCTCGCCGATCGGCGTCTCGAGCGAGACCGGCTCCTGCGAGACCTTCACGATCTCGCGCACCTTGTCCGGCGTGATGAGCATGCGCTCGGCGATCTCCTCCGCGGTCGGCTCGCGGCCGAGCTCCTGGAGCAGGCCACGTGACACGCGGATGAGCTTGTTGATCGTCTCCACCATGTGGACCGGGATGCGGATCGTCCGCGCCTGGTCCGCGATGGCGCGCGTGATCGCCTGGCGGATCCACCACGTCGCGTACGTCGAGAACTTGTAGCCCTTGCGGTAGTCGAACTTCTCCACCGCGCGGATGAGTCCGATGTTCCCTTCCTGGATCAGGTCGAGGAACGACATGCCGCGGCCGATGTACTTCTTCGCGATCGAGACGACGAGACGCAGGTTCGCCTCGGTGAGGTTGTGCCGCGCGTCGTCGCCCTTCTGGATGAGCTCGTCGGCGAGTCGGCGCAGCGCGCGCTGCTCGTCGGCGTCCGACTCGATGAGCATGTTCGAGGTTCTTCACCAGGACGTCGCGGATCTCCTGGCCGAGCATGACGAGCTCGCCCAGACGCTCCGCACCTTCGGCCGGTCCGTGGATCTTCGCGTACTGCGGCAGGATGCGGAACGCGAGACGCTGCGGATCGCGCTTCGCGGCGTCGATCAGCGCGACGGTCTCGTCGATGAGCACCTTCGCCTCGGTCGAGATCTCCTTGCTGTTCGCCTCCGCCTTCAGCGGATCGCGCAGCTTGAGCAGACGGTTGGTGAGGCGCCGCAGCTCCTTGCCACCTTCGGGATCTCCGAGCGTGCGAGTGAGCGACTTCACCGTGAAGCGCGTCGCCTCGTCGACGAACTCGCGCGGGCGGCCGAGGGCCATGCGCTTCTTGACCTCGACGCCGAGCTCGTACAGATGGATGACGGAGAGCGCGGGCGACACCAGCGCCTGCTCGCCGAGCTCGATCGACTTCGCGAGGTTGACCTCTTCCTCGGCGGTGAGCAGCGGGACCTTGCCGATCTCCTTGAGGTACATGCGGACCGGGTCGTCGACGCTGATGAGGTCGCTCGCAAGTCGATTCGGCGCCTGTCCAGGAGAGCAGCTCTACCCGAGCGTCTACGAGGACGACGCGGAGGCCGCCGAGCTGTGGAAGAAGGTGACCGGCCTGCCCGACGAGCGGGTCATCCGCCTCGGCAAGAGGGAGAACTACTGGTCGATGGGCGTGCCCGGGCCGGGTGGTCCGTGCTCGGAGATCCTCTACGACCGGGGCCCGACGTACGGCGCGGACGGCGACTTCGGCGCCGAGGACCGCTACCTCGAGATCTGGAACCTCGTGTTCATGCAGGACGAGCTGAGCGCCGTCCGCAGCAAGACCGACTTCGACATCGCCGGGTCGCCTGCCGAAGCAGAACATCGACACCGGGATGGGTCTCGAGCGCGTCGCGATCCTGATGCAGGACAAGCCGAACATGTACGAGATCGACGTGATGTTCCCGGTCATCGAGAAGGCCGAGGAGCTCACCGGTCGGCGCTACGGCGCGAACCCGGAGGACGACGTGCGGTTCCGGGTCGTGGCCGACCACGTGCGCAGCTCGATGATGCTGATCGGCGACGGCGTGACGCCCGGCAACGAGTCGCGCGGCTACGTGCTGCGCCGCCTGCTGCGCCGGGCGGTGCGGTCGATGCGGCTGCTCGGCTACGAGGACCGTGCGCTGCCCGAGCTGTTCCCGGTCAGCCGGGACAAGATGGGCGAGACCTACCCCGAGCTGCACCGCGACTGGGAGCGGATCTCGACCGTGGCCTTCGCCGAGGAGGACGCGTTCCGCGCAGACCCTGCGCACCGGCACGACGATCTTCGACACCGCTGCCTCCGAGGTGAGGTCCTCGGGCGGGGCGATGCTGTCCGGCGACAAGGCGTTCGCGCTGCACGACACCTACGGCTTCCCGATCGACCTGACCCTCGAGATGGCGGCCGAGAAGGGCCTGCAGGTCGACGAGGCCGGCTTCCGCCGGCTGATGGGCGAGCAGCGCGACCGGGCCAAGGCCGACGCGCGAGGCGAAGAAGGGCCAGCACGCGACGCCACGGCGCCTACCGCGAGATCGCCGACGCCATCGGCCAGCCCGGTGGAGTTCACCGGCTACTCCGAGGTCGTCAGCGAGGGCGCCGTCCGCGGCATCGTCAGCGACGGCGGCGACGGTCGAGTCCGCCGGCGAGGGCGACGAGGTCGAGCTGGTCCTCGACCGGACGCCGTTCTACGCCGAGGGCGGCGGCCAGCTCGCCGACCAGGGCGTCATCGAGCTCGACAACGGTGCCCGGCTCGAGGTCTACGACGTGCAGTCGCCGATCACCGGCCTGATCGTGCACCGGGCGCGGGTGCTGGACGGCGAGGTCTCGCGTCGGCGGCCGGGCGCAGTCGCTGGTCGACGTCGAGCGGCGCCGCTCGATCAGCCGCTCCCACACCGCCACGCACATGGTGCACAAGGCGTTCCGGGAGGCGCTCGGCGACACCGCCACGCAGGCCGGGTCGGAGAACTCGCCGGGCCGGTTCCGGTTCGACTTCTCCGCCTCCGGCGCCGTGCCCGCCTCGGCGATGAACGACGTCGAGGCGCGGGTGAACGACCTGGTGATGGCCGACCTCGGCGTGCACGCGGAGACGATGACCCAGGAGGAGGCGGTGCGCTCCGGGGCGATGGCGCTGTTCGGGGAGAAGTACGGCGACCAGGTGCGGGTCATCTCGGTCGGCGACTGGGCCCGCGAGCTCTGCGGCGGCACGCACGCGCAGCGCTCCGGCCAGCTCGGCGTGGTCAAGCTGCTCGGCGAGAGCTCGATCGGCTCCGGCGTACGACGGGTGGAGGCGCTGGTCGGCGGCGACGCCTACCACTTCCTGGCCCGCGAGCACGTGCTGGTCGCCCAGCTCAGCGAGACCCTGAAGGTCCGGCCCGAGCAGCTGCCCGAGCGGGTCAGCGACATCGTCGAGCGGCTGCGCGCGGCGGAGAAGGAGATCGAGAAGGTCCGCGTGCAGCAGCTGCTCGCCGCCGGCGGCGAGCTGGCGGCGAGCGCCGAGGACCTGTCCGGCGTGTCCTTCGTCGGCCACGAGGCCGCCGGCGCCGGCGGTGGCGACGTACGCACGCTCGCGCTCGACATCCGCGGCCGGATGCCCGCCGACCGCCCGGGCGTCGTCGCGATCATCGGCACCGGCCGACGGCAAGGCCGTCGGTCGTGGTCGCGGTCAACGACGCCGGCCGCGGCCGCCGGCATCTCGCGCGAACACGCTGGTGCGCGCGCCTCGGAGGTCCTCGGCGGCAAGGGCGGCGGCAAGGACGACGTGGCCCAGGGCGGCGGCAGCCGACGCCGAGCCGGGTCGGCGAGGCCCTGGCGGCCATCCGGCACGCCGTCGCCGAGCGTCGGGCGGGCAGCTGGTCCGGATGGACGATGAGCCTCCGGCGTACGCCTCGGGATCGACCCCGGCGACGCCCGCATCGGGGTCGCCAGCAGCGACCCGTCCGGCATCCTCGCCACCCCGGTCGAGACCGTGCCCCGCGGCGAGGGTGACCTCGACCGGCTGGCGGCGCTGGTCGACGAGCTCGGCGCGGTGCGGGTCTACGTCGGCCTGCCCCGCTCGATGTCCGGGGGTGAGGGACCCTCGGCCGGTAAGGTGCGGACGTTCGCGCGTGACCTGTCCAGCCGGGTGCAGCCGGTCCCGGTCAGGTTGTGCGACGAGCGCCTGAGCACGGTGACTGCCGAGGGGCAGCTGCGGACCCAGGGACGCAAGGGCAAGAAGCGCCGGGCCGTGGTCGACCAGGCTGCCGCCGTCGTGATCTTGCAGAGGAGTCCTCGAGCGGGAACGGCAGACCGGCGGGTACGCCGGGGAGCCGGTCCCCGCCGAGGCCACGAGCGAGTAGGCGGATGCGTTGAGCCAGACCGGCCCCGGCTCGGGTGACGACCCAGTTCCATGACCCGACCTCGACCCTGACGACGGCTACGACGACCGCGGCGAGGACGAGCTCTTCGAGGGCGCCGCCGCAAGCGGCGCGGCCGCAGCATCCCCGGCTGCCTGGCGGCGCCTGGTTGCGCTCGGTGCTGATCGTCGGCTGGCGCCTACGTCGTCGTGACCCTGGGCCGTCGGAGCTCATCGCGCGAGCCAGCTCGCCGCTCGCCGCCCGACTACGCAGGGCCGGGCAAGGGCTCGGTGCTCTACCAGGTCAAGGAGGGCGCCACCTCCACCGCAGATCGGCCGGAGCTCAAGAAGGCCGAGGGCGTGGTCAAGAGCGTCGACGCGTTCACCGACGCGGCGGCGCAACGACGCGAGCTCCCGCAACATCCAGGTCGGCTACTACCAGCTGAAGAAGAAGATGAAGGCCAGCCAGGCGCTGGCCGTGCTGGTGGACCCCGAGCAACCTGATGCAGAGCCTGGTCGTCGTACCCGAGGGCTGCGCGGGTGCGCGACATCGTGGAGACCATCGCTGGCCAAGAAGACCGACATCAGCCAAGCGCGCGGTCGACGGCCGCGCTGGCGAACCCCGAGGCGCATCGGGCTGCCCGCCGAGGCCAGCGGCAACCCCGAGGGCTACCTGTTCCCGGCGACCTACACCGTTCCGCCCGAAGCAGAACGCGCTCGGACTGATCGACCAGATGGTCGACGCGCTGGCAGAGGCCGCGCGACGTCGCGGACCTCGAGGCGCGCGGCCGAGGAGCTGGGCTACACGCCCGCACGAGGTCCTGACGGTGGCGAGCATCCTCGAGTACGAGGCGAACAGGCCGGAGGACTACCGAAGGTCGCGCGCGTGCATCTACAACCGGCTGAGAGAAGGACATGACGCTGCAGCTGGACTCGACGGTCGCCTACGGCAGCAAGCGCTCGGGCGACGTGTGGACCACCGACCGAGGAGCGGGCGAGACGACTCGCCGTACAACACCTACAAGCACCCGGGCTGCCGCCCGGCCCGATCGGGTCGCCCGGCGAGGAGACGATCGAGGCGGCGCTCGACCCCGCGGACGGCGACTGGCTCTACTTCGTCGCGGCACCTGCGAGGACGGCGACGACCCGGTTCTCCGACGACGCTACGCCGAGCACCAGAAGTGGGTCGCGAAGCTGCAGGAGTACTGCGAGTCCAGTCGGACGACTGCTGACGCCGTGCTGAGCAGTCCATGCGCTGCGCGGTCCTGGGCTCGCCGATCGCCCACTCGCTGTCGCCGGCGCTGCACCGGGCGGCGTACGCCGCAGCTCGGGCTCGACTGGACCTACGACGCCGTCGAGGTGCCTCGGGCGGGCTCGCCGGCGTTCGTCGAGGCCTCGACGAGACCTGGCGCGGGCTGTCGCTGACGATGCCGCTCAAGCGCGAGGCCGTTGCCGCTGCGTCGACTCGCTCGACGAGTGGGCGCGCTCGCCGGGGTCGGCCAACACGGTCCTGCTCGAGGACGGCGGCGCTGCACGGCCGACAACACCGACATCCCCGGCGCCATGGCGGCGCTCGCGCGAGCGGTGCGACGGCCGGTCACGCTCGGCCGTCGTGATCGGTGGCGGAGCCACCGCGGCCTCGCGTGCTGCTCGCGCTCGCCGAGCTGGGCTGCCGACGGCACGCTGCTCGTGCGCGACGCCGGCCCGAGCCGAGGAGACCGTCGCCGCGGTCGGCCGCCACCCGCGTGCGCCCGAGCTGTCGGGGTCGGCGATCGCTGGAGGCCATGCGCGCTCGAGGCGGACATGGTCGTCTCGACCGTGCCGGCTGCGGCCCAGACCGCCGGGCTGCTCGCCGCCTGCGCCGAGGTCGCCGGCGTCTTCGAGGTCGTCTACGACCCGTGGCCGACCCCGCTCGCCGCGCCGCGCTGGAGCGGCGGCGGCCGGCTGGTCAGCGGGCTCGACCTGCTCGCGCACCAGGCGGTGCTGCAGGTGGAGCTGATGACCGGCGACCGGTGCCGGTCGACCTGGTCCGCGACGCGGGCCGTGCCGAGCTGGCGCGCAGGGCTGTGCGAACGCCGCTGGCGGCGCTGAGTCGCACTAGCCTCACCACATGACGTGGCTGCGAGCCGGCACTCCAGCTGGCGCGCTGGCTCGACCTGCGGCTGCGCTGGTGCGCGGTGGCCTGCGCCGCGCTGGGCTGGTTCGCACCGCGCGCTGATCGCGCGCCTGCCCGAGCCGGAGCCCCGAGGACCCGGAGCCGCGAGCCCGAGCAGGACGCCGAGCCTCGCCGGACGGCGAGGAGCCCGGCACGAGGCCGGACCGCAAGGTGTTCGCGCGCACGCTGCCACCACCGCCGCCGAAGGAGCTCTACAGCGACATCGCCGCCCTGCCGCACCTCGGGCTCAAGGTCGGCTGCGTCGTCGGCGGTGGTCGGCGGGCTGTTCGGGCTGGCGCTGGGCTGGACGGGCGCGCTGGTCTACCTCGTCCCGCTGGTGCCGATCGGGGTCGTGCTGCTGGTGATCGACTGGCGCACGACCTGCTGCCCACGCGGCTCATCGCACCCGACGTACGCGCTGCTCGCGGTGCTGGCTCCCGCTGGCCGCGCTGCTCGACCGGGACCTCGACGCCCTCTACCGGGCGGGCTTCGGCTGGCTGGTGATCGGGGCTGGTTCTGGATCTTCTGGTTCGTCTGCTCCGCGCTGGGGGTTCGGCGACGTGCGGCTCTCCGGGTGCTCGGCCCCGCCCTGGGCTACCTCGGCTGGGCGCAGATGCTGATGGGCGGCGTCTACTGATGGTTCCTCGTCGGCGGCGTCGGTGGGCGCTGCTGGCGCTGCTGCGGACCGCAGCTCCGCAAGGCGGTTCCCGTACGGGCCGTTCATGCTGGTCGGCGCCGCTGCTCGGCAGTCCTCGTCGGGACCGTGGCTGGCCGAGGTCTCGGCGTACCTGACGGCACCGGCGCCGTCCGGGCCTGCGTGAAACACTGGCCACATGCTGCGCTGGCTCACGGCGGGGGAGTCCCACGGCCCCGCTCCTATCGCGATCCTCGAGGGACTGCCTGCCCACGTCGCAGGTGACGACCGAGGACATCGCGGACGCGCTCGCCCGGCGCGGCTCGGCTACGGCCGCGGCGCCCGGATGAAGTTCGAGCAGGACGAGGTCCGGATCACCGGCGGCGTCCGCCACGGCCTCACCCAGGGCGGCCCGGTCGCCGATCGAGATCGGCAACACCGAGTGGCCCAAGTGGGAGCAGGTGATGTCCGCCGACCCGGTCGACCCGGTCGAGCTCGACGCGCTGGCCCGCAACGCCGCGCTGACCCGGCCCCGGCCCGGTCACGCCGACCTGGTCGGCATGCAGAAGTACGGCTTCGACGAGGCGCGTCCGATCCTCGAGCGCGCCTCCGCGCGGGAGACCGCCGCCCGGGTCGCGCTCGGGCCGGGTGGCCACCGCCTTCCTCGAGCAGGCCGCCGGCGCCCGGATGGTCTCCCACGTGGTGCGAGCTCGGCGGCGTCCCCGCACCGGCCGGCGTCGGTCCCGACTGCCGACGACGTCGCCTGCCTCGACGACGACCCGGTGCGCTGCCTGGACCCCGACGCCTCGAAGCAGATGGTCGAGCGGATCGACCAGGCCCACAAGGACGGCGACACGCTCGGCGGGGTCGTCGAGGTGGTCGTGCACGGCCTGCCGCCGGGTCTCGGCTCGCACGTCCACTGGGACCGTCGCCTCGACTCGCGGCTGGCCGGTGCGCTGATGGGCATCCAGGCGATCAAGGGCGTCGAGGTCGGTGACGGCTTCGAGCTCGCGGCCACTCCCGGCTCGCTGGCCCACGACGAGATCGTGCGACCGACGAGGGCATCCGCGCGTACGTCGGGACGGTCGGGCGGCACCGAGGGCGGCATGTCCACCGGCGAGGTCCTGCGGGTCCGTGCCGCGATGAAGCCGATCGCCACCGTGCCGCGCGCGCTGCGCACCGTCGACGTCGCCACCGGCGAGGAGGCCGTCGCCCACCACCAGCGCTCCGACGTCTGCGCGGTGCCGGCCGCCGGGATCGTCGCCGAGGCGATGGTCGCGCTCGTGCTGGCCGACGCGGTGCTCGAGAAGTTCGGCGGCGACTCGGTGCACCGAGACCCGGCGCAACGTCGAGAGCTACCTGGACACCCTGAGGTTCACGGTGACCCGACCGTGAGAGCCTGGTCGTCCTCGTCGGCCCGATGGGCGCCGGCAAGACGCACGGTCGGCCGGCGCTGCTCGCCGACGGCCTGGGGCGTCGACTGCCCGGGACACCGACCCCGACGTCGAGGCGCGCGAGGGTCGCGACGATCTCCGACATCTTCGTCGACTCCGGCGAGGCGCACTTCCGCGAGCTGGAGCGCAGCCGCGGTCGCCGATGCGCTGGCCGAGCACGACGGCGTGCTCGCGCTCGGCGGGGGAGCGGTGCTCGACGCGGCCACCCGCGAGCTGCTCGCCGGGCACCGGGTGGTGTTCCTCCGGGTCGGGCTGGCCGACGCCGTCAAGCGGGTCGGGCTCGGCGCCTCGCGGCCGCTGCTGCTCGGCAACGTGCGGGCCGGATCAAGGCGCTGCTCGACGAGCGCACGCCCGATCTACGAGGCGGTCGCCGACCGAGACGGTCGACACCGACGGGCGCACGCCCGAGGAGGTCGCCGACGAGATCCTCCGCCTGGTGTCGGTGCCATGACCGACGACGCCTGAGGTCACCATCCTGCACGTCGGCGGCGCGTCGCCGTACGACGTCGTGGTCGGCCGCGACCTGCTCGACCGGCTGCCGGACTGCTGGGCGAGGCCGCCCGAGCGCGTGGCGCTGGTGCACGCGGAGCCGCCTCGGGCGACTGGCCCACCGGGTCCGCGCCGCGCTCGTCGGCCTACGACGTCCTGATGCTGCCGGTGCCCGACGGCGAGGAGGCCAAGACAGCCGCAGCCGTGGCCGCGCGTGCTGGGAGTCGCTCGGCCAGGCGGGCTTCACCCGGTCCGACGCGGTGGTCACCCTCGGCGGCGGGGCGACCACCGACCTCGGCGGCTTCGTGGCCGCGACCTGGCTGCGCGGCGTCCGGGTCGTGCATCTTCCCGCCACCCTGCTGGCGATGGTCGACGCGGCGGTGGGCGGCAAGACCGGCATCAACACCGGCGCGGGCAAGAACCTCGTCGGCTCCTTCCACGAGCCGGCCGGCGTGCTGTGCGACCTGGCGCTGCTCGACTCCCTGCCGCGCGCCGAGCTGGTCGCCGGCCTCGGCGAGGTGGTCAAGTGCGGCTTCATCGCCGACCCGGCGATCCTCGACCTGGTCGAGGCAACCGACCCGGCCGAGCTGACTCCGACGTCGCCCGTCCTGCGCGAGCTGGTCGAGCGGGCGATCCGGGTCAAGATCGACGTCGTCGTGGCCGACCTGCAGCGAGACCGGAGGCACGCGACGGGCACCCCGGCCGCGAGGTGCTCAACTACGGGCACACCATGGCCCATGCGATCGAGCGGGCCAGCGACTACGCCGTCCGGCACGGCGAGGCCGTCGCGATCGGAGCCGGTCTTCGTCGCCGAGCTGGCGCGAGCCGCCGGGATCCTCGACGACGCCACGGCCGACCGTCACCGCGCCGCGTTCGAGCGGGCGGGCCTGCCGACACGCTGGTACGGCGCGTCGTACGACGAGCTGCGTGCCGCCATGGCCGTGGACAAGAAGGCCCGGGGCAGCCGGCTGACGGTTCGTCGTGCTGTCCGGCATCGGCGCGCCGCGGGTGCTGACGGACCCGCCGGAGGAGATGCTGCGGGCGGCGTACGCCGTGATGACGGGCGACTAGAGGGGTCGTGAGATGAAGGTGCTGGTGCTCAACGGCCCGAACCTGGGGCGGCTCGGCCGGCGGGAGCCGGAGGTCTACGGGCACACGTCCTACAACGAGCTCGTCGAGCTGTGCATCGACTGGGGCCGCGAGCTCGGCTACGAGGTCGAGGTCCGCCAGACCAACCACGAGGGTGAGCTGCTCGACTGGCTCAACGACGCGGCCGACGACGGCACTCCGGTCGTGCTGAACGCCGGCGCGTGGACCCACTACTCGCTGGCCCTCTACGACGCCTGCGCCCAGCTGACCGCGCCGCTCGTCGAGGTGCACCTCAGCGACCCGGGGCAGCGGCCGGAGAAGTTCCGGCACACCTCGGTGGTGACGCCGCACGCCAAGACGGTCATCGTCGGCAAGGGCGTCGACGGCTACCGCGAGGCCCTGGAGGCGTTGTGAGCGCCCGGTTGAATACCCGGATATCCGGCTCTCCTGACACTTCCGTGGGTGGATCGGCATGGACGTCGGGACGTGGGGCGCCGATCGCGCTGACCCCGGCAGCCTCTCTGTCGGCTGGGCGTGTCAGGGCGCTACCGGAACGTGTGGGGTGGGGGCCGGGAACCAGCCTGTCGTTGCTTGACAGACGTCCGTCAAGTCGCGACACCGCGGGAGACTATTCGATCGCCCACGGAGGCAGCAGGAGAGCCGGACGTCCGGGTATTCAGTCGCTTGTCAGGGGTTGCCGCCACCTCTGACAAGCGTCTAAAGCGTCTGATCAGTTGGCGGTGGGTGACGAATCGGCGCCCGTTGGCTCCGGCCACTAGACTCGACCGCTGGCCCTCCCAGGGCAGGGCCCCGAGTCTTGTTCATCGACACCGAAGGCAGATCCGCGCGCATGGCGACGACCAACGACCTCAAGAACGGCATGGTGCTCAACCTCGACGGCCAGCTCTGGCAGGTCATCTGGTTCCAGCACCACAAGCCCGGCAAGGGCGGTGCCGTGGTCCGCACCAAGCTCAAGAACGTCGAGTCCGGCAAGACCGTCGACAAGACCTTCAACGCCGACGTCAAGGTCGACGTGGCCAACGTCGACAAGCGCACGATGCAGTACCTCTACAACGACGGCACGTCCTACGTGTTCATGGACACCGGCACCTACGACCAGCTCGAGGTCGCGCCCGACATCGTGGGCGACGCGTCCAACTTCCTCCTGGAGAACCAGGAGGCCATCGTGGCCACCAACGACGGCCGGGTGCTCTACATCGAGCTGCCCGCCTCGGTCGAGCTCGAGGTCACCTACACCGAGCCGGGTCTCCAGGGCGACCGCTCGACCGGCGGCACCAAGCCCGCCACGGTCGAGACGGGCGCGACCGTCAACGTCCCGCTGTTCATCACCACCGGCGAGAAGATCAAGGTCGACACCCGCGACTCGTCGTACCTCGGCCGCGTCACCGGCTGAGCCGACGACCTCGTGCCCGCCCGTTCCCGTGCCCGCAAGCGGGCCCTCGACATCCTCTACGCCGCCGAGCTGCGCGGCGAGAGGGCCGTCGACGCGCTCGCCCGTGCGGTGGACGCCGGCGAGGGGCCGAGCAACCCCTACACCGAGCTGCTCGTGCGCGGGGTGGTCGACCACCAGGTGCGGATCGACGAGCTGCTGACCGAGTACTCCCAGGGCTGGGCACTCAACCGGATGCCGGCCGTCGACCGCAGCGCGCTGCGGATCGGCGTCTTCGAGCTGCTGTGGGCCGACGACGTGCCCGACGCGGTGGCCGTCGACGAGGCGGTCAGCCTGGTGCGCGAGCTGTCGACCGACGACTCGCCGGGCTTCGTCAACGGCGTGCTCGGCGCGATGCTGCGGGAGAAGGACCAGATCGGCGCCTGACCCTTCGGGGTGGGCCCCGATCGCCCCCGCGCGGCTAGGTTGCTGGCATGGGAGAGATGACCGACCGCGCTGGGAGCACCGCGGAGGAGATGGGTCAGCAGGCTGCCGAGAGCGACTGGCTCGACAAGGCGATCCGCATCGGCCTGGTCTGCTACGGGATCGTCCACCTGCTGATCGCGTGGCTGGCGTTCCAGCTGGCCCTCGGTGACCACGAGGGCAAGCCCTCCGCCAAGGGCGCCATGCAGCAGGTCGCCGAGCAGTCCTTCGGCGAGGTGCTGCTCTGGGCGATCGCCATCGGCATGTTCTTCCTGGTGCTGTGGCGGCTCCTGGAGGCGGCCCTCGGGCACCGCGACGAGGAAGGTGCCAAGCGCTGGTGGAAGCGCGCTGACTCGCTCGTCAAGGCCGTCGATCTACGGGGCCGGTGGGCTTCATCGCGCTCCAGGTGGCCCTGCACGCCGGCGGGTCGAGCAAGGGTCGCTCGTACGACCGCGAAGCTCATGGACGAGCCGTTCGGGCAGTGGCTGGTCGGCCTGATCGGCCTCGCCGTCGTCGCCTACGGTGCCAACCTGGTCCGGCGCGGCCTGACCGAGAAGTTCAAGGAGCACCTCGACGCCGAGGGCAAGAGCGGTGAGAGCGGCAAGTGGTACGTCCGCTTCGGCAAGGTCGGCTACGTGGCCAAGGGCATCGCCATCGCCATCGTCGGCGGGTTGTTCATCTACGCCGCGGTCGAGCACGAGCCGAAGAAGTCCGGCGGGCTCGACGAGGCGCTGCGCACGGTGCTGGAGCAGCCCTTCGGACCTGTCCTGCTGGGCGTCATCGCCATCGGCATCGGCTGCTACGGGCTGTTCTGCTTCGCCCGGGCGCGGCACCTGTCCAAGTGACCCCCGACGAGGTGGCGCCCGAGGAGTCGACGTCGACGTCGACGTCGTCGTGCTCGGCCTCGGACCGGGCGGCGAGCACGTCGCCATCAAGCTCGCCCGCGCCGGGTCTCGACGTCATCGGCGTCGAGGACCGACTGGTCGGCGGCGAGTGCCCCTACTACGGCTGCGTGCCCGTCGAAGATGATGATCGCGGCCGCCCGCCTGATCGCCGACGCGCGCCAGGTCGCCGAAGTTCGGCGGCACCGCCGCGGGTCGAGCCCGACTGGGCCGTCGTGGCCAAGCGGATCCGTGACGAGGCCACCGACGACTGGGACGACGCCGCCGCGGTCAAGCGGCTCGAGGACAACGGCGCCCGCTTCGTGCGCGGCAGGGGCGTGCTCGTCAGGCCCGGGCCGGGTCCGCGTCGGCGGCACCACGTACGCCGCCCGCAAGGGCGTCGTGCTCAACACCGGCACCGAGCCTGCCGCGCCGCCGATCGAGGGCCTCCAGGGGACGCCGTACTGGACCAACCGCGACGCCGTCGCCGTGACCGAGCTGCCCGGCCTCGTCGTGGTGCTCGGCGGCGGGCCGATCGGCTGCGAGTTCGCCCAGGTGTTCGCGCGCTACGGCGTCGACGTCACCGTGGTCGAGATGGCCGACCGCCTGGTCGCGATCGAGGAGCCCGAGGCGTCCGAGCTGCTCGAGAAGGCGTTCGCCGACGAGGGCATCACGGTGCTGACCGGGGCGACGGTCGGCTCGGTGAGCCCACGACGACGGCCGGTTTCACCCTCGAGCGTGGACGGCAAGGACGATCCGGGCCGAGAAGCTGCTGGTGGCCGCCGGCCGCAAGGCCAACCTCGACCACATCGGTCTCGACGTCCTCGGACTGCCCGACGACCTCCAAGTGATCGAGACCGACGAGCGGATGCGCGCCGGCGAGAAGCGCAAAAGCTCTGGGCGATCGGCGACATCACGGGCAAGGGCGCCTTCACGCACGTGTCGATGTACCAGGGCGCCGTCGTCGTTCGCGACGTGCTGGGCAAGGACGGGCCGTGGGCCGACTACCGTGCGGTACCCCGCGTCACCTTCACCTCGCCCGAGGTCGCCTCGGTGGGGCTGAGCGAGAAGGCCGCCCGCGAGCAGGGCATCGACGTCGCGGTCGGCAGCGGGGACCTCGGAGCGCGCGGGTGGCTGGCCAAGGAGCAGGGCCTGATCAAGCTGGTCGCCGACCGCAAGCGCGGGGTGCTCGTCGGCGGCTGCGTGGTCTCGGAGGCAGGTGGCGAGATCCTGTCCGCGCTGGAGGTGGCCGTGCACACCGAGATCCCGGTCGCCACGTTGCTGACCATGCACTTCGCCTACCCGACGTACCACCGCGCGCTCGAGCACGCGCTGAGGGAGCTGGAGCTGTAGCTCCCTGAGACGGTTGATGCGCAAGTGGCGCGATACCTCTACTGTGGAGGGGCACCCTCGGAAGCCAAGGAGCCCCCCCATGGCCCCAGACCAAGCCCGACTCACCGCGATCCCGAGCGACACGGGTCGTCGTAGCACCTGACGAACCCGTGGAGTCCGCCTCCCCGCGTCACGCCGAGCCACGCCGCGGCCAGCGCGGGCGAGTTCCTGCACCGGCGGGAAGGTGCCCTCCGAAAGGCAGCCGGCCACCTGGGGCTGGCGCGGTGCGATGACCCGCTGGTCCGGCGGCGTGATCGCGCCGAAGCGGTCCCATGCCGAGCGCAAGTACGAGGAGGAGCGCACCGCGGTCCAGCGGGTGCTCGACGGTCCCCGCACGATCGTCTTCCTCAACCCCAAGGGCGGAGCGGCCAAGACGACCAGCGTGCTCGCCGCCGGTTACACCTTCGGCACCGTCCGGGGTGGCGGCGTCGTGGCCTGGGACAACAACGAGACCCGCGGCACCCTCGGCATCCGCGCCCTGCGCGGCAACCACCGAGAACACCACTCGCGAGCTGCTCGACGACCTCGGCAAGTTCGCCGGCGCCGATGCCCGGATCGGCGACCTGGCGTCGTACGTGCGCGTCCCAGGGCGACGCGCACTTCGACGTGCTCGCCTCCGACGAGCGGCCCGGCGTCACCGGCACCATCCGGGCTCAGGACTTCGGCGAGGTGCACGGGCTGCTCGAGCGGTTCTACCGGATGATCCTGGTCGACACCGGCAACAACATGCGCGCCGAGAACTGGCTCGCCGCGGCCGATGCCGCCGACCTGCTCGTGGTCACCAGCACCGTGCGCGAGGACACCGGGTACTCCGGGCTCTGGATGCTCGACGCCCTGCAGGACGCCGGCTATCCCAACCTGAAGTACAAGACGGTCGCGGTGCTGTCCGACCCCTCCGACCGGGTCGACGCCGGCCTGGTTCGCGACCTGGTCGAGGTCTACGGCCAGCGCACCCGCGGCGTGCACCGGGTGCCCTTCGACCCGGCCCTGGTGCCTGGGTCGGTGGTGCCCTACCGCGTGCTGTCGCGCGAGACCCGGCGCGCCTGGCTGTCGGTCTGCGCGGCGATGGCCACGGCGCTCTAGTGGGAGGCGCTGGCAGACTGGGCGCATGAGCATGTCCTCCGGTCTGCCCGGCAAGACGGCGTCGCCGCTGAAGCTGCAGTTCCCGCAGTCGCTGGCCGTCTACGACGACTACGCATCGGCGCAGAAGGCGGTCGACTTCCTCTCCGACAAGGAGTTCCCGGTCGAGAACTGCATGATCGTCGGCACCGACCTCAAGCGGGTCGAGCGGATCACCGGCCGGCTGACCACCGGCCGGGTCGCCCTCGGCGGGCTCGGTCTCCGGCATCTGGCTGGGACTGTTCGTCGGCCTGATCTTCGCGCTCTTCACCGACGAGGGTGTCTCGGCGTGATCCTCTCGACGGTGCTGATCGGCGCGCTCTTCGGCGTGATCTGGGCGCTGGTCGGCTACGCCTTGACCCGCGGCCAGCGCGACTTCTCCTCGGTCACGTCGGTCGTCGCGACCAAGTACGAGGTCCTCGTCGAGCACAAGGTCGCCGCCCAGGCCCGCGAGCTGCTCGCGCAGCTGCCCGGCGCCACGCCGAACCCGTTCGCCTGAGTGGCGGTGGACTAGGGCCGATTTCCTCGCAGGGGCGGTGAGTGAGGGTTGGTCTTCTCGACGGAAACCGACCGCCACTCACCGCCGGATCCGCAGCACCCGGGCGGAGCCGGGTGGAGGGTTCACGAACGCGTGCCGCGGGAGCCGCTCGCCGAGGCGAATCCGAGGTGACTGGCGCAGCAGGCCCCGCGCCGCGCCCTCGGCGACGACCAGGTCGGCCGACAGCAGGTGACGGTCGGCCAGCAGTCGGCGAACGAGCGCGTTGACCCCGGCGTACGGCGGGTTGGCGACGACGCGGTAGGGCCGGCCGGGGAAGGTGAAGTCGCGGAGGTCGAGCTCGACCACGGCGACCCGGCGTGCCGGCGTACTCTCTCGCGCAGCGCGGCCGCACGCGGCGGGGTGCAGCTCCACGGCGATGACCCGCGCGCCGGTCGCCGCGAGGGGTGCGGTCAGCGCCCCGAGACCTGCCCCGAGGTCACAGACGACATCGTGGCGGGTGACCGGGGACCCGGCCACGATCCGCTCGGCCCAGTCAGCACGAAGCGGGTGCCATCCCCACAGCGGTCGCCCGGCGCCCGGCCGCCCCGACCGCTGGCCGGACACGACGCACCATCACCATGTACGTCACCATGGCGCAGACCCTAGGCAAGCCCGGGGAGTGGCGCGACCGGTTATCCGTCGAGCTGGATGACCGACAGCACGTTGCCGGCGGGGTCGGTGAACCAGGCGATGAGCGGCCCGCCGCCGCGGAAGACACCCTTCTCGTCGGTCTCGACCGGGGTGCCCTCGTAGCGCTCGAACGTCACGCCCTTGGCGGTCAGGTCGTCGACGGCGGCCTCCACGTCGGGCACGGGGAAGTTGAGGATCGTGTACGTCGCGGGCTGGTGGTCGGGCTTGGGATAGACGAAGGTCGGCGTGCCGCCACCGAGGTGCAGCATGGAGGTTGTCGCCTCCTGGGTGACCTCGACGCCGAGCACGTCGGCGTAGAACGCGCGGGCCGCCTCGATGTCGGGCACGGCGAAGCCGTTGAAGGCGCGGGTGGGGTCGATCATCGGTGTCGTCTCCTGTTCCTAGAGGATGAGTCGTGCTGCGTGCAGCCGCTCGTACGCCGGACGGCAGGCCGCCGCGACTGCCTCGCCCTCGGCGTCCAGGTGGACGTCGCGGGGTCGGTAGGGCTCGAAGCCGGTCGAGGCCCACACGGCGTCGTACCAGTGCGGGGCCCACACCCCGTCGCTGTCGCGCGGCCCGGCGGGCCACGACAGCATCCGGTCGGTGAACCCGATCCCGAGCCAGTCGCAGAGCCATCTCAGGTAAGACTCGGGATCGCGCAGGAAATCAGCGGCGTCGATGATCGGGGCGGTGCATCGCCGGCTGGCGCGAGCCTCGAGGAGGCGAACTGCTGGAGGAGGCCGATGTCCTCGGGCTCGCACGCCTCACGCGAGCGGAGGTACGACGCGACGACCTCCTCGGGCGTGCGGATCAGCAGCACGTTGCGGAACGCCGCCGAGTCCACGACAGGTCGTCGTCGGGAGCAGGTGGTGGGTCATGTGCTTGACGTACTGCACCTCGCAGGTCGTCGGGCAGCGGCGCGAGCAGGGCCGCCGACGACCGCGGCCGGGTCGGTCGGCTGGGAGGCGAGCACGTCGTCGCGGCCGGGGTGGTCCCCCGGGGCCGTCGGTACGGGCGAGGTAGTGCGGCGTAGAACGGCTCGTCGACCACGACGGTGTCGGGCCGGTTCTCCCAGGCCCGCATCATGGCCGTCGAGATGTTGCGCGGCCCGGACCACATCGCGACCCGTGTGGTCACGAAGCGATGACCCGACCGGGACCGTACGTCGGCCGCGACCAGGTCGGCGTACAGGCCCTGGAGCCGTTCGACCATCGGCCCGCGGCGGCCGGTGCCGATGGTGCGGCCGTCGACCGAGGTGACCGGCACGACGCCGGCGAAGGTGCCGGTCACGAACGCCTCGGAGGCGGAGTAGACGTCGGTGAGGCTGAACGTCGTCTCGCGTGCGGTGATGCCGGCGTCGCGGCAGACGCGGAGCACGTTGGCGCGGGTGATGCCGGCCAGGCAGAACCGGCCGTCGGAGGTCCACACCTCGGGGCCCTCGCGTGCCCGTCCGGGGTCGACGACGCAGAAGAAGTGCGTGCTGTTGCAGGTGGCCACGAAGCCGTGCGGGTCGAGCATCAGCGCTTCGTCGGCGCCGGCGGTGTAGGCCTGGATGCACGCGGTGATGTCGTTGAGCTTGGAGTGGGCGTTGAGCTTGGGGTCGAGCGTGTCGGGTGTCGCTCGGCGTACGTGCGTGGTGAACAGGGTGATGCCGTCGGTCACCGTCGAGGGCATCGGCTCCTTGTGCTCGGCGATGATCACCACGGTCGCCGGCCCGAGGGTCATCCGCGGGTCCTGGTAGGGCGTCGACTTCACGCCGCGGGTCACCATCAGCCGGATGTGCACGCCGTCGGTCATGTCGTTGGCGCGGATGGTGTCGTAGATCGCCGCCGTCAGCGCGTCGCGGCTCATCCCGACGTCGAGGACGATCGCCTTCGCGCCCTCCCAGAGCCGGTCGAGGTGGCGCTCCAGGAAGACCGGGTGCCCGCCGGAGACGCGGATGCCCTCCCAGACGCCGTCACCCAGCACGAAGCCCGAGTCGAACACCGACACCACCGCCTCGGCGCGTCGGCTGAGCTCGCCGTTGACCCAGATCAGGATGTCGTCGTTGCGCGGGTCGGCGGTGTGCTCGTGGGTGCCGGTGCGGGTGCATGGGATCAAACTAGGGCGGCCACCGCCTCGACTGCTGCGTCGACCTGCTCGGGGGTGGTCACGATGGAGGGTCCCAGGCGCAGGTACGAGGTGTGGTACGGCGTCGCGCTGGCCACGATGCCTGCCTCGCGCAGCGAGAAGACGCCGTTTCCGGGCATCAGGCCGGGGATGTCGAGGCAGACGATGCCGGCCGAGACCTCGGGGTCGAGCGGGCGTGACGACCTGGATGACCGCTGATCGCTGCCAGTCCCTCCTTGAGCTGCGTCGCCTGGTCGACGGTGCGCTGGACGACCGCCGCCCGGCCGATCCGCTGGTGGAAGGCGAACGCCTGGTCCAGGGCCCACCGGTGCTCGAAGGAGTGGTAGCCGCCGGGGGAGAGGCGGGCGCCATTCGCGAACCCGGAGAACGACGGGATCAGCTCGATCAGCGGCCCGAAGCTGCGGCCCCAGAGGATGCCGGTGCCGCGCGGGCCGAACAGCCACTTGTGGGTGCCGGCTGCGAGGAAGTCGCAGCCGAGGTCGGGCAGGTCGACGTCGACGGCGCCGAAGTCCGTGCACGCCGTCGACGCAGAGCAGCGCGCGACCACCGATCGCCATGCTGATCTCCTCGATGGGTAGCCGGACCCCGGTCGAGGAGTGCACCCAGGTGACGGCGACGACCTTGGTGCGCGCGGTGAGCCCGGCCTCGAGCCGCGAGACCATCTCGTCGACGGTGGCCTCCCAGGGGTTGTCGTAGAGGCTCACGCGCCGCACCTTGGCGCCGGTGCGCTGCTCCAGCAGCCGCAAGGAGTCCTCGGTCGAGTAGAAGTCGTGCGTGGTCGTCAGCACCTCGTCGCCCGGCCGCAGCGAGAGGCCGCCGTACATCAGCGCGATGCCCATGGTGGTCGAGTCGGTGAGGGCGTAGTCACCGGGCGCGCCGCCGGCGTAGTCGGCGGCGGCCTGGCGGACGGTGTCCTCGAGGGTGATCCCTTCGAGCAGGGTCTGCTCGGTGTCGAAGGCGAGCCGCTGCCGGTGGTAGTCGACGGCGGCGTCGACCTGGGCGGTGTGGGGCGAGAGCACGAACGCCGCGAACTGCGCCATCGCCGCGTCGAGCGGGAACTGCGCCCGCACCGACTCCCAGTCGGCCGGGTCGAAGTCGGGGACGGCCAACGTGGTCGGCGACCCGGCGCCGGCCGGGCTGGTCGAGACCCCTGGACCGGGCGATGAGTCGGCCGACGGCGCCTCGCTCTCGCAGGCCGTCAGGCCAGCGGCGGCGACGCCGGCGAGGCCGGCGCCGAGGAAGGGTACGGCGGGTGGGTGCATGCACGCGCTCATCGTGCGGGTGGGCGCCGACACCGACAACCCCGCGTTACAAGCGGTCCCGGTCGCGCAGGACGTGGGCGACGACGGCGTCGACGGCGGTGGCCTGGTCGTCGAGGCGGACGACCCGGTCGGCGTACGGCGCGAGGCGGCGTTCGATGTGGGCCTCGAGGTCGTCCTGGAGGTGGCGGACCGGTGCGCGGAGCGGGTCTTCGCCGGCGGCCTCGAGGCGCCAGGAGGGCAGGAAGATGGCGTCGTACGTCGCGAGGTAGTGCTCGGCGAACGCGTCCATCGCCCGGCACATGGCCATCTCGGCCGGGTCGTCCGGCGTGGGGAGCAGGTCGGTGTAGGCGAGGATGTCGACGAGCGAGCGGTCGCACACCACCACCTCGGTGGACCGGGCCACCTCGAGCTCGACGACGACCGTCCGCGCGAACAGGTCGAGCTGCGTGGCCACCTCGCGGCGGCCCTCGGCGAGCGCCACGCTGCGGCGCGACTGCTCGTCGACCATCTGGGCGTCCACGCCCCGCGCCCGCAGCGCGTGCGGTCACCGCGTGGCAGATCGTGGTCTTGCCGGTGTGGTCGCGGCCGGAGATCGCGTAGCGGCGGGCGCCTGACACGCGGGCAGCGTTTCACACGGTCGGCGCGACTCGTGTGTAGGGTGACGACGCGAAACTGATTGCGACATCCTTTAACGAGCCGTCCCGTGAGGCGGAGAAGGAGGTCAGGCCGCACGTGTGCGCCCAACCTGCAGCAAGTTCCGGAGCCGACGGAAGCCTCCCGCACCGTCCTCGACGCCCGTGACATCACCCGGGCCCTCACCCGCATCTCCCACGAGATCCTCGAGCGCAACCGCGGCGCCACCGACCTGGTGCTGCTCGGGATCCCCTCGCGCGGGGTGCCCCTCGCCGAGCGCATCGCCGAACGGATGGCCTCGGTCGAGGGCGTCACCGTCCCGGTCGGGTCGATCGACGTCACCATGTACCGCGACGACCTGCGCCTGAAGCCGGCCCGGACCCTGATGCCGACCGACATCCCAGCCGGTGGCATCGACGGCAAGACCGTGGTCCTCGTCGACGACGTGCTCTACTCCGGCCGCACCATCCGGGCGGCGCTCGACGCGCTGACCGAGGTCGGTCGCCCACGGGCCGTGCAGCTCGCCGTCCTGGTCGACCGCGGCCACCGGGAGCTGCCGATCCGCGCCGACTTCGTCGGCAAGAACCTCCCGACCTCGCTCGCCGAGCGGGTCCGGGTGAGTCTCGAAGCCATCGACGGCGTCGACTCCGTCGCCATCGCTGGTCACGGAATCGGGGGAGCCCGATGAAGCGCCACCTGCTCAGCGCCGCAGACCTGACCCGCGAGGACGCCGAGCTGGTGCTGAGCACCGCCGACGAGATGCGCTCGCTGGCCGACCGGCCGATCAAGAAGCTGCCCGCCCTGCGCGGCCGGACCGTGGTGAACCTCTTCTTCGAGGACTCCACCCGCACGCGCATCTCCTTCGAGGCCGCCGCCAAGCGGCTCTCCGCCGACGTCATCAACTTCTCGGCCAAGGGCTCCTCGCTGTCGAAGGGCGAGTCGCTCAAGGACACCGCCCTCACCCTCGAGGCGATGGGCGCCGACGCGGTGGTCATCCGCCACGGCGCCAGCGGCGCTCCCCACCGGCTGGCGCACTCCGGCTGGGTGCGCTCCTCGGTGGTCAACGCCGGCGACGGCACCCACGAGCACCCCACCCAGGCGCTGCTCGACGCCTTCACCATGTGGCGCCACCTCGGGCCGCGCAACGGCGGCACCCTCGACGGCCAGCGGATCGCCATCGTCGGCGACGTGCTGCACTCGCGGGTGGCCCGCTCCAACGCGCTGCTGCTGCAGACGCTCGGCGCGGAGGTCACCCTGGTGGCGCCGCCGACCCTGTTGCCGGTCGGCGTCGACACCTGGGGCGTGGAGACGTCCTACGACCTCGACGGCGTGATCCCGAAGGCCGACGCGGTGATGATGCTGCGGGTCCAGCGCGAGCGGATGAACGGCGGGTTCTTCCCGACCGCACGCGAGTACTCCCGCAGGTACGGCCTCGACGGCCGCCGGATGGCCGCTCTGCAGGACCACACGATCGTGATGCACCCCGGGCCGATGGTCCGCGGCATGGAGATCACCGCCGACGTCGCCGACAGCGACCGCTCGGTGATCGTCGAGCAGGTCACCAACGGCGTCGCCGTGCGGATGGCCGTGCTCTACCTGCTGCTCGGCAGGCAGCGAGACGCGACGCCGGCGACCGAGCACGAAGGAGCGGACGCGTGACCGACTACCTGATCAGGAACGTCTCCGTCCTCGGCGGCGAGCCCCAGGACCTGCTGCTCGCACGACGGCGTGATCCAGACGTCGTACGACGACGCGGTCGCCGCCGGCGCCGAGGTCGTCGAGGCGGCCGGGCTGGTCGCGCTGCCCGGTCTGGTCGACCTCCACACCCACCTGCGCGAGCCCGGCCGCGAGGACGCCGAGACCGTCGAGACCGGCACCCACGCCGCCGCGCTCGGCGGCTTCACCGCCGTGCACGCGATGGCCAACACCGAGCCGGTCGCCGACACCGCCGGCGTGGTCGAGCAGGTCTGGCGGCTGGGGCGCGAGGCGGGCTACGCCGACGTCTTCCCGGTCGGCGCCGTGACCGTCGGTCTGGCGGGCGAGAAGATCGCCGAGCTGGGCGCGATGGCCGACTCGGCTGCCCGGGTGCGGGTGTTCTCCGACGACGGCAAGTGCGTCAGCGACCCGCTGCTGATGCGGCGGGCGCTGGAGTACGTCAAGGCGTTCGACGGCGTGATCGCCCAGCACGCCCAGGAGCCGCGGCTGACCGAGGGCGCCCAGATGAACGAGGGCGAGCTGTCCGGCCGTCTCGGGCTGGCGGGCTGGCCGGCGGTCGCCGAGGAGGCGATCATCGCCCGCGACTGCCTGCTCGCCGCCCACGTCGGCTCGCGGCTGCACGTGTGCCACGTCTCGACCGCCGGCTCGGTCGAGATGGTGCGCCAGGCCAAGGCCCGCGGCTGGAACGTCACCGCCGAGGTGACGCCGCACCACCTGCTGCTCACCGACGAGCTCGCGGCGACCTACGACCCGGTCTACAAGGTCAACCCGCCGCTGCGCTCGGCGGCCGACGTCGAGGCGCTGCGGGCCGGCCTGGCCGACGGCACCATCGACATCGTGGCCACCGACCACGCGCCCCACCCCCACGAGGACAAGGACTGCGAGTGGGCGGCCGCGGCGTTCGGCATGCTCGGCCTCGAGACCGCGCTGTCGGTCGTCCAGCAGACGATGGTCGACACCGGTCTGCTCGACTGGGCCGGCGTCGCCGACCGGATGTCGGCCGCTCCGGCCCGCATCGGCCGGCTCGGCGACCACGGCCGGCCGCTCGAGGACGGCGCCCCGGCCAACGTGGTGCTCTACGACCCGCGCGCGACCCGGGTGGTCGACGCCGCCGAGACCGCCTCGCTCTCGCGCAACACGCCGTACGCCGGCCGGGAGCTGCCCGGCCGGGTCGTCGCGACGTTCCTGCGGGGGAAGGCCACGGTGCTGGACGGCAAGCTCGCCTAAGACATAGCGAACTCGCTATGCTTCGTGCATGGCAGGGATCGGGAACGACCTGGTGCGTGAGGCGCGGCGCCGTGCCGCGCTGAGCCAGCGCGAGCTGGCGGAGCGCGCGGGTACGACGCAGAGCGCGATCGCGCGGCTGGAGACCGGGCGCTCGACGCCGTCGTTCGACACCGTGCTGCGGCTGGTGCGGCTGTGCGGTCTCGACCTCGAAGTGATGCTCGTGGAGCGGGACGGGTCCGACTGGGCGCAGGCGCAGCGTCTGCGAGGGCTGACCGCGACGAGCGGTTGCGACGCATGGAGCGAGTCGCGCGGCAGATGCGCGAGCTGCGGAGGCAGGCGCGCGCAGTGCCTGAGGTCGATCTGGACGCCGAGCGCCTCCTGCGGGTGCTGCTCGACCATGACGTGAAGTTCGTGATGATCGGCGGAATGGCCGGCGTTGTCCACGGGTCGCCGTTTCCCACCGAGGACCTCGACATCACGCCCGAGCGCAGCGCCGACAACCTCGCTTCGCCTCTCCGAGGCTTTGGACGAGCTGGAAGCCGGGGTTCGCACCCAGGGTGTCGGAGGGGGGGCTCGCCGTTCGCCCACGACGCCGACAGCCTCGGGGCCGTCGAGAGTGTGGAACCTCGTGACACCCCACGGGGACCTCGACATCTCGTTCGTCCCGAACGGCACAACCGGCTACGCCGACCTGGCGACCGACGCCGCAGACGTCGAGTGCTTCGGGCTCGTCGTCCCGGTGGCGTCCCTCGCCGACGTCATCCGCAGCAAGCAGGCCGCCAACCGTCCCAAGGACCAACGGGTGCTGCCCGTGCTGCGCGAGATCCTGGCCTCACGCTTCAGCCGAGCGCGACGGATAAGGGTTTCGGTCCGACAGGCGTCGCTCTGACGTACCCTCGACCCATCATGTGGATGACCGCCTGACCTGACTCGCGCCCGCGGCCGCTGCCCGGCGAGTTCTCGATCCCACAGTCAGGACTCCAGCATGTCTGGCCTCGTCTCCGCCGTCGTCGTCCGCGACCTCTCCGTCTCCTTCCGCGACCGCACGGCGCTCTCCGGCGTCGACCTCGTGGCCCAGCCCGGCCGCCGGATCGGCCTGGTCGGCGAGAACGGCACCGGCAAGTCCACGCTGCTGCGCGCGGTGGCCGGCCGGCTGCCGGCCGCCGCTCGGGTCTCCGGCACCATCGAGGCCCCGAGGGGCGCCGACCTGGTGCTGCTCGGGCCAGGAGCCGCCGTTCCGCGACGACCGCACGGTCGGCGAGGTGCTCGCAGCGACCTCGCGGCCGCTGCGGGAGGCGGTCACGCAGGTCGAGCCGCTGGCCGGTGACCTCCACGACGACGCCGGCTCAGGCGGCGTACGCCGCGGCCCTGGAGGACGCCGTCGCACCACGACGCGTGGGACGCCGACCGGCGGGCCGAGGTCGCGGCCGCACGAGCTCGGGCTCGGCGCGCCTCGACCACACGAGCGCCGCGTCGGCACGCTGTCGGGCGGCCAGCGGACCCGGCTGGCCCTGGCGACGGTGATGACCACGCCGTCCCGCCTGCCTGCTGCTCGACGAGCCGACCAACCACCTCGACGACGCAGGCGATCGAGGTGCTGACCAGGTTCCTGATCGACCTCCCGGGCGTGGTGCTGCTGGCCAGCCACGACCGGGTGCTGCTCGACGACGTCTGCACCGACCTGGTCGACCTCGACCCCGACGGCGTTCGGGACCGACGGGCTCGGTGGCCGGCGGTTCGGCGGCGGCTGGAGCGACTACGTCGGCCGCGCGCGAGGACGCCCGGCGCCGCTGGGAGGAGGCATACCTCGCCCAGCAGGAGGAGCTCGCCCGGCTGCGGGCGGCCACGAAGATCGGGACGTCGCAGATCGCGCACAACCGGGGCCCGCCGACAACGACAAGTTCATCTACAAGTTCAAGGGCGCCAAGGTGCGAGAGCACCGCTGGCCCGGCGCAAGCGGGACGCCCAGCGGCGGCTCGACGGACGCCGAGCGCGACCAGGTGCGCAAGCCACCCAAGCCACTGGCGTTCCGCGGCGGCGCTCGTCGGCCGAGGCGCGGTGCGGCCGGCTGGCGCAGGTCCGCGACCTGGTGGTCGCCGGCCGGCTCACCCTGGACCGGCTCGACGTCGAGGCCGGTGAGCACCTGCTCGTCACGGGTGCCAACGGGTCCGGCAAGTCGACCCTGCTCGGCGTGCTGGCCGGGCCGGCTGGCGCCGACCGTCGGGCAGGTCGCGTCGGTGGGCGGTCGCGTGGCCGAGCTGGCCCAGGACGTGGTCTTCCCGGACCCGTCGCGACGCGCCGTCGCAGGTGTACGCCGACGCGGTCGCCGGCCTGCGAGGACGCTCCGGCGCTGCGCGACCTCGGGCTGCGTGCACCCGCGCGACCACCAGCGGCCGGTCGGGTTGCTGTCGGTGGGGCAGCGGCGGCGGCTGGGACTGGCCGTCGCGGTGGCGCGGGCCCCCGACCTGATGCTGCTCGACGAGCCGACCAACCACCTCTCACCCGCCCTCGCCGGCGAGATCGAGGAGGCCCTCGGTCGCAGCCCCGGAGCCGTCGTCGTCGCCTCGCACGACCGGTGGCTGCGGCGGCGCTGAACGGGCGCCGTACGATCCGCTCGGCCTCGGGCTAGCCGGAGCCCGACTCGAACGGGAGGGACTAGGGTCGGGAGGCGTGGGCGACGTGACCGACTGGTTCCTCACCCGCGCCGAGCGTGACAACGACGCCACGCGGGTGGACCAGGTCCACCCCGCAACGGCGTGGTCGGAGGGCAACCGGTGCCGGCCCCTGATCGACGGGGTCGCCTACTTCCGCGAGCTGCACCAGCGGCTCGAGGCGACCCGCGAGGGCGACCTGGTGTACTTCACCGACTGGCAGGGCGACGCCGACGAGCTGCTCGTGGCCGATGACCCCGACAGCGCGGTGGTCGAGGTGCTGGCCCGGGCCGACGAGCGCGGCGTCGACGTGCGCGGCCTGATCTGGCGCTCGCACTGGAACCGCATCGGCTTCTTCTCGCGCGAGAACCGCACGCTCGGCGAGGAGCTCCAGCAGCGGGGGGCCGAGGCGCTGCTCGACATGCGCGTGCGCAACGGAGGGTCGCACCACCAGAAGTTCGTGGTGATCCGGCATCGCGACGACCCCTCGCGCGACATCGCCTTCGTCGGCGGCATCGACCTGGCACACTCCCGACGCGACGACCACCGCCACCTTGGGTGACCCGAGCTCAGACCGCATCGCCCACGAGTACGGCGACCGGCCGCCGTGGCACGACGCGATGGTGGCGATCTCCGGCCCGGCCGTCCACGACGTGGAGACCACCTTCCGGGAACGCTGGGAGGACCCGTCGCCGCTCAGCCGGCGACCGGACTACTGGATCGCCGACAAGTTCCGCCGCCTCGACCGCACCCCCGACCCGCTCCCGCCCCAGGCGCCGCCACCTCCGGCCGCCGACGGCGGCACGCACGCCGTACAGCTGCTGCGGACCTACCCCAACCTGCGCCAGGCGCGGGACTACCCCTTCGCGCCGGGAGGCGAGCGCAGCGTCGCCCGCGGCTACGCCAAGGCGGCGAGGCGGTCGCGGCGGCTGATCTACGTGGAGGACCAGTACTTCTGGGGCAACGAGGTCGCCTCGACGTTCCTCGACACGCTGGTCGACAACCCGGGGCTGCACCTGGTCTGCGTGCTGCCTCTGCTCCCCGACCTGGAGGGGACCTCGCGCACGCCCCAGCTGCTCGGCCGGCAGCGGGCCATCCGCGACCTGATGGAGGCGGCGCCCGGGCGAGTCGCGGCGTACGGCCTCGAGAACGAGCTCGGCACGCCGATCTACGTGCACGCCAAGGTCTGCGTGATGGACGACGTCTGGGCCACCACCGGCTCCGACAACTTCAACCGACGGTCCTGGACGCACGACTCCGAGCTGACCGCTGCCGTGGTGGACCGCGCGGGCGGGAGCGCCAGCCCCTACGCCCAGGCGCTGCGGCTGCGGCTGGCCGCAGAGCACCTCGGCCGCCTCCATGAGCTCGACGAGCCCGACGACGGGCGGGACCTCCGCGAGGTGGTGCCCGACTGCGTCGAGCCCGAGGACATGGTGGCGACGTACGCCGCGTGCGCCGACGCGCTGGAGGCCTGGCACGCCCGCGGGCGGCTCGGGCCGCGCCCGCCCGGGCGGCTGCGGCGCCTGGACGTCCCGGACCTTCCGCTGCGCACCCGGGTCTGGGCGCGCCTGCCGCTCCGGGTGCTCCAGGATCCCGACGGCCGGCCGTGGCCGCTCCGCAAAGGCGGGCGTTTCTGACCCGCACGCGGCCGTAAAAATTCCGGCCCGGAGGTCGATCTCGCCGAACGGCCCGGGTTAGGTTGCTCGCCGTGAGACTTCCTGTGACGACCCGCAGCGCCCTCGCCCTCCTTGCCGTGACGGCCACCGCCGCAACCGGCACCATCGCCCTGGCACCTGCCACCAACGCCAAGCCGGACCCGGGGCTGGAAGAAGCGGTTGCCCACGTGTTCATGGGTCAACCCCGTGCAGTCGAGCGACGACCAGTCGCTCACCGACGACAAGGACGCCCGGTCGGCAGTGCCGGACTCGGCGTACGCGGAGGTACCGCTGCGCAACCTCGACGGCTCGGGCTACCTGCGAGGCAAGTGGGTCGTGGTCGAGTCGGCCACCGGGACGCCGGCGTACTCCCAGACCGGCGAGTACTTCTACACCCGCGACCAGGACCAGTTCGAGCAGGTGATGGGGTACTTCTGGGTGAACCAGGCCCAGGAGTACCTCCAGTCGTTGGGCTTCGGGTCGACCTTGCCGGGCATCATCAAGCAGCCGTTCTCGGTGAAGATCAACCAGTTCGGCGGCGACAACAGCTACCAGACCGACAAGCCGTTCCGGATCCGGCTCGGCAAGGGCGGGGTCGACGACGCCGAGGACGCCGAGGTGATCGTCCACGAGTACGGCCACGCCGTGCACGAGTCGCAGGTACCCGGGTACGGCGGCAGCCCGGACGCCGGCGCGATCGGCGAGTCGTTCGGCGACTACCTGGCGGTGACGGTCGGCCTCGCCGCTGCCGCCCAGTACGGCTGGGACGTCGCGGCGAACCCGGCGTGCCCGATGGACTGGGACTCCACGTCCTACACCAGCGCCCCTCACTGCATCCGGCGCTTCGACCGGAACCTGCAGGCCACGGTCGAGGGCGGCGTGCACTTCCGCAGCCAGGTCTGGAGCCAGGCGCTGTGGGAGATCCGCCAGGGGTACCTCGGCCTCGGCAAGACCTCGGCGGCGTGGGACACGACGCTGATCGACTCGCAGTTCGGCTACGCGATCGGTACGTCGTTCTCGGCGGCCGCCAAGGCGACGTACGAGAAGGCGCAGGCTCGGGACGGAGCTGCCGCGGCGCAGCTGGTGAAGGAACGTTTCGCCGCCCGCGGCATCACCTTCTGAGCCTGGAACTCCGGTGAGGACGATCGTCGTCACCGGCGCCTCCGCCGGGATCGGGCTGGAGTCAGCGCTCCAGCTCGGCGCCGACGGGCACCATCTGGTGCTCGTCGGCCGTCACGAGGTGCGCCTGGCCGATGCGGCGGAGGCCGTGCGAGCGGCGGGCTCACCCGTGGTCGAGACGTTCGTCGCCGACTTCGCCTCCCTCGACTCCGTTCGCGCTCTGGCTCGCGACCTGCTCGAACGGCTCGAACGGATCGACGTGCTGATCAGCAACGCCGGCACGGTGTTCGCACGCCGAACCATCACCGACGACGGCCTGGAGGCGACGTTCGAGGTCAACCACCTCGCCGGGTTCCTGCTGACCGAGCTGCTCAAGCCGCGGCTGCGGTGCTCGGCGCCGGCGCGCGTGGTGATCACGACCTCCGTCGGGCACTACCGCGGCACGCTCGACCTCGACGACATCGGGTTCGAGCACGGCTACTCGATCATGCGGGCCTACTCGCGCTCGAAGCTGGCCAACGTGTTGTACGCGCGTTCGCTCGCGGCCGAGCTCGCTCCCTCCGGGGTGACCGTGAACGCCGTGCATCCCGGCAGCGTGGCCACCGGCATCTGGTCGGGAGCCCCGTGGTTCGCCCGGCCCTTCCTGGCCGTCGCCAAGCGCCGGATGCTCTCGCCGGCCGAGGGCGGGAGGGCCTTGACGCATCTGGCCGTCTCACCAGACGTCGAGGGGGTCACGGGCGAGTACTTCGACCGCTTCACTCCCCGGCGACCCTCCAAGCTCGCCCAGGACGACGACCTCGCCCTCCGCCTCCGCGACGAGTCCGCCCGCCTCGTCGGCCTGCCGGCGGCGTGAGTCGCTTGTAACGCGGGGTTAGAGGGCGGCGACGACGCGGCGTACGGCGTCGATGGTGCGGTCGACGTCGGACTCGGTGGTGGACCAGTTGGAGACGGCGCAGCGCTGGACGGGGCGCCCCTGCCACGTGGCGGGAGTGATCACGCAGGTGCCGTCGGCGAGAACGCGGCGGCCCAGCTCAGCCGTGCGCTCGTCAGTGGAGAGCCGGAACATCACCTGGGTGAAGACCACGTCGTTGACGACCTCGACCTCGTCGATGCCCTCGAAGCCCTTGGCCAGGGCGGCGGCGTGGGAGCAGAGCCGGTCGACCAGGTCCGCCAGCCCGTCGCGGCCCAGGCTGCGCAACGCCGCCCACACGGCGAAGCCCCGCGCGCGGCGAGAGAACTCGGGCGTCCGCGACATCGGGTCGCTGGCGTCACCGATCAGGTAGTCGGTCTCCACGCCGAAGCCGGCCGAGAGCGCGGTCGGGTCGCGGACGATCGCCAGGCCCGAGTCGTAGGGCACGTTGAGCGTCTTGTGCGCGTCGGTCGCCCACGAGTCGGCGTCAGCCATCCCGATCGTGAGGTGGCGGTACGACGGGCTGGCCGCGGCCCAGAGGCCGAACGCGCCGTCGACGTGCACCCACGCGTCGAGCTGCCGTGCGATCCGGATGGCGGCGACGAAGTCGTCGAAGTCTCCCGTGTGGATCTCGCCGGCGCTGAGGCAGACGATGCGTCGGTCCTTCGCCCTCGCCGAGCGTCGCCTCGAGCCGGTGGACCGAGATCCGGCCCTGGTCGTCGGTCTCGACCTCGACCACCGAGTCCTGGCCCAGGCCGAGGTAGCGCACCGCGCGGTCCACGGTGTCGTGCCGATACCTGCCGACCACGACGCGGACGCGTGGGGCCTCGAAGAGCCCTCGCGCGGCGACGTCCCAGCCGTGCCGGGCCAGCGCACCGTGCCGGGCCGCGGACAGGCAGGAGTAGTTGGCCATCATCCCGCCGGTCACGAACCCGACCGCCGAGCCCATCCGGCAGGCCCAGGGCGTCCACGACCCAGCGGCCGGCGACCACCTCGACCGCGGCCGCGGCGGGGGTCAGCGAGTTGATGCCGGCGTTCTGGTCCCAGGCGCTGGTCAGCACGTCGGCGCCGCGTGCGGCGGGCAGCGCGCCACCGATGACGAACCCGAAGAAGCGCGGCCCGGCGTTGCCCGACAGCCCGGCGTCGGCGGTCGCCGCGAGCTCCTCGACGACCGCGACGGGGTCGGCACCCTCGGCCGGCAACGGTAGGTCGAAAGCACTGAGCATCTCGTCGAAGGGCGCCCTCGGCCACACCGGCCGCGCATCCAGCCCCGCCAGGAACTCCGCCGCCAGCTCGTGCGCCCGAGACAACACCCGTCCCGTGTCGTCCATGGCGTGACAGTAGCGGCGTCGGGCGCTGGTAAGGTCGCCCGCGATTCACTAATGGCGACATCCTTTAACGATCCGTCCCGTGAGGCGGAGAAGGAGGTCCGGCAGCGAATGCCTGCCCCCGCACCCGCGTTGCTCGTCCTCGAGGACGGCCGCACCTTCCACGGCGACTCCTACGGCGCCCCCGGCGAGACCTTCGGCGAAGCTGTCTTCGCGACCGGCATGACCGGCTACCAGGAGACGCTGACCGACCCGTCGTACCACCGGCAGGTCGTCGTGATGACAGCCCCGCACGTCGGCAACACCGGGATGAACGACGAGGACCCCGAGTCTTCGCGGATCTGGGTGGCCGGCTACGTCGTCCGCGACCCCGCCCGGCGGCCGTCGTCATGGCGGTCCCGCCGGTCGCTCGACGACGCGCTGCGCGACCAGGGCGTGGTCGGCATCAGCGGCATCGACACCCGCGCCCTGACCCGCCATCTGAGAGAGCGCGGGGCGATGCGGGTCGGCATCTCCTCGACCGAGACCTCGGCGCCGGCGCTGCTCGAACGCGTGCGTGCGTCCGACGAGATGTCCGGCGCCAACCTGTCGGCGGAGGTCAGCACCAGCGAGGCGTACGTCGTCCCGGCCCTGAGGGCCAAGCGGTTCACCGTCGCGGCCCTCGACCTCGGCATCAAGGCGAACACCCCGCGGATGATGAGTGAGCGTGGCATCGAGACGCACGTGCTCCCGGCCACGGCGAATCTCGACGACGTGCTCGCGGTGCAGCCCGACGGCCTGTTCTTCTCCAACGGCCCCGGCGACCCGGCGGCCACGACCGGGCAGGTCGAGCGTGCTGCGCGGCGCGCTGGAGCGCGGCCTGCCGTACTTCGGCATCTGCTTCGGCAACCAGCTCTTCGGCCGCGCGCTCGGGTTCGGCACCTACAAGCTCGTCTACGGCCACCGCGGCATCAACCAGCCGGTGATCGACCGCACGACCGGCAAGGTCGAGGTCACCGCCCACAACCACGGCTTCGCGGTCCAATGGCCGGTCGCGCCGCTCGACGAGAAGGTGCAGACGCCGTACGGCGTCGCCACGGTCTCCCACATCTGCCTCAACGACGACGTGGTCGAGGGCCTGGAGCTGCGGACGACCGACGGGAGGCTGAAGGCGTTCTCGGTCCAGTACCACCCGGAGGCCGCCGCGGGCCCGCACGACGCGGCGTACCTGTTCGACCGGTTCTGCGACCTGATGGGTGGCACCCCGCTGGTTGAGACAGGCGCGCTAGCGCCTGTCACGAAACCCGCGGACTCCGGGGGTTTCGTGACGGGCCTTGACGGCACTCCTCAGCCACCGGAGGGCGCGCCTTCCTCAACCAGGGGTGAGGGAGGGGACGCCTGATGCCCAAGCGCACCGACATCGACAGCGTCCTCGTCATCGGCAGTCGGGCCGATCGTGATCGGGCAGGCGTGCGAGTTCGACTACTCCGGGACCCAGGCCTGCCGGGTGCTCAAGGCCGAGGGCATCCGGGTGGTGCTGGTCAACAGCAACCCCGCGACGATCATGACCGACCCGGAGTTCGCCGACGCGACGTACGTCGAGCCGATCACCCCAGACTTCGTCGAGCAGGTGATCGCCAAGGAGCGGCCCGACGCGCTGCTCGCCACGCTCGGCGGCCAGACCGCCCTCAACTGCGCGGTCGTCGCTCGCCGAGCGCGGCGTCCTGGAGAAGTACGGCGTCGAGCTGATCGGCGCCTCCATCGAGGCGATCGACCGGGGCGAGAACCGCCAGCAGTTCAAGGAGATCGTCGAGGGCCTCGGCGGCACCGTGGCGAGGTCGGTCATCTGCCACACGCTGGAGGACTGCCTCGGGGCGGCCGGCCAGCTCGGCTACCCGATGGTCGTCCGGCCGTCGTTCACGATGGGCGGCGTCGGCTCCGGGATGGCGTACGACGAGGACGACCTGCGCCGCATCGCCGGCGCCGGCCTGGCCGCGAGCCCGACCACCGAGGTGCTCCTGGAGGAGTCGATCCTGGGCTGGAAGGAGTACGAGCTCGAGGTCATGCGCGACCGCAAGGACAACGTGGTGATCGTCTGCTCCATCGAGAACCTCGACCCGATGGGCGTGCACACCGGTGACTCGATCACCGTCGCTCCGGCGATGACCCTGACCGACCGCGAGTACCAGCACCTGCGCGACCTCTCGATCGGCATCATCCGCGCGGTCGGCGTCGACACCGGTGGTTGCAACATCCAGTTCGCGGTCAACCCGCGCGACGGCCGCGTGGTCGTGATCGAGATGAACCCGCGCGTCTCCCGGTCCAGCGCCCTGGCCTCCAAGGCGACCGGGTTCCCGATCGCGAAGATCGCGGCCAAGGTGGCGATCGGCTACACCCTCGACGAGATCCCCAACGACATCACCATCCGGGAAGACGGGCAGAGCACGCCGGCGAGCTTCGAGCCCACCCTCGACTACGTCGTGGTGAAGGTGCCGCGGTTCGCGTTCGAGAAGTTCCCGGCGGCCGACCCGACCCTCACGACGCACATGAAGTCCGTGGGCGAGGCGATGGCCATCGGCCGCAACTTCACCGAGGCCCTGCAGAAGGCGCTGCGGTCGCTCGAGAGCAAGGACGCGCCGTTCGACTGGCACCAGGAGTGGGTGGAGCTCGACAAGGAGTCGCTGCTCGAGAAGGCCCGCGTGCCCCACGACGGCCGGCTCAAGGACGTCATGGACGCCATCCGTGCGGGCGCGACGGCCGAGGAGGTCTTCGAGGCCACCGCCATCGACCCGTGGTTCGTCGACCAGCTGATGCTGATCAACGAGGTGGCCGCCGAGGTGACTGCGGCCCCCGAGCTGACTCCGGAGCTGCTGCGGCTGGCCAAGCGGCACGGCTTCTCCGACCAGCAGCTCGGCAAGATCCGCGGGATGAGCGCCGACGTCGTCCGCGGGGTCCGGCACGCCCTCGGCATCAGGCCCGTCTACAAGACCGTGGACACCTGCGCCGCCGAGTTCGCGGCCACGACGCCGTACCACTACTCGTCGTACGACGAGGAGACCGAGGTCGCGCCGCGTGAGAAGCCGGCGGTGATCATCCTCGGCAGCGGTCCCAACCGGATCGGGCAGGGCATCGAGTTCGACTACTCCTGCGTGCATGCCTCCCTGGCGCTGGGCGCCGACGGCGCCGGGTACGAGACCGTGATGGTCAACTGCAACCCCGAGACCGTCTCCACCGACTACGACACCTCCGACCGCCTCTACTTCGAGCCGCTGACGCTCGAGGACGTGCTCGAGGTCGTCCACGCCGAGCGGCAGGCAGGACCGATCGCCGGCGTCATCTGCCAGCTCGGCGGCCAGACCCCGCTGGGCCTCGCGCAGGGGCTCGCCGACGCGGGCGTGCCGATCGTCGGCACCCCGCCCGAGGCGATCCACCTCGCCGAGGAGCGCGGCGCGTTCGGCCGGGTGCTCGCCGAGGCGGGCCTGCCGGCACCCAAGCACGGCATGGCGTCGTCGTACGACGAGGCGGCGGCCATCGCGGCCGAGATCGGCTACCCGGTGCTCGTCCGCCCGTCGTACGTGCTCGGTGGCCGCGGCATGGAGATCGTGTACGACGACGAGGCGCTGGAGGGCTACATCGGCCGCGCCACGGCGATCAGCCCCGAGCACCCCGTGCTGGTCGACCGCTTCATCGACGACGCCGTCGAGATCGACGTCGACGCGATCTTCGACGGGCAGGAGCTGTTCCTCGGCGGGGTGATGGAGCACATCGAGGAGGCCGGCATCCACTCCGGCGACTCCGCGTGCGCGCTGCCGCCGATCACCCTGGGCGCGCGCGAGATCGAGCGGATCCGCGAGGCGACCGAGGCCATCGCCCGCGGAGTCGGCGTGCTCGGCCTGATCAACATCCAGTTCGCCCTGGGTTCCGACGTGCTGTACGTCCTCGAGGCCAACCCGCGCGCCTCGCGCACGGTGCCGTTCGTCTCGAAGGCGACGGCCACCCCGCTCGCCAAGGCGGCGGCCCGGGTGATGCTCGGCGACTCCGATCGAAGTCGCTGCGCGACGAGGGACTGCTGCCCGCCGAGGGCGACGGCGGCACGCTGCCGGCCGACGCGCCGATCGCGGTCAAGGAGGCGGTGATGCCGTTCAACCGGTTCCGTCGCCCCGACGGCAAGAACGTCGACACCGTGCTCGGCCCCGAGATGCGCTCGACCGGTGAGGTGATGGGCCTCGACGCCGACTTCGGGCGCGCGTTCAGCAAGGCCCAGACGGCGGCGTTCGGGTCGCTGCCGACCACCGGCCGGGTGTTCGTGTCGATGGCCAACCGCGACAAGAGGTCGATGATCTTCCCGGTGAAGGTGCTGGCCGACCTCGGCTTCGAGGTGCTGGCGACCCAGGGCACGGCCGAGGTGCTGCGCCGCAACGGCGTCCAGGCGACCGTGGTCCGCAAGCACTTCGACGGGCCGGGCCCGAAGGGCGAGAAGACCACGGTCCAGCTGATCCAGGACGGCGAGATCGACCTGGTCATCAACACGCCCCACGGCTCGTCGGGCGCGGGCGGGTCGGTCCGCGTCGACGGCTACGAGATCCGCACCGCCTCGGTGGGCGCCGACATCCCGTGCATCACCACCGTGCAGGGCCTTGGCGCCGCCGTCCAGGGCATCGAGGCCCTGCTCCGCGGAGACATCGGCGTCCGGTCGCTCCAGGACTGGGCGAAGGACCTGGGTCGCTGATGGGACGTCATGCGAAGTGGTCGCCAGAGCGACCGGAACGTATGACGTCCAGCGCGTACGACGCCCTGTTCGGCCACGTCCTCACCCGGATCGACCCCGAGAGGGCCCACCACCTGGGGTTCGCCGGCATCCGCGCGGCGAGCGGCGCTCACGCGGATGTACCCCGGCCCGGCGACCCGGCCCGTGAACGCCATGGGCCTGACCTTCCCGTCGGCGCTCGGCCTGGCGGCCGGGTTCGACAAGAACGCCGTCGGCATCGACGCGCTGGCAGCGCTGGGCTTCGGGCACGTCGAGGTCGGCACGGTCACAGGCGAGCCGCAACCCGGCAACCCGCGGCCGCGGCTGTTCCGGCTGCCCACCGACCACGCGATCGTCAACCGGATGGGCTTCAACAACGACGGTGCCGAGGCGGTGGCCGCGCGGCTGCGCCGGCGGGCCGACTCCATCGGCGCCGACCGGCACCACGTCGTACTCGGGGTCAACATCGGCAAGACCAAGGCCGTGCCCGAGGACGACGAACCTGCCGTCATCGCCGACTACGAGAAGTCGGCCCGCCTGCTCGCACCGCTGGCCGACTACCTCGTCGTCAACGTGAGCTCGCCGAACACCCCGGGACTGCGCAGCCTTCAGGCGGTCGCAGCGGCTCGGGCCGCTGCTGGAGGCCGTACGCCGCGTGGCCGAGGTCCCGCTGCTGGTCAAGATCGCGCCGGACCTGGCAGACGACGACGTGCTCGACGTGGCGGGACTGGCCCTCGACCTCCGGCTCGACGGCATCATCGCCACCAACACCACGATCTCCCGCGACGGCCTGCGCACCCCCGCCACCGAGGTGGACGCCATCGGCCCCGGCGGCCTGTCGGGCGCGCCGCTGGCCGAGCGCTCCCTGGAGGTCCTGCGTCTGCTGGGCAAGACCGTGGCCCGTGACCTGACCCTCGTCTCCGTGGGGGGCATCTCCACGGTGGACGACGCCCGCGCGCGGCTCGACGCGGGAGCGACCCTGGTGCAGGCCTACACCGGCTTCGTCTACGGCGGGCCGTGGTGGCCGCGCCGGATCGCCGCAGGCCTGTGATCTGGCCGTGACCGGTCCCGTCCACGTCACCGGCCCACGACCGTTGCCAGAATGATCGACGACCTGACCGACGACCCGCTGGGGGAGCTCGCATGACCTTCGGAGCCCGAGTCCATGCCGCCGCGGCGGCCCGCGGCCCGCTCTGCGCCGGGATCGACCCGCACGCCGCGCTGCTGCACGACTGGGGGCTCGACGACTCCGTCGACGGTCTGGAGCGCTTCGCCCTCGGCGCCACCGAAGCCCTGGCTCCGGAGGTCGCGGTGGTCAAGCCGCAGTCGGCGTTCTTCGAGCGCTTCGGCAGCCGTGGGGTCGCCGTGCTCGAGCGGGTCATCGCCACCGCGCACCAGGCGGGCGCGCTGGTGCTGCTCGACGTCAAGCGCGGCGACATCGGGTCGACGAGCCAGGCGTACGCCGAGGCCTATCTCGACCCGGCCAGCCCGATCGCCGCCGACGCCATCACCGTCAGCCCGTTCCTGGGCTTCGGCTCCCTCGAGCCGTTCGTCGAGACCGCCCGCAAGCACGACGCCGGGCTCTTCGTGCTGGCCCGCACGTCCAACAAGGAGGCGCCGGAGGTCCAGGCGGCCCGCGTGGACGACGGCCAGACGGTCACCGGCACGATCCTCGACCACCTGCGCGCCCTGAACGCAGGTGCCGAACCGCTGGGCTCCTTCGGTGCCGTCGTCGGCGCGACGGTCGGCGACACGGGCGAGGACTTCGCCGTCAACGGCCCGCTGCTGGCACCCGGGTACGGCGCCCAGGGCGGCACCGCCGCGGACCTCCCGCGGATCTTCGGCTCGGCGCTCCCGGCCGTGCTGCCCAGCTCCTCTCGCACGCTGCTGCGCGCCGGCCCCGACGCCGCTGCGATGCGCGACGCGGCCCGGCGCACCAACGCCGAGCTCCGCGCCCTCCTGGCGTGAGGCGTCGGGCGGTGAGTGAGGGCCCGTTGCCGGTGGGCGGCGGTGGACCAGGGCCCATTCGCCTGCCAGGAACCGACCCTCAGTCACCGCCGCGGGGTAGAAAGCGGCCCTCACTCACCGCCGCCCTGGCGCTCATGCTGACTCTTGCCGTGGGGCTCGGCGCGTGCGGAGGTCAGGACTACTGCGCCGCGGTCGAGGAACACCAGGCCGAGATCACCGACGTGACCGCGTCCGGGTCCCCGGCGGCGCTGCTGCAGGCACTGCCGAGCTTCCACGACCTCGCCGGACAGGCGCCCGACGACATCCGCGACGACTGGTCGACCTTCCTCGACCCGCTGCAGGAGCTCGACGACGCGTTGAGTGAGGCGAGCGTCGACCCCGCGGCGTACGAGCCCGGGAACCTGCCCGCGGACCTGACCGACGACCAGCGCCGGCGCATCGAGGCGGCCGGGACCGCGTTGGCCGACCCCGCCGTGGTGGCGGCGTTCGACGCCGTCCAGCAACAGGCCAAGGATGTCTGCCACACACCCTTGAGCCTGTGACGAGCGTCCGATTCCCGCTCTGCTGTTGGGTTGTGGCCGGAAACCTCCCTCGGGGCGCAATTGCTGTGGCGTCTCGAACCTGACTAGATTGGCCCGGTTCGTCCGATCACCCGAAAGGGAAGCCGTGGCCCTTCCTCCTCTCACACCCGAACAGCGACAGGCAGCGCTCGACAAGGCGGCCGCGTCGCGACGGGAGCGGGCCGAGGTCAAGAACCGGCTGAAGAACTCAGGCGCCTCCATCGCCGACGTCCTCCACGAGGGCCAGCGCAACGAGGTCATCGGCAAGATGCGGGTCGTCGACCTGCTCCAGTCGATGCCAGGTCTGGGCAAGGTCCGGGCCCGCCAGATGATGGAGCGGCTCGGCATCGCCGAGAGCCGCCGCGTCCGGGGGCTGGGCGTCAACCAGGTGGCCGCGCTCGAGCGCGAGTTCGCCCCCCATGACTGACACACTGCCCGGCCGACGGGCTGACCGACCCGAGTGACCCGCTCACGCCTCGCCGTCCTCGCCGGACCGACCGCCGTCGGCAAGGGCACCGTGGCGGCCGACGTACGCCGCCACCACCCGGAGATCTGGATCTCCGTGTCGGTGACGACCCGCCCTCCGCGGCCCGGTGAGCAGGACGGCGTCCACTACTGGTTCGTCTCCGACGAGGAGTTCGACCGGATGGTCGCCGACGACGAGCTGCTCGAGTGGGCGGTGGTGCACAAGGCCGCTCGCTACGGCACCCCGCGCAAGCCGGTAGAGGAGGCCCTGGCCGACGGACGTCGGGCTCTGCTCGAGATCGACCTCCAAGGTGCCCGCCAGGTGCGCCGGCGGATGCCGGAGGCGTTGTTCGTGTTCTTGATGCCCCCGTCGTGGGACGAGCTGATCCGCCGGCTGGTGGGACGGGGCACCGAGTCCGAGGAGGAGCGCGAGCGCAGGCTCGAGACTGCACGTGACGAGCTGGCGGCCGAGGCCGAGTTCGACGAGACGATCGTCAACCACGAAGTTCACGCTGCCGCGGAGGAGTTGGTAGCCTTGCTCTGCTCAGAGGTCGCCGACCGCTAGACGCTGTGTCATTCGTCGGTGCGACCCATCCACTACTCATTGCGAGGCTCCTGCGTGTCTGCACCCGACATCGCCGCCGAGGGCGTCACCAACCCCTCGATCGACGACCTGCTCACCAAGACCGACAGCAAGTACAAGCTGGTCCTCTACAGCGCCAAGCGCGCCCGCCAGATCAACGCCTACTACTCCCAGCTGGGTGAGGGTCTGCTCGAGTACGTCGGCCCGCTCGTCGACACCCACGTGCAGGAGAAGCCGCTGTCGATCGCGCTGCGCGAGATCAACGACGACCTGCTCACCTGCGAGGACGTCGACCCGGCCGAGCTGGCCGCCGAGGAGCAGGCCCGCCAGGCGGCCACCCTCGACGCCGACTTCGGCGACAAGTGACGCCGGACCACCGGCCCGGAAACTGGCGCTGAGGTCCCCATGACCACCGACGTGACGGCCGGGACCGCTGCGAGCTCCCGGCCACACGTCGTGCCCCACGTCGTCCTGGGGGTCTCCGGCGGCATCGCCGCCTACAAGGCCTGCGAGCTGCTGCGTCGCTTCACCGAGTCCGGCCACGAGGTCACGGTGGTGCCGACCGCGGCGGCGCTGCGCTTCGTCGGGGCCGACACCTGGGCCGCGCTGTCAGGCAAGCCCGTCTCGGCCGAGGTGTGGCACGACGTGCACCTGGTGCCCCATGTGCGGATCGGGCAGTCCGCCGACCTGGTCGTGGTGGCGCCCGCGACGGCCGACCTGCTGGCCAAGGCCGCCCACGGGCTGGCCGACGACCTCCTCACCAACACCCTGCTGACGGCCCGCTGCCCGGTGGTGTTCGCGCCGGCGATGCACACCGAGATGTGGGAGCACGCCGCCACGGCCGCCAACGTCGCCACCCTTCGCGAGCGGGGCGCGGTCGTCATCGAACCCGCGGAGGGGCGTCTGACCGGCGCCGACTCCGGCAAGGGCCGGCTGCCAGATCCTCTGGAGATCTTCGAGGTCTGCACCGAGATCCTCGCGCGCGGCACCGCTGACCCTGACCTCGCCGGGCGCTCGGTCGTGGTGAGCGCCGGCGGGACCCGCGAGTACCTCGACCCGGTCCGCTTCCTCGGCAACCGGTCCTCGGGGCTCCAGGGCTATGCGCTGGCGCGCACCGCCGCCTCCCGGGGCGCCGAGGTCACCCTGGTCGCTGCCAACGTCTCGCTGCCCGACCCGGCGGGCGTGAAGGTCGTCCGCGTCGAGACCACCGCCGAGCTCCGCGACGCGGTCGCTCACGGCCGTCGGCGAGTGCCGACGCGGTGGTGATGGCCGCCGCACCGGCCGACTTCCGGCCCGTCTCCGCCAGCGAGACCAAGATCAAGAAGGCCGCCGACGGCAGCGCCCCGAGCCTGGAGCTCACCCAGAACCCCGACATCCTGCACGAGCTGTCCACCGACCGGGTCCGCGCAGCGAGCCGTCATCGTCGGGTTCGCCGCCGAGACGGGCGACGACTCCGGGACGGTGCTGGAGCTCGGGCGGGCAAAGCTGGCGCGCAAGGGCTGCGACCTGCTCGTGGTCAACGACGTCAGCGGCGGCGCGGTCTTCGGTGCTCCGGACAACCAGGCCGTGATCCTGGCCGCCGACGGCGCCGTGGTCGACGTACCTCTCGGCTCCAAGGCCGCTCTGGCCCACGCCATCTGGGACCAAGTAGTGGCGCCGGATGCCGTAACGGACGCTCATGGCCGCTACCCTGCCTGCGCAGTCTCGGTGACCAAACAGCAAAGCTGGCCAGCAACACAGGAGTGAGCACACCGTGTCCGGACGCCTTTTCACCTCCGAGTCGGTGACCGAGGGTCACCCCGACAAGATCGCCGACCAGATCAGCGACTCGGTGCTCGACGCGATGATCGAGCAGGACCCTCACAGCCGCGTGGCCGTCGAGACCCTCCTCACGACCGGGCTCGTCGTGGTCGCCGGCGAGGTGACCACGACCGGCTACGTCGACATCAAGCAGAAGGTCCGCGAGCGCATCCTCGAGATCGGCTACGACTCGTCGCTCAAGGGGTTCGACGGTCACTCGTGCGGCGTGATGGTGGCGATCGGCGGCCAGTCCGGCGACATCGCCCAGGGCGTCGACAGCGGCCACGAGAGCCGCACCGGCTCCGTGGACGCCATGGACAAGCAGGGCGCCGGTGACCAGGGCCTGATGTTCGGCTACGCCTGCGACGACACCGACGTGCTGATGCCGCTGCCGATCATCATCGCCCAGCGCCTGGCCGAGCGGCTCACGGCCGTGCGCAAGGACGGCACGCTCGACTACCTGCGGCCCGACGGCAAGACCCAGGTCACGATCGAGTACGACGCCGACAACCGGCCCGTCCGCGTCGACACCGTGGTGCTGTCGTCCCAGCACGCCGAGGACATCGAGCTGGCCACGCTCGAGACCGACGTCAAGAAGCACGTCGTCGACAAGGTGCTCGAGAACATCGATATCGACTCCGAGGGCTACCGCCTGCTGGTCAACCCCACCGGCCGCTTCGTGGTCGGCGGCCCGATGGGCGACGCCGGCCTCACCGGCCGCAAGATCATCGTCGACACCTACGGCGGCATGGCCCGTCACGGCGGTGGCGCCTTCTCCGGCAAGGACCCGTCCAAGGTCGACCGGTCCGCCGCCTACGCCATGCGCTGGGTCGCCAAGAACGTCGTCGCCGCGGGCCTGGCGCGCCGCTGCGAGGTCCAGGTCGCCTACGCGATCGGCAAGGCCCAGCCCGTCGGCGTGTTCGTCGAGACCTACGGCACCGGCGTGATCCCGGACGAGAAGATCCAGGAGGCCGTGCTCGCGGTCTTCGACCTCCGGCCCGCGGCCATCATCGCCGACCTCGACCTGCTGCGGCCGATCTACGCCAAGACCGCGGCCTACGGCCACTTCGGCCGCGAGCTGCCGGAGTTCACCTGGGAGCGCACCGACCGTGCCGACGCGCTGAAGGCGGCCGCCGGCGTCTGATCTCATCCGTTCGGTCCATGGCGTTGCGCCCGCTTCAGCACTAGGGTGCCCGTGCGGGGGTGGCCCTGCTCGGGCCGGCCCCGTTTCCATCCATGGGAACTCGGACGGGGAATGAGCATGCACCTGCGACGGAAGCTCGTAGTGGCCGCGCTGGCGGCGTTCGCACTGGCAGGCGGCCAGCTGGCCGCTGTGGACGGCCGCTGAGGCGACGTCCGATCCCATCAGCGCGGATGAGTTCGGTGTGGGGGTGAGGCTGGACCGCCAGGATGAGACCGGCAAGGTCGGCTTCATCGGCACCACACCCGGGAAGCCGATCGACTCCGGCTTCGGAGCCGATGCTCGCGGGGGCGACGGTGGCCCGCTCCTTCCTGGCCGAGCACGCGGACGAGCTCGGCCTGCGAGGGTCCGACCTGCGTGTGCTCGAGACGCACGCGACCCCCACCGGGGGAACCGCTGTCCGCCTCGGCCAGAGTTTCTCGGGCGTGCCCGTGCTGGGGGGTGAGTTCGTCGTGACCCTCGACGCGGGGAACGACGTGGTGTCCGTCCTGGGCGAGGCGAGCCCGATCGGCAAGGTGTCGACCATTCCCGCAGTGTCATCGGCCGCCGCCGGGCGCACCGCGGTTGCCGCCGTGGCAAGGGAAGAGAAGGTGAAGGCGTCCGGCCTCGCCGCCTCCGCGGCCCCCGGAGCTGATGCTCTACGACCCCAGGCTGCTCAGTGCGCCAGGGCCGTTCCAGTCGGCCCGGCTCGCCTGGGTGACCGAGGTCCGGGGCGCTGGCAACGTGACCGACATCGGCAGGCGTGTCGTCGTCGACGCCGCGTCGGGCAGCGTCGCGCTGAGCTTCGAGACCATCCACGACGCCAAGGACCGCGAGGTCTGCGACGCCAACAACGTCGTGGCGGCGGACTACCCGTGCGTCGCCCCGGACCGCACCGAGGCCAGCCCGCCGGTGCCGGCCGACGACGACGACATGGAGCTGGCCTTCCAGTACGCCGGCGACACCTACGACTTCTTCTTCACCCGGTTCGGCCGCGACAGCCTCGACGGCGCGGGCCTGACGCTGACCTCGACCACCGACTACTGCCCCAACGCGCCGAACTGCCCCTACGAGAACGCCTTCTGGGACGGCGCGCAGATGGTGTACGGCGACGGATTCGCCTCTGCGGACGACGTGGTCGGCCACGAGCTCTCCCACGGGGTGACCGACTTCAGCTCGAGCCTCTTCTACTACCAGCAGTCCGGCGCCATCAACGAGTCGATGTCCGACGTCTTCGGTGAGTACATCGACCTGGCCAACGGCGGCGGCAACGACACTGCCCGGCGTCCGGTGGCTGATGGGCGAGGACATCCCGGGCATCGGCGCGATCCGCGACATGGAGGACCCGCCGGCGTTCGGCGACCCCGACCGGATGCTCAGCCCGAACTACACCTCCGACCCCGGCGAGGGCGACGGCGGCGGCGTCCACTCCAACAGCGGTGTGAACAACAAGGCCGCCTTCCTGATGGCCGACGGTGGCAGCTTCAACGGCCAGACGATCACCGGCCTCGGCATCACCAAGGCCGCCCGGATCTACTACACGGTCAACACGAGCATGTTGGTCTCCGGCTCCGACTACGCCGACCTGGCCAATGCGCTGCGTCAGGCCTGCACCAACCTGATCGGGACCGATGGGATCACCGCGGCGGACTGCGTCGAGGTCAACGAGATCGTGGTGGCCACCGAGATGGACCAGAACCCGACGAACTCGCCGACGCGCAGCGCGACACTCTGCCCGAGTGGTAGCCCGCTCTCGACGGTGTTCGCCGACAACCTCGAGACGCCCTCGGGCCAGTACACGACCGGGGCCATTTCCGGCCTCAACGCGTGGTCATACCCACAGAACCCGAACCCGCTGTCAGCCCAGGGCTTCGACGCGACGTACGCCACCAGCGGCGACACGAACGCGTGGGGCTACAACCGACCGACGATCAGCGACTCCTTCATCCGCATGACCAACCCGGTGGCGATCCCGGCCAACGCGTACCTGCACTTCAACCACTCCTATGGGTTCGAGGACGACTCAGTGGCGGCGTACGACGGAGGCGTGGTGGAGTACTCCAACAGTGGGGCCGGCGGCCCCTGGGCCGACGCGGGGTCGCTGTTCGCCGGACCCAGCGGCGCGAACGGCTACACCGGCACCATCGCAACCGGCTTCGGCAACCCGCTCGGCGGGCGCTCCGCGTTCGTTCGGGAGGGGAACGGCTACGGCTCCAGCCGGGCCAACCTCGCCTCCCTGGCCGGTCAGAACGTGATGTTCCGCTGGCGGATCGGCAGCGACTCGTCGTTCGACGACTACGGCTGGTTCCTGGACGACCTCTCGGTCTACACCTGTGCGGCGGCGGTCACGCCGACCGCCCACCCCCACCCCCCACGCCCCAGCCGTCAGCCGCCACGGGGGTCAAGGTCAAGGGCAAGCTGTTCAAGGCCGTGGTGAAGTGGCAGCCTCCGGCGACGAACCCCACTGCCGTCACCGGCTACCGGATCAGCACGTCCGGCAAGACCCTGACGGTCGCGGCTTCGGCTCTCAAGGCCGTGGTCAAGGGACTCAAGCAGAACAAGACCTACTCGTTCACGGTCTCGCCGCTCGGAGCCGCCGGGTTCATCGGCCCGTCTTCGACTGTCACTGCCAAAGGCACGGAGACGACCCTGAAGGTCGACAAGGCCAACGGCAAGACGGTGCTGACCGGCAAGCTGCTCAAGGGCAGCAAGGGCCTCAAGGGCAAGGTCCTCAAGGTGCTCACGAAGCAGAAGGGCAAGTGGGTCAAGATCGACAAGGTCACCACAGGCAAGAAGGGCGTCTACAAGCTCCTGCTCAAGGGCACCTCGTCGCGGCTCTACCGAGTGCTGTTCCCGGGTGGCCTGGGCCTGATGGGCAGCCAGTCCCCGAAGCGGCATCTGTAACGCGGCAGCACCGATTCGTCAGCGATCCTGAGGGTCCTCAGAGCGTGGAGATCTCTGACGAATCGGTGTCTGCAGCCGCGGGGGTAGGGCACTGGTAGACATGCGCGCGTGAGTGACCCCGACCAGCCCGAGGCGCTGCCCGGGCTCAGGGAGACGGTCCGGGCCTCGCGTTCGACGGCGACCAGGCGGCGCGCCGCGAAGGCTGCCGCGGCCGAGCCGGCCGCGGTCGACCCGGTGGCACGGGTGCTGGTCGACGTGCCGCTGGCCCACCTCGACCGCACCTTCGACTATCTCGTGCCGTCGGCGATGGCTGACGCCGCCGTGCCCGGCGCGCGGGTCAGGTTGCGCTTCGCCGGCCAGGAGGTCGCCGGCTTCCTGTTGGCCCGCGACGGCGAGTCCGACCACCCGGGGCGGCTGGCACCTCTGCGCAGGGTGGTCAGCGCCGAGCCGGTGCTCAGCCCGGCCGTGGCCACCCTGGCCGGCGACCTGGCCACCCGCTACGCCGGCACCCGCAGCGACGTGCTGCGCCTGGCCGTGCCACCACGACACGCTGCCACCGAGCGCGCCGAGCCGGCCCCGACCGCATCCCCTTCGCCGTACGACGCCCCGGCGGCCGCCGCCGCCTGGTCCGAGCACCCGCAGGCCGAGGCGTTCCTCCGGCGCCTCGCGGCCGGCGAGTCCCCGCGGGCCGTGTGGGCGACGCCACCCGGTGACGACTGGGCGCTGCTGCTCGCCCATGCTGCCGCCGCGACGTACGCAGGCTCGGGGCGCGGAGTGCTGCTGTGCGTGCCCGACGCCAGGGACGTCGCCCGTCTCGACCGGGCGCTCACGGCGGTCCTGGGGGAGGGCCACCACGTCACGCTCACCGCACAGCCCGGACCGGCCCGCCGCTACCGCGACTTCCTGGCGGTGTCCCGGGGTGCGCGCCGCGTGGTGGTGGGCACCCGGGCGGCGGCGTTCGCACCCGTGCGCGACCTGGGACTCGTCGCGATCTGGGACGACGGTGACGACCTCCACGCCGAGCCGCGGGCGCCCTACCCGCACACCCGCGAGACGCTACTCATCCGCGCCGAGCGGGAGGGCACCGCCGCCGTCCTGGGCGGCTTCGCGCGTTCGGTCGAGGCCCACCAGCTGCTGCGCTCGGGCTGGGCGCACGAGCTGGGCGTGCCCCGCGAGCGGCTGCGCGACCGTGTGACGGTGCGCGTGGCCGGCGCGAGTGACGCCGAGCTCTCGCGCGACCCGTTCGCCCGCGCCACGCGCATGCCGTCGGCGGTGCACGACGTCGTCAGCTCCGGGCTGGCAGCCGGCCCGGTGCTGGTGCAGACGCCCCGCCTCGGCTACGCCGCCGCGCTGGCCTGCGAGCGGTGCCGCACGGCTGCTCGCTGCCCTGCTGTCGAAGGAGCCTGCCAGGGACCGCTGTCCATCCCGCGGGCGGCCGCGGCTCCGCGGTGCGGGTGGTGCGGCACCGATCACCCGACGTGGGCCTGCGCGGTCTGCGGCCACCGCGGCCTCCGGGCACCCGTCGTCGGCGAAACCCGCACCGCCGAGGAGCTCGGCCGCGCCTTCCCGTCCACGCCGGTGCGGACGTCGTCCTCGACCCACACCGTGCTCGCCGAGGTCGGCCCGGAGCCGGCGATCGTGGTGGCCACACCAGGTGCCGAACCCGTCGCCGAGGGCGGCTACGCCGCCGTCGTCCTCCTCGACGCCTGGTTGATGCTGGCACGCCCCGACCTCCGCACCGGCGAGGAGGCCTTCCGCCGCTGGGCCAACGCGATCGGCCTGGTGCGGCCTGGCGGCCGGGCGGTCGCGGTGGGCGACCCGGCGTATCCCGGTCTGCAGGCGCTGGTGCGCTGGGATCCCGGCGGGTTCGCGGCGCGCGAGGCCGACGAACGCGCCTCTGCCCACCTTCCGCCTGCATCCCGGCTCGCCACCATCACCGGGGAGCCCGGAGCCGTCGACGACGCCCTGACCCTCCTCGCGCCGCCCGAGGGAGCCGAGACCCTGGGGCCGGTCCCGGTCGACGACGACGAGGTCCGGGTCGTCGTGCGGGTGCCGAGGGCCCGGGGGGTCGACCTGTCGAGGGCGCTGCTGGAGCTCCAGCGCGTGCGGTCGGCGCGCAAGCTCGACGCCGTGCGTGTGCAGGTCGACCCGATCTCACTGTAGGGGGCCTCCTAGACTCACCGCGTGGCGATCCAACCCATCCGCCTCTTCGGCGACCCCGTGCTCCGGCAGAGGGCCGCCGAGGTCGTCGACTTCGACAAGGAGCTGCGCCGCCTCGTCGAGGACCTCACCGACACCATGCTCGACGCGCCGGGCGCGGGGCTGGCCGCGCCTCAGATCGGGGTGGGGCTGAGGGTCTTCACCTGGAGCGTCGACGGCGAGGTCGGGCACCTGGTCAACCCCGTCGTCGAGCTCTCCGACGACACCCAGGACGGCGAGGAGGGCTGCCTGTCGATCCCCGGCCTCGCGATCGACTGCCGCCGGGCGATGTCGGTCGTCGCGAAGGGCTTCGACATGCACGGGGAGCCGGTGATGATCGAGGGGTCGGAGCTGCTGGCCCGCGCGATCCAGCACGAGACCGACCACCTCGACGGCGTGCTGTTCCTCGACCGCCTCGACGCCGCCAACCGCAAGCTGGCCATGAAGGCGATCCGCGAGTCGGAGTGGTTCGGACTCGAGCAGCCGACGGTCAAGGTCTCGCCCCACGACACGTTCGGGCTGGGTCTCTAGTGGCCCCACCGGTAGTTCCTCGGGTGTCCCGGACCCCGGGCACGCACCTCGCTGCGTTGCCCTCGCTCGCGAGACGAACGGGTATGGCATCGCTCCGGCGCCTTGCGATGCACGCACCCGGAGCACGGGCCACCCCCGACGAACTACCGGCGGCGACCACTAGATGGAGCGCTGAGGTGCGGCTCGTCTTCGCGGGCACGCCCGAGCCGGCGCTGCCCTCGCTCGAGGCGATCGTGGCGTCGCGTCACGAGCTGGTGGGCGTGGTCACCCGTCCCGACGCCCCTGCGGGTCGCGGCCGGCGCCTCACACCATCGCCCGTGGGCGCCCGCGCCGAGGAGCTCGGCGTGCGGGTGCTCAAGCCCGAGCATCCGCGCGACCCGGAGTTCCAGGAGACGCTGCGCGAGCTGGCACCAGACATCTGCCCGGTCGTCGCGTACGGCGCCCTCCTGCCGCAGTCCGCACTCGAGATCCCCGCGCACGGCTGGGTGAACCTGCACTTCTCGGTGCTGCCCGCGTGGCGCGGCGCCGCCCCGGTGCAGCACGCGCTGTGGGCGGGCGACGAGGTCACCGGCGCCACGACGTTCCGGATCGTGCGCGAGCTCGACGCCGGGCCGACGTACGGCCTGATGACCGAGCGGGTGAGACCGGGAGACACGGCAGGCGACCTGCTCGCGCGGCTCGCGGAAGGTGGCGCGGCGTCTGCTGGTGGCCACCCTCGACGGCATCGAGGACGGCTCGGTCGAAGCCCGCCCCCAGCCCGAGGACGGCGTCAGCTTCGCCCCGAAGATCACCGTCGAGGACGCGCGCGTCGACTGGACCGAGCCAGCGATGGCCGTCGACCGCCGGATCCGCGCCTGCACCCCCGCGCCGGGGGCGTGGACGACGTTCGGCGACGAGCGGGTGAAGCTCGGGCCCGTCACCCCCGCCGACGGGGCCGTGCCGCCCGGCGAGCTGGTCGTCGGCAAGAACGCGGTCGCCGTCGGCACCGGCACGGGCGCGGTGAGGCTCGGCATGGTCAAGGCGTTCGGCAAGAAGGAGATGCCGGCCGCCGAATGGGCGAGGGGCGTGCGGGTCGAGGCGAGGGCGCGCTTCGTCTAGGGTCGCGGCCATGGCTCGTTCCCGGCAGGCCCGACCCGAGGACGTCGACGCGATCTGCGCCGACCTCCCCGAGACCGAGCTGACCACGTCGTGGGGCGACCTGCCCACCTGGAAGGTGCCGCGCGGCGACAAGGGCAAGGGGTTCCTGCTCTACCGCCCGCCCCACAAGTCGGCGATCGACCCCGATACCGGCGAGATGTACGACGACCTGCTCGTCATCATGACCCCGACGGCGGTGGAGAAGAACGCCTTGGTCGAGGACGAGACGACGCCGTTCTTCACGGTGCCGCACTTCAACGGCTACAACGCCGTGCTCGTCCAGCAGTCCCGGCTCGGTGAGCTCTCCCGCCAGGAGCTCGAGGAGATCATCACCGACGCGTGGGCCACCAAGGCGCCGAAGCGGCTGGTCAAGGAGCACCTTGGCTGACCTGGCCCGGACCGCGGCGCTGGAGGTGCTGCGCGCGGTCCGCTCGGCCGACGCGTACACGAACCTCGCCCTGCCCGCCGCTCTGCGGCGACATGGGCTCACCGGTCGCGACGCGGCTTTCGCGACCGAGCTCGTGTCCGGAACCGTTCGGCGGCAGGGCCTGTACGACGCCGTGCTCGCCACCTGCGTCGACCGGCCGATCGCCAAGGTGCAGGCCCGGGTGCTCGACGCACTGCGGCTGGGCACGCACCAGCTGCTGGCCATGCGGGTGCCCGCGCATGCCGCGATCTCGACGACGGTCGCGCTGGTGCGCTCCGACGTGGGGCCGGGTGCCGCCGGGTTCGCCAACGCCGTCCTGCGTCGGGTGAGCGAGCACGACCTCGACGGCTGGGTGACCCGGGTCGCGCCGGACCGCGAGTCCGACCTGATGGGGCACCTGGCGGTCAGGCACGCCCACCCGCGCTGGGTCGTCGAAGCGCTCACCGCGGCCGTCGGCAGCGACGAGATCGAGGCTCTGCTCATCGCCGACAACGAGTCGCCGGGCGTGACCCTCGTCGCGCACCCCGGCCGTTCGAGCCGTGACGAGCTGCCCGGCGAGCCGACCCGCTGGTCGGCGTACGGCGTGCAGCTGGCCTCCGGCGATCCCGGCGCCATCGCTGCCGTCGTCGAAGGACGGGCGGGCGTCCAGGACGAGGGTTCGCAGCTGGTGGCCCTCGCGCTGGCGGCCGCGCCGCTCGACGGGCCGGACCGGCGGTGGCTCGACCTGTGCGCTGGTCCGGGCGGCAAGGCCGCACTGCTGGCGGCGCTGGCGGCCGAGCGAGGGGCCGGCGTGCTGGCGAACGAGCTGCAGCCACACCGTGCCGGCCTGGTACGGCGCACGCTGGCCGGCGCGGCCGGCGTGACCGGCGTCGTGGTGGCCGACGGCACCAGCCCGCCCTGGCCCTCGGGGTCGTTCGACCGGGTGCTCGTCGACGCACCCTGCACCGGGCTCGGGGCGTTGCGCCGGCGCCCCGAGGCCCGCTGGCGACGGCAGCCCTCGGATCTCGACGCGCTCGTCCCGCTCCAGCGCGCGTTGTTGGCCGCTGCCCTCGACTCCGTGCGTCCAGGCGGGGTGGTGCTCTACGCGACCTGCTCGCCAGTGCTCGCCGAGACAGCGGAGGTGGTCTCGGCCGTGCTCGCGTCCCGGCCCGAGGCCGCGCTCGGCGACGCCGCAGACGCTCCTGCCCGGCGTACCGGACTGCGCCGGTCCGCTACCCGGCACCTTCCAGCTCTGGCCCCATCGCCACGGGACCGACGCGATGTTCGGTGCTCTGCTCAGTCGTCGGTGAGGTGCCGCAGGTAGGCCTGGGGCGCCTCCAGGAACCGCTTCCAGTGCCAGACCAGCTCGAGCTCGGCCCACGTCGTCTCGCGCAGGCCCCAGTCGCCGACCTCGAGGATCCGGGCGCCCGGCAACGACGCGAGCACGGGGGAGTGGGTGGCGCACAGCACCTGTCCCTTGGCGGCGACCACGCGCTGCAGGACGGCGATCAGCGCGAGCGTCGCGGAGAACGACAGCGCGGCCTCGGGCTCGTCGAGGCAGTAGAGCCCTCCGCCGTCGAAGCGGGTCTCCAGCAGGGCCAGGAACGACTCACCGTGGCTGAGCTCGTGGAAGCGCGGGTCGGGGTTGCGGGGGTTGGGGTTCTGCTCGATGTAGGAGTACCAGCCGTGCATCGTCTCGGCGCGCAGGAAGAAGCCCCAGCGCGACGCGCCCAGCCCGCGCCGCACCCGCATCGCGCTGCCGAGCGGTGACTCGGTGGGCCGGGTCGAGTGCATCGTGTGGGTGGAGCCGCCCTCGGGGCTCAGGCCGAACGCCATCGCGACCGCCTCGACGATCGTCGACTTGCCCGAGCCGTTCTCACCGACCAGGAAGGTCACGCCCTTGGCAAGGTCCATGCCCTCGCGCGCGACCTGGGCGACGGCCGGGATCGTCATCGGCCACTGCCGCGGCGGGAGGTCGGCGTCGGGCGACACCTCCACCCGGACGACGGGTGGCTGGTCGAAGTCCACGCCGGTCAGCCGGTCAGCTCGAGGCGATAGACCACCCGGCCCGGACCGTCGCTCACCTTGGTGAAGCCGGCCTCCACGTACAACGACTCCGGGCCCGTCCACACCTCGCCGTCGTCGTGGCCGGCGCCGGTCCGCGGGTAGCCCTCCACCCTTCTCACACCTTGGCTGCGCAGGTCCTCGAGGACACCCGTGACGATCCGGCGGGCGACGCCCTGGCGGCGGTAGGGCGCCAGCACCACGAAGCAGCTGATGGCCCAGACGTCCGGGTCCGGTGGGAGGAAGAGCCCCTCGGCGATCTTCGGCAGCCGGTCTCGCGGCCCGACCTGGGTCCAGGCGATCGGCGCCCCCTCGACGTACGCGAGGTAGCCGTCGTGGACGCCACGGTCGAAGACCTCCTGACGCACGAGGAGGTTCTGCTCGGGTGTGTGAGCCGAGTAGGCATCCCAGGTCGGCACCCACCACGCCACGCACCAGCACTCGGAGCCAGCCGAGTCACGCACCATCAGCGCCAGGAAGTCGCCTTCGCGGTCGGCTGTGAGCCGCTCGACTCGGAGGTCCACGCGCTCAGTATGGGGTGCGGTCCCGACAGCGGTGCACCGGTTACCTTGGCTCCATGGTCGCCAACCGCAACCCGGACGTGGACGCGTGGTTCGACCGCTACGACAACCCGCAGAAGGACCTCGTCCAGGCCGTCCGCGAGGTCATCCTCGACACCGACGAGCGGGTCACCGAGGCGATCAAGTGGCAGGCCCCGACATTCATGTACGACGGCAACATCGCGTCGTTCTACCCGAAGGCCAAGCAGCACGTGTCGCTGATGTTCCACACCGGCGCGACGCTCGCCGACCCGACGGGGCTGCTCGAGGGCGAAGGGGAGACAGGTCGGATGGCGAGGTTCGCCGACGCCGACGACCTGGCTGCGAAGGCCGACGCGTTGCGCGGGCTGGTGCGCGCCTGGATCGACGCCAAGGGCGGCTGAACGTGGCCTCTCCCTTCGTCGAGATCGACGTCGACGACCGCGTCGTGAAGGTGACCAACCCCGACCGCGTCTACTTCCCGGAGAGCGGTGCCACCAAGCTCGACCTGGTCGAGTACTACCTCTCCGTCGGCCCCGGCATCGTCAACGCGCTGTTCGAGCGGCCGTGCATGATGCACCGCTTCCCCACGGGACTGGCCGGCGAGAAGGTGCACCAGAAGCGGCTGCCCGCCGGAGCGCCGCCATGGGTCGAGACCGTGCGGCTGCACTTCCCGCGCTGGAACCGCACCGCCGACGAGCTGTGCGTCACCGAGCTGGGCTCGGTGATCTGGGCGGTGCAGATGTCGACCGTCGAGTTCCACCCGTGGAACAGCCGCCGCGACGACCCCGAGAAGCCCGACGAGTGGCGCATCGACCTCGACCCCGGGCCGCTGTCCGACTACCCCCAGGTACGCCGCGTGGCCCACGTCGTCCACGAGGTGCTCGACGAGCTCGGGCGTCGTGGGCTTCCCGAAGACCACCGGCAGCAAGGGCATGCACGTCTACGTGCGGATCAAGCCCGACCACGGCCACAAGGTGGTGCGCCGCGCCGCTCTGGCCTTCGCCCGCGAGGTCGAGCGCCGCGCCCCCGACGACGTCACGACGCAGTGGTGGCGCAAGGACCGCGACCCCCACCACCTCTTCGTCGACTACAACCAGAACGCCCGCGACCACACCATCGCCGCGGCGTACTCCGTGCGGGGCCTGCCCGACGCCCGCGTCTCCACGCCCGTGCGGTGGGACGAGGTCGACGACGCCGACCCGCGCGACTTCACGATCTTCACGGTCCCGGAGCGGTTCAAGAAGCTCGGCGACCTGCACGAGGACATCGACGACCACGTCTGGGACATCGCCCCGCTGCTGGAGTGGGCCGACCGCGACGAGGCCGAGGGCAAGGAGACGCCGGACGAACCAGTGGAGGAGCCATGAGCCGCGTCGTCGACATCCGCGAGAAGCTCAGCCTGTTCTCCGAACACTGGTCGCCGAAGGTGGTGGCCCGGCTCAACGAGTACGAGGTCAAGGTCGTCAAGCTCAAGGGCGACTTCGTCTGGCACACCCATGACGACACCGACGAGCTGTTCCTGGTCATCGAGGGCGACCTGACGATCCAGCTGCGCGACGGTGACGTGCACCTGCGGGAGGGCCAGCTGTACGTCGTGCCGCGCGGCGTCGAGCACTGCCCGATCGCTGACGGCGAGGTCGCGGTGATGCTGATCGAGCCGGCCGGCGTCGTCAACACCGGCGACGCCGGCGGCGACCTGACGGCGACCTACGACGACAGCCTGCTCGACTAGGGGGTGCATGGATCTGGGACCAGAGAACCGGCCGCTGTCGACGTACGACCTCTCGGAGCTCGCCACCTGGGTCGACAGTCAGGACTACCAGGCGGCGTGGCTCGACCCGGCGACCGGCGAGGTCTGGCCGGCGTTCGACGGCGGACCCCCGCTCGATGAGAACGAGGAGGAGATCGATCTCGACGAGACCGACTGGGTGCCGATCGGAGGCGCCGGCTCGCATGCGGCCTACCAGGACATGGAGGACTTCGCCGAGGCAGTGAGCGATCCGCTCGTCGCACGTCAGCTCCGAGAAGCGCTCGGTGGGCGCGGAGCCTTCCGCCGGTTCCGCGACACGATCTGGCGCCAGCCGGAGGAGATCGGCCGGGCCTGGAGCGCCTATCGCGAGCTCGGCGCCGAGCTGCGGGCGCTGGAATGGCTGGTCGACGAGGGCCTGGTGGCGGAGGAGGAGGCTGCCGGGGTGCGGGCCGCGAGAGAGGACGCCGCGCGAGCAATCCTCGCGTCTGTCGGTGGGGGAGAGCGGGCCCGCCTCATCCTGCTGAACGGCCTGCCGGGGGTCGGCAAGTCGACGCTGGCGGAGCGCTATCGCGCGGATCATCCCGGGGTGCTGTGCTGTGACCCGGATCGGCTCCGACCCATGATCGGTGGTGATCCGGCGGACATCGCCGAGGCCGTGCGAAGCCTCGCGCTGGTCATGGCGACAACCCACCTCCGCTCGGGCCACGACGTCGTGATGCCGCAGCTGGTCGCCGACCCTCGGCAGCTGCAACGGTTCGTCGCGGCCGCCGAGGACGGCGGAGGGAGGCTCTTGGTGGTGATGCTTGTCGGCGACCTGCCCGACAACGAGGGCTATGCGCGCCGCTTGGAGGAGATCGCGCTGCGGGAGCGGCTGGCCGAGGTCGTCTGCCAGCGTGGCGACCTGGAAGGTAGCTACCAGCAGCTGCTCGCCGTGGTCGCCGGCGACCGAACCCCATGATGTCCGAGCCTGCGACGCACCAGGTGCGCCACAGGCTCGGACATCCGCATCTAGTGCCTCGTCCCGGAGTACTTGGATGGTGGGCGTGCTCGCAGTGCGCGCATCGCAAGGCGCCGGAGCGAGGCCGTACTTGCTCGTCCAGCGAGCGACGGCAACGCCGCGAGGTGCGTGCTGTGGGCGCGCGAAGCGCCCAAGGACTTCCGGGACGCGGCACTAGGATCCGTCCGTGGGCATCCAGATCACGCCGAGCATCCTGACCGCCGACTTCGCCGACCTCGGTGCGGAGATCGCGCGGATCCCCAGTGCCGACTGGGTGCACGTGGACGTGATGGACAACCACTTCGTGCCCAACCTGACGTTCGGGCCGACCATGGTCGAGGCGCTGGCGCGGACAAGTGGGCGGCCGATCGACGCGCACCTGATGATCACCGAGGCCGACCGCCACGCCCCGGCGTACGTCGAGGCGGGCGCTGAGAGCGTGACGTTCCACGTCGAGGCCACAGCGGCGCCGGTGCGGCTGGCGCGGGAGATCAGGGCGCAGGGGGCGCGGGCCAGCATGGCGCTGAAGCCGGCGACGCCGATCGAGCCCTACGAGGACCTGCTGGCCGAGCTCGACATGGTGCTGATCATGACCGTCGAGCCGGGGTTCGGCGGACAGTCGTTCCTCGACCTGTGCCTGCCGAAGATCCGCGCTGCCCGGGCGTTGATGCACAAGCACGGCCTCGAGGCCTGGCTTCAGGTCGACGGCGGCATCAGCCTGGAGACGATCGAGCGCTGCGCCGAGGCCGGCGCCGACGTCTTCGTCGCCGGCTCGGCCGTCTTCTCGGCCGACGACCCGGACGCGATGGTGGCCGCCCTGCGCGAGAAGGCCGAGGCCGCGGCGTCCTAGGGCCCCGGTCAGCCAGGGCGTCTCGCCCTAGCACTGTGGCGAACGCCTAGGTGCCCGGTTGGTGGCTGCTGTGCCACACTGGACGGCGTACGAGCGACCAGCTCACGTGCTCTGGGGTCGGTGAAACTCCGAACCGGCGGTGAAAGTCCGCGACCCGGCTGCAGCCAGCAACCGGTTGACCAGGTGGAACTCCTGGACCGACGGTCAAAGTCCGGATGGGAAGACGCACGAGGGTCGGTTCCGTTGGGCCCACCATGAGGTGGCGCGCAGCGACCGGCCGCACGCCCCGGGGTCCGTGGACCCGACCGGAGGCGTCATGACCACCAGCATCGAGACGGCAGCCATGAGGCGCGCGCTCGCGCTGGCCGCGTCTCCTGGCGTCCCGACCGGGCCCAACCCCCGCGTCGGCTGCGTGCTGCTCGACGCCGGCGGCGCGACGGTCGCCGAGGGGTGGCACCGCGGCGCCGGTTCCCCGCATGCCGAGGTCGACGCTCTGCGCCAGGCAGGCGCCACGGCCCGGGGTGCGACCGCCGTCGTCACGCTCGAGCCGTGCAACCACACCGGGCGCACCGGGCCGTGTTCGCGAGCGCTGGTCGCGGCCGGCGTACGCCGCGTCGTGTTCGCCCAGCGCGACCCCAACCCGGTCGCGGCCGGGGGAGCGGCCACCCTGCGCGCCGCGGGTGTCGAGGTCGAGGGCGGCCTCCTCGAGGACGAGGCGCGCCGTGTCAACCGCGAGTGGACGTTCGCGATGGACCACGGCCGGCCGTTCGTGACGTGGAAGTTCGCGACCACGCTCGACGGTCGCAGCGCCGCCGCCGACGGCACCAGCCGCTGGGTCTCCTCGCTCGCCGCGCGGGTCGACACCCACCGGCTGCGCGCCCTGTGCGACACCATGCTGGTCGGAGCCAACACGGTCGCTGTCGACGACCCGCTGCTCACGGTCCGCGACGCCGACGACCGGCCCCTGGACGTCCAGCCGCTGCGCGCGGTGATGGGCCTGCGCGACCTGCCGGCCGACCGCCGCGTCTTCGATGCTTCCGCGAGGACCGTCCACCTGCGCACCCGCGACGTGCACGAAGCCCTCAAGGAGCTCTTCGAGCTGGACCGTCAGCACGTCTTCCTCGAGGGCGGGCCGACTCTGGCAGCCGCTTTCTGGCAGGCGGGACTGGTCGACGAGGTCGTCGCGTACGTCGCGCCGATGCTGCTCGGCTCGGGGCGCGCGGCTGTGGCCGACCTCGGGATCGACACCATCGCCGCCGCCGCGCACCTCACCGTCACCGACGTCACCGTCCTCGAGCCGCTCCAGCCCGGCGACGACGTCAACGTCCGACTGACCATGACCCCGTCGCTGGTCGCGCCGTCAAGGCCCTCCCCCCCCCGAACAGGAGAGCTGACATGTTCACCGGCATCGTCGAGGAGCTCGGCACCGTCGCCGCTCTGGAGGACCAGGGAGACGCGATCCGTCTCTCCGTGCGCGCCACGACAGCGCTGGAAGGCACCGGCCTGGGCGACTCCATCGCCGTCAACGGCTGCTGCCTGACGGTGGCGGCGATCGAGGGCGACACCTGGACCGCCGACGTCATGCAGGAGACCCTCGACAAGACCTCACTGCTCGGCGTCGCCCCCGGCGACGGCGTCAACCTCGAGCGGGCGGTGACCGCCGACAAGCGCCTGGGAGGCCACCTCGTGCAGGGTCACGTCGACGGCGTCGGAACCGTCGTACGACGCCAGCCCAGCGAGCACTGGGACGTCGTGGAGATCTCCCTTCCTGCCGAGCTGGCCCGGTACGTCGTCCCGAAGGGGTCGATCTGCGTCGACGGAGTCTCGCTCACCGTCGTCGACGTCCACGACGACGCCTTCACCGTCAGCCTGATCCCGGAGACTCTGGCGCGCACCACTCTCGGCGTCCGTCATCCGGGTGACCGGGTCAACCTCGAGACCGACGTGATCGCCCGTCACGTCGAGAAGCTCCTCAATGCCTACGTTCCTCAACCTTCGACCGGAGCCGCCTCGTGACGATCATTCCCGTACGCCTCGACAGCATCGAGCGCGCCATCGCCGACATCGCCGCCGGCAAGGCAGTCGTCGTCGTCGACGACGAGGACCGCGAGAACGAGGGCGACCTGATCTTCGCGGCGTCGAAGGCCACGCCTGAGCTGATGGCCTTCACCATCCGCCACAGCAGCGGGGTGATCTGCGTGCCGATGCCCGCGGCCATGCTCGACAGGCTCGAGATCCCGCTGATGACCCCGCACAACCGCGACAAGATGCGCACCGCCTACACCATCTCGGTCGACGCCCGCGACGGCGTGAGCACCGGCATCTCGGCGGCCGACCGGGCCCACACCGCGCGAGTGCTGGCCGACTCGGCGACGGAGCCCTGGGAGATCACCCGGCCCGGACACGTCTTCCCGCTGCGCTACCGCGAGGGCGGGGTGCTGGTCCGCCGCGGCCACACCGAAGCCGCGGTCGACCTCGCGCGGCTGGCCGGCCTGACGCCCGCGGGCGTGCTGGTCGAGGTCGTCAACGACGACGGCACCATGAAGCGCGCCCCCGAGCTGCGCGAGTTCGCCGACGAGCACGGCCTGGCGATGATCTCGATCGAGGACCTCGTCCGCTACCGCCAGCGCACCGAGGTGCTGGTCGACCGGGTGGCGGTGACCTCGCTGCCGACCGCGCACGGTGAGTTCACGGCGTACGGCTATCGCATCGGCTTCGACGCGTCCGAGCACATCGCCTTGGTGTACGGCGACCTCAGCGGCCACGAGCCGGTGCTGACCCGAGTGCACTCCGAGTGCCTGACCGGCGACGTGTTCGGCAGCGAGCGCTGCGACTGCGGACCGCAGCTCGACGAGGCGCTGGCCAGGATCGTCGAGGAGGGTCGCGGGGTGGTCGTGTATCTGCGCGGCCACGAGGGCCGCGGCATCGGGCTGGTGGCCAAGCTCCAGGCGTACGCCCTGCAGGACGCCGGCCGCGACACCGTCGACGCCAACCTCGACCTCGGCCTGCCGGCAGACGCTCGCCACTACGGTGCTGCCACGCAGATCCTTCGCGACCTCGAGGTCGAGAGCGTGCGGCTGCTGACCAACAACCCCGACAAGACCCGGGCCCTGGAGGAGTACGGCGTGCCCGTCAAGGAGCAGGTACCGCTGACCACGCGGCCCAACGACCACAACCTTGCCTACCTGCAGACCAAGCGCGACCGGATGGGCCACACGCTGCCCGACCTGCTCCTCGGAGAGGAGGAGTTCTGACGTGGCCGGACACGGCGCTCCCGAGCAACGTCCCGTCGACTGTCACGACCTCCGGGTGGCCGTCGTCGCCGCCAGCTGGCACGAGGAGGTGATGGACGGCCTGCTCGACGGCGCCCGACGGGCGCTGAAGGACTATCGCGTCGAGGAGCCCAAGGTCGTCCGGGTGCCCGGCACGTTCGAGCTGGCCGTGGTGGCCGACGCGCTCGCGCGGCAGGGGTACGACGCCGTGGTCGCCCTCGGCGTGGTCATCCGGGGCGGCACGCCCCACTTCGAGTACGTCTGCTCGGCCGCCACCGACGGCCTCAACCGGGTCGCGCTCGACCACCAGACGGCGATCGGCTTCGGGGTGCTCACGTGCGACACCGAGGAGCAGGCCCTCGACCGCGCCGGGCTCGAGCGGTCCCACGAGGACAAGGGCTACGAGGCGGCCGCCGCCGCCCTGGTCACCGCCCAGGCGTTGCGCAAGATCCGCCGCTCTTACCTGGACTGAGCCGGGACGTCATACGAAGTGGTCGCTATGGCGACCAGAACGTATGACGTCCGCCCCAGGACGCCGAGGGAGGGGCACGGCTTCGGCGCGACTACCCTTGAGGATCGTGAAGACGTTCGACGAGCTGTGGGCGGAGCTGGCCGAGAAGGCCCAGACCCGTCCGGCTGGGTCGGGCACCGTCGCCCAGCTCGACGCCGGGGTCCATGCCATCGGCAAGAAGCTGGTCGAGGAGGCCGCCGAGTCGTGGATGGCGGCCGAGCACGAGGGACCCGAGCGGGCGGCCGAGGAGATCAGCCAGCTGCTCTACCACGCCCAGGTCCTGATGCTGGCGACCGGCATCACCCCCGACGACGTCTACTCACACCTCTAGAGAGTTTTCGATGACCCTTCGCATCGCCGTGCCCAACAAGGGCTCGCTGTCCCAGTCCGCCGTCGAGATCCTGCGCGAGTCCGGCTACCGCCAGCGCCATGACGCCAAGGAGCTCACGCTGGTCGACGCCGAGAACGGCGTGGAGTTCTACTACCTGCGCCCGCGTGACATCGCGCTGTACGTCGGCGAGGGCACCCTCGACGTCGGCATCACCGGACGCGACCTGCTGCTCGACTCCGGCGCCAAGGCCGAGGAGGTGCTCAGCCTGGGCTTCGGCCGCAGCCGCTTCCTGTTCGCCGGCCCGACCGGCGAGTTCAGCGACCTCACGCAGCTGGCCGGGCGCCGCATCGCCACGTCGTACGTCGGCGTGGTGCGTACCTTCCTCGAGGACCGCGGCATCGACGCCACCGTCGTCCGTCTCGACGGCGCCGTCGAGACCAGTGTCCGGCTCGGCGTCGCCGACGCGATCGCGGACGTCGTCGAGACCGGCAGCACGCTGCGCCAGGCCGGGCTGGAGGTCTTCGGCGAGACGATCCTGGAGTCCGAGGCCGTGCTCATCACCCGGGGTGGCGAGACGCCTCCGGGGTTGGAGGTCTTCAAGCGCCGCCTCGAGGGTGTCCTGGTCGCGCGGACCTACGTGATGATGGACTACGACATCGAGCGGGCCAACGTCGAGGCGGCCGTCGCCCTGACACCGGGCATCGAGGGCCCGACGATCTCGCCCCTCCATCGCGAGGGCTGGGTCGCCGTACGTGCCATGGTGCCGCGTGCGGGCGCCCAGCGGCTGATGGACGAGCTGTTCGACATCGGCGCCCGCGGGATCCTGCTCACCGACATCCATGCCTGCCGTCTCTGAGCCGTCGGGACCCGTGTCGCTCCCGCACACCTGGCGGCCGCTCGGCGTCCGCATCGCCGCTGCGGGCCTCGGGACGATGCTGACCGTCGTCGTGGTGTTCGCGTGGGTGTCGCTCGACGCCGAGACGCGGGCCGCGTTCACGTTCTTCCAGGTCGCCACGCTGATCGCCCTTGCCGTGCTGGCGTTCAGCCTGGGCTACGCGCTCGCCCGCTCGCGGGTGGTCGCCGAGCCCGACCGGCTGGTGGTGGTCAACGGCTACCGCCGTCGCGAGTTCGAGTACGCCGCGGTCGTCGAGGCCCACCTGCCGCCCGGCGCTCCCTGGGTCACCCTCGACCTCGACGATGGCACCACCGTCTCGGCCATGGGCATCCAGGGCTCCGACGGCGCCCGCGCCCAGACCGCCCTCCGCGAGCTCCGCGCGGTCATCGAAGCCGCTGCGACGGCGTAGTCCCGTGCAGTTCCGGGGTGAATCGCCGACCGCCAGACCCCGGAAGTGCACGGGAGTACCCCGGCTCGGCGAGGTCAGGTGAGGGCGCGGATGCCCCAGGAGCCGGAGAACTCGTCGTGGTCCTGGCCGGCGGGGGAGAGCACCACGAGGTCGTGGCCGGAGGCGAAGGCGTTCGGCGGCGAGGTCATCGGCTCCACGGCCAGCGCGCGCCGTGGGACGGGGTCGAGCTCGGCGGTGAAGACCTGGATCCAACGGTGCCGCTCGTCCATCCACAGGGCGACGCCCTCACCCGACGCACGGTCGTGGAGGCTGACGGTGGCGACTCCGCTCGGGTCGCGGTCGAGGTCGCCGAACGCGTGGTCGATGACGGTGTCGCGGATCGGCCGCGAGACCCGGAAGTCGTACGCCGTCCCGTCGACGGTCTCCTCGTCTTCCGGGATCATCCGGTCGTCGGTCAGCAGCCGGGTGGAGGCCGGCAGGGTGAGCTCCCACCCGTCCACCGCGCCGTCACCGACCCGCAGGTAGGGGTGTGCACCACTGGCGAACGGAGCGATCGACGACGAGAGGTTCGTCGCGGTGTGAGTCACGGTCAGCCCGTCGGCCGACAGGTCGTAGAGGACGTGCAGGTCGAGGGTCCACGGATAGCCGCTCTGCGCCATCAGCCGGTAGGTCAGCGACACCGACCCGGTCGAGTGCTCCTCCAGCGACCAGGCGACCCAGCGCACCAGACCGTGCGAGGCGTTTCGGCGAGCGGGCTCCGAGAGGGGGAGCTGCTGGCCGCCCTCCTTGAAGATGTAGGCGCCGTCGCGGATCCGGTTGGGCCACGGCATCAGCAGCTGGCCCCGCCCGACCGATGGCATGGTGTCCTCGTCGAAGCCGTCGACGAGCGGCCGGCCCTCGTGCTCCAGCAGCCGCAGCGTCGCGCCGCCTTCGGTGACGACCGCGCGGTAGCCACCACCGCTGATCTCGAACTGGTCTCCGGTCGGCGCCACCACGGCCGCCACCCTAGGGCAGCACCTGGGGCAGCGCGCTACGCGCGCAGCTCCGGGAAGTCCTCGTAGCGGTACTCGGCTTCGCGGCGTACGCCGCCGGACGCCGCGTCGTCTTCCAGTCCGCGCAGCTCGACCCGCCGGATCTTTCCCGAGATCGTCTTGGGAAGGACGGCGAACTCGATCCGCCGGATCCGGAGGTACGGCGCGAGGTGGTCGCGCGCGAACAGCAGGATCTCCAGCGCCGTCTCAGCGCTCGGCTCGTGACCGGCGGCCAGGGCGACGTACGCCTTGGGCACGGCGAGCCGCACCTCGTCGGGCGCCGGCACGATCGCGGCCTCGGCCACGGCCGGGTGCTCGATGAGGACCGACTCGAGCTCGAAGGGGCTGACCTTGTAGTCGCTGGCCTTGAACACGTCGTCGGTGCGGCCGACGTAGGTGATGTAGCCGTCGGCGTCACGTGAGGCGAGGTCGCCGGTGTGGTAGCAGCCACCGGCCATCGCCTCGGCGTCGCGCTCGGGGTCGCCCTGGTACGCCGTCATCAGCGGCAGCGGACGACCGAGCGGTCCCTGGAGGTCGAGGCAGATCTCACCTTCGCCCTCGCCCTCGACGCGGTCCCCGCTGACGGGGTCGACCAGCACGACCGGGACCCCGGGCAGCGGGCGGCCCATCGACCCCGGCTTGACCAGCGAGCCGGGGGTGTTGCCGATAGCGGCGGTCATCTCGGTCTGGCCGTAGCCGTCGCGCAGCGTCATGCCCCAGTGCTGCTGGACCTGGGCGATCACCTCGGGGTTGAGTGGCTCGCCGGCGCCGATCAGCTCGCGCAGCGACCCGGGGCCGCCGGAGAGATCGGACTTGATCAGCATCCGCCACACGGTGGGCGGTGCGCAGAACGTCGTCACGTCCTGGTCGCGCAACCGTGCGAGCAGCGACTGGGGGTCGAACCTGGCGTAGTTGAGCACCACGATCGTCGCCTCGGCAAGCCACGGGGCGAAGAAGCACGACCAGGCGTGCTTGGCCCAGCCGGCCGAGGAGATGTTGAGGTGTACGTCGCCAGGCCGGACGCCGAGCCAGAACATCGTCGACAGGTGACCGACGGGATAGGAGACCTGCGTGTGCTCGACGAGCTTGGGACGGCTGGTCGTGCCCGAGGTGAAGTACAGCAACAACCGGTCCTCGGGCGAGGTCTCGGGATGGCCGATGCGCGTGCCGTCCGCGTCGTAGCCCTCGGCGAAGGTGTGCCAGTCGTCGGACATCACCGCGTCGACGCTGATCCGCGTGTAGTCGCCAGGCACGTCGTCGAACTTGGCCACGTCGCCGGCGTCGACGATCACGTGCTTGGCGCCGCCGCGGTCGATCCGGTCGACCAGGTCGGCGGCCCCGACGGCGGTGGTCGTCGGCATGACCACGGCGCCGAGCCGCATGATCGCGAGCATCGACTCCCAGAGCTCGACGCGGTTGCCCAGCATCACGATCACCGAGTCGCCGCGCTCGACGCCCAGGTCCTTCAGCCACGCCGAGACGGCTCGTGAGCGGGCTCGCAGCTCGGAGAACGTGTGGGCGGTGCTCGAGCCGTCCTCCTCGACGACGACCAGCGCCGGCCGGTCGTTTCCCTCGGCGATCTCGTCGAACCAGTCGCAGACCCAGTTGAACGGGGACGGCATCCGCGGGAACCGGAAGCCCTCCACGGCCGCGTCGTGGTCGCCGTACCAGCCCAGGAGCTGGTCGCGCGCCGCCCGGCACAGCTCGGTCGCCTCGCTCATGAGGTCATCGTCACGCGGGTGTCAAGGCGGGTGACGACGGTCCTGAAGGAACAGGCGGGATCAGGCGGCCGGCCCCTTCGCGCGTACGTCGGCCACGGACTCCATCGCGGCCCGCAGCTCGGTCAGCCAGTCCTCCTCGTGCTGTCCCACCAGGCGTACGCACCAGGCGAGCGCGTCGGCGCGCGAGCGCGCCACCCCGGCGGCGACCAGCGTGTCGAGCACGAGTCGCTGCGGCTGGCGGAGGCGGGTCATCACCGGCGCGGACACGTGGGTGAACAGCGCGGTCTCGTCCGGGATCCCGGCCAGCCGCACCCCCCACGACACCTTGCGCTCGAAGCGCCGCTGCGCCTCGTCGGCGATCGCCATCCGCCGGCGGCGGGTGTCCTCGCGGAAGGCGCTGACGCGGCCCGCCCGGGCCTCGTCGCGCTCGGCCTCGCTCGCGTCGGCCGCCACCGCGTCTGCCGGGACGTCGGCGACGGTGAGGATCACGGTGATCTCCTCGCGGTCGACGATCACCTCGGGCGCCTCGACCCTCCACTCTTCGGGCAGGCGTCCCGCGAACCAGCCGCGGACCCGCTCCAGGTCTTCGTTCGTCATCATGATTACATGATTACACCGTTGCAGACTCTTCTCAAGGATCCCGCGTCGAACCCGTCGTCCCGTCCAGGACCAGGTCGGCGCGGTCGCGAGTTCCGTCGCGGGCGAAGTGCTCCTGCTCGGCCATCGCCCACGCGCGCAGGTGCTCGTCCAGCTCCACCCCGTCGCGCGCCAGGCCGCGCTCGAGGCGCAGCGCGGCCGGCACCTCGACCCAGACCAGGACGGTGATCAGCTCGGCGTGCGACCGAGAACCCGACCCGACGCCCTCCACCACCAGCAGGGGCGCGGGCGGCACCACCACGACCTCGGCCCAGCGGTCGGCGTACCAGTCCCAGCGCCGGTAGCTGCCCGGCCGGTTGCGCGAGAGCGGTCGCAGCAGGCGGTCGAGCTGGTCGGCGACGCGCGGAAGTCCGTCCCACCCCTCGTAGAGGTTGTCCATGTGGACGACCGGCGCCCCGGTGAGAGCGGCGATCTCGTCCGCGAGCGTGGTCTTGCCCGACCCGGCCGGACCGTCCACGCAGACCAGCCGGCCCTGGCCGAGGGTGGACGGCCGGTCGTCGACGAGCTCGAGCACCCGCCCGGCATTCGTCGTGCCGCTCAACGGCCCGGTCAGGAGATGCCGCGACGCTTGAGGATGTCGGCGATCTCGTCGTCGAGGCCGTCGTCGGCCAGCGGGCCGGGCGCCTGCTTGGCCCGGGGGAGTGCCTTCGGCTGGGGCTTCTTCGACGCCTTGCCGTCATCGGCGTGCCGCGGCGTGCCGCCGCCGATGCCGCGGTCGCGGAGGAAGCCCGAGACCAGGAACAGCGCCACCGACATCCCCGCCAGGATCACCCCCAGCCAGACCTTCGGGCTGAAGGCCAGATGGATGGCCCAGTCGCTGATCGCGTCGGCGATCCGCGAGAACATCCGAAGCGTCCCGGTCAGCCACGCGGCAGCCGGGAGCAGGGTCAGCGCGAGGCCGCGCATCGCCGGCGTCGCACCGCGGTTCTGGTAGGCCCACCACGTGTAGAACCCGCCGATCGCCGTGAGCGTCAGCGTGAGGGCTCCCCAGGTGACGTCGTCCACGACTCAAGCCTGGCACACGGGACAACACCTTCCTATGGGTTCATTCCCTGGTCGAACCCCGGCCGTCCTGCCCGGGCGGGTAGGCCCGCCACTCGCCGCGACCGCCGGTGCGCTCACGGGGACGGATGGCCACCACCGTGACCTCGAGACCGTCGGCGAGCGGGACGGTCCCAGGACGCGCGAGGCGCCGGGCGAGCTCCTCGGGGTCGACGATCCCGCCATGCTCCCTGGCCGGCAGGCCGGTGACCACCGGGTTACGCGAAGGCCGGGACTGGGAGGATCTGCTGGGTGACCGGTCGCACCATCCCCGATCCCGGGTTCGCCGGCGACCACGGGAAGCCTCAACCCGCGCTGGCCGCGGCCCTGGCGGCGTACGCCGAAGGGTCGGGCAGCCACGTCGACGCGCTCGCCGCCGTGCGTGGCGCCCGCCTGCTCGTGCCGGTCGTCGCGGTGATCGGCGAGGTGGAGGTCGACGACCAGGGTCTCGCCCACGACAAGACCAGCGACATGGCGACCGTGCTGCTGCAAGGGGCGGACGGACGGATGGCTCTGCTGGCGTTCAGCGGGATGCCGGCCCTCCAGGCCTGGGACGCGCAGGCTCGCCCGGTGCCGGTCACCGCGCGTACGGCGGCGCAGGCGGCCCTCCAGGACGGCGCGGCGGCGATCGTGGTCGACGTCGCCGGACCGGCGTCGTTCGTCGTCGAGGGGCAGGACCTCGAGGGACTCGCGCTCGGCTGGACGCTGGCCCGTGTCGGCGGGCGCTCCGCATGGGTGGCCCCCGGGGAATAGGCAGGCGCGCGTGAGCCTTGTTACCCTTGCCAGCGACCGACCTGGGTCCGTCAGCGCCTGCTGACCTCCCGGGTCCGACAAGTGGAGGCTCACTCCCACCCGCACCGACCGCTGCTGCACCAGGTCGTCGGGTCCGGTCCGCGCCAGGCGTGGTGTCCCCAGGGATTTCCAGGGACGCGTCTCCTGGGGTGAATTGGGATTGAATCGAGCCTCCGTGCGTCGCACGGGGGCTTTCGCTATTTCCGGCGAGGTCCCAGGGTCGGCCAACCGAACGAGGAGGACACATCAGCACCGAGCTGCGCATCAACGACCGGATCCGGGTACCCGAGGTCCGGCTCGTCGGACCCAACGGCGAGACCGTCGGCATCGTCCCTACGGGCGAGGCCCTCAAGCTCGCCCAGGAGGCCGACCTCGACCTGGTCGAGGTGGCCCCGATGGCACGTCCGCCGGTCTGCAAGCTCATGGACTACGGGAAGTTCAAGTACGAGAACGCCCAGAAGGCCCGTGAGGCGCGCCGGAACCAGACGAACGTGATCATCAAGGAGATGAAGCTTCGTCCGAAGATCGACCAGCACGACTACGAGACCAAGAAGGGTCACGTCGTGCGGTTCCTCCGGGCCGGCGACAAGGTCAAGATCACCATCATGTTCCGCGGTCGCGAGCAGCACCGCCCCGAGCTGGGCTTCCGGCTGCTGCAACGGCTGGCCGAGGACGTCACGGAGCTCGGCTTCGTGGAGTCGGCCCCGAAGCAGGACGGCCGCAACATGATCATGGTGCTCGGACCGCACCGCAAGAAGGCCGAGGCCAAGGTCGAGCTCGCGGCCGAGAAGCAGACGCGGATGGCCGAGCGGGCCGCCGCGGAGGCTGAGGAGCGCGAGGAGCGGACAGCCCACAACGCGGGGCACGCCGTCGCGCAGAAGAAGGAGCGCGGGCGCTCGGAGAACCTCGATCCCGAGATCGAGGCCTGAGGACAGACGGTCAGCCGGTCGACGAGGGGCGCACCGCGCCCGTCACGAGACCTGCCCAGCGATGGGCGCAGACATCGAAGAGAAGGAACCAAGATGCCGAAGATGAAGACGCACTCGAGTGCCAAGAAGAGGTTCAAGGTGACCGGGTCCGGCAAGCTCCGCCGGCTCCAGGTCGGCCGGAAGTCCGGCGCCGCGTTCGCGTCCGCGCCGACCACGGGCAGCCGCAAGAAGCACCGTCAGAAGAGTGGCTACGTCGACGTGGCCACGGCCGACGTCAAGGCCGCCAAGAAGCTGCTCGGTCGCTGACCCCGGGCCGTCACAGGCCGCACCCGACTACCACCCAAGCATCAAGGAGAACTCACCATGGCACGCGTCAAGCGGGCAGTGAACGCCCACAAGAAGCGCAGGACCACTCTCGAGCGCGCCAGCGGCTACCGCGGCCAGCGCTCGCGCCTCTACCGCAAGGCCAAGGAGCAGGTCACCCACTCGCTCGTCTACAGCTACCGCGACCGCAAGGCTCGCAAGGGTGACTTCCGCAAGCTCTGGATCCAGCGCATCAACGCCGCCGCTCGCGCCAACGGGATGACCTACAACCGCTTCATCCAGGGCCTGAACCTCGCCGGTGTCGAGGTCGACCGCAAGATCCTGGCCGACCTCGCCGTCAACGACGCGCCCGCCTTCGCCACGCTCGTCGAGACCGCCAAGGCCGCCCTCCCCGAGGACGTCAACGCGCCCAAGCCCGTTGACCGCGAGGACAAGGTCTCGGCCTGATCACCCCACCACGGTGCGGAGCAAGCGCTCGCATCCGCGGCAGACCGCACCCCACGCCCCTCTGACCGCGGGCAACGCCCGCGTCAAGGAGGCCCGGAAGCTCAGCCGCCGCTCGGTCCGATCCGAGCGGCGGCTCTTCCTTGCCGACGGCCCGAAGGCCGTCCAGGCGGCCCTCGAGGTTGCCGACTGCGTGGTCGAGGTGTTCGCGACCGTCGATGCCACCAGCAGGTACGACGCCCTACGCCGCACCGCCGACGTGTCCGGCGCGGCCTGGGTCCCGGTCGAGGACCGTGCGCTCGGCTCCCTCTCCGACTCGGTCACCCCGGCCGGCGTGGTGGCCGTGTGCCACTTCCTGGACGTACTCACCGGGAGCGGGACGAGCTGTCAGGAAACCACGCCTCGTCGCGATCTGCGCCGACGTGCGCGACCCCGGCAACGCCGGGACGCTGATCCGTACCGCCGACGCGGCCGGAGCCGACAGCGTCGTGCTGGCCGGCAACAGTGTCGACGCCTACAACCCGAAGACGGTCCGGGCCAGCGCCGGCAGCCTCTTCCACCTGCCCGTGGCGATCGAGCCCGACGTGGCGCAGGTGGTTCGCGCGGCCCAGAGCGCGGGGCTCACGCGTGCTCGCGGCAGACGGAGAGGGAGAGGTCTCGCTCGAGGAGGCCGGAGACCTGCTGGACGCGCCACGGCCTGGCTGTTCGGCAACGAGGCCTGGGGACTCCCACCCGAGGTCGGCGCGCTCGCCGACCACCGTGTCCGCATCCCCATCCACGGCCGGGCCGAGAGCCTCAACCTCGCGACTGCTGCGGCGCTGTGCCTCTACGCGTCGGCCTCGGCCCATCGTCGTACCCGCGGCTCCGGGCTCTTGTAACGTGCCAGTCGTGGCGTGGGACTCAGGGGACGCGGTCGACGCCCTGGCCGATGGCGTCGTCATCTTCGACCGCGACGGCACCGTGGTGCTGGTCAACCGCGCGGCGGAACAGCTCTTCGGCTTCGAGCGCGACGCGGTCGTCGGCAAGCAGTTCACCGAGGTGGTCTCGCTGACCAACAACGACGGCCGAACCTGGGTGGACGTCAACCGGCCCTTCGAGGGACCTCGCACGCGGACGGGCGTGCCCGAGCAGTCGTGGGTGCTGCCCGACGGCAACGAGTGCCTGGTCACAGCGCGGGTCCGGCGCGACGTACCGCTCGGGCCGCCGACCGGCGTCGCCCTGACGGTGCGCTCGGGACGGGGCCGCGCCCGTCTCGACCGGGAGCGCTCCGACCTGGTGGCGGCCGTGGCACACGAGCTGCGATCGCCGCTGACCGGCGTCAAGGGCTTCGTCCAGGCCATGCTCAGCCGCTGGGGGCGGCTCAACGACGAGCAGAAGCTGCTCATGCTGACCACCGTGCACGCCGACGCCGACCGGCTCAGCCGGTTGATCACCGAGCTGCTCGACGTGGCCCGCCTCGACACCGGCCGGCTCAGCCTGGCCCGCCGCGGCGCCGACGTCAGGGTCCTGCTCGACCGGATCATCACCAACGTGCAGGCCGGGGCGCCGCACGACATCGAGCTCGACGCGCACGCCCAGCTGCCCGAGATCTACATCGACCCCGACAAGTTCACCCAGGTCGTCACCAACGTGGTCGAGAACGCCATCCGCCACGGCGGCGGCACCGTGCGGGTCAAGGCCGAGCCGTGGTTCAACGAGGGCTGGACCACCGAAGGGGTCCGCCTGACCATCGACGACGAGGGCGACGGGATCCCGCACGAGATGCGACGCCGGGTCTTCACGAAGTTCTGGACCGGCCAGAGTGCCCGAGGCGGCACCGGCCTCGGCCTGTACCTCGTCAACGGCATCGCCCGCGCCCACGGCGGCCAGGTGACGATCCTCGAGGCCCCCGGTGGAGGCGCACGCATCGTGATGGACTGGCCGGGCCAGCCCGAGTTCTGATCTGCACACAACCTTCACGTGTTCCGACCCCGTCGCGCACGGACCGACTCTTACGCTCCCAGCATGGGGTCACGCCGCGTGCTCGTCGTCGAGGACGAGCGCGTCATCAACGAGGCCGTGGCCGACCGGCTGCGGGCCGAGGGCTTCGCCGTCGACCAGGCGTACGACGGGCCGGGTGCAGTTGACCGGTATGCCGCGGGCCGGCCCGACCTGGTCGTCCTCGACGTGATGCTGCCGGGGTTCGACGGGCTGGAGGTCTGCCGGAGGATCCAGGCCCAGTCGATGTCACAGGCGCCGGTGCCCGTGCTGATGCTGACGGCGCGCGACGACGAGGCCGACATCCTCGTCGGGCTTGCGGTCGGTGCCGACGACTACCTCACCAAGCCCTTCAGGATGCGTGAGCTGGTGGCCCGTGTGCGCGCCCTGCTCCGGCGCGTCGACCGGGCCGCCGAGCTCGCCGCCCGACCGGCGGCGCGCCTCGTGGTCGACGACCTGGTCGTCGACACGGGGACGCGGCGGGTCGTCGCAGCGGGGGAGGAGGTCCGGCTCACGCCGACCGAGTTCGACCTCCTCGCGCGGCTCGCCGCCGCGCCGGGCGAGGTGCTCACCCGCGAACGCCTGCTGGCCGACGTGTGGGACTGGGAGGCCGCGTCCGGCACCCGGACCGTCGACAGCCACGTCAAGGCCCTGCGGGCAAAGATCGGTGCCGACAGGGTGCGCACGGTGCACGGCGTCGGCTACGCGCTCGAGCACAGCGGTGCTGATCGATGAGCTCGCCGCTCGCAACCGTCGGCTCCATCAAGGTCAAGCTCGGCCTGCTGGTGGTGGCCAGCGTGGTCGTGGCGATGGTCGTCAGCATCGTCGGCTACGACTCGGGCGTCCCCTTCTGCTCGCGTTCCCGGTGACGGTCGCGTTGGCCCTCGGCGTCACCCAGCTGCTGGCCGTGGGCATGACCTCGCCCCTGCGGGAGATGACCGAGGCCGCCCGGCGGATGGCGCGCGGCGACTACCGCGGCCGGGTCCGCGCGGAGTCGACCGACGAGGTGGGCGAGCTCGCGCGCGCCTTCAACCAGATGGCCACCGAGCTGGACACGGTCGACAAGGAGCAGCGTGCTCTCGTCGCCACCGTCTCCCACGAGCTGCGCACCCCGCTGGCCGGCCTGACCGCCGTCCTGGAGAACCTCGCGGACGGCGTGGTCCCGGCTGACGAGGAGCACCTGGAGGCGGCCGTCACCCAGGCCCGCCGGCTGAACGGCCTGGTCGTCGACCTGCTGGAGCTGTCCCGGGTCGACGCCGGCGTCGCACCCCTGCGGCTGGCCAGCGTCGAGGTCGCCGAGCTGCTGGACGAGACGGTCGCGGAGCTGGTGCCGACCGGGCGGGCCGTGAGCTTCGCCGTCGACGTCGCAGACGGGCTGACCGTGCGCGCCGACCGTGCGCGGCTCCGGCAGCTGGTGGTCAACCTGCTCGACAACGCCGTGCGGCACGGCCCCGAGCGCGGCACGGTGCGGGTCGGCGCCAGGGTCGACGGCGACCGCTGGCGCCTCGAGATCGCCGACGACGGCCCCGGGGTGCCGCCCGCCGACCGCGACCGGGCGTTCGAGCGCTTCGGCACCCTCGCCGACGACCCCAGCAGTGCAGCCGCCGGCGGCACCGGCCTGGGTCTGGCCATCGCCCGCTGGGTCGCCACGCTGCACGGCGGCACGGTCCGGTTCGTCGATCCACCCATCGGTACGACGGGCGCAGTGCTGCGCGTCGACCTGCCCCTCGACCCGCCGGTGCGCGGCGGCCGCCGTACCCGCTCCCTCACCCGCGCCACCGGAGGTCGCGATGTCCGAGGCCACCCCACCCAGCCCTCCGCGTGAGGCCGCTCCCACGACGCCTGTCGTCACGTCGCCAGTGGTCGACCCGCTGTTCGGCAAGCACTGGCCGGACGCTGGGGGGTCGGGTCGTCCAGTGGTGCTAGCGGCCGTCGGCGTGGGTTTCCTGGGAGGCGTGCTGCTTCCGGATCGGAAGGCAGGGCTCGCTCTGTTCCTCGTGCTGGTCGCCGCCGGAGTGACCGTGTGGTGGGCTGCCAAGCATCGCAGCGACCCGTTCACGGTCACCTGCATGGTGCTGGCCGGGCTGTGCACGTTGCCGGTCGTGTTGCTGGACGCCGTGTGGATCGCCTGGCTGTGCGTGCTCGCGGGCTCGGCGTGCCTGGTCGCGGGCGTGACGCGGGGGAGCCGGCTCCTCGAGTTCATCGTCGCCGGCATCGCCTGGCCACTGTCCGGGCTGCGCGGACTGCCGTGGCTGGGGCGCAGCGTCAGCGGCGTCCTCGGCACCGGACGGATCCCGCGGGTGGTGGTCACCGCGGTGTGGTCGGCGGTCGGTGTGCTCGTGTTCGGGCTGCTCTTCGCCTCCGCCGACGCGATCGTCGCCGACTGGGTCGACGACCTGCTGCCGGACCTGACGATCGAGTCGTTCGTGCTGCGCTGCTTCGTCGGTGTCTTCGTGGGCGGGGCGACGCTCGCCGCGGCGTACCTCGCCCTCAACCCCCCGAACGTGTCGGCCGCGCCGGGCCGCACGGCCCAGGCGACGGCACACCGCTTCGAGTGGCTGGTGCCGGTGCTGCTGATCGACGCGGTGTTCGCGGTGTTCGTGGCCGCGCAGGCGACCGCGCTCTTCGGCGGGCACGACTACGTTCAGCGCACCACCGGACTCACCTACGCCGACTACGTGCATCAGGGTTTCGGGCAGCTGACCGTGGCGACCCTGCTCATGTTCATCGTCGTCTGGGGCGCCTCCCAGACGGGTCGGCCCGGAACCCGCGGACCGGCTCTGGATGCGGATCTCGCTCGGTCTGCTGTGCGCTCTGACGCTCGTGGTCGTCGTATCCGCGCTCCACCGCATGCACCTCTACCAGGAGGCCTACGGCTTCACCCAGGAACGGCTGCTCGCCGACGTCTTCGAGGGCTGGCTCGGCGTCGTGGTGATCGCGGTGGCGGTCGCGGGTCTGGCGCCGTGGAAGGCGTGGGTGCCGCGCTTCGCGCTCGTCACCGGGGTGGTCGGCCTGCTCGGCCTGGCGGCGATCAATCCCGACGCCTGGATCGCCCGCCACAACATCGACCGCTACGAGGAGACCGGCAAGCTCGACCTGAGCTACCTGGCCTCGCTCTCCGCCGACGCGCTGCCGACGGTCCTGACCCTGCCCGAGCCGCTGCGGGCGTGCGCGCTCTCCCTCGAAGGCGGCGATTTCGAGGACGACGACCCTCTGGAGTGGAACCTCGGACGCGCGCGCGCCAGGTCGGCGGCCGACGACGTGGTGTACGTCGACGGGGTCGGTGACTGCCCGCCCGGTCTCGTCCTGGAGTAACCGGTTCGCCGCATGCGCGGGGACCTTCCTAGACTTCGGCCATGTCCGGCCCCAACTCGTCCTACGACCCCGTCGAGGTCACCCCGCTCCGGGCTGACCAGGTCGAGGAGATGCGCGACCAGGCCTTTGCGGCCATCGCGGGGGCAGGAGACCTGGCCGAGCTCAAGCAGGTGCGCATCGACCACGCCGGCGACCGCTCGCCGCTGGCGCTTGCCAACCGCGAGATCGGCGCCCTCCCGCCGCAGGCCCGCAAGGAGGCCGGCCAGCGCGTCGGGCAGGCTCGCGGTGCGGTCAACCAGGCCCTCGCCGCCCGGCAGGCCCAGCTCGAAGAGGTCGCGGAAGAGCGGATGCTCGTCGACGAGACCGTCGACGTCACGCTGCCCACCTCGCGCCGACCCGCCGGGTCCCGTCATCCGCTGACGATGCTCGCCGAGGACATCGCCGATGTCTTCGTCGCGCTGGGATGGGAGGTCGCCGAGGGCCCGGTCGTCGAGGCCGAGTGGCTGAACTTCGACGCGCTGAACCTCGGCCCCGACCACCCGGCCCGCACCATGCAGGACACGTTCTGGACCGAGCCTGCCGACCACCACGTCGTGCTGCGCACGCACACCTCGCCGGTCCAGGCCCGCACCATGCTCACCCGCAAACCGCCGATCTACGTCGTGTGCCCCGGCCGCGTCTACCGGACCGACGAGTACGACGCCACGCACTCTCCGGTCTTCCACCAGGTCGAGGGCCTCGTCGTCGACGAGGGCATCACCATGGCCCACCTCAAGGGCACGCTCGACCACTTCGCCGCCGCGATGTTCGGCGACGGGATCACCACGCGGTTCCGTCCGTCGTACTTCCCCTTCACCGAGCCCAGCGCCGAGGTGGACCTGGTCTGCTTCGTCTGCCGCGGCGTCGACTCCGAAAGCTGTCGCACCTGCCGGGGCGAGGGCTGGATCGAGTGGGGCGGCTGCGGGGTGGTCAACCCGCGCGTGCTGGTCGCCTGCGGCATCGACCCCGAGCGCTACACCGGCTTCGCGTTCGGGATGGGCATCGACCGGACGCTGATGTTCCGGCACGGCGTCGAGGACCTGCGCGACCTGTTCGAGGGCGACGTCCGGTTCTCCTCGGCCTTCGGAACGGAGCTCTGAGCCCCGATGCGTACCTCTGTTTCGTGGATCCGTGCTGTCGTCCCGGACCTGCCCGACGTCTCCACCGAGGAACTCGCCGCTCGGCTGACCGCGCTCGGCCTCAAGCTCGAGGCGATCGAGCGGCACGGTCACGACATCTCCGGCCCGCTGGTGGTCGGCCGGGTGCTGTCGTTCGACGACGAGCCGCAGAGCAACGGCAAGACCATCCGCTGGTGCTCGGTGGACGTCGGTGACGCCAACGGCACCGGCGAGCCGCAGGGCATCGTCTGCGGCGCCCACAACTTCGCGGTGGGCGACCTGGTCCCGGTGATCCTGCCCGGCGGCGTGCTCCCGGGCGACTTCGAGATCTCCGCCCGCAAGACCTACGGCCACGTCTCGGCCGGGATGATCTGCTCGGCCAAGGAGCTCGGGCTCGGCGACGACCACGACGGGATCATCGTGCTGCCGGCCGACGCCGGACGGCCTGGCGACGACGTGTTCGGCGTGCTGCCGCTTCGCGACGAGGTGATCGAGTTCGAGATCAACCCCGACCGCGCCTACGCGCTGTCGTTGCGGGGCGTCGGCCGCGAGGCGGCGCTCGCCTTCGACGTCCCGTTCGCCGACCCCGCCGACCGGCCCGTCCCGACGTCCGACGAGGTCGCCTACCCGGTCGAGGTCGAGGACCCGGTCGGCTGTCCGGTCTTCACCGGGCGCTCGGTGACCGGCTTCGACCCCTCGGCGCCCACGCCCGCCTGGATGGCCCGTCGCATCCAGCTGGCCGGCATGCGCCCGATCTCGCTGGCGGTCGACGTGACCAACTACGTGATGCTCGAGCTCGGCCAGCCGATCCACGGCTTCGACCGCGACAAGCTCGCCGGACCGATCGTCGTACGCCGGGCCCGTGAGGGTGAGCGGCTCACCACCCTCGACGGCGCCGACCGCGCGCTCTCGACCGAGGACCTGCTGATCACCGACGACACCGGTCCGATCGGGCTGGCCGGCGTGATGGGCGGCGAGACCACCGAGCTGTCGGAGTCCACGACGAACGTCTTCATCGAGGCCGCCCACTGGGACCCGGTGACGATCTTCCGCACCGAGCGCAGGCACAAGCTGCCGTCCGAGGCCGCCAAGCGGTTCGAACGGGGCACCGACCCCACCATCCCGCTCGTGGCTGCTGACCGGGTAGCCGAGCTGCTGACCACCTACGGCGGCGGCACCGTCGAGCCCGGCGTGACGTACGTCGGCGCGGCGCCGGTCCGCGAGGCGATCACCATCGACGCCGGCCTGCCCGCCCGGGTGACCGGCATGGACATCTCCGCCGAGACCACCGTCGCCAACCTGCGCGCCGTCGGATGCACGGTCGACCACGAGGGGGACCTGCTGTCGGTCACCCCGCCGCCCTGGCGCGGCGACATCACCGATCCCTTCGACCTCGTCGAGGAGGTCGCGCGCATCGTCGGGTACGTCAACGTGCCTTCGGTGCTGCCGCCCGCCGCCCACGGCCGCGGCCTGACGCGCAACCAGCGGCTGCGCCGCCGGATCGGCCGCACGTTGGCCGGCGAGGGCTTCGTCGAGGTCGTCACGTTCCCGTTCATCGGCGAACGCGACCTCGACGCACTCGGCCTGCCGGCCGACGACCCGCGCCGCACGGTCCTCCGCCTGGCCAACCCGCTGTCGTCGGAGGAGCCGGCGATGACCACGACCCTGCTCCCGGGGCTGCTGAAGGCGGTCGCCCGCAACGCCGGCCGCGGCAGCACCGACCTGGCCCTGTTCGAGAGCGCCACCGTGACCCTGCCGCGCGCCACGGGGCCCGCGCCGGTCTTCGGCGTGGACCGCCGGCCGACCGAGGGCGAGCTCGACGAGCTCGACAAGGCGCTGCCCGACCAGCCGCTCCACCTGGGGCTGGCCGTCTCGGGCGACCGGGAGCGCCCCGGCTGGTGGGGCGAGGGGCGCCGGGCCACCTGGGCCGACGCGCTCGACGGCGTACGCCGAACCGCCGAGGCTCTCGGCGTCGCCGTCACCGTGCGCGCGACGACGCGGGCCCCGTGGCATCCCGGTCGCTGCGCCGAGATCCTGGTGGGCGACGCCGTACTCGGTCACGCGGGCGAGCTGCACCCGCGCGTCTGCACTGCCTACGGCGTCCCGGCGCGCACCGCAGCAGCCGAGATCGACCTGACGCGGCTGCTGGAGCACGCCGTGCCCCTCGTCGCAGCTCGGGAGTTCTCCGACTACCCGGTCGCCAAGGAGGACGTCGCCCTCGTGGTCGACGACTCGGTCACGGCCACCGAGGTCGAGACCGCCCTGCGGGAGGGCGCGGGAGAGTACCTCGAGTCGATCCGGCTGTTCGACGTCTACACCGGACCGCAGGTCGGCAAGGGCAAGAAGTCCCTCGCGTTCGCGCTGCGCTTCCGCGCCCCCGACCGCACCCTGACCGAGCACGAGGCCGGCGCCGCCCGCGACGCGGCCGTCTCTCTCGCCGCCGAGAGGCTCGGCGCCGTCCAGCGTTAGCCGGAGACAACCTCACGCGAGGGAGGGTTCCCGTCCGGCGCGCGCCCTTGGTCTGCACGACGAGCGCAGGGAGCGCAGCGACCGGAGCGAGGAGGAAGACCAAGGGTTACGAGCGCGCCGGACATGCGAGCGGAGCGAGCGAAAACGGTGGAGCCAACTAATTGATGGGCTGGTGGATCACCCCGCGGAAGTGGTCGACGATCATCAGGTCGCCGGCGAAGTGGATCTTGTCGCCGTCGCCGCGGCGCCAGAGGCGGGCGTCCATCACGCCGGCAGGCGCGCTGATGACGGCGTCGGGCTCGACACCGGGGTCGTCGACGACGTGGATGTCGTCCTCGTCGTAGTGGGTGTCGTCGGCGGGATCGGTTCCGCTGAACCGCCCCAGCTGCACCCAGACGCTGTCGCCGGTGTCGGTGAGGTCGACGCGGATGTAGTGGGGCAGCGGCGAGAACTCACCCCACTCGGGGCATCCGCCGAACATCACGTCGAGCACCTCCTCGACCCCGTCGGCGGCGAGCGCCGGGTCGAGCTCGGAGAAGTGGCCGATGGCTGTCAGCTCGGCGTCGAGGCGATGGATGAGGGCCTCGTGGGCCTGTCGTCGCAGGATGAACCCGACCGTCTGGTCCTTCGACCAGGTCCACGCCGGGTCGGCCGGATCGGCGCCGCGGAGCGCGGCCACGAGAGCCGCCGAGGCCTGGTCGAGGGCTGCCAGCGCGTCGGCGTACGACGATGCGCGTGGCGTCTCGGGTCGGTCGGTGGGGTCCTTGGGCCGGTTGTCGACGACCCACGCCCAGTGCGCCTGCGTCTCGGTCAGGTGGTGGAGGAGGTCGAAGGCGTTCCACGCCGGACAGCTCGGTACCGGGGCTCCGGGTTGCGCGTCTGCCAGTACTTCCCTGAAGCGGATCGACTCGATATCGATGGCGGACAGGTACTGGGACGCGCTCAACCGGCTCATGCGCAGACGTTAGTCCGGATGCCCCATCGCGTCACGGGGTGGAACCCGATGTGCATGTATATGTGTTGCTATGTATAGTCATGCGCATGTCGAGGACTGTGGTGGCGGTGGCCGGAGCCAGTGGGTACGCCGGCGGCGAGCTGCTGCGCCTGCTGCTGGGCCACCCGGCGGTCGAGATCGGTGCCCTGACGGGCGGGAGCAACGCTGGAGAGTCGCTCGGGGTTCTCCAGCCCCACCTGACCCCTCTGGCGGAACGGGTTCTGGAGCCGACCACCCCCGAGGTGCTGACCGGCCACGACGTCGTCTTCCTCGCCCTCCCACACGGCACGTCCGCCGCGATCGCCGCCGCTCTGGGGCAGGACACCATCGTCATCGACTGTGGTGCGGACTTCCGGCTCGCCGACTCCGACGCCTGGACGGCGTTCTACGGGTCCGAGCACGCCGGTACCTGGCCCTACGGCCTCCCGGAGCTGCCCGGAGCGCGTGACCTGCTGCGGCGTACGACGCGGGTCGCCGTGCCCGGGTGCTACCCGACCGTCTCGTCCCTCTCGCTCGTACCGGCCCTCGCGGCCGGCCTGGTCGAGCCGGACGTCGTCGTGGTGGCCGCCTCGGGCACCAGCGGCGCGGGCAAGGCCGCCAAGCCGAACCTGATCGGTTCCGAGGTGATGGGCAACGCCTCTGCGTACGGCGTCGGTGGCGTCCACCGGCACACCCCCGAGATCGAGCAGAACCTGAGCGCCGCTGCGGGCACCACGGTCAACGTCAGCTTCACCCCGGTCCTCGTACCCATGCCCCGGGGCATCCTGGCCACCTGCTCGGCGCCGAGCAAGCCCGGCGTGACCGAGGACGACGCCCGGGCGGCGTACGTGAAGGCGTACGCCGACGAGCCGTTCGTCCACGTCCTCCCGGCCGGGCAGTGGCCGCAGACCCAGGCCGTGCTCGGCTCGAACGCCGTCCACCTCCAGGTCACCGTGGACGACCGTGCCGGTCGTCTGGTCGCCGTCGGCGCCGTCGACAACCTCACCAAGGGCACCGCCGGCGCTGCCGTGCAGTGCATGAACCTCGCCCTCGGCCTGGACGAGACCACCGGCTTGACGACCGTTGGTCTGGCGCCGTGAGCGTCACCGCCCCGAAGGGGTTCACCGCCGCGGGCGTCGCCGCCGGCCTCAAGTCGACCGGCGCCAAGGACGTCGCGCTCGTCGTCAACCAAGGCCCCTCGTACGCCGCCGCCTCGGTGTTCACCGCCAACCGGTGCAAGGCCAACCCGGTGCTGTGGAGCGAGCAGGTCGTCAAGGACGGCACCGTGAAGGCGGTCTTCCTCAACTCCGGCGGCGCCAACTGCTACACCGGCCCCGACGGGTTCCGGACCACGCACGCCGTGGCGGAGCGGGTGGCCGAGCGGCTGGGTGTCGGCGCCATCGACGTCCTCGTCTGCTCGACCGGTCTGATCGGCCTGGCCAACCCGCGTGACGCCGTGCTGAAGGGCGCGGAGGCGGCGTACGACTCGCTCTCGCCACAGGGCGGTGACGACGCGGCCCACGCGATCATGACGACCGATTCGGTCAGCAAGCAGGTGGTGGTCGACGGAGCCGGCTGGTCGGTCGGCGCGATGGCCAAAGGCGCCGGCATGCTGGCCCCGCAGCTGGCCACCATGCTCGTCGTCCTCACGACGGACGCGGTGGCGACCCCGGGCGACCTCGACGCCGCGCTGAGGGCCGCGACCCGGGTCAGCTTCGACCGGCTCGACTCCGACGGGTGCATGTCGACCAACGACACCGTCGCCCTGATGGCCAGCGGCGCGAGCGGTATCACCCCGTCGCTGCCCGACCTCACCGACGCCGTCACGCGCGCGTGCACCGACCTGGCCATGCAGCTGCTCGCCGACGCCGAGGGTGCCGAGCACGAGATCGCCATCAGCGTGCACGGCGCCGCGTCCGAGGACGACGCGGTGGAGGTCGGTCGCAGCATCGCGCGCAGCAACCTGTTCAAGGCCGCGGTCTTCGGCAACGACCCCAACTGGGGTCGGGTGCTGGCCTCGATCGGCACCACCCAGGCGGTCTTCGACCCGGCCGACCTCGACGTCGCCATGAACGGCGTCTGGGTCTGCCGCCGGTCCACTCCTGCCGAGGACCCGGCGACCGTCGACCTCAGAGCGCGCGAGGTCAGCGTCACCGTCGACCTCAAGTCCGGCGACCACCGGGCCACCGTGTGGACCAACGACCTGACCCATGCCTACGTCCACGAGAACAGCGCCTACAGCTCATGAGCGACACCGACACCAGACCAGCCGTCGAGCCCGCCAAGGCAGCCGTCCTCGCGGCCGCTCTGCCGTGGCTCAAGCGCTACCACGGGAAGATCGTGGTGGTGAAGTACGGCGGCAACGCCATGACCGACGAACGCCTCAAGCGCGCGTTCGCCGAGGACGTCGCCTTCCTGAGGTTCGCCGGGTTCAAGCCCGTCGTGGTGCACGGCGGCGGCCCGCAGATCTCGGCGATGCTCGACCGGCTCGGCATCGAGTCGGAGTTCAAGGGCGGCCTGCGCGTCACCACGCCGGCCGCCATGGACGTCGTCCGGATGGTGCTGGTCGGCCAGGTCCAGCGTGAGCTCGTGGGGCTGGTCAACGAGCACGGCCCGCTGGCCGTCGGCCTCTCCGGCGAGGACGCCGGCCTGTTCACCGCCCAGCGCACCAACACCGTCGTCGACGGCGAGGAGGTCGACCTGGGACTGGTCGGCGAGGTCGCCAGCGTGCGGCCCGAGGCGGTGCTCGACCTGGTCGAGGCCGGGCGCATCCCCGTCATCTCGAGCGTCGCCCCCGACGTCGACGGCACGGTCCACAACGTCAACGCCGACACCGCGGCGGCCGCCCTGGCGGTGGCCCTGGGCGCCGAGAAGCTGCTCGTGCTCACCGACGTCGAGGGCCTCTACCGCGACTGGCCCGACAGCGACGACGTGATCGGCGAGATCTCGCCCGAGGCGCTGGCCGCGCTGATGCCGACCCTGGCGAGCGGGATGGTCCCGAAGATGGCCGCGTGCCTGCAGGCCGTCCAGGGCGGCGTACCCCGCGCCACGGTCGTCGACGGCCGCGAGGACCACGCGGTGCTGCTCGAGCTGTTCACCGACGAGGGCGTCGGCACCCAGGTGCTGCCCGGCGTCGCCACCAAGATCCGGAAGGCCAAGTCGTGACGGCGTCGTCGTGGCTCGACCGCTACCAGGGCGCGCTGATGAACACCTTCGGCCAGCCCAAGCTGGTCCTGGTCCGGGGGGAGGGCGCCCACCTGTGGGACGTCGACGGCAAGGAGTACGTCGACCTGCTCGGCGGCATCGCCGTCAACGCCCTCGGCCACGCCCACCCCGCGCTCGTCGCCGCCGTCACCGACCAGCTCACGACGCTCGGCCACGTCTCCAACTTCTTCACCTCCCAACCGCAGGTCGAGCTGGCCGAGCGGCTGCTCGGCCTCCTGGACGCGGGACAGCAGGGCGGCCGCGTGTTCTTCACCAACTCCGGCGCAGAGGCCAACGAGGCGGCGTTCAAGCTCACCCGGCGCACCGGGCGCACCCACCTGATCGCCGCGGCGGGGTCGTTCCACGGCCGCACCATGGGGGCGCTGGCGCTGACGTCGAAGCAGGCCTACCGCGAGCCGTTCGAGCCGTTGCCGGGTGAGGTGACGTTCGTCCCGTTCGGCGACCACGCCGAGCTGGCGCGCGCCGTCACCGACGAGACAGCGGCCGTCGTCCTCGAACCCATCCAGGGCGAGGCCGGCGTCGTCGAGCCGCCGGGCGACTACCTGGCAGCCGCCCGCAGCATCACCCGCGACAACGGCGCGCTGCTCTGGCTCGACGAGGTGCAGTCCGGGATGGGCCGCACCGGTCGCTGGTTCGCCGGCGAGTCGGTCGACCCCGACATCGTGACGGTCGCCAAGGGCCTGGGGGGCGGCGTCCCGATCGGCGCCTGCATCGGCCTCGGTGAGGCGGGGAGCCTGCTGCAACCCGGCAGCCACGGCACCACCTTCGGCGGCAACCCGGTCGCCTGCGCCGCGGCCCTGGCGGTCATCGACACCATCGAGAAGGAGGGGCTCCTCGACCACGCGACGGTCACTGGCGAGCGCCTGCGGGCCGGCCTGGCCGTCGACGACCGGGTGACCGAGGTCCGGGGACGCGGCCTGCTCATCGGGCTCGACCTGTCCCGTCCGCTGTCGGCAGAGGTGGCAGCAGCGGCCCTCGAGCGGGGCTTCATCGTCAACAACCCGACTCCCGACCGTGTCCGCCTCGCCCCACCCCTGGTGATCGGCCACGATGACGTCGAAGCGTTCCTGGCCGCCTGGCCCGGGATCCTGGACGACGCCTACGGAGGCACACCGTGACCACTGCAGGGACTACAGCTGGGACCCGTTCCTTCCTCGCCGACGACGACCTCAGCCCCGCCGAGCAGGCCGCCGTGCTCGACCTCGCCGCCGAGCTCAAGAAGGCGCCGTACGACGCCAAGCCGCTCGCCGGACCACTCTCGGTCGCCACCATCTACGACAAGCCCACCTTGCGCACGCAGGTGTCGTTCGCCGCGGGCATCGCCGAGCTCGGTGGCCACGCGATGCTCGTCGACGGCACCCTCGCCGGGATCGGCAAGCGCGAGTCGGTCGCCGACGTGGCGCGGGTGCTGGGCCGGCAGGCGTCGGTGATCGTGTGGCGCACCTACGGCCAGGACGCGATCGAGGAGATGGCCGAGCACTGCGGGGTGCCGGTCGTCAACGCGCTCACCGACGACTTCCACCCCTGCCAGCTGCTCGCAGACCTGCTCACGGTGAAGGAGCACAAGGGCACCCTCGCCGGGCTCACGGTCGCCTTCGTCGGCGACGGCGCCTGCAACATGGGCAACTCGTGGCTGCTCGCCGGGGCGACGGCCGGGATGCACATCAGGATCAGCTCACCGGAGCGCCACGAGCCCGAGCAGGCGATGGTCGACCGCGCGAACGCCATCGGCGCAGGGACGGGTGGTACCGCCCTGCTCGAGCGGGACCCCGTCAAGGCGGTCGAGGGCGCCGACGTCGTGGTCACCGACACGTGGGTCTCGATGGGCAAGGAGACCGAGGCCGAACGCCGCCTGGCGACGTTCGCTGCCTACACCGTCACCGCCGAGCTGATGTCGCACGCCTCACCGGAGGCGATCGTGATGCACTGCCTGCCGGCCTACCGCGGCAAGGAGATCGACGCCGAGGTCATCGACGGCCCGCAGAGCGTGGTGTGGGACGAGGCGGAGAACCGCCGCCACGCCCAGAAGGCCATCATCACCTGGCTCCTGGAGCACAGCGGATGACCAAGGCGGCACTGCAGGCCCGCGACCAAGAGCGCCAGGCACCAGCAGATCGTCGACCTGGTCGGCGCCCACGAGGTGCGCTCCCAGGCCGAGCTCGCCGGCCTGCTGGCCGAGACCGGCGTGCACGTCACGCAGGGCACGCTCTCGCGCGACCTCGTCGAGCTGGACGCCGTCCGGGTGCGCTCCTCGTCCGGGGCGCTGGTCTACGCCGTCCCGGGCGAGGGGGGCGACCGGCGACCGGCGGCGCCGGGCGAGACCGCCGCCGGCGCGCAGCGGCTGGCCCGCCTGTGCGGCGAGCTGCTGGTGAGCGCCGAGGCGAGCGCCAACCTCGTCGTCCTGCGCACGCCGCCCGGGGCCGCGCAGTTCTTCGCCTCGGCCGTCGACAAGGCCGAGCTCGGCGAGGTGCTCGGCACCATCGCCGGCGACGACACCGTCCTGGTGATCGCGCGCGACCCGAAGGGCGGCGACGCCGTCGCCCAGCGGTTCCTCGCACTCGCCGAGGAGCACACCCAGACCACCGCAGAAGGCAGCTGAATGAGCAAGGTCCTCACCTCCTTGCCCAAGGGCGAGCGCGTCGGCATCGCGTTCTCCGGCGGCCTCGACACCTCGGTCGCCGTCGCCTGGATGCGCGACAAGGGCGCGATCCCGTGCACCTACACCGCCGACCTCGGCCAGTACGACGAGCCCGACATCGACGGCGTGCCCGAGCCGCGCCTTCGCCTACGGCGCCGAGATCGCGCGCGCCGTCGACTGCAAGCGTCCGCTGGTCGAGGAAGGGCTCGCCGCCCTCGCGTGCGGCGCGTTCCACGTGCGCTCGGCCGGCCGCGCGTACTTCAACACCACGCCGCTCGGCCGCGCCGTGACCGGCACCATGCTCGTGCGCGCCATGCACGACGACGGCGTCGACATCTGGGGCGACGGGTCGACGTTCAAGGGCAACGACATCGAGCGGTTCTACCGCTACGGCCTGCTCGCCAACCCCGACCTGCGGATCTACAAGCCCTGGCTCGACGCCGACTTCGTCACCGAGCTCGGCGGCCGACACGAGATGAGCCAGTGGCTGATCGCGCACGACCTGCCCTACCGCGACAGCGCCGAGAAGGCCTACTCCACCGACGCCAACATCTGGGGCGCCACCCACGAGGCCAAGACGCTCGAGCACCTCGACGTGTCGCTCGAGTCCGTGCGAGCCGATCATGGGCGTGAAGCACTGGGACCCCGCCGTCGCGATCGAGCCCGAGGACGTCACCGTCCGCTTCCACAAGGGCCGCCCGGTCGCCGTCGAACGGCACGACGTACGCCGACCCGGTCGCGCTGGTGCTGGCGGTCAACGAGATCGGCGGGCGCCACGGCCTCGGCATGTCCGACCAGATCGAGAACCGCATCATCGAGGCCAAGTCGCGCGGCATCTACGAGGCGCCCGGCATGGCGCTGCTCTGGATCGCCTACGAGCGGCTGCTCAACGCGATCCACAACGAGGACACCCTGTCGACCTACCACGACCACGGCCGCCGGCTCGGCCGGATGCTCTACGAGGGCCGCTGGCTCGACCCGCAGGCGCTGATGCTGCGCGAGTCGGTGCAGCGCTGGGTCGCCTCGCTCGTCACCGGCGAGGTGACGCTGCGGCTGCGGCGCGGCGAGGACTACACGATCCTGCGCACCGACGGGCCGGCGTTCTCCTACCACCCGGACAAGCTGTCGATGGAGCGCGTGGAGTCCGCGGCGTTCGGCCCGACCGACCGGATCGGGCAGCTGACCATGCGCAACCTCGACATCGCCGACTCGCGCGCCAAGCTCGAGCTCTACGCCACCCAGCCGCTCGACGAGGGCCAGGTGCTGGTCGAGCACGGGCACCTGCTCGGCGCGCTGCCGGCCGGCGGCGCCGACCGGATCGCCAGCAACCCGGCGTACGACGGCGACACCAGCGACGACGCCCTGGACAATGCCGCCATGGAGGTGGGCACGGACTGATGGAGCCGATCCCGCGCGTCTCGGCGCGAGTGCTGCCCGTCAGCCCCGACGGCGAGGTGCTGCTGCTCCAGGACCTCGACCCGGCCGACCCCGGCGTCCTGCGCTGGGGCACGATCGGCGGCGCCCTCGACCCGGGGGAGACGCACCAGCGAGGCGGCCGTCCGCGAGATGCACGAGGAGACCGGCCTCGTCATCGACCCGGCCGACGCTCACCCGCGCCGTTCCACCGCAGCACGCGGGAGTTCAGCTGGGCCGGCGTCCGCTACCGCAGCGACAACACCTTCTTCGCGATGCCGCTGGCCGCGCGACGTCGAGGTCTCCTTCGACCATCTGGTGCCGGAGGAGGTCGGCAACGGTGCGTGGCCTGGGGCTGGTGGACGCCCGACGGCGCTGGCGGCCGACGGAGGCGCGGTGGCCGACGACCTGCCCGCGATCCTGGCCGCCGCGGTGGACGCGGTCAGGCGGAGCGGGTCGATGAGCGGCACCAACGAGGGCGCGCTCTGGGGCGGCCGGTTCGCGCTCCGGCCCGTCGCCCGAGCTCGAGGCGCTGTCGCGCTCCACGCACTTCGACTGGCGGCTGACGCCCTACGACCTCGCCGGCTCCCGCGCCCACGCCAACGCCCTGCACGCCGCCGGGCTGCTCACCGACGACGACCACGCGTCCCTGCTGGCCGGCCTGGCGACGCTGGGGGAGCGGTACGCCGACGGGCTCGCTGCACCCGGACCCGTCCGACGAGGACGTGCACGGCGCCCTCGAGCGGCTGCTGATCGCCGAGGTCGGCGAGGACGTCGGCGGCCGGCTGCGCGCCGGCCGCAGCCGCAACGACCAGGTCGCGACCCTGTTCAAGATGTTCCTGCGCGACCACGCGCACACCATCGGCGTGCTGCTGCTCGACCTGGTCGACGCCCTCGCCGACCAGGCGCGCGGCCACCTCGACGTGGTGATGCCGGGACGCACCCACCTCCAGCACGCCCAGCCCGTGCTGCTGTCCCACCACCTGCTCGCCCACGCGTGGGCGCTGCTGCGCGACGTCGAGCGGCTGCGCGACTGGGACCGCCGGGTCGCCGCCGACTCGCCGTACGGCTCCGGCGCCCTCGCCGGCTCCAGCCTCGGCCTCGACCCCCGCGCCGTGGCCCGCGAGCTCGGCTTCGACGACTCCGACGGCCAACTCGATCGACGGCACGGCCTCGCGCGACTTCGTGGCCGAGCTGGCGTTCGTCGCCGCGCAGGTCGGCGTCGACCTGAGCCGGCTCGCCGAGGAGGTCATCCTGTGGTCGACCAGGGAGTTCGGGTTCGTGACGCTGCACGACTCCTGGTCGACGGGGTCGAGCATCATGCCGCAGAAGAAGAACCCCGACATCGCCGAGCTCGCGCGCGGCAAGGCCGGCCGGCTGATCGGCAACCTCACCGGGCTGCTGGCCACGCTCAAGGCCCTGCCGCTGGCCTACAACCGCGACCTCCAGGAGGACAAGGAGCCGGTCTTCGACTCCGTCGACACCCTCGAGGTGCTGCTGCCGGCGGTGACCGGGCTGGTCGCGCACGCTCACGCTTCGACACCGCGCGGATGGCCGAGCTCGCGCCGCAGGGGTTCTCGCTGGCCACCGACGTCGCCGAGTGGCTGGTCCGCGAGGGCGTGCCGTTCCGGGTCGCGCACGAGCTGGCCGGCGCGTGCGTGCGCCGCTGCGAGGAGCTCGGCGTCGAGCTGCCCGACCTGAGCGACGAGCAGTACGCCGAGATCTCGCCGCACCTGACCCCGGGCGTGCGGTCGGTGCTCACCGTCGAGGGCTCGGTGGCCTCGCGCCGCGGGCGGGGGGGGACGGCCCCGGACCGGGTCCGCGAGCAGCTCGCCGAGCTGACCGACCGGGTCGCCGGACACCGTGCCCGGCTTGCGTGAGGTCCTCGCCGGGCCCGGTGCTCGAGGTGGCGCCGCGCCTGCTCGGCGCCGTCCTGCGCCACGGCGGACGTCGCCGTCCGGCTGACCGAGGTGGAGGCGTACGACGGCCCGGACGACCCCGGCTCCCACGCGTTCCGTGGCCGGACGCCGCGCAACGCGGTGATGTTCGGGCCGCCGGGGCACCTCTACGTCTACTTCACCTACGGCATGCACCACTGCTGCAACGTGGTCTGCGGGCCCGAGGGGACGCCGAGCGCCGTGCTGCTCCGCGCCGGCGAGGTCGTCGACGGGGTCGAGATCGGCCCGGTCGCGGCGGCCGCGCTCGGCCGACCGCGACCTGGCGCGCGGCCCGGCCCGGCTGTGCCAGGCGCTCGGCATCGGACCTGGCCGCAGAACGGCGCCGACCTGACGTCCGGCCGGTGACGCTGGAGCTGGGGGAGCCGGTCACCGAGGTGTCCACGGGGCCCCGGGTCGGCCTCCGCGGTGCACCCGACCGGCCCTGGCGGTTCTGGGCGACGGGCGAGCCGACCGTGTCGGCGTACCGGCCGGCCAAGCCCCGCTGAGCCTCGGCACCCGGATTTGGCACGCCGCGCGACCGGTTGCTAGGTTTCTCCGACGTCGCCTCCGGGCAGGCCAGAAGGCCCCCGAGAGCGCGACACGCGAGGAGACTCACCGAGTTGCGCTGACAGGTGCCGCTCCGGTAAGTTTTCTCAGGTTGCCCCCAGCACCGCCCGAGAGGGCACGGGCTGGGCGCGTCTGATTTTTGAGAACTCAACAGTGTGTCATTTAGTCGACGAATTAGTTTGTATGCCCTGATCTTTTTGGAGGTTTGGGTTTGGTTTTTTACGGTTGACAATGATTCTGGCTATTGTTTGCTAGTTGATTGGTTTTTGGCTCGGATCAGGTTTTCGATGGAGAGTTTGATCCTGGCTCAGGACGAACGCTGGCGGCGTGCTTAACACATGCAAGTCGAGCGGAAAGGCCCACTTGTGGGTACTCGAGCGGCGAACGGGTGAGTAACACGTGAGTAATCTGCCCTCCACTCTGGGATAACGTTCAGAAATGGGTGCTAATACCGGATGTTCACATGGCTGCGCATGGTGGTGTGTGGAAAGGTTTTTCTGGTGGGGGATGTGCTCGCGGCCTATCAGCTTGTTGGTGGGGTAATGGCCTACCAAGGCTTTGACGGGTAGCCGGCCTGAGAGGGTGACCGGCCACACTGGGACTGAGACACGGCCCAGACTCCTACGGGAGGCAGCAGTGGGGAATATTGGACAATGGGCGGAAGCCTGATCCAGCAACGCCGCGTGAGGGATGACGGCCTTCGGGTTGTAAACCTCTTTCACCATTGACGAAGCTGCATCTTTTTGGGTGTGGTGACGGTAGGTGGGGAAGAAGCACCGGCCAACTACGTGCCAGCAGCCGCGGTAATACGTAGGGTGCGAGCGTTGTCCGGAATTATTGGGCGTAAAGGGCTCGTAGGCGGTTTGTCGCGTCGGGAGTGAAAACCTTGGGCTTAACTCAGGGCTTGCTTTCGATACGGGCAGACTAGAGGTATGCAGGGGAGAACGGAATTCCTGGTGTAGCGGTGAAATGCGCAGATATCAGGAGGAACACCGGTGGCGAAGGCGGTTCTCTGGGCATGATCTGACGCTGAGGAGCGAAAGTGTGGGGAGCGAACAGGATTAGATACCCTGGTAGTCCACACCGTAAACGTTGGGCGCTAGGTGTGGGATCCATTCCACGGGTTCCGTGCCGCAGCTAACGCATTAAGCGCCCCGCCTGGGGAGTACGGCCGCAAGGCTAAAACTCAAAGGAATTGACGGGGGCCCGCACAAGCGGCGGAGCATGCGGATTAATTCGATGCAACGCGAAGAACCTTACCTGGGTTTGACATACGCCGGAAAGCATCAGAGATGGTGCCCCTTTTTGTCGGTGTACAGGTGGTGCATGGCTGTCGTCAGCTCGTGTCGTGAGATGTTGGGTTAAGTCCCGCAACGAGCGCAACCCTCGTTCCATGTTGCCAGCACGCCCTTCGGGGTGGTGGGGACTCATGGGAGACTGCCGGGGTCAACTCGGAGGAAGGTGGGGATGACGTCAAGTCATCATGCCCCTTATGTCCAGGGCTTCACGCATGCTACAATGGCCGGTACAAAGGGCTGCGATGCCGCGAGGTGGAGCGAATCCCAAAAAGCCGGTCTCAGTTCGGATTGGGGTCTGCAACTCGACCCCATGAAGTCGGAGTCGCTAGTAATCGCAGATCAGCAACGCTGCGGTGAATACGTTCCCGGGCCTTGTACACACCGCCCGTCACGTCACGAAAGTCGGCAACACCCGAAGCCCATGGCCCAACCGCTTGCGGAGGGAGTGGTCGAAGGTGGGGCTGGCGATTGGGACGAAGTCGTAACAAGGTAGCCGTACCGGAAGGTGCGGCTGGATCACCTCCTTTCTAAGGAGCACACACCCCCCGCGCGCTAGGGCGTTCGTCCCTGCGGCGCCGGTTGATCCGGCATTGGGGGTGCTCACTAGTGGAACCGTCGACGTAGTGACCCCGTCTGCTGGGGTCTGTCGGTGTCTAGTACTGCCGTCTCGGGCCTTGCTCGGGGTGCGGTGTGGAACGGGCGGTGTGGTCGGGGGTCGGGTGGTCTGGTGCCGGTGCCGCACTGTTGGTGTGGGGGTCGGGTGGCACGCTGTTGGGCCCTGAGGAATCAGGCGCCGGCACCTGGATGGTGGGTGTGTGGTTGCTGGGTTTTCTTGTGGTTGTTTGGTTGTTGGATAGTGGACGCGAGCATCTTTGTAGCTGTTTGCTCAGATCGATGTTCCCTGGTCTTTCCCGTTTTTGGTGGGTGTGGTTGGGGTGGTTGTCTGTTTTTGTTGTGTTTGTGTGTGTGGCGACAAGCTATGAAGGGCGTATGGTGGATGCCTTGGCATCAAGAGCCGATGAAGGACGTAGGAGCCTGCGATAAGCCCTGGGGAGTTGGCAACCGAGCTGTGATCCGGGGGTGTCCGAATGGGGAAACCTGGCTGGAGTCATGTCCAGTCACCTGCACCTGAATGAAATAGGGTGTTGGAGGGAACGTGGGGAAGTGAAACATCTCAGTACCCACAGGAAGAGAAAACAACAGTGATTCCGAGAGTAGTGGCGAGCGAAATCGGAGGAGGCTAAACCGTGCACGTGTGATACCCGGCAGGGGTTGCGTGCGTGGGGTTGTGGGGTTTGTTTGACCAGTGCTGCCGTGCTGGTGCGGAGTGAGAAACCGTGTGTGAAGTTGAAGTCCGTTGGAAAGCGGTGCCGGAGCGGGTGATAGCCCCGTAGACGTAAGCTGGTGGCTCCGTTGAGCGAATACCCGAGTATCACGGAACTCGTGAAATTCCGTGTGAATCTGGCGGGACCACCCGTTAAGCCTAAATACTCCTTGATGACCGATAGCGGACAAGTACCGTGAGGGAAAGGTGAAAAGTACCCCTGGCGGGGAGTGAAATAGTACCTGAAACCGTGCGCCTACAATCCGTCAGAGCCTTGCGCATCCCTTGTGGGTGTGGGGGTGATGGCGTGCCTTTTGAAGAATGAGCCTGCGAGTTTGCGTTGTGTTGCGAGGTTAACCCGTGTGGGGGAGCCGTAGCGAAAGCGAGTCCTAAGAGGGCGTTTGAGTAGCACGATCAAGACCCGAAGCGGAGTGATCTATCCATGGGCAGGTTGAAGCGACGGTAAGACGTCGTGGAGGACCGAACCCACCTAGGTTGAAAACTGGGGGGATGACCTGTGGATAGGGGTGAAAGGCCAATCAAACTCCGTGATAGCTGGTTCTCCCCGAAATGCATTTAGGTGCAGCGTTGCGTGTTTCTTGCCGGAGGTAGAGCACTGGATAGCCGATGGGCCCGACCAGGTTACTGACGTTAGCCAAACTCCGAATGCCGGTAAGTGAGAGCGTGGCAGTGAGACTGCGGGGGATAAGCTCCGTAGTCGAGAGGGAAACAGCCCAGACCATCAGCTAAGGCCCCTAAGCGGTGACTAAGTGGAAAAGGATGTGGAGTCGCAGTGACAACCAGGAGGTTGGCTTGGAAGCAGCCACCCTTGAAAGAGTGCGTAATAGCTCACTGGTCAAGTGATTCCGCGCCGACAATGTAGCGGGGCTCAAGTCATCCGCCGAAGCTATGGCATTCCCACGATAGCCCAAGCCGCCCCTGTCGTGGGGGTTGGTTCAGGGGTGGGGGTGGGTAGGGGAGCGTCGTGTCGCCGGTGAAGGTCCGGAGTGATCCAGGGCTGGAGGCGACACGAGTGAGAATGCAGGCATGAGTAGCGAATCACGGGTGAGAAACCCGTGCGCCGAATGATCAAGGGTTCCAGGGTCAAGCTCATCTGCCCTGGGTAAGTCGGGACCTAAGGCGAGGCCGACAGGCGTAGTCGATGGACAACGGGTTGATATTCCCGTACCGGCAACGTGACGCCCATGACGAACCCGGTGATG
>CAWBOE010000024.1:5000-52683 GCA_963790295.1 uncultured Actinomycetota bacterium
CCAGGTTGCCCATGTGGAGGCTCGGCGCGGTCGGGTCGAAGCCGACATAGAACCGGACGCTCCCCTCGCTCAGCGCGGTGCGCAGGGCGTCGCGATCCGTGGACAGCGCGAGCAGGCCGCGCCACTCCAGGTCGTCGAGGAGGTTCGGGTCGATGGTCACGCTGGGCCTCTCGCTGAGTGGGTACCGGACACGGGGACAGCACGCCAAGCCTGCCCCATGGGTGAGCCGCGTGCCCAACCGGATAAGTACGCTGGCGGACGGGCCGGAAGGGAGCCGATGGAGATCGCAGGCAGGTACACCGTCGACCGCGAGGTCGGCCGCGGTGGCATGGGTGCGGTCTGGCTCGGGACCGACCAGGTGCTCGGGCGCCAGGTCGCGCTCAAGCGCCTGGGCATGGCGCCCGGCGTCGGCACCCCCGACTTCGAGCGCGCCGAGCGGGAGGCCCGGCTCGCGGCGCGGCTCAACCATCCGCACGTCGTCGCGGTCTTCGACCTCGTCGAGGAGGGCCCCGACCACTGGTTGGTGATGGAGTACGTCGAGGGACGCACGCTCGCCGAGCTGGTCCGGCAGGACGGCGCTCTCACACCCGACGAGGCCGCGCCGCTGCTGCGCCAGGCTGCCGACGCGCTGGCCGCCGCGCACGACTCGGGCATCGTGCACCGCGACGTGAAGCCCTCGAACATCCTGGTGACGGCCGAGGGACAGGTGAAGCTCTCCGACTTCGGCATCGCCCGCGCCGAGGCGGACGCGTCGCTGACCCAGACGGGCCTCGTCACCGGCTCCCCGGGCTACCTGTCGCCCGAGGTCGCCTCGGGCCAGATGGCCACCGCGGCCGCGGACGTGTGGTCGCTGGGAGCCACTGCCTTCCACGCCCTGAGCGGCCATCCGCCGTACGAGGTCGGCGACAACGTCATGGGCGCCCTCTACCGGATCGTCCACGAGGAACCGCCCCGCCTGGCCAACGCCGGCTGGCTGGGAGCGCTGCTCGACAACACGATGACCAAGGAGCCCGGCCGACCGCTGGCCGATGGCCCAGGTGCGCGACTACCTCGACGGCGGCCCGCTCGCGGCACCCCTGCTTGTCGACCAGCCCGGCACTCGCACCACGACGGTGCTGCGTGAGCCGCCCGCGTCGCCGGCGCCCGCCCCGGTGGCGGCCGACGGGACCCAGATCCTCGCGCCGGCCTTCGAACCCCCACCACCGCCTGCGCCGGCCCATCGACGTGGGCCCGGTGCCGCGGTCATCGGCGTGCTGGCGGCCCTGGTCGTGGTGCTGTTGTTCCTGCTGTTCGCCTGGCTGTTCGGAGCGTTCGACAGCCCGGAAGACGGCAGCGTCCGACCCACCGGCTGACACCCCGTCGTCCTCCGCAGTCCGCGGGTGAGACACCGACCTCCTCCGACGCCGAGGCCCGGGCGGAGGCCATGCAGGGGTTCATCACCGACTACGTCGCCGCGGCGATCGACGACCCCCAGCATCTCCTGGGAGATGCTCACGCCCGACTTCCAGCAGGCCAGCGGCGGCTTCGGCCAGTACAAGAAGTACTGGGACCAGTGGTCGTCGGCGGTCCCCGCCAACATCGAGGCGGATGGCGAGGACCTGACGGTGAGCTACACGATCACCTACGACCGCGAGGACGGCGAGTCCCAGACCGATGACGTCACCCTGGAGCTCGTCGAGGGCGACGACGGGTTCCTGGTCAACGCCGAGCGCTAGCCCTCGCGCAGCAGACTGACGTCGAAGGTGAGCACTCCGTCGACGACCTCGCGGATCAGGCTCTCCTTCACGCCGAAGACCGCGTCGGAGTCGAGGTACGGCGAACCCGCGATGAACACGTGGGTCGTCACCGGAAGGTAGCCGGGCGCGGAGACGATGAAGTGCAGGTGGGCCGGCCGGTAGGCGTGACGGCCCGTCGCGGTGAGCATCTCGCCGACCGGGCCGTCGTACGGGACCGGGTAGTGGCGGGGGACGACCGACCTGAAGTGGTAGCGCCCCTCGGTGTCGGCGGTGAACAGGCCGCGCAGGTTGTACTCCGGCTGGATGCCCGGTTGCTGCACGTCGTAGAAGCCGTCGTCGTTGGCCTGCCAGGCGTCGACGCTCGCGCCCGGGATCGGCTCACCGTCGGGGCCGGTCACCTGCCCCTGCACGAGGCACGGGGTGCCCTTGCCGTCGAGCGCGATGTCGTCGCCGAGCTCGCGCGGGGGCGAGTCGACCATGTGGAACGGGCCGAGGACCGTGGACTCGGTGCCGGTGCCGCCCGCGCGGTGGTTGATCGTCTCGACCAGCATGGAGACGCCCAGGACGTCGGACAGCAGGATGAACTCCTGCCGTACGTCGTCGCAGGCCTGGCCGGTCCGCGTCAGGAAGCCGATCCGGCCGCCGCCCACTCCTCCTCGGTCAGCTCGACGTCCTTGACGAACGCGTGCAGGTGGTGGACCAGGGAGGTCATCACCTCGCGCAGCCGTGGGTCGGCGGCGTCGCCGAAGCTCGCGGACACCGCTTCGGCCGAGTGTTCCTCGCTGAACAGCACCCGCGAGGACTCGCGCGACGCCAGGCTCATCCGGCGGCAGGGACGCTCGCGCGAGGACGCAGGGTACGAGCAATCCGTCCCGATCGGGTAAACGCCGGTGGTCCGTGAAGCCTCATATGGGTGAGGGACCACAGCCAGCCGGCCGGTCCAGGGAGAACGGTGGGTCGCGTGCGACAACGGGACCGGGACGAGTTCGAGCGGGTCTTCCGCTCGGCGTACCGGTCCGTGCTGGGGTCGGCGTACCTGGTCCTCCATGACCGCGGCCGGGCCGAGGAGGTCACCCAGGACGCGTTCGTCCGTCTCTACGAACGGTGGGGCAAGGCCGTGACCATCGACCATCCCGAGGCGTGGGTGCGCACCGTCGTGATCAGGGACGCGATCCGCCGGGCCAAGCGCGAGCGGTTCGTCCCCGTCGTCGAGGTGGTGGACCGCGAGGACCCGCGCACGCGCGTCCGCACGACGTCGACCTGATGCGCGCGGTCGCGGGCCTGCCACCGCAACAGCGGGCCGCCGTGGCCCTGTACTACCTGGAGGACCGGCCGGTCGACGAGGTGGCGCACCTGCTCGAGGTCGCGCCCGGCCACCGTTCGCCAGCACCTGTTCCGCGCTCGCAAGCAGCTCTGCGCCGTGCTCGGCGAGAGCCTCGAGGAGGTGACCGGCGATGTCGATCGATGACCGCCTCCGCGCGAGTCTCCCCGTCGTGCTCGAGGAGCTGGGTCCGGACGTCGAGCAGAGTCTCGCCCTCACCCTCCAGCGTGTCGACCGGCGCCGCGGGCTGCGCCGGGGCGGGTACGCCGTCGCGCTGGCTGCGCCGCCGCGGCCGTCGTCGCCGTGGTCGTCGTCCGCGCCGACGACGGGCCGAGGTCGCTCGAGCCGGTCGACCCGCCGACGGACCAGGTGCTGGTCCTGGACTCGGAGGAGGGCTCCCCGGACGACCGGCTCCGCTGGAGGCGGCCACGTACGCGATCGGCTTCCTCGGCGCCTCCGACGCCGCGCCGTGGGCGGAGATCGAGGTGCCCGACGGCTGGAGTCACGACCGGCTCCACCCGGCCACCGGCCCGGACCTCGACCCCCACCTGCGCCGTATCGAGCTGCTCACCGTCGCCATCGTCGCCCCCGACCCGTGCCGGACGTCCGCGAGCCCGTCGGGACCCGGGGTGGCCGACCTGATGGCGGCCCTCGCTGCGCAACGGACGGTGCGACCGGGCCGCCCGCGCCCCGTCACCATCGACGGCTACGCCGGCCAGCTGGTGCAGGTCCGCGTGCCGGTCGACGTCGACCTCGCGGCGCTGCGGACACGACGGCAGCCTGGTGCCGTTCATGACGCCGAGCGGCTCCCCCGCCACCGTCTTCCCCGGCTGGACCTACCGGGTGTGGGCGCTCGACGTCGAGGGCGAGCGACTGGTCATCCTCGCCGCCCACGGCCCCGAGGCCACGCCCGCCGAACGGGCCGAGCTCACCCGGATGATCGAGACCCTCGAGTTCGTCCCGCCTCGCTCGACGCCTCCCAGGCGTCGCCTCCGCCCCTCGAGCCCGGTCCGGGCTCTCTTCGAGGTGCCTCGCATCACGAAAGGAACCACCATGTCCGCACGTCTGACTCACTCCCGGCGTCCTGGCGACGCTCGTCGACGGCGTCCTGGCCGCCTGCTCTCCGGACGCCGTACCGACGAGTCCCGAGGCCGACGCGGCTCGCCCCGGGCCCCGGCGCCGGATCCTCGACTCGGAGCTCGGCTCCCCCGACGAGCCCGCACCGCTGGATCCTGGCCGCTACGCCATCCCGTTCATCGGCGCCTCCGACGACGCCCCGTGGGCGGAGATCCAGGTGCCGGACGGCTGGGGCCACGACCGGCTCCACCCGGCCACCGGCCCGGACCTCGACCCCCACCTGCGCCGCATCGAGCTGCTCACCGTCGACCAGCGTCGCCGCCGACCCGTGCCGATCAGTCCGCCGACCCGGTCGGGCCCGAGGTGGCCGACCTGATGACGGCACTCGCGGCACAACGGACGTGCGACCCGAGCGGCCGCGCCCCGTCGCCATCGACGGCTACGACGGGCCAGCTGATCCAGGCGCGCGTCCCGGTCGAGCGTCGACGTCCGCGCTGCCAGCTCGGCGGCGCCCTGGTCCCGTTCATCAGTCCCGGGCGGGTCCCACGCCACGGTGTTCCCCGGCTGGACCTACCGCGTCTGGGCCCTCGACGTCGACGGCGAGCGCCTGGTCGTGATGGCCGCGCACGGTCCCGACGTCACCCTGGCCGAGCGCGCAGAGCTCACCCGGATGGTCGAGACCCTCACGTTCGTCGACGCACCTACCGCGTGAACGGCCGACGGCGCCCAGACCACCAGCGAACGCTCGAACGGGTCGACCCACCTGCCGGATCCTCGTCACGAATTTCCGTGGGCTCAGCGACTTCGGACGACTCGACGTCCTAGCTTCCTGGGAGCGTCCGACCTTCGAGCCACGCGTCACTGCGCCGCACCCGAAGCGGCCGCAGGCCGAACATCTCCGGGCTGCCAAGGCCGGGGCTCGGACTCCAGATCGTCGAGCGCTCCGACGGCGTCCAGGGCCGTGAAGTTCCTGACCCAGCTCGGGAAGGTCGGCGCGTCGAGTGCCTGGGCGAAGTAGAAGCCCTGAGCGACGTCGCAGCCGAGCCGCTCCAGCGTCTTGAGGGTGGCCTGGTCCTCGACGCCCTCGGCAACGACGGTGAGGCCGAGGTTGTGGCCGAGCTCGATCGCCGACTCGACCAACATCCGGTCCGTGTCACCGATCGCCATGTCCTTGACGAAGGAGCGGTCCACCGTCACCTCGTCCACGGGCAGGATCTTGAGGTAGGCCATCGACGCGTAGCCGGTGCCGAAGTCGTCGATCGAGGTCCTGACGCCCAGGGCGCGGATGCGGCGCAGCACGTCGATCGTGCTCGGGGTCGGCGAGGATGGTGCTCTCGGTGATCTCCACGCAGAGGGGCTCGCCGGGCACGCCGGCGCTGAGGCGATCGCCCGGTTCCATCCCCGGGCCGCATCTCGTCGCTCGTCACCCCAAGGTGCCCTCCCGAGACTGCGCGTCGTACGTCGAAGGGTAGAAGAAGCAGCAGCCCTGCCCTGGCGTTTCCGAAGACTCCCCCAGCTCGTGTCTTGGCATCCCTGAGATGGTCGGCCCGCGCACGGAAGTCGGCCCCGCCCGAGCCCCCCAGCATCGAACGGGATCGACTTGCTCGACCCCTACCCCATCGCTGAGTCGTTCAACCCAGCAACCCTAGGGTCACGCTGGGCATAGTCCCGCGGCGTCCACAAGGGTGTGCCGCTGCTCAGCCAGACTCAACTCCCGCATGGATCGGGAGTGTCAAGGATCAGCCGAAGTAGCCGTCAACCATCAACCGAAACACTGTCAAGCCTCAACCGAGGCCCGACTGTCGCCCATCGGGCGAACTCATACAGAGCGTCGGTGGGGCGGGTGGGGCTCGAACCCACGACCCAAGGATTATGAGTCCTCTGCTCTGACCGGCTGAGCTACCGCCCCGCGACCCTCATGGTGGACGTCCACCGGGTGGGGCCGCAGCCTACCGAGCACCGCGTCAGTGGCAGCGTGGGGGCGATGACGCTGAACACCTACCTCGCGTTCCTGGCCGTGGCCACGGTCGTGGTGCTCGTGCCCGGGCCCCGACTTCGCGGTCGTCACCCGCAACACGCTGATGGGCGGCAGACGGCGCGGCTGGGCGACCTCGGTCGGCGTCTGCACGTCGAACGCCGTTCAGGGCGTCGCCGCGGCTGCCGGGCTCGGGGCGGTCATCGTGCGGTCGCAGCCGCTGTTCGAGACGATCAGGTGGGCGGGGGTGTGCTACCTCGCATGGCTGGCCGTGCAGGCGTTGCGGTCGGCGTGGCGGGGTGAGTACGCCGCGACGAGGCAGGACGAGTCGATCGGGCGCGGGTTCCGCCAGGGCTTCCTGTCCAACATCACCAACCCGAAGGTGCTCGTGTTCTACCTGGCCGTGCTGCCGCAGTTCATGGGCGCCGACCCGGTGGCGTGGGCGCTGACCGCGCTTGCGCTGACGCATGCGGTGGTCTCCCTCGCCTACCTCGTCGCGCTGGTCGCCGTGCTCGACAGGGCCACGGCGGTGCTCAGCCGACGGCCGGTACGCCGGGCGCTCGACGGCGTGACCGGCACGGCGCTGGGCGCCTTCAGCGTGCGGCTCGCCACCGATCACGCCTGACCGCCGCTACCCGGGACGTCCGCCACTCTCGCCACTGAGGTCGGGGTCGTCCTGGGCCGTGCGACCGGGGGCGTGGCGCAGGTGCTCGCTGCGGGCGGTCTCGGCGGCGGCACGGGCCTCGCTGATGCCGGTGACGGCGGGCAGGAAGTCGGCCGCACAGATGCCCAGCAGCCGGGTCTGGTCGGTGGCACGGACGGTCATGGTGCGCGTCGTGCGGCCGAGCAGCGCGATCTCGCCGAAGCCCTCGCCCGGACCCATCGTGCGCACGAGGCGGTCGCCGTCGAGGATCTCGACGCTCCCCTCCTCCACGACGTAGAAGCGGTCGCCCACCTCCCCGGCCGTGAAGACGCTCTCGCCGGCGGCCACGTCCGCGGGCAGGGCGTTCTGCGCCAGCTGCTCGATCGCGTTGACCGGCAGCGGCCGGAGCATCGGCACCCGGCGCAGCAGGCCGATGGCTTCGGTGCGCACCGAGACGGACCGGTCCAGCGCGGTCGACCGCCACCAGATGAGCACGCAGGCCACCGGGGCAATGGTGCCGACGACGACCAGGGCCCCGCGGGCGCCTACTGTCTCGACGAGCAGCGGTGCGGCGAGCGAGCCCAGCGCCACTCCCACCGCGCCGAGACTCTCGAGCACGCCGAACACCCTGGCCAGCACGGAGTCAGGCACCAGGCGCGCCACCAGCGTGAACGCCGTGACGTCGACCATCGCGTTGCCGATGCCGATGACCGCGGCAGCGACGAGCACGACGGCGTACTCCGGCAGCAGTCCCATGACACCCATCGGCGCGCCCCACAGGACGACGGCGATGGACAGCCAGCGTGTCATCGCCCGGCTGCCCACCAGCAAGGTGCACACCGCGCTGCCGACCAGCGCACCGACGCCGACCGCGCCCTGCAGCACGCCGACACCGGACTCGCCCTGGTCGAGCAGGTCGATGGCCACCACGACCACGAACACCGTGAAGGCTCCGCGAAGGGCGCACTGCAGCACCACGAAGAAGAAGATCAGCGACACCCCGTGGTGGGACCTGACGGCGTGCAGCCCCTCACGGACCTCGGTGAGCAGCTGTCTCTGCGCCGGAGGCGCTTGCACGCGCTCGTAGGTCAGGCCGAGGACGAGGACGGCAGACACGATCCCGCACGCTCCGGCGAAGACGAACACCGAGGCCACGTCGCCCGTGCGCACGAGCACGGCGGCGACGAACGGCCCGATGACGACACTCAGCGAGTCGAGCAGGCCGCGGGCCACGTTGATCGAGGTCAGCTCCTCGGGTGCGCGGCACAGCAGAGGCATCAGCGCCGAGTGGCCCGCCCGGTACGGCGTGAACGCGATCGTGGAGAGGACGGCGAGGACGTAGACGACCCAGGTCGGACCGTCGGCGAGGAGGATCGGCCCGCACAGCACCGTGGCCAGGCCGCGCACCGCACTCGAGGCGAACAGCACCTTCTCGCGCGGCAGACGGTCGGCGTACGCCGCCACGACAGGCGCAAGGAGTGCCGACGGCAGCAGGCGGAGCATCCCGACCAGACCCACCGCGACGGCGCCTCCGTCGGCGAAGGCGACGAGGCTGATGGCCACGGTGAAAGCCCACTCGGCGGTGTAGGCCGCCCCGAAGGACAGCAACGCACGAACCAACGATGAGTTGCGGAAGAGCCGACCCTGCACCCCCGCATGCTCACCGATATCCGTACGCCACGCGACCCCCGGCCCGCGGGGCGCTACGTACCCAGGGGTGGTTTCACGAGTATCGATCGGTGCGAGCATCCGAGCGAGGGCTCGACCGCGAGTCCCCAGGCCCCTGGAGGCGAACAAATGGGAAAGCTGCTGGGCATCATCGTCGTCATCTGGCTCGTCATCGGCGTGCTGGCTGCGTTCCAGCGGGGGTACTTCGGGGACGACGAGGACGTCTCCTGCAAGGAGTTCGCCGACACCGCGTTGACCATCGTGGCCGGCCCGCTCAACTACGTGGGCGTCAACCCGAAGGTCGAGTGCGCGGACATCGACACGCCGGAGCCCTCGGAGTGAGCGTCAGCTAGCGAGGTCGTCCAGCGGGGGTGCGCCGAGGTCGCGCAGCCAGTAGGTGGCGTGGCCCCCGAACTCCTCCTCCTCTTCGTCGGTGACCGACGGGAGACAGCGCGCCCAGGACTCCGACCGGGCCACCTTGCCGAGCTGGAGCGCGGCGGGCAGGGCGGCACGCATCTCGCTCGTGGAGGCGAGGTCGCTCCAGACCTCCAGCGCGGCGTCGCTCACGGCGGTGACGCGCGGGTCGTCCGCCGCGCAGTCCAGGTTCCCGCGGAGCACGCGGAGCGTCGTCAGCAGCACGCTGAGAGGGTCGCTGACCACGGCGTCGCCGAAGTCGAAGAACCGTAGGCCGCCGTCGACCGCGAACACGTTGTGCTCGTGCAGGTCACTGTGGTTGAGGCTCAGCGGCAGACCCAGGGCGAGCAGCTGGTCGGCCCACCGCTCGACCTCGGGCACCAGCCGACGGAGGGCGGCCGCCTCCTCGGCGTCGAGCCGTCGGCGGTCGCCGACGGGCAGTGCGGCGTACTGCTCGGTACGCGCCGCGACGTACGCCGGCACCTCCGCGGGGCCGAGGCGGGTGCACCCTGCTCGCTCGAGCTCCGCCACGTGGTCGACCAGCTCGCGTTGGAGCAGGGCTCCCTCGCGGGCGATCGCCACCCACGGCTCCAGGCTGTCACCGACGGTCTCACCGAAGACGGGGCCTTGGTCCGGGGTCAGCAAGAAGCCTCGATCCGCGTCGAACGCGCTCACCGGCACGACGCGCGCCGACAGGTCCCCCAGCAGTGGCAGCAGCGTCGCCTCGAAGGCCTGGCCGGGGCAGTTCTGCTTCGCGTAGTAGACGCCGTCGCCGGTGTGCACCCGCCAGACGGCCGACCAGCAGCGGACCTTGTGCGACTCCAGGCGCACCTCGCAGTCGAGCACCGACGCGCACCACGTGGCCAGCTCGGCCTCGAACGCCTCGCTCCGCCAGACCGGTGACGTGGGCGTCCCCCGACCTGGCAGCGGCCAGCGCTCGAGCTCAACCGTCACGGCGTTGCATCTCGTGCAGCCTTTCGACCGGTCGGTACCCGAAGTCGCGGTTGGTGACTTGCATGGCGTAGTTGTCCACGGCGGTGTCGGTGTGGATTGCCACCAGGTCATGGTGCTCGCGCTGCACGATGCCGAGGGTCGCGAGCTTGAGCAGGGTGCCCAGCCGGTGTCCGCGATGCTCCGGCATCACGAGGGTGTCGTCCTGGATGACGTAGTCGGCGCCGTGCGGCAGGTAGAGCTGGGAGTAGCCGGCGAACTCGCCGTCCGCCCGGCGCCGGGCGGCGGCGGTGATGCCGTAGTAGGAACGGGCGATCCGCTCCTCGCCGACACGCAGCCTCTCCTCGTCGACGACGACGGGTTCGGAGGTCGATCTCGCCCGTCGGCACGTCGTTGTCCATGCGGGTGCGCATCTCGCAGAACGCGGCCACGTGCTCATCGGGACACCTCCCGCGCCAGGTCAGGATCTCGTACGCCGCCGGGTCGGCCTTCGCGCGCAGGCGCTCGACCGTCTCGTCGGGCACGGGCAGGTCGAGCAGCAAGTGGTCCTCGCGATGGACCACCTCGAAGCCGAGCCGCTCGGCGAACGCCGATGCCGGTGACGCCGAGCCGTCAGCGGCCACGTAGACCTCGCCGCAGATGCTGGTGCGACCGTGCTCGCGGCAGAACTGGGCGGCGACGTCGTGCAGCGCCGTACCGATCCCGAGACGGCGCTGGTCGGGCAGCACGTTGATCTCGAGGAAACCGACCTGGGTGTTGTCCTGCAGCGGAGCGCCGATCTCTGCGCACCCGACCACGGTGGCCCCGTCGCGAGCCACCCAGAGATCACGCTGGTGGTAGGGGTTCGGCTCGCGCAGGGACGTCGTCAGCTGGTTCCAGGAGCGCAGCAAGGCGTGCTCGCGGTCGTGCCGCTGGGCCGCCTGCTCGACCTCCCAGAACGCGCGCAGGGTGGCCTCGTCGGCGGGGTCGACGACGCTGATGCGCACCATGACCGCACCCTTGCCGAACCCGCGGTGACGACGCAAACGGGTATCGGCGATGCTCTGCGCATGGAACGTGAACCGCTGAAGACACTGCCCGAGAACTGGTCCAAGGCCGTGGCGATCGTCGCGCACCCCGACGACATGGAGTTCGGCGCCGCTGCCGCCGTCGCGCGATGGACCGGCCAGGGCAAGGAAGTCGTGTACGTGATGGTGACCAGCGGTGAGGCCGGCATCGACGGCATGCACCCCGACGAGAGCCGCCGCGTACGCGAGGCCGAGGAGGTCGAGTCGGCGCGCATCGTGGGCGTCGACACGGTGGAGTTCCTCGGGCTGCCCGACGGGATCGTCGAGTACGGCGTCCCGTTGCGGCGAACGCTGGCCGAGGTGATCCGCCGGCACCGCCCCGAGATCATCCTCACCGGCAACTTCCGCGACTCCTGGGGGCCGGGGGCGCTCAACCAGGCCGACCACATCGCCGTCGGCCGCGGCGTGCTCGACGCCGCTCGCGACGCGGGCAACCGGTGGATCTTCGCCGACCAGCTGACCGACGGGCTGGAGCCCTGGGGCGGCGTCACTGCGGTGTGGGCCTTCGGGTCCCCCGAGGCCCGGCACGGGGTCGACACGACCGAGAGCTTCGACAAGGGGGTGGCCTCGCTGGCCGCCCATGCGGCGTACATCGACGGGCTGGGCTGGGAGAACTGGGACCCGCGGGAGTTCCTCGAGGGCTTCGGCCGCCAGACCGGCCAGCGGCTCGGCGTCGCCTTCGCGACGTCGGCGGAGGTCTACTCGCTGACGTGGGGTGGGGATGACGAGGACTGACCCGGCGGTGAGCCTGGCACCGCGCCAGCCGCGCAAACGGTGCACAGCTCACCGCTGACCCGCGCCGCACCGACCCGGCGGTGAGCCTGGCACCGTCGCCAGCCGCGCGCAAACGGTGCATAGCTCACCGCTGACCGCGCCGCACCGAAACGCAACGACGGCGGGCCCGTGATGGACCCGCCGTCGGGAGGTGCTCCCCCGGTGCTATCGAGAACGCCTCGACGTTCCCAGCTACTACCTGCGTGCAGTCCTGAAGCCCGACGCCAACACCGCCCGCGGCGACCCTTGACAAGCCGGGTCGAAGACGGGCAAAGTATTGATACAGTCTCAATCTGAGACTGAGATGGACGCTTCGACTGACCGAGACCGCTGTCAGATCGTCTCCGAGCTCCGATCAGAAGGAATCCCATGAGCAACCCCCCGTTCCGTCCGAAGTTCGCGACGTTCGACATGAACGGAACGCTGATCAAGTTCGCCATCAACGACGCCATCCGTGAGGTCCTGGGCGATCGGCTGCCGGCAGAGATCGCCGATGAGTACCTGCGGATGTGCAAGGCGTATCGGATCGACGAGTGCACGGGCGACTACAAGCCGTTCCACCAGATCGTCGCCGACTCCATGGAGCGCGCCTCGCGCTGGGTCGGCCTCGAGCACCGTGCGGCCGACGCGCAGGCGGTCTACGAGATCGTCCCCACCTGGGGTCCCTACCCGGGCGTGACCGAGGCACTGAACCGCCTGGCTGAGGAAGTTCCGCTGGTGATCATCACCAACAGCGACACCGCGCATGCAGTGCGCCTCGCGGGCAACCTCCAGGCCCCGTTCAAGGTCATCATCAGCGCCGAGGAGATGGGCGTCTACAAGCCACGGCTCGGTGCGTTCGAGTACATGTTCGACAAGCTCGGCGTGGCACCCGACGAGATCGTGCACGTCTCCGCGAGCCCGATGTACGACCATCGCCCTGCGGCCGTCATGGGCATCGAGAACAAGGTGTACGTCGACCGCGGCTTCGAGCACGACGAGCACTGGCTCGGCTACGAGCGGATCACCGACATCGCCGACCTCCCCGTCCTCTTCGGCCTGCCGCGTCCTTGACACGCCCGCCATGACCGGCGGCAGCACGACAACAGGAGGTGCGGGATGGACTCCTTCCAGCAGGAGCCTTGGACGCCACTTCCCGGCGGCGCTGCGGGGCCCACGCCTGGGGTGGCGTTCCCACCAGATGAACTCCACCCAATGCCCCACAGGAAGCGCCTAGGGGAATCGACATCAAGCCGCCTTCATGTCGTTCGACGTCAACAGGACGCTGATCCACGGCGCGCGACGTTCAGCTAGTTCGCCATCGCTCCGCCATAAGACAACTCGGGACCGTTCCGCCGGCGTGCCGGCATACTGAGAAGGAAGACTGACTGATGATGCGACTCCGTTGGGCAAGTGGTATGGCCGTCGTTGCCGTGACCGCCGCCGGGTGCGGAATGAGCGACAACGGTGGCGGTGGCGGCGGTGGCGGCCCCGAGGGGGGCGGCGGCCATCTGGTGTACGCCGAGCAGTTCCCGCCCGCGGCGGCCTGGGCGGTCGAGACCAACGATGCGCACACGTTGTCCCGGGCGGGGTGTCTCGAAACGCTGGTGAAGTACACGGTGGACGGCGAGCTGGAGCCGATGCTGGCCACCGAGTGGAGCCAGGTGGAGCCCACAACGTGGGAGTTCACGCTGCGGGAGGGGGTGACCTTCCAGGACGGCACCCGATGGATGCCGAGGCGGTCGCGGGCGCGTTGACCCACGTGCTCGGGGTGGAGGTCCCGGCGCGGGCGTTCAACTCCGATGTCGTCGCCGGGAGTGGAGGCCACCGACGAGTCGACGGTGCAGGTCACCACGCCGAATCCGGACCCGCTGGTGCCGCTGCGGGTGGCGAACCCGAACGCCGGGATCCTGGCTCCGAAGGCCTATGAGGGCAAGCAGATCGACATCCTGGGGACCTGCACCGGGCCGTTCACGGTGACCGAGCAGGTGGGGCAGCAGTCGCTGAGCCTGGAGGCCAACGAGGACTACTGGGGCGGCGACGTCACCCTGGACTCGGCGGAGGTGCGGTTCGTCGTCGACGGCGCCGCACGGGCCACGCAGCTGCAGACCGGTGAGGCGCAGATCGCCAAGAGCCTGCCGGTGGCCAATCTGGCCACGCTGGAGGGGGATGACAACCTGGAGATCTCCGAACTGGCGCTGACCCGGACCACGGTGATGTTGCTGAACAACTCTCGTCCGCCGTTCGACGACCCGCTGGTGCGGCAGGCGATCCAGCAGGCGGTGGACACCCAGGCGATCGTCGATGGTGTCTACGAAGGCAGCGGTGAGCCGGCGGTCGGCCCGTTCGGGCCGAGCACGGATTGGGCGCCGGAGGGTGCCGCGCCGACCCCGGTGGACCTGGACGAGGCCCGTGCCCTGCTCGACCAGGCCGGGGTGGACCCGGAGTCGCTGTCGATCGAGCTGATGGCCTACAACGACCGGCCCGAGTTCGCCGACGTCGCCGTCGTGATCCAGGACCAGCTGAGCCAGCTGGGGGTCACGGTGAAGATCAAGTCCGGGGAGTACCCCGCCCTGGAGCCGTTGGCGCTTGCCGGCGACTTCGACGCCTACCTGCTCTCCCGCGGCTACCTGGTCGACGTGGCCGAACCGGGTGGATACCTGGTCTCGGACTGGACCTGCGATGGCGGGTACAACATCGCCCACTACTGCGACTCCGAGACCGACCAGATGATCGCGGACGCGGTGGCCATCGAGGACCAGGCAGCCCGCAGCGACGCCTACGCCGAGATCGCGGAGAAGCTGCAGAGCGAGGCCGCCAGCGTCTTCCTGCTCCATGAGCACGGCATCTACGGCACCCAGGCCGACATAGCCAGCTTCGAGCCCCACCCGCTCGAGTACTACGTCCTCACCGCCGACCTCGCCCTCGGCGGAAGCTGACTGGGACTGCTGACAAGGGAGAGCGGTGCGCCGGGCTACGTCCTCGTGACGGTGAAGTCCCTGGACGAGCTCAACACGCTGCTCGGTATCTGAGCCGACCACACCAGCCCAGGCGGGGCAGCCGCCAGAGATTCGTCCACCCACTGACCACAACAAAAGGACCTCCAGGATGGCTTCCACCCTCAGCAGAGCGATCGACAGCTTCCCCAATGGGTTCGACCCGGGAGTGCTCAGCACGTTGCCCGAGCACCTCCAGGAGACGATCCGGCGGCGGAACCAGGTGCTCGGTCCTGGCTACATGCTGATGTACAGGGAGCCGGTGGAGTTCGTCTCCGGTCACGGGGCCCACCTGTTCGACCACGAGGGGAATGACTATCTCGATGTCTACAACAACGTGCCGTGCGTGGGGCACGCTCACCCCCGGGTGGTCGAGGCGGTCTCCCGGCAGCTGGCGGCGGTCAATACCAACACGCGCTACGTCCAGGAGTCGCTGGTCGACTATGCGGAGCGGCTCCTGGCCACGTTCCCGGCGGAACTTTCGAAGCTGAGCCTGGCGTGCAGCGGGTCGGAGGCCAACGACCTCGCGATGCGTGTCGCGCGGTTCCACACCGGTGGCGAGGGAATCATCGTCACTCGCTGGGCCTACCACGGCATCACCCGCGAAGTCTCGAGCTTCTCGCCGTCTCTGGGCAAGGGTTCGCCGTTGGGACCGAACGTCCGGCTCATCGATCCGCCCGACCCGCGGCTCGTCGCGCCCGGGTGCACGCTGGCCGAGCACATGCGCGACCAGGTGCGGGGCGCGATCGACGACCTCGAGCGCCACGGCTACCGGCTCGCGGCGCTGATCACCGACTGCGCCCACAGCAGCGACGGCATCTTCACCGACCCCGTCGGCTACATGCGGGCCGTCGTGGAGGAGGTCCACGCGGCCGGCGGTGTCTACATCGCCGACGAGGTGCAGTCGGGATTCGCCCGGCTCGGGGACTCCATGTGGGGGTTCAGCCGCCACGAGGTGCTGCCGGACATCGTCACCATGGGCAAGCCGATGGGCAACGGAGTGCCGCTCTCCGGCGTGGTGTTCCGGCCCGAGGTCTGCGAGGAGTTCGGACGCAGCGTCCGCTACTTCAACACCTTCGCCGGCAGCTCGATCCCGGTGGCGGCCGGTGCCGCGGTGCTGGACGTGTTCGAGGAGGAGAACGTGCAGCAGCGCGTCATCGAGAACGGCAAAGCCCTGCGCGCCGGCCTCGAGGAGCTCACGCACGGGTCGCCCCACGTCGCGGAGGTGCGCGGCAGCGGTCTGTACGTCGGGGTGGAGATCGTCCAGGACCCCGAGACGCTCGCGCCCGACCGCGGACGAGCCGAGGACGTGATCAGCGACATGCGGGATCGTCGAGTCCTCATCAGCGGGAGTGGCCCGGCTGCCAACGTCCTGAAGATCCGTCCCCCGCTCGCCTTCAGCTCCGCCGACGTGACCCGGTTCCTCGAGACCTTCGCCGAGGTCGCGAAGGAGCGCCTATAGCGGGCGGGCTAAAGGGACTGACAATGAGCGCCTCACCGCCCATGACCACGGCCCAACAGCTCTTCCAGCAGAGCGGCCTGGGGTCGTCTCACCAGCCCATCGACGTGGTGCTGGTGAGCATCCTCCTGGAACGCCACTACCACCTCAGCGGACGATCTCGAGCGCGCTGGCGACGGAGAAGGACGACACGTTCAGGATCAGGACCGACTCGGCGGGCTACCTGGTGAAGGTCTCACCACCTGGTGAGCCGGGCGGTGGTCGCGCTGCAGACGGCCGCGATGCGCTTTCTCGAAGGCGACGCTCCGGAACTGCCGATCCAGCGGGTGAGGATGACCGTCGACGGAGACGACCACGTCGACATCGACTGAACGACGGCAGGACCCGAGTCCTTCGGGTGTTCACTTCGTCGAGGGGCGCGTCTGGCCGGGACGAACCCGGACGGGGATCAGCTCGCCAAGGTGGGTGAGATGCTCGGGCGAGTCGACCTGGCCCTGGAGGCATTCGCGCACCCTGCGGACCAGCGAGGGCTGGTGTGGGACATCCGGCATTTCCACGAGCTGACGGAGCTCGTCGAGCACACGCCGAATGCCGAGCACCGTCACCTGGCGCAGAGAGGTGTTCCGGCTGTTCGAGGCAACCGTCGTCCCGAGGCTGGGCGATCTCGAGACGCAGGTGATCCACGGTGACTACAGCCCTCACAACGTGGTCGTGGATCCACGTGAGCGCACGACTTCGTCACCGGCGTCATCGACTTCGGTGACACCGTGCGCAGCGCTGTGATCTTCGACCCGGCCGTCACTATGGCGAACCTGGTAGGCCGGGCGTCCGATCGACCCATGGCGGGAGGCCTGCGCGTTCGTCGCCGGCTACCAGCAGGCACGGCCGATCAAGGAAGCGGAACTTCCGCTGCTGCCGGTTGCGGCGCTGGCACGACTCACGCTGCGCGCGCTGATCACCAACTGGCGTGCCGAGCGTGTCCCAGCACGCCGCGAGTACCTGCTGGCCCACGCCAAGGACGACTGGACCAACGTGGCTCGGGCCATGGCCGTACCCTTGGACGACGTTCTCGCGCAACTCCGGGAGGACCGGTCATGAGCTGGTCGCCACAGGAGAAACCACCGATGAGGTTCACGCCGTACTGGCTCGACACCTCCCGGCAGGAACCGGACCGCTGCACCATCGAGGTCGGCGGGGATGTCGACGTGCCGGTGGTCGGGGCGGTCCTCACAGACCAGGACGTCGCCGACGTCTACCTGGCCCGAGGCGCGCTCGAGTCAGCGGCAATCCGGGCGATCATCGCTCGAGGCCTCATGGAGACGGCGCACGAAGGGTTGGACCAGCACGTCACCGAGATGGAAACGGCCGCGGCGGCCGGCGACCGGGCAGCGGTCGCCACGTTCGACCGCGAGTTCCACACGGCTCTCGTCGCAGCCGCGGCGAGCCCGCGGCTGCAGCGATTGTTCACCACCGTCATCTCCTCCGAGTTGCGGGTCTGTCTCGGCGTGGTTCGGGCAGTCGGTCTCGGGAGGACTCCGTCGCGGGACACCGCAAGATCGCTCATGCCGTCCGTGAAGACGACGCAGATCAGGCAGCTGTCGACAGCAGCCGGGGAACTCCGATGCCTGAGCTGACGACGCTTCGCCCGGCGCTCGGGAAGTGAGCGATGCCGGCAGGCCCGGATCGGCTCACTCGGAGAATCGCGCTCGCTATGGTCATGAGGTGAGCAGCAACCCCACGTCACGGGACTACAACAAGGCGTCGGTCCTTGACGTGGTCCTCTCCCGGGCGCCCTGACGCGCAACGAGCTCATCGAGCTGACGGGTTTGAGCAGGGCCACGGTGTACAGGGCGGTGGAGGAGCGTTCGAGCCGATGGCTTCGTCATCGACGGCGGAGTCGATGCGGTCGGCGGCCGCGGCCGTCGATCCACCTATCTCGACGTGCCCCGGACGGCCGGCCACGTCGTCGGTATCAGCTTCGGCGCGCAGACCACGGGCGCCATGGTGACAGACCTCAGGGGTCGCGAGATCGAGCACGTGATCGTCCCCACGGTCGACCACCCCGACGTCAAGAGCGCCGCCGTATGGCTGGTCGACCTGATCGCCCGGGCCTGCGAGTCAGCGGAGGGGCCTTTACGACAGATCGTCGCCGCGGTCCCCGGCCGTGTCCGCGACGGCAGGGAAATCTTCGGTCCTGCGGAGTCGATGAAGATCTTCGCGGGCGCCGAGCTCCATCGGAGCCTCCAAGACCTGGTCGACGCCCCGGTGCTGCTCGAGAGTGACGCCAATTCCGCCTTGCTGGGCATCATGATCGATGACGCCACCGTCAGGAACGCCGCGCTCTTCAACGTCAGCAGCATCCTGAACTTCGCCAGCTGCACGGATCACGAGATCGTCCGTGGGCGTACCTCTTTCTTCGGGGACATCGGCGTGCTCTTCTCCGGGGTCGACAACGAGACCCTGGACGGGCTGCTGAGCACGAGCGGGCTTCTGCGGTTCGCTCGCGGGCGGGGACTCGACCTTCAGCGCATCGACGATCTCTGGCTGGAGCCGCACGACGAGGTGGCGCGCGCCGAGGTGCTGGAGGCGTTCACCACGGCGATCGTGACTGCTGTCAGTGCCGTTGCCGTGACGCTGGACCCTGAATCGGTGTACTTCGTCGGTCAGATTGCGTCCGCTCGTCGACGAGGTATTGCCCGAGCTGCGCGGACAGACTCGGCAAGAGCCATCCGACAGCCCCGGAGATCAAGGCGGTGACACACGTCCTGGGTCTGTCGACGGCTCGAGGCGCCGTGTACGCGTGCCTGACGTTGGCCCGAGACCGGCTACGAGACGCGGCACTCGAGGCACGTCGTCGCGGCCAGCCTTCAGAACAATCCGTGCCGGCGTTCTAAGCCGGCCACCAAGCCCTCTCAGGTCGACCTGAAGGAAGCATGGACAGTCCTAGCGCGCGGCGGACCACCGCCAGGGCGGCGGCCTTCGAATGCGGGGCCGTCGGGGCCTGGGGTGCCAGGGAGTGCCGAGGGCCGTCGAACCTGGGCGCGGCGCAGCTCCCCGGTCCCCGTCGGTGAGGTAGGCGCGGCCTCCGAATCGCGGTAGCACCGCCGGGCGGCCCAGCAGCCGCCCCAACCGCAGTGCGGTCTCGCCGGTTGCCGCCCGATTCGGGCTGGCTCCCGGGGCGACGAGGCGCCGGTCGAGCTCCCTCGCCGGACAGGTCGGTCGTGCAGCTGATCATGGCTCTTCCGCCGAGTCGATGCGACGGCACCGGCGACGCGAACGATGCATAGCCGCTGCATATGACATGCAATACGGCTCGTGATCCGCGTTTCCGCAGGTCACGAGCCGTTTTACTATGCTCCCCCGGTTGGACTCGAACCAACAACCCTTCGGTTAACAGCCGAATGCTCTGCCAGTTGAGCTACAGGGGATCGTTCGGAGCCCGCACAGATTAGCAAGCAGGGCAGGGAGAACCACGTCACATCGAGTCCGACCTCGCCGCGAGCCGCCGTCAGGGCGGTCTCGGCGGCCAGCCGCACGGCCGGGTCGTCGGGGTCGATGCCCTCGTCGTACTCGTAGACCCATCGGGGCGCGCGGTCGCCGGCGGGTGGTCTCCGGGCGATGACGCGTACGCCGCGGCGGCCGTCGATCGGCACGTGCCGGACCAGCAGCACGCTGGCCGTCACCCGCTCGCGGACCAGCTCGAGCAGGCGGCGGGGCTCGGCGATCGCGAAGCGGTGCTCGACGCGTCGTTCGCCCCAGTGACCGACCTCGGCCACTCGGAACAGCTCGGTGTCACGGTCCCAGTCGGCGGCCTCGACGTCCTCCCAGGCCAGGCGGGTGCCGTCGAGGTACAGCGCCTCGCGGGTGCCGGCGAGCAGCTCGCCCGTCGTCGCCTCGGTCCACGCGAGCACGCGCTCGCCCGGCGCCACCTCGATGCGCGGGCGACGCCTCACGTCGCGCCCATCGACAGCTCGCGCAACGTGCGGCGGTGCTGCTCGAGCGCGACCAGCTCGCCGAACATCCGGTTGTAGTCGGTCGCCTGGTCGACCGGGTTGGTGCGCTGGAGACGCGACTTCACCTCGGCGATCCGGCGCAGCGCGGTGAGCTCCTGGAGCCGGTAGACGTGACCGGCGACGAACGCCGCGTCGGGCTCCTTGGCGGTGAGCAGCGGCTCGACGCTCAGGGCGCTGATCGCCGACTGGACGACCGGGTCGGCGGCGTCGGAGCGGATCCGAGAGGCCCAGCCGGCGTCGGCGGCGGTCGGGCCGCCGTTCTTCTCGACCAGCTCCCACACGGACCGGTAGGTGGGATGGGTGAAGTCGTTGGCGCCGACGTCGGCCGACATCCGGCCGACGGCTCCGGGGTGCTGGAGGACGAGCTTGAGGGTCTCGCGCTCGATCGCGAACCGCGGCTCGCGAGGATCGGGGAGCGCTGGCTTTTCCTGGCTGGTGACCACAGGTTCACCGGAACCACGGACGTCGCGGTCCGAACGAAAGGCGGCCTTGACGGACCTCCTCGCGCGCCTGCTCGATGTCGACGCCGACCATGCCCGCGAGCTCGCGGGAGAACGCGTCCACCTTGGACTTGTCGCGGATCGACGACACCAGCCGGGCCCCCTCGCGCACGGCGTCGACCCGGCCGTCGGCGCGGTCGAGGTCGTACTTGGACACCACGTTGCCGAGCACGAAGCGGTAGAGCGGCACGCGCCGAGCGACCAGCTCGCGGACCGCCGCGTCGCCCTGCTGCATGCGGAGGTCGCACGGGTCGAGGCCGGTCGGCTCGACGGCGACGTAGGTCTGGGAGACGAAGTTCTGGTCACCGGCGAACGCCCGCAGAGCGGCCTTCTGACCGGCCGCGTCGCCGTCGAAGGTGAAGATCACCTCGCCGCGGAACTCCTCGTGGTCGTGGAGGAACCGGCGCAGCACCCGAGCGTGCTCGTCGCCGAAGGCGGTGCCGCACGTGGCCACGGCCGTGGGCACGCCGGACAGGTGGCAGGCCATCACGTCGGTGTAGCCCTCGACGACCACGGCCTGGGAGCTGCGCGCCATGTCGCGCCGGGCCAGGTCGATGCCGTAGAGCACCTGGCTCTTCTTGTAGAGGGAGGTCTCGGGGGTGTTGAGGTACTTGGCCTCGATCTTGTCGTCGTCGAAGATCCGCCGCGCGCCGAAGCCGATGGTGTCGCCGCTGGCGTCACGGATCGGCCACAGCAGTCGGCCGCGGAACCGGTCGTACGCCGACCGGCCCTGGCCGATCAGCCCCGCAGCGACCGTCTCCTCGTCACGGAACCCCTTCTGGCGCAGGTGGCGCAGCAGAGCCTCGCCGTCGCGGGGCGCGAAGCCGATGCCGAACTGCTCGGCAGACGCCTGGTCGAAGCCGCGCTCGCCCAGGAACTGACGGGCAGTCAGCGCCTCGGACGAGGCGAGCTGGTCGGCGTAGAACGCCTGGGCCGCCTTGTTGGCCTCCACGAGCCGCTGGCGCTGGGGGCCGCGCGGCCGCTCGTCGCGGACGTCGCCCTCCTCGCGGCGCAGCGTGACGCCGTACTTGTCGGCCAGCCTCTCGATGGTCTCGGTGAAGGACAGGCCGTCGATCTTCATCAGGAAGGAGATGACGTCGCCTCCCTCGCCGCACGCGCCGAAGCAGTGCCACAGGTTCCTGCGACGGGGTGACCTGGAACGACGGCGTCTTCTCGTCGTGGAACGGGCACAGGCCCTTCAGCGAACCGCCGCCGGCGGGGCGAAGCGTGACGTAGGAGGCGACGACGTCGTCGATGCGGGCCCGCTCGCGCACCTCCGCGATGTCGTCCTCACGGATCCGCCCGGCCACGCGCGGAGTCTATGCCGCGCCGCCCACGGCCCTCGGGCGCTTGTGGAGAAGCAGGTCCACCACCTGGACGGGCACCCCTCAGGGTGGTTCGACACCGGGCGCGGCTGGGAAGGATGGAGCGATGACCTTCTCGGATCCCGTCAGCGCTCCCGGGCCGGTCCCGGCGCGCACCGAGGAACCGACACTCGGTGCGCTCGCCCACGACCTGTCCCAACAGATCCCCGCCCTCATCCGCTCCGAGCTCCGCCTGGCGCAGGCCGAGGTGGCTGAGAAGGGCAAGCGCGCCGGGCTCGGCGTCGGCATGTTCGGCGCGGCCGGGCTGCTCGCCCTCTTCGGCGTCGCAGGGCTGCTCACCACGGTGGTGCTGGCCCTCGACCTCGTCATGCCGGCCTGGCTGGCCGCCCTGGTGGTGGCTCTCGTGCTCCTGGCCGCCGCGGGTGCGGTGGCCCTGGCGGGCAAGAAGCAGGTCGAGCAGGCCGCTCCGCCCGTACCCGAGCGGGCGGTCGAAGGGGTCAAGGAGGACATCGCCACGATCAAGGGACAACGGTCGATGAGCGGCCCGCATCTGAGCCCGGACGAGCTCGAGGTCCCAGATCGAGACCCAGCGCGAACACCTCGCCGAGACGGTCGACCAGCTGGCGCACAAGCTCGACGTCAAAGCTCAGGCCACAGCGCGCATACGAAGGATCCGCCCCCAGTCTGTCGCTGCGTTCGTCGCCGCTGCCGTCGTCGTCGGCGGCCTGGTCTGGTGGAGGAAGCGCCGATGACCACCCAGAGCGAGAGCACCCAGGGCCTCGACCGCACCGAGCCCACCACGCCCGACCCCGATGACCCCCGCAAGCCCGACGACCCGACGGACATCAAGAAGCGGACGTGGCTCTACGTCGCGCGCAAGGTCTTCCGCGAGTTCAGTGACGACCAGTGCACCGACCTCGCCGCCGCCCTGACCTACTACGGCGTGCTGGCGATCTTCCCGGCCGCCATCGCACTGAGCGCCATCCTCGGTCTGGTCGGCCAGGCGGAGACCTCGGTGCAGACCGTGCTGGACGTGATGTCGCCGCTGGTGTCCGAGGACGTCCTCGGCACCATCGAGACACCGTTGCTGGAGCTGGCTCAGTCGAAGACGGCGGGCTGGGCCCTGGCACTCGGTCTGGTGGGCGCGCTCTGGTCGGCGTCCGGCTACGTCGGCGCCTTCGGGCGCGCGATGAACCGCATCTACGAGATCGGGGAGGGCAGGCCGTTCTGGAAGCTCCGCCCGATCATGCTGCTGATCACCCTCGTCACCATCGTGCTGGTGGCGCTGGTGCTGCTGATGCTGGTCGTCAGCGGGCCGCTGGCGCAGTCGATCGGAGACCAGGTGGGCCTCGGCGACCAGGCGGTCCAGGTCTGGAACATCGCCAAGTGGCCGGTGATGGTCGTCGCGGTGATGCTGATCGTCGCCATGCTCTACTACGCCACACCGAACGTGAAGCAGCCCAAGTTCCGCTGGATCTCCATCGGCGCCGCCATCGCGATCCTGATCTGGATGCTGGCCGCAGCCGGGTTCGCCTACTACGTCGCCAACTTCAGCTCCTACAACAAGACCTACGGTTCGCTGGCCGGCGTCGTGGTCGGGCTGGTCTTCCTGTGGCTCACCAACGTCGCCCTCCTGCTGGGCGCCGAGATCGACTCGGAGCTCGAGCGGGGGCGTCAGCTGCAGGCCGGCATCGCAGCAGAGACGGAGATCCAGCTGCCGGCTCGCGACACGCGCAACATCGAGAAGGCAGCCAAGAAGGAGCAGGACGACGCCGCTCGCGGCCGTCGCATCCGGCAGGGCGCCGGGAAGCGCCGGCGTACCGACTGAGAGCCACACCCACCACCAGGAAGGACAACGACATCATGAGGAAGCTGTCCCTGCTGATCGCGTTCGCCATCGGCTACGTGCTCGGCGCCAAGGCCGGCCAGCACCGGTACGAGCAGATCAAGAACGCCGCGTTCCGTGTCAAGGAGGACCCACGCGTCCAGTCGGCTGCCGCGACGGTGACCGAGACCGCCAGGGAGCAGGCCCCGGTCGTGGCACACAAGGTCACCCACGCCGCGGGCGTCGCCGCGTCGGTCGCGGCGTCGCACTCGCCGTTCGGCTCCTCCCACGAGGACGAGCTCAAGGACCGGCTCAACCCCGAGAGCACCGCGCGCCAGGACAACCCGTACCCCCAGGGCGACCTGCCCTGACGTTCCCCCACCGATTCGTCAGCGGTCTAGAGGGTTCCTGACGCCGAGGCCCCGCTGACGAATCGTTGCGACCACGCGACGGCGCTCGCGTCGGTCAGCGAAGCCACCTGGTCGATGACAGCGCGGGTCCGACCGGCGTCGTCGGCAGCGGCCTTCCAGTCGCCGGCGTACGGCGGGTCGAGGGCGTCGGGGCCACGAACGGCGAGCCCCTCGACGAGCCCTGCGAGCAGCTCACGCTGGCGTGACATCAGCTCGACCCGGTCGTCTGCGCGCATCACGTAGTGGGCCGCGATGCCCTTGAGGACCGCGATCTCGCGCTTCGGTCTCGGCCGGGACGACCAGGTCGGCGTCGTAGCGCACGAACGGACCGTCTGCCCGCGCGAACGTGGCGTCCTGCACCGCCCCGCAGAACCGGCCGATCAGGTCGCTCGTCAGGTTCTTCAGCGCGGCCAGGTGACGGCGGGACCCGTCGTACGCCGCGCGGGGCCAGCCGTCGACCGCGCGCAGCCCGCGCAACGCCTGCTCGAGGTCGGCGTCGCCGGCGTCGGGGAGGTACCACTCGCGCACGGTCGCCCAGACCGCGTCCTGGTCGAGGTCGTGCAGCCCGATCCGGCCGGCGACGACGCCGTCCTCGACGTCGTGCACGGAGTAGGCGACGTCGTCGGCGAGGTCCATCACCTGCGCCTCGAGGCAGCGCCGGCGTCCGTCCACGCCGCGACGCACCCAGTCGAAGATCGGCCGGTCGTCGTCGTACACCCCGAACTTGCGCACCACCCTCGGCGACCCGTCGGCGTGCGCACCGGTCGGTGCCTCGGCCTCGGCGGAGGACCACGGGTACTTGGTGCAGGCGTCCAGCGTGGCCCGCGTCAGGTTGAGCCCGGCCGAGCCGTGCTCGCCGAACGTCTTCGCCTCCAGCCGCGTGAGCAGCCGGAACGTCTGCGCGTTGCCCTCGAAGCCACCGCAAGCGGCGCTGACCTCGGCCAGCACGCGTTCGCCGTTGTGCCCGAACGGCGGGTGGCCGAGGTCGTGCGCGAGTGCGGCGGTCTCGACGATGTCGGGCTCGCACCCGAGCGCACGGGACAGGTCACGCGCGATCTGGGCAACCTCGAGGCTGTGGGTCAGCCGGTTGCGCACGAAGTCGTCGGACTGCGGCCCGACCACCTGGGTCTTGGCCGCCAGCCGGCGCGACGCCGCGGCGTGCACGACCCGGGCGCGGTCACGCTCGAACGGCGTCCGCTCCGGGGCCGCCACGCGCTTGGGCGGCTCGGTGACGTACCGCTCGCGGTCCGCGGCGGCGTACAGATCCTTCGGGTCCATCGAGGGCGACCCTAGTGCGAGTGGCCGGGTCGACGCGGCGAGCGGTGCGTGAGGGTGGGTTCGCGGCGGATGGCGGTGCGTGAGAGTTGGTTCGTAACGACGCAACCAACACTGGCTCACCGCCCGTCGGCCGAAACCCAGCGGCATGCGCCGACCATGCTTGCCTCGTTCACACATGCAACCTACGCTCGCCGCATGACGATGATCCAAATCCGCAATGTGCCTGAGGACGTCCATCGACGACTCAAGGCGCGGGCAGCCATGGAGGGCGTGTCGCTCTCCGATCTGGCCCTCGCCGAGTTGCGCCGTTCCCTGGACCGGCCGACGCGGCGTGAGCTCCTCGACCTTGTCGCATCGCGCGAGCCTGTGCGCTCCGGGCCGTCCTCGACCGAACTCATCGACGCCGCCCGTAACGCTTCGTGATCGTCCTGGACGCATCCGCCGCGGTTGAGTGGTTACTGGTGCGCGACGCGGCTGCGGTAGTAGCTGACCGATTCAGGGATCCCGACATCACGGTGCACGCGCCGTCGTTGCTCGGTGTCGAAGTCGCCGCCGCCTTACGAGGCCTCGTCCTGGCCGGGCACACGACGCCTGGACGGGCATCTACCGCCCTGACGGATCTCACGTCGGCCGACATCACTCTTCACGACCCGACGCCACTCCTCCGCCGCGCCTGGGATCTGCGGAACAACCTCACACCCCACGACGCCGTGTACGTCGCGCTCGCCGAAGTGCTCGACGCAACCCTGGTGACCACCGATGCGCGCATCGCGAGAGCCCCGGGCCTACGGGCAGAGATCGACGTCGTCCCGACCGGCTGACTCGCCCGCGACGATGCCGGACTTTCAGTAGACGCTGACGTGGACGTGGTCGTAGTGGTTGGCGGTGGCCGAGCCCCGGCTGGGCATGTAGCGCCAGCCCTCGCCGGCGCGGACGGGGGTCCAGATGCGCTGGCGCCAGAGGATGTCGTAGAGGTGCAGCTCGGAGGCGTGCGAACGCAGGAACTCCGCGATGGCGGTGCCCAGCGCGACGTCGCTGGTCATGATGTCGATGGCACGGCCCGAGGCGTGCTCGCCGTGGTTGGACCACCCGCCGTACGACGTGATCTGCGGGAACGCGTGGCACACCGACCGGAAGACGAGGACGGCAGCGGAGGTCAGCCCGCTCTCGCCGGAGTGGGGGCAGGGCGCCATCGAGAGCCCGGCGCCGACGCCGAGCGGCTTGTCCTCGCTCAGGTAGCCCTCGGTGACCCAGCGGCTCTTGCCCTCGACGACGATCTCGACGCGGTCGCCGGCCTTGCGGCCGGTCACGAGCACGCGGCGCGAGGCGGGGATCTCACCGAGCATGACGGCGTCGTCGCCGGACTTGGTCCAGAGGTTGAGCGGGGCGGTCGTCCAGAGCCTGGTGTCGGCCTTGCGCACCGCGGCCGCGGTCGCGGCCAGCGCGCCGTCGGCACGGGCCTCGCGGACGGAGTCCTTCTTCTCCTTGGCCGACGGCTTGCGTGAGGCGGACCGGGAGACCACGAACTGGTCGCGCGCGTCGGCCGAGGCCGACATCGTGGGTCGTCCGTTCGGCACGTCGGCGGCGACGAGGTCACTGCGGACGGGGGCGCTGAGGACGCCGACGGCGATCACCGAGGTGGTCGCCAGGGCGGCGAGCCCGGCCGAGACCGTCTTGGTGGTGCTGACGGCCCCGAACAGGCGGCGGGCATCGGTGTCCCGCTTGTGGCGATGGTCTGCCACAGCGATGATCCTTTGCTGTTGCGGTCAGGGGAGGCGTCCGGTTCCCGAGAAGTTGGTTGATAACGAAACGGACACGAAGCCAGGAGTCAAGCACACACCCCAGGGCGTGTCTCAATCCCCGGTCGGATTGGTGGGGTAATCCCCGTCACGTGGGCGCAGGCGACGCCGCCCGCCGGGCCGCCGCGAGGGCGCGATCACGGTCCTGGTAACCCCCCGCTTCTCGAGCGTGGCCGCGGCCGACCTGGTCGTCGTACTCGCGGACGGCCGGGTCTCGTGACGGAACTTCGTCCCTCCTCGACCAGCGCTGCGGCTAACCGCCGGTGGTCTCGTTGGACTCCTCCTGGACGTGTGCGCCCGCTCCGTCGGAGTCGTCGAGCCAGCCTTCGGGGAGGGCGACCTTGGCCCGCGGGGGACCTTGGCGGCCTCGCGGCGCACCGAGCTCGGAGACGGGGAAGGGTTCGTGGGGGTCCAGCTCGGCGAGCAGCGCGTCGAGCGAGGCGAGCGAGTCGACCAGCGCCAGCGAGTGGCGCAGGGTGCCGCCGGCCCGGAAGCCCTTGAGGTACCAGGAGACGTGCTTGCGGAACTCCTTGCAGCCCCGCTCCTCCCCCATGTGCTCGCACAACAGCTCGGCGTGGCGACGCATCACCGACCGCACCTCGCCGAGCGTGGGCAGGGCGGGCGCGGACGGACCCCCGGGGGCGAAGGCAGCGGCCAGGTCGCGGAACAGCCACGGGCGGCCGAGGCACCCGCGGCCCACGACCACGCCGGCCACGCCGGTCTCCTCGACCATCCGCACAGCGTCGCCGGCCTCCCAGATGTCGCCGTTGCCGAGCACCGGGATGTCGACGTGGTCGACCAAGCGGGCGATCGCGTCCCAGTCGGCCTCGCCGGAGTACGACTGCGCGACGGTCCGCCCGTGCAGAGCGACCGCCGCGCAGCCGGAGTCCTCGGCGATCCGGCCGGCGTCGAGGTACGTCAGGTGGTCGTCGTCGATGCCCTTGCGGGTCTTCATGGTGACCGGGACGCCGTACGGCGACGCGGCGCCGACGGCCGCGGTCAGGATCTCGCCGAGCAGGCCGCGCTTCCAGGGCAGCGCGCCGCCACCGCCCTTGCGGGTCACCTTCGGCACCGGGCAGCCGAAGTTGAGGTCGATGTGGGCGACGCCGAACTCCGCGCACAGGATCTCGGCCGCCTTGCCGACGTACACGGGGTCACTGCCGTAGAGCTGCACCGAGCGGATCTTCTCGAGGTCGTCGAAGACCAGCATCTTCAGCGTGGTCTCGTCACGCTCCACGAGCCCGCGCGAGGTGATCATCTCGCAGACGTAGAGGCCGGCGCCCTGCTCCGCGCACAGCCGGCGGTACGCCGCGTTCGTGATGCCCGCCATCGGCGCGAGCACCACCGGGGTCTCGACCGTCAGCGACCCGAGGGTCAGCGAGGTGGGCAGGGCGGACACCCGGACATTGTGCGACACCGCAGGCCATCGCTGGTCGAGGAGGGCCGTCAGGCCCGTCACTAGACCGGGTGACGGATGGGCGGTGCCGTCACCCTGGTTTCGTGACAGGCGCTAGCGCGCCTCCTCAACCAGCGGAGCGCGGCTTCTTCTTCGGCTTCGGGGGCTCGCTTACCTTGCCGACCCACGTGATCGGGTTGAACTTCGCGGTCGGGCGGAAGCTGACCGCCTTCAGGTCACCGCGCTCAGGCACCAGGTAGGCCTGGCAGACGGTGGTCTTCTCGCCGGTCACGAAACCTTCCGGCATGGCCCGGCTCGGGCACGGGTCGAACTCGGTCTTGAACGCGCTCGACTCCACCAGCGCGCCGGCCCCGTCGAGGACGTAGAGCGGGATGCGCCTGCCGCTGAGGTCCTCGTCGCCCACGTTGGCGACCGTGACCGTCACGTAGTAGAGCGCGGAGGAGCGGCCCGCCGCGTCGAGCTGCCAGTCCTTGAGGTCCTTGATGTCGGCCTTGACCAGCTTGCGGACCTTGACGTTGAGCACGCCTACCCGGCCCCGGGGCGGCCGCCAGGCGACGGTCGCCAGCTCGCCGAGCCCGAGCTCGCTGCCGGGAGTGGTGAGCACGACGCCGTCGGGCACGGGGAGGTACGGCGCGGGGCTGCTGCCCGGGGTCGCCCCACCGCCTCCCGTGGCCGACGTACCTCCGGACCCGGCGTCGCCAGGGCTGGAGGAGCCGCCGCCCAGGGTGCAGGCCGCGAGGAGCGCCGGCCACCGCGAGCGCGGCGGCCGAGCCGGTCGCCCGCTTGGTCAGCAACCGACCAGGCGCTCGGCGAAGTACGACGTCACCTGGTCGATCGAGATCCGCTCCTGCTTCATGGTGTCGCGCTCGCGGATGGTGACGGCGTGGTCCTCGAGGGTGTCGAAGTCGACGGTCACGCAGTACGGCGTGCCGACCTCGTCCTGACGCCGGTAGCGGCGGCCGATGGCGCCGGAGTCGTCGAAGTCGACGTTCCAGCCGAGACCGCGCAATGTTGCGGCGAGGTCCTTGGCCTTGGGGCTCAGGTCGGCGTTGCGCGACAGCGGCAGCACCGCGACCTTGATCGGCGCCAGCCGCGGGTCGAGCTTGAGCACGACCCGCTTGTCGACGCCGCCTTTGGTGTTGGGCGCCTCGTCCTCGGTGTAGGCGTCCATCAGGAACGCCATCATCGCGCGGTTGGGGCCGAGCGCCGGCTCGATGACGTAGGGGACGTAGCGCTCACCCGTGGCCTGGTCGAAGTAGGACAGGTCCTGGCCGGAGTACTCGGTGTGCTGGGTGAGGTCGAAGTCGGTGCGGTTGGCGATGCCCTCGAGCTCCTCGAAGCCGCGCTCGGAGAAGCCGAAGTCGTACTCGATGTCGACCGTGCGCTTGGCGTAGTGGCTGAGCTTGTCCTTCGGGTGCTCGTAGTGACGCAGGTTGTCGGAGCGGAGGCCGAGGTCGGTGAACCAGCGGGTGCGCTCGTCGATCCAGTACTGGTGCCACTCCTCGTCCTCGCCCGGCTTGACGAAGTACTCCATCTCCATCTGCTCGAACTCGCGGGTGCGGAAGATGAAGTTGCCGGGCGTGATCTCGTTGCGGAAGCTCTTGCCCATCTGGGCGATGCCGAACGGCGGCTTCTTGCGGCTGCTCGTCACCACGTTGGCGAAGTTGACGAAGATGCCCTGCGCGGTCTCGGGCCGCAGGTAGTGCAGGCCCGACTCGTCCTCGATCACGCCGAGGTAGGTCTTCAGCATCATGTTGAACTGGCGCGGCTCGGTCCAGGTGTGCCGGTTGCCGCAGTTGGGGCAGGGCGATCGACTCGTTGAGGTCGACAGTGTCGGGGTCCGCGATGTCGTGCTTGCCGGCGTAGTCCTCCTGGAGGTGGTCCTGGCGGAACCGCTTGTGGCACGACTGGCACTCGACCAGCGGGTCGGAGAAGGTCTTGAGGTGGCCGCTCGCCTCCCAGGTGCGGCTCGGCAGGATCACGCTGGAGTCGAGGCCGACGACGTCGTCGCGTGTGGTCGACGGTCGCGCGCCACCACTGCTTCTTGACGTTCTCCTTGAGCTCGACGCCGAGCGGGCCGTAGTCCCAGGCACTGCGGGTGCCGCCGTAGATCTCGCCGGACGGGTAGACGAAGCCACGCCGCTTGCACAGGGAGACGATGGTGTCGAGGACGGTTGGTGCGGGGTGGCCACGGTGGAGCTCCTGGGTCTGGCCGGCTGGCTGCCGGTCGGATCGGTCGATCGGGTCAGGTCGGAAGGGTCAGCCTAACGAGCGGGCCGACGCGCTGTTCAATTCGGTCCCCGGCTCGACCAGCTCGTAGGCGCTGGGCTCGTCGAGGGCCCGGCTCAGCACCGGTACGGCGGTGAGCTTGACGTCGTACGCCGACAGCGCGCGGCGGTAGGCGCCCACGCTCTCCCACTCGGTGGTCAGCACCCACAGCTCCGGGTCGTCGGTGTTGCGGCCGACCCGGCCGCTCACGTGGCCCGGCCGCTCGGCGAGCGTCTCCCGCGCCCGCTGGAGGTCCGCGCGGAACTGCTCCTGCTGCTCGGCGGGTACCCGGAAGCGGTTGACCACGATCACAAGCGGAGAGCCTACGGGCGCGCCGACAACGTCATACGAATCGAGCCGTAGATCGGCTCGAGTTCGTATGACGTGCGCGCGGGGTGCGGCGGGTCGATTGCGCTCAACCCCGTCTCGCCGTCACAGTGGCGCTCGACCCTCCCCGACCCGCTCCAGGAGTCCTGACACGTGGCCGCGCCCGACCGCACCCGCCTGCCCCTCGACGTCGACACCTCCGCCCGGCCGATCCGGCCCGTCGAGGCCGTCGCGGGTGCCCCGAACGTCGTCATCGTGCTCATCGACGACATGGGGTTCGGCGCGTCGACGGCATTCGGCGGCCCCTGCGAGATGCCGACGGCGCAGCGGCTGGCGGACGAGGGCCTGCGCTACAGCCGCTTCCATGTCACTCCCCTGTGCTCGCCGACCCGGCAGGCGCTGATGACCGGCCGCAACCACCACTCGGTCGGGATGGGCGTCACGAGCGAGATGTCGACGCCGGAGCCGGGCTACCACGGCTACCGGCCGGCCAGTGCCGCGACCATCGCGCAGATCCTCAGCGGCAACGGCTACTGCACGGCGGCGGTCGGCAAGTGGCACCAGACGCCGCCGGTGGAGGTGAGCCCGTCGGGCCCGTTCCCCCGGTGGCCGATGGGCGAGGGCTTCGACTTCTTCTACGGGTTCATGGGCGCGGAGATGAACCACTGGTACCCGCAGCTCTACCAGGGCCGCTACGCCGTCGAGCCCGACCGGCTGCCCGGAGGACGGCTACCACCTCTCCGAGGACCTGGTCGACAACGCGATCTCCTGGGTCGAGAACCAGCAGGCCATCACACCCGAGCGGCCGTTCTTCACCTACCTCGCGCTGGGCGCCACCCACGCGCCCTTCCACGTGGCGCCGGAGTGGCGGGACAAGTACGCCGGCCGGTTCGACGCCGGCTGGGACGTGCAGCGCGAGCAGACCCTGGCCCGGCAGAAGGAGCTCGGCATCGTGCCCGGGTCGGCCGAGCTGGCGCCGTGGGCGGAGGGCGTGCCGCACTGGGACGAGCTCGACGAGACCGAGCGGCGGGTGGCGGCGCGGTTCATGGAGACCTACGCAGGGTTCGCCGAGCACGCCGACGTGCAGGTCGGACGGTTCGTCGACGCCCTGCAGGACATGGGCGTCCTCGACGACACCCTGATCTTCTACCTGCTCGGCGACAACGGCGCCTCGGGCGAGGGCGGCCCGCGCGGCACGTTCCGCGAGCACCTGGTCGGCCACGGCATCCAGGACGAGACCGCCGACATGGCGGCGCGGCTCGACACGCTGGGGGACCCGACGACGTACGCCATCTATCCCGCTGGCTGGGCACTGGCGATGAACACGCCCTACCCGTGGACCAAGCAGGTCGCGCACCTCGGCGGCACCCGGGACGGGATGATCGTGCGCTGGGGCAACGGAATCACCGCTCGCGGCGAGGTCCGCCACCAGTGGCACCACGTCATCGACGTGCTGCCGACGATCCTCGAGGCGGTCGGCCTGTCCGCGCCCGAGACGTTCGGCGGTGTCGAGCAGCAGCCGATCGAGGGCACCAGCCTGCGCTACAGCTTCGACGACCCTGACGCGTCCGACCGGCACACCACGCAGTACTTCGAGATGATCGGCAACCGCGGGGTCTACCACGACGGCTGGACCGCTGTGACCCGCCACGGTGTCCCCTGGGAGATGGTGGACACGCCGAAGCGGCCCTTCGACGAGGACGTCTGGGAGCTGTACGACCACGCCGACGACTGGAGCCAGGCCCGCGACCTGGCCGAGAAGTACCCCGAGCGGCTGCGGGACCTGCAGGCGGTGTTCCTGCGCGAGGCCGAGAAGTTCAACGTCCTCCCGCTCGACGACCGGGTCACCGAACGCGAGAACCCAGAGGTCGCGGGGCGGCTCGACCTGCACCTCGGACGCTCGACGCTGTCGTTCGGCCCACGGGTCGGCCGGCTCACGGAGGAGGCTGCCCCCAACGTGAAGAACCGGTCACACGTCATCACCGCCGACGTCGAGGTGGTGACGGGCACCAACGGCGTGGTCGTCGCCCAGGGCGGCAGGTTCGGCGGCTGGTCGCTGTACCTCGTCGGCGGCGTCCCGCACTACGCCTACAACTACGTCGGCCGCGACCTGACCGTCGTCCGCGGCGGGAAGCCGATGGCACCTGGTCGCCACGACCTGGTCGTCCGGTTCGCCTACGACGGCGGGCCGCCCGGCAGTGGAGCGCAGGTGATCCTCGAGGTCGACGGCGCCGCGGTGGGGTCGGGCCGCGTCCCGGTCACGACGGCCTACTACTTCTCCTTCGACGAGACGTTCAATGTCGGGGTCGACCGCGGTACGCCCGTCGTCGACGACTACCTGCCGGTGCGCAACCGCTTCGAGGGCCTCATCCACCGGGTGCGGTTCGACCTCGACGAGGTCGCCGAGGGAGGGACCGCCGACGGCAAGGAACGCGCCGTCATGGTCCACCAGTGACTCCGTCATGACGGGATGCTGCTCGCCCTCGCGTGACCCCGGGAACCCCGAGTCGCAAGCGACGGGCTCGCGTGCACGCCGGGGCGGCGACTCGTACGACGGGCTGGTGCGGCTGGCCGGTGGGCCCACGCGCGTCGGCAGCGACGACCTCGAGCATCCCGAGGAGTGGCCGATCCGCGACGTCGACGTGGCGCCCTTCCGGATCGGCAGGTGTGCGGTCACGAACGCCGACTACGCGGCCTTCGTCGCCGCGACCGGCCACCGGACCGACGCCGAGGAGTTCGGATGGTCGTTCGTGTTCGGCGGCTTCCTGCCCGACGACTTCCCGCCGACGCGCGGCGTCGCCGCGGCGCCGTGGTGGCGAGAGGTCCACGGCGCCGACTGGGCGCATCCGGAGGGCCCGCACTCGGGCATCGCCGACCGCGCCGACCACCCGGTCGTGCACGTGTCGCGCCGCGACGCCGACGCGTACGCCGCGTGGTGGGGCGGCCGGCTGCCCACCGAGGCCGAGTGGGAGCACGCCGCCCGGGGCGGGCTGGTGGGGCAACCGTTTCCCTGGGGCCCCGACCGCGAGCCCGGCGGCGAGCACCGGATGAACGTCTGGCAGGGCGCCTTTCCCACCGAGGACACCGGGGCCGACGGCTGGCGCGGCACCTGTCCGGTCGACGCCTTCCCCGCCAACGGTCACGGGCTGCACAACACGACCGGGAACGTGTGGGAGTGGTGCTCGGGGCCGTGGTCCGATGCCGACGACCGCGGCGTCAGCCGGGGTGGGTCCTACCTGTGCCACGCGTCGTACTGCCGCCGCTACCGCGTCTCCGCTCGCCAGCCGCACTCCGCCGACTCGACGACGGGCAACCTCGGGTTCCGGCTGGCCGCCGACGATTGAGGGACTCGTGGCCCGGGACGCACTCGCTGGTTGAGTCACGAAACTCGGTGACGAACAAGCCCCTCGAACGCCCAGGGGTTTCGTGACTCAACCAGCGAAAGAAGCGGCGGGTCCCGGAACTGGGCCGACCCGGCCCACCACCCGCACCCCCGAGCGCCGCCCACCCGGGCCACTCCGGCCCGCAAGAGCCCCCCGCACGACCCCGGAGCTCCGTACAGGATCGCCCCTGCTCAGCGCGTGGCCACTCCCAGGAGGGCCACCACTCCGAGCAGGAGGACGCCAAGGACCAGGCCCATCCCGGCGGGTGCCGCGCGCCCGTGGTGGCTGAGCCAGACGAAGCCGACGACCGCGGCGATCCCGGTCAGCGTGGGGGCCAGCACTCCGCGGCCGAGGTTCTCAGCGGCCAGGTGGGCCACCAGGAGACCGGCCGCGACGAGCGAGAGGGCGGTACGGCGCCACGCCAGCAGGGTGCGTTCGAACTGGTCGTCGTGCTCCTCCTCCGGCACCGTGGGGACAGGCCCGCCGGTCACAGGACCAGCACCACCAGTGCGGCCGCCACCAGCATCAGCACCACCGCCAGCCAGGCCAGTGCGGCCGTGCTCGGCAGGGGGCGGCGCAGCCGCATCGCCCGCTCGGTCGCGGCCCAGCGCAGCCAGGACACCGCCGCCCCGAGCAGGCCCAGCAGGACCAGGGTCACGGCGATGGCCGTCTGCAGGCCGCGCGGGCCGTCGAGCTCCACGGCGTCGAGCGCTACGCCGCCGGCCAGCAGTGCCAGCGAGGTACGCACCCAGGCCAGGAAGGTGCGCTCGTTGGCGAGGCTGAACCGGTGGTCGGGCGTGGACCCGTCGCCGTACACCCACGACGGCCACCGGGTCCGGTCGTCGTCTGTGTGGTCGCTCATCGCCCCTCCTCCGCCGGCGCGCCGGTCGCAACGTCGACGAAGTGCTGGGCCAGTGCGCTCAGCCTGCCGTTGCGCCAGACCAGGTGCACCGAGGCACGAGCCGGCGGCTCCAGCCTGAGCAACTGATGGCGGCGGTCCACGCTCGCACCCTAGCGAGGCGGCCCGGTGCCGTCCTGCTGTCAGGCGACGCACTCCTGGCGCGCCCGCAACGTCATACGAACTGGTCGCCGGAGCGACCACTTCGTATGACGTCCCCGTGTCCCGAGTCGCTGCCCGGCGACGACCCCGCCCAGCACCAGCACCATGCCGAGGGCCTGGGGCCAGCCGAACAGCTCGCCGGCGAACAGCACGCCCAGCACGGTGCCGACGACCGGGTTGACCAGGCCGACCAGCGACACCGCGCCGGCAGGCATCCGGGCCAGGCCCCGGAACCAGCAGAAGTACGCGACGGCGGTGCCCATCGTGGTCAGCCACAGCAGACCACCGAGGTTGGCGGCCGACAGCGCGGGCGGCGGGCCCTCGACGAGCAGGGCGATCGGCACCAGGACCAGTCCGCCCGCGACCAGCTGCCAGGAGATCGTCGTCAGCATGTCGGTGGGCGACGGCCACCTCTTGACGAGCACGAACCCGAGGGCGGACACGAGGACCGATCCGATGGCCGCCACCAGCCCGAGCGTGCTGATCTGCGAACCCGCGCGCAGTACCAGCAGTCCGACACCCACGATCCCGACCAGCCCCGCGACGACCCGGCGCGCCCCGGGCCGCTCGCCGAGCATGGGCAGCGCGATCGCCATCACGGCCAGCGGCGACATCGCCTGGACCGTCGCGGCCAGGCCACCGGGCAGCTCGTACGCGGCCAGGAAGACCAGGGGGAAGAAGAGCCCGATGTTGCACAGCCCGAGAAGCGCGGCCTTCCACCACCAGTCACCGCGGGGCAACCGGTGCCGGAGGGCCAGGAGCACCAGACCGGCGGGCAGGGCCCGCGCTGCGGCCGCGAACAGCGGACGGTCGGGCGGCAGGAAGGTCTCGGTGACGATGTACGTCGTCCCCCAGGCGACCGGTGCGACGGCCGTGATCAGCAGGGTGCGGATCGAGGTATCTTCCATGGAAACTAATATACCTTCCGTGGAAGATAAGATCAACCCATGACCGAGGAGCAGCCGGACGCCGTGGACCGCTTCGCCGAGCAGTGGGCGCGTGAGCGTCCCGACCTCGACATCGGGCCGATGATGGTGGTCGGCCGGCTGCACCGGGTCGCCGAGCTGCTCGACCAGGAGCTGCGCACGGTCTTCGCCGAGGCCGACCTGGGCAACGGCGACTTCGACGTCCTGGCCGCGCTGCGGCGCGCGGGGGCGCCGTACCGGCTGACCCCGACCGAGCTCGCCGGCGCCACCATGGTCACCTCGGGCGCGGTGACCAAACGCGTCGACCGCCTGATCAGCCAGGGTCTCGTCGAGCGCAGCGTCAGCGAGACGGACGGTCGCGGCCGGGTGGTCGCCCTGACGCCCGCGGGCAAGCACCTGCAGGAGCGGCTGCACCCCCAGCACCTCGCCAACGAGGAGCGGCTCCTCGCCCCCCTCGACGCCGACGAGCGACGTCAGCTCGAACGTCTGCTCAGCAAGCTCCTGCTCAGCCTCGAGGACTGACGCCCGACTCCAGCCGCGCCAGGCGCGAGCGGATGTCCTCGAGGGCGGCGCGGATCGGGGCGGAGATCCCGGCGAAGGTGATCGACTCGCGCGCATACGTGTACGCCGACAGCGCGGTCGCCACGCCGCGCAACGCCTGCTCGTGCTTGAGGCCCATGTCCGTCAGGGTCCGGCGGGCCAGCTCACGCGTCGGGCCGGCCGTCAGCGCGAGCAGGAAGTGCTCGGTGCCGACGTAGGAGTGGCCGAGCCCGCGGGCCTGCTCGACCGCCAGCTCGAGCGCGTCGTCGAGCGAGCCGGCTCCTCCGCCACGCGCCTGCCGCGCGACCAGCTCGTCATGCAGGTCCTCGGGTGCGATGTCGGCCGCCTCCAGGACGCTGAGAGCGAGCCCGCCGGAGCCGACCATCGCACCGACGAGCTCCACAGTCGTGGGCTCGCCTGCGGCCGCGTCGCGGGCCGCCGCGACCACGCCGGCCGCGCGGCGGGTGAACAGGTCCTCCCCCAGCACCTCGCCACCCTGGCTGGCGGCCACGGCGTCGGCGAGCGCCTGCTGGCACACGGCGGAAACGGGAATGCCGGCGGCCTTGACCTCGGCGGCCAGGTCCTCGGGAAGGTAGACGTTGATCTTCGGTGACATAACCCCAAGATAACCCCAACTCGATCGACGGCCAACGCTTCGGAGCAATTGACAACGATTCTCAATTCGGATGAGAATCGTTCTCATGCGACTGGCTCGCCGTCCCTGCTTCTCCTCGCACCCCTGACCGGGTGCGCGGCGCGGGCCGCCGACGACGGGCGCGTCCAGGTGACAGCCGGCTTCTACCCGCTCGCCTGGGTCGCCGAACGGGTGGGAGGCGCCCATGTCGCCGTCGTCGGCCTCACCGACCCCGGCGTCGAGCCACACGACATCGAACCCACCTTCGCCCGCACCGTGGCCCTGGCCCGCGCCGACCTCGTGCGTCGTCGAGCACGGGCTCCAGCCGGCCATCGACGAGGCCGTCGAGCAGAACGCCGAGGGCCGGGTGCTCGACGTCGCCGACGTGGTGCACCTGCGCCACACCGACGACGAGGACCACGCCGGGGAGGAGCAGGCCGAGGAGGGTGACCACGAGCACGACCACGGCGACGTCGACCCGCACTTCTGGCTCGACCCGGCGCTGCTCGCCGACGTGGCCGACGCCGTGGCAGCCGACCTCAGCGATCTCGACCCGCAGCACGCCACCTCGTACGCCGTCAACGCCGACACCCTGCGCGCCGAGCTGACCGGCCTCGACGACGCGTTCGCGACCGGACTGGCCGACTGCGAGCGCCACGTGATCGTGTCGAGCCACGACGCCTTCGGCTACTGGGCGAAGTACGGCGTCGAGGTCGAGCCCGTCACCGGACTCACCCCCGATGCCGAGCCCACCCCTGCCGGCATCGCCCGGCTCCAGCAGCTGATCCGCGACGAGGGCATCACCACCGTGTTCTCCGAACGGCTGGCCAGTCCGGAGCTCACCGACTCGCTGGCCCGCGACCTCGGCCTGCGCACGGCCGTGCTCGACCCGGTCGAAGGACTCACGAGCGACGACGGCGACGACGACTACCTGTCACTGATGAGGGAGAACCTCACCGCCCTCGAGGAGGCCAACGCATGCACCCGCCCGTAACGCCCGTCGAGCTGACCGGCGGCTCGGTCGCCATCGGCGGCCGGCCGGTGCTGCGCGGCATCGACCTGATCGTGGCGCCGGGCGAGTTCGTCGCCCTGATGGGCGCCAACGGCTCCGGCAAGACCACGCTGGTCCGCGCCCTCACCGGACTTCTTCCACTGACCTCGGGCGAGCTGCGCCTGTTCGGCACGCCGCTCGACCGGTACGACGCGTGGTCGCGGATCGGCTTCGTGCCGCAGCGTCCCGGCGCCTCCTCCGGCGTACCCACCTCGGTCTGGGAGGTCGTCGCCTCGGGGCGGCTGACCCACCGGCGGCTGCTGCGCCCGCTGTCTCGCGCCGACCGGGCCGCCATCGACCACGCCCTCGCCGTCGTCGGCCTCTCAGACCGCCGCCACGACGGCGTCACCATGCTCTCCGGAGGGCAGCAGCAGCGGGTGCTGATCGCTCGCGCGCTGGCCGGCGAAGCCGGACCTCTACGTGCTCGACGAGCCCACCGCCGGCGTAGACCTGCCGAGCCAGCAGGCGCTGGCCGACGCGCTCGCACAGCTCAAGGACGCCGGCGCGACCGTCGTCCTGGTCGCCCACGAGCTCGGCCCCCTCGCATCGCTCGTCGACCGCGCGGTCGTGCTGCGCGACGGGCGCATCACCTACGACGGGCGGCCGCTCGCCGACCACGAGGTCCACGACCCGTCGTACGGCGAGCCGCACACCCACCATCACCATCCGCACGAAGGTCCGCCGGCCGTCCGGCACGACCACACCCCGCACCTCGACTCCCCCGTGGACCGCCGATGAACGCCATCGACTTCTGGGACCTGCTCACCCTCGACTTCATGCAGCGCGCCCTGCTGGCCGCCGTGTTCACCGGTCTGGCCGCGCCGGCGGTCGGCACCTACCTCGTGCAGCGGCGGTTGTCCTTGATGGGCGACGGCATCGGCCACGTCGCCGTGACCGGTGTCGCGCTGGGCCTGATCACGGGCACCTCCCCCACCTGGACGGCGGTGGGCGTCGCCGCCGTGGGTGCGGTCGCGATCGAGCTGATCCGGGGCCGGGGGCACACCAACGGCGACGTGGCGCTGGCGCTGATGTTCTACGGCGGCCTCGCCGGTGGCGTGCTGCTCACCGGTCTCGGCGGACAGAGCACGTCGTTGCTGCAGACCTACCTGTTCGGCTCGATCACCACGATCTCCGCCACCGACGTGTGGGTGACCATCGCGCTCGCCGCCGTCGTCATCACCGTGTGCGTCGGCCTGTCACCGCAGCTGTTCGCGGTCGCGCACGACCCCGAGTACGCCAGGGTCGCGGGGCTGCGCGTGCAGGGCTACAACCTGGCCGTCGCGGTGCTCGCCGCCGTGTCGGTGACCGTGGCCATGCGGACCGTCGGCCTGCTGCTGGTCTCGGCGCTGATGGTCGTCCCGGTCGCCACCGCGCAACAGGTGTCCCGGTCGTTCCGGGCCACCCTCGTCGCAGCGATGCTGCTGGGGATCGGCGCCTCCGTCGGCGGCCTGCTGCTGGCGGCGTACGCGTCGTTCTCGGCCAACGTCGCACCCGGCCCGACCATCGTGCTGCTCTCGCTGGCAGGCTTCGCGGCGGCCTGGCCGCTGGGGGTCTGGCTGCGGTCGCGGCAGCGGCTGCGGGCGCCGTTCGCGCCCGAGGAGCCCACCGGCCACGACGTCGCGGAACATGACGCGGGCCACGGGCTCGGGCACGACCACGTGCACGGCGAGGACTGCGGACACCTGGCGGTGGAGCACGGCGACCACGTCGACTACGTGCACGGCGGGCACCGCCACGCCCCCCACGGAGAGCACTATGACGAGCACTGAGTCGTCCGGCGGGCCCCGCCCCACCCGGCAACGACTGGCCGTCCTCGAGGCGCTCGGCTCCGTCGACGACTTCCGGTCGGCCCAGGAAGTGCACGAGATCCTGGCCTCCTCCGGCTCACCGGTCGGACTGGCGACCGTCTACCGCACGCTGCAGCTGTACGCCGACCAGGGCGACGTCGACGTCCTCCGCCGCGAGGACGGCGAGGCCATCTACCGCCGGTGTTCGGAGACCCACCACCACCACCTGGTCTGCCGCTCCTGCGGCGCCACCGTCGAGGTCGAGGGCCCCGCCGTCGAGCGCTGGACCACCGCCATGGCCGCCGAGCACGGCTTCACCGACGTCTCCCACACCCTGGAGATCTTCGGCACCTGCGCGGCCTGTTCCTAGCCCGTGGCGGGGTACTCCCGTGCAGTTCCGGGGTAAATCGGCGCCCGACACCGCGGAACTGCACGGGAGTACCCGAAATCACGCCTTCCCGTACCTGCGGTCGCGCTGGGCGTACAGCTCGATGGCCTTCCACAGCTCGAGTCGGTTGCAGTCGGGCCACAGCACGTCGGTGAAGACGAGCTCGGCGTACGCCGCCTGCCAGAGCATGAAGTTCGAGAGCCGCTGCTCCCCCGACGTACGCCAGATCATGTCGGCGTCGCCGACCTCGGGGACGTACAGGTGCCGGGCGAACACCCGCTCGTCGACGCGGTCGGGGTCCAGGCGGCCGGCGGCCACGTCGCGGGCGATCGACCGGGCGGTGTCGGCGAGCTCGGCGCGGCCGCCGTAGTTGACGCACATCGTCAGGGTCAGCACCTTGTTGTCGCGGGTGAGCTCCTCGGCCACCTGCAGCTCGCGGATCACCGACTTCCACAGCCGCGGCGCGCGGCCGGCCCACCGCACCCGAACGCCGAGCTCGTGCATCTCGTCGCGGCGCCGCCGGATCACGTCGCGGTTGAAGCCCATCAGGAACTTCACCTCGTCGGGCGAGCGGGTCCAGTTCTCGGTCGAGAAGGCGTACGCCGAGATCGCCTTGACGCCGATCTCGATCGCCCCCTCGACCACGTCGAAGAGCGAGTGCTCGCCCATCTCGTGCCCACGGGTGCGCGGCAGACCGCGCTGCTTGGCCCAGCGACCGTTGCCGTCCATCACGATCGCCACGTGGCGGGGTACCAGGTCCTTCGGGATCGCCGGTGGTCGCGCCCCGGACGGGTGCGGAGTCGGAGGACGGGGCGTCACGCCGTCAGCGTAGAGCCGCCGGATTCGTTGAAAGTTTTACTGGCGCGTAGGGCCCGGCTCTCCCTATTCTCGACGGTGGCTCCGACTCGGGCGGATCCCTTCCCCACCCTGGAGAGAGAGCCATGTCGGGTCCCGTTCGTGCTGCCGTCGCGGCCGCGTCGGGGCTGATGCTCGCGTTGACGGTCACCTCGCCCGCCGAGGCCCAGGTCGAGATGCTGTCGGTGGGCACGCCCGGTCCGGTGTCGCTGCTCAACTTCGCGGGGGACAGCGAGGTCCCGCCGACCACGCGGACCGACGCGAGCCAGGCCTCCGTCGAGTGCGACGCCACCGCACGTGGCCGGCGTGCGGTGTTCGCCGGGGCGCTCGCCTGGGCGCCCGACGAGACACCGGGCATGCACAACGACTGGCGGTACGTGCGGGTGGTCGCCGGCGCCGTCGACGCCGAAGGGCGGACCCGGACCGGCGAGATCTCGCCGTACTACCCGGCGTACGACGACCGGGCCGCGACCCTGCCCGCGGTCGGCGTCTTCCTGCCGCGCGACGGCGTCGCGTACACGCCCGTGCTGATGGTGCAGTTCTACGACTCCACCTACCGGCTCACCGGCACCGCCATGGTCGGCTCGCAGGTGGGGGCATGGCTGGTGAGCCTGCCGACCTCGTCCTTGGGCGACTACTGGTACGTCGCCGCCGACGACCTCGTGCAGTGCGGGTAGGACGGTCTCACCGCTCGACGTACTCCAGCGACCGCAGGCCGCGCTCGAGGTGCCAGTGCACGTAGGCCGACACCAAGCCGGAGGCTTCGCGCAGCGAGCGCTGATCGGCCGCCGCGACGACCGTCCAGTCGCCGGCAAGCAGCGCGCCGAGCACGTCGAGGGTGCCGGTCGAGGGTGACGCCGAGCCGGGCACCCGGCAGTCGGCGCAGAGCGCACCGCCCGCCGACGGGCTGAACGCCTTGTGCGGGCCCTCGTCACCACAGCGGGCGCAATGGCTGAACGACGGCGCGTAGCCGGCCACCGCCAGCGAACGCAGCAGGTAGGAGTCGAGGACCTGGTTGGCGCCCTCTGTCTCCCGCGGCGCATCGCGCGCAGCCCACCCACCAGGAGCAGGAACTGCTGGACCGCCGGCTGCCCCTCCTCGGTGACCAGCCGGTCGGCGGTCTCGAGCATCACGGTGCCGGCGGTGTAGCGGTCGTAGTCGTTGCCGAGTCCGGACCCGAACGGCTCGATCGTCTCGGCCTGGGTCACGATGTCGAGCGAGCGGCCCACGGCCAGCTGGAGGTCGACGTGGGTGAACGGCTCGAGCCGCGACCCCCACCGCGACGTCGTCTTGCGCACGCCCTTCGCCACCGCGCGGACCCGGCCGTGATGGCGGGTCAGCAGGGTGATGATGCGGTCCGCCTCGCCCAGCTTGTGGGTGCGCAGCACGATCGCCTCGTCGCGGTAGAGGGGCATGGGTGCACGTGCCTTCCAGGGCATGCGATCCGCTGATGGAGGCCTCTGGCCGCCCGTCGGATCGCGTGACCTCACCGCTCGCTGGTCCGACGGTCGCTGCGCACCTCCTCGACCGACGCGCCCCAGCAGGACAGCGCGAACTCCGCGGCGATGCCGTTGAGGCGCTCGGGGCGGGAGCGCCACTCCAGGATGCTGCGCGCCTTCTCGAACTGGGCGTGCGGCATCTCCTCGGCCAGCATCGCGGCGTCGGCGAAGGGGTGGAGGGGGTCGGTCGGGTGGCCCACGATCAAGGCCGGTGCGGTGATGGCCCGGCGCTGCTTCGACTGGGGCGCGACCCGGCCGAAGATGATGCCGTGGATGACCGCGGCCACCGAGGCCGGCCGTTGGTCCAGGGTGTCGAGGACGACACCCGCCCAGAACGGCACCAGGCCGCGCGGGACCGGTCTGCGTCAGCGCGCGCACGGACGAGACCGTCCAGGGCAGGTAGCGGGCCGCGAACATCAGCGGCACGAACGCCACGATCGCCGCGTGCAGGGCGTTGTTGAGCACCGGCATCTCGATGATCAGGCCCTGCACCCGGTGCGGCCAGGTCGCCGCGAACTCCAGGGAGACGTTGGCGCCGAGCGACAGGCCGCCGATGACCGCCTTCTCCGCACCGAGGTGGTCGAGCAGCGCCTCGACCTGGTCGGCGAACGACGACATCGAGTAGACGAGCGGGTCGGCGGGCCGGTCGGAACGGCCGTGACCCAGCAGGTCCAGGGTCACCACGTGCAGCCCCTCGGCGGCCAGCGCTCGCGCGAGCGGCTGCTGCATCCGCCGCGGCATGAGCTGGCCGTGCAGCAGCACGACCCAGCGTTCGCCGCCGCCGTACTCGGTGTACTCGAGACGGTCGCCGTCGAGGAAGAACTGCCCGATGCGCTCGCTGACCAACACGCTGGCGAAATCTAGTCGCCGATCGGCTTGCGCAGGTGGAACTGTGACCACCGTGACGTTGCCAAGCCAGTCGCTCGACCGGCTCGCAGACATCGAGCGCTACTACGACGCCGTACCGCGGCCGGTCGCGACGACCGAGGAAGTCGGCCCGTTCACGCTCTTCCTGGCAGGCGTGGGGACCGGTTGGGAGTTCTACGCCCGGCCGCGCCTGGGCCTCGACCAGCCCGTCACGGCCGACGAGGTTCGCGCGGTCTTCGACCGGCAGTTCGAGCTGGACCGGCCGCGCAGCATCGAGTGGGTCGACGAGACGACGCCGAGCCTGCTGCCGGCCGTGCGTGTCGCACTCGGGTCCGCCGCCTCCGCGGGGGCCCACGTCGAGCTCGAGGAGTGCCCGCTGCTGGTGCTGCCGACGGGCGCGTCGACGGGCGACTCGGGTGCGCGCACGCGCGTGCTTGCCGCCGACGACCCCGACCTGCGCCATCACCGTCGGGGTGGTCCACGCGGGCTTCGACGGCAGCGACGACGTGATCGAACGACCCGTCGGCAAGCGCCCCGAGCTCATCGACCAGGGCCTGCTCGTGGTCGTGGCGGCGTACGACGACGAGGGTCGCGTCGTGGGCGGCGGCAGTGCGGCGCCCCGCGGCGACGCCGCCGAGCTGATGGGGATCGGCGTACCGCCGTTCGCGCGCCGGCGCGGCCTCGGCTCCGCGATCACCCGGGCGCTGGTGCAGGCCGTCCGCGACCGGGGCGTCGGCACGGTGCTGCTGTCGGCCGCCAGCGACGACGCCGCGAGCATCTATCGCCAGGTGGGCTTCGAGGACGTCGGCACCGCGTGCATCCTGGGGCTGCACAGTGGGTGACGCGGTCCTGCGTCGGTTGACGCCCGACGACTGGGCCGTGCTGCGCGACGTGCGGTTGCGCGCCCTGGCCGACTCCCCGGACGCGTTCGGCTCGACACTGGGAGCGTGAACAGGACTTCGACGAGAAGGAGTGGCGCCGTCGCTCGGTCCGGCCCGTCTGGGTCGTCGAGGTCGACGACCGGCCGGTGGCCATGGCCGGCACCTTCCCCGAACGAAGGCGTGCTCCAGGTGTGGGGCATGTGGACCGATCCGGCTCACCGCGGCCGAGGTCACGCCCGGGCCCTGCTGGACGCCCTCGTCGGCCCCGCCGTCGCCGAGGGCCGACCCGTGGCGCTGCACGTCAACGTCGCCAACCCCGGCGCCCGCGCGTTCTACGAGGGCTACGGCTTCGTCGGCACCGGCGAGCTCGAGCCGTTGCGGCCGGGCTCGGAGCAGCGGATCGAGCTGATGGTGATCGACGCCTCCCCACGCTGGTTGAGGGAGAGCGCGTTAGGCGGCTGTCGCGAGACCCGCCAGAGTCGGCTTGCCTGCTCGACCGGTTTCGTGACGGTCGCGCGCGACCCCGCAACCAGCGGTCAGGCCGCGCGGTTGACCGCCGAGATCACGGCCTTCAGCGACGCGGTGACGATGTTGGCGTCGAGGCCGACTCCCCACAGCACCTGGTCGCCGACCAGGCACTCGACGTACGCCGCCGCGATCGCGTCGCCGCCTGCCGACAGGGCATGCTCGGCGTAGTCGAGCACGCGCACGTCGTACGGCTCGCCGTCTGCCTGGGGAATGTCATTGAGCGCGTTCACGAACGCCGCGATCGGCCCGTTGCCCTCGCCGGTCAAGGTCCGGAGCTCGCCGTCGACGTAGACGTTGACCGACAGCTGGTCCTTCTCGCCCGCAGCCGCGGAGGTGTGCACGGAGTTGAGCCGCAGCGGGGTCTCGCGGTCGAGGTACTCGGACCGGAACGCCGTCCAGATCTGCTCCGGCGTCATCTCGCCGCCCTCGGCGTCGGTGTGCTGCTGGATCACGCGGCTGAACTCGATCTGCGCCCGGCGCGGCAGGTCGAGCTTGTGCTCGGCCTTGAGGATGTAGGCGACTCCGCCCTTGCCCGACTGGCTGTTGACGCGGATCACGGCCTCGTAGGAGCGGCCCACGTCCTTGGGGTCGATCGGCAGGTACGGGGCCTCCCACGCGAGCTCGGAGACCGGCCGGCCCTGCTCGGCGGCGATCCGGTCGAGGTCCTCCAGGCCCTTCTTGATGGCGTCCTGGTGGGACCCGGAGAACGCCGTGTAGACCAGGTCGCCGGCGTAGGGGTGCCGCGGGTGCACGGGCAGCTGGGTGCAGTACTCGACGGTGCGACGGATCTCGTCGATGTCGGAGAAGTCGATCTGCGGGTCGACGCCCTGGCTGAACAGGTTCATGCCGAGCGTGACCAGGCAGACGTTGCCGGTGCGCTCGCCGTGTCCGAACAGGCAGCCCTCGACCCGGTCGGCGCCGGCCATCATCGCCAGCTCGGTGGCGGCCACGGCGGTGCCACGGTCGTTGTGGGGGTGCAGGCTGATCGTGGTGTACTCTCGCCGGGTCAGCTGGCGGGAGAACCACTCGATCTGGTCGGCGTACACGTTGGGCGTGGCCATCTCGATCGTCGCCGGCAGGTTGAGGATGATCTCGCGGCCGTCGTCGGGCTGCCAGACGTCGCAGACCGCCTCGCACACCTCGACGGAGAACGGCAGCTCGGTGCCGGTGAAGATCTCGGGGCTGTACTCGTAGCCGATGACCGTCTGGCCGAGCACGTTCTCGCTGTGCTTCATCACCAGCTCGGTGCCGCGGACGGCGATGTCCTTGATCTCGTCGTTGCTGGCGTGGAAGACGACCCGGCGGAACAGCGGCGCGAGCGCGTTGTAGAGGTGGATGTTGGCGTGGTGCACGCCGACCAGCGAGTGCACGGTGCGCTCGATGAGGTCCTCGCGCGCCTGGGTCAGCACCGAGATCGTGACGTCCTCGGGGACCTTGTCGCTCTCGATCGAGCTGGCGGACGAAGTTGAAGTCGGTCTCGCTGGCGCTCGGGAAGCCGACCTCGATCTCCTTGTAGCCCATCCGGACCAGGAGCTCGAACATCTTCAGCTTGCGGGCCGGGCTCATCGGGTCGATGAGCGCCTGGTTGCCGTCACGCAGGTCGGTCGAGAGCCAGCGCGGCGCCTGGGTGATGGTGCGCGTCGGCCAGGTGCGGTCGGGCAGGTCGATCGGCGGGAACGCGCGGTAGCGGTGGATCGGCATCCCGCTGGACTGCGCTGGGTGTTGGTGAAGCCGGAGTTCTGGAGAGTCATGGTCGTCCTCGGTGCTGGTCGAGTCGGGACGTCGGCGTGCGTGGTGATCTCCGCAGCGAGGGGGTCCGACGGGTTCAGACCTCGCTGCGGCAGCGAAGGAGGAGGCTGCGTGCGCACATGACCTGGTCACCATAACCGCGCTCGTACGCCGCCCGCGACCGGTTGTCAGACTGTGGACCGTGAGCCCCGACTTCACGCCCCCGCACGCCGACCTCACCTTCATGGCACCGCTCTCCGAGGAGCGGGCGTCACGGCTGGTCGCCTTCCTGGCCGACGGCGACCCGGGCACGGTGCTCGACATCGGGTGTGGC
>CAWBOE010000025.1:0-153640 GCA_963790295.1 uncultured Actinomycetota bacterium
CTTCCCCCGGATAAATGGGCCTGTCTGTGGGCGTGGTCAGGCGGCGAGGAGTAGGCCGCCGGGGGTTCGTGTGGCGCCGGCTGCGAGGGCGGCGGCTTGGATGAGGCTGGCGCGGATGAGTAGGCCGGAGCGGCTGTCGAGGTCGATGTGCGCGGCGGCGGCGAGCTGCGGGTCGATTCGGCCGGCGGCTTGAGGTCGGCGACGGCGTCGGAGAGGCGGGCGCGGGCCTGGGGGGTGTCGATGCGCGCAAGCACGGTGGGCAGTAGTTCGTCGGCGTGGTCGATGTCGTCGTCGCGATGGCGTGGTAGAAGCGTGCGAGCTCGGGTGAGACGAGGTCGGGCAGTTCGACGAGCAGCGTGAGGTCGCGCTCGGGCAGGTCGGGCAACTCGTGGAAGAGATCGGGCAGCCGGCGTTCTGAGAGGTGCGCGAGCGTGCGCGCGGCGTGGGTGGCGTGGTGGGCGAGTCTGGCTGTGGCGAGGTCTGGCTCGGACGGGCCGCGCTTCTGGGCGCAGCAGCGTTTGGTCTTGCGACCCGAGCCGCAGGGGCAGGGCTGGTTGCGTCCGACGCGCGACATCGATGGTTCCTCCCGTGGCTTGACGGCTTCGATGTTGCCAGCGAGAGCGGCGGCAAACGGGCCCGTCGGGGCTCTTGTTCTGTCCGGATCGACCGGGACAATTTCCCTGCAAATGTGCCGGTTCAAGGTCGATCTGGGGGGTGCGGATGCTGACGCTGGCCGCTGCCGGGGCAGAGCAGCTGTGGGACGAGTTTTGCCGCTGGAGGTCAAGCAGCTGCCGGCCGATCTGGCGGCGCTTGGACGAGCTGCTGAGCGACCCGGCGCTGTTGGCGCCGATCGCCGCGCGCTGGGAGCAGAACGGCGCGCGAGCGCGGTCGGCCGTCGCTCGCGATCGAGACCTACGTGCGCTTGATGGTGATCAAGCACCGCTGCGGCTGGGGCTACGAGACGCTGGTGCGCGAGGTGTCAGACTCGATTCACTCTGCGGCGCTTCTGCCGGATCGCGCTCGACGTCCGGGTGCCCGACGAGTCGACGGTGCGCAAGCTCACGCGCCGGCTCGGGCCCGAGGTCGTGAACGAGATCACGCGCGCGCTGATCGCCAAGGCGACGCGGGAGAAGCGGTTCCGGGCGCGGGCGGTGAGGATCGACTCGACCGTGATCGAGGCCGACGTCCGCTACCCGACCGACGCGGGCCTGGCGTCGCACGGCGTGCGCGCGCTCGCGCGGGAGGGCCGCAAGCTGGCCACCAAGGTCGGCGCAGACAGCGACGCGGTGCGCGATCGCTCGCGCGCGATGGGGCGCAGCGCTGCGGGCGATCTCGCGCACGATCCGCCGGCGCAGCGGGCGAGGCGAAGGCCGAGGTGCTCGCGCTGACCGAGCAGACCGGCAAGCTGCTGGAGCAGTCGGTCACCGAGGCGCGCAGGCTCGCCGCGGCGGCGCAGGCGCAAGGCGCGCGGGCGCGGCGCGCAGGCCAAGCTGCGCGCGGCCGCCAAGCTGGACGAGCTCGCCGACCGCTGCGAGAAGGTCGCCGAGCAGATCCGCAGCGCGTCGCCGGCGAGAAGATCACCGACCGGCTGGTCTCGCTCTCCGACCCCGACGCCAGGCCGATCCGCAAGGGCAAGCTCGGCAAGCCCAACGAGTTCGGCTACGTCGCGCAGATCGCCGAGATCACGCCGAACACCAAGCGCGGCGCGCGCGGGTTCATCCTGCCGCCCGCCTCAGCGCCCGGCAACCCGACCGAGGACACGCTGCTCCCGCAGACCGTCGCCGAGCTGCAGCGGCTCGGCCTCATCGCCGCGCGAGGTCGCGCTGGACGGCGGCTTCAACACCGGCCCGACCAGCGACGGCGCTCGCGGAACTCGAGCGCGAGCCCGAGCGGGTCTTCATCTCCGGCCGCCAACAACCCGGCTCGCGCGCACCCAGCGCCGCCATACAGCGCTACCGCACCGGCGCCGAAGGACGCATCAGCCACCTCAAACGCGGCTACGGCATGCGCCGCAGCCGCCTCAAAGGCGACGAAGGCCAGCGGACCTGGACCGGCTGGGGCACCCTCACCTACAACCTCGACACCTACAACCGCCTCGACTGACCAGGACCGAGGCCAGCGGCCCGAGGCGGAAGCGCAAAAAACCGAACGCGACGAGCCGAAAACACCGAACGACCCCGACGCGTTCCCGCGGCAACGCGTCCCCGACCCGAACCGCCCGATCAGACATTTATCCGGGGCAAGTGGCCACTTTCCGGCAGCCTTCTCCTTGATCATCTCTGATGTGGGTGCGAGCCGCGAAGCGGCGAGGCCATGACCGTCGTGTCTGAGAGTTCTGTTCTCGTAGTGCTCGGGCGAGAGATAGCCGAGCGTGGAGTGCAGGCGACGGCGGTTGTACCAGCCCTCGATCCAGGCGAACACGGCGGTCTGCAGCTCGCGTCGCGTCGGCCACGAGCGGCGGCGTGTGAGTTCCTTTTTGAGTGTCGCGAAGAACGCCTCGCAGACGGCGTTGTCGAGCGCGCAGCCCTTGGCGCCCATCGAGACGGCGATGCCGGCGTCGCGGGCGGTCTGGCCGAAGATCAGCGACACGTACTGACCGCCCCTGTCGCTGTGATGCACCAGCCCGACGTCGGGGCGGCGTCGCCAGATCGCCATCTCGAGCGCCTCGACGACGAGCTCGGCGCGCATGTGCTCGGCCATCGCCCAGCCGACGCAGCGGCGCGAGTAGCAGTCGAGAACCACGGCCAGGTAGAGCTTGCCCTCCCACGTCGCGATCTCGGTCAGATCGGCCACCCACAGCCGGTTCGGCGCGGTCGGAGCGAAGTCGCGCCGCACGAGATCCGGCGCCGTGGAGACGCCGGGCACGCGGATCGTGGTGCGGCCCTTGCGCCGCCTCACCATGCCCGACAGCCCGGCCTCGCGCATCAGCCTGGCGACGCGCTTGCGGCTCACACGGACGCCGCGGTGTCGCAACTCGGCATGCACCCGCGGCCAGCCGTAGGTGCCGTTGCTTTCGGCGTGGACCTCGCCGATCTGTGAGATCAGCTCGTCGTCGCGGCACCGGCGCGCCGACGCCGGGCGGTCCTTCCAGGCGTAGTAGCCGGCGCGGCTGACGCCGAGCACGCTGCACAGCAGGGAGACGGGATGCTGTGACTTCTTCGCGTCGATCAGCCGGAAGCACATCACCGGCGATCGGTCTCCCGAGCGAAGAAAGCCGCGGCCGCCTTGAGGATCTCGCGCTCCTGCGTCAGCCGGCGGTTCTCGCGCCGCAGCCGCCGCAGCTCCTCGCGCTCATCCGTGGTCAGGCCCTCGACACGGCCGGCGTCGACGTCGCCCTGGCGGCGCCAGTTACGCAGCGTCTGCTCCGAGACACCAAGCTCAGCGGCGACCTGCTTGAGCGGCGTACCGGACCGCACGAGCGCCACCGCCTCGCGACGGAACTCCGGCGGATACGGAGGTCGGGTTCGTGGCATCTGGACATCCTTCCTGCCCGAGCCTTGCGGCCCAAGCGCTCGAGTGTCCACGAAACCGGGTCAACTCCATAGAGGTCGCGGCGCTTGAACTGCTCAAAGCGCTCGCGCAGCTCGCTGCAGATGCGCGAGGCGGTCGTCTTTGACAGCTTCCCCAGCCCCGCCTTCTCGCACAGCGACTCGATGTCGCGCATCGACAGGCCCTTGACGAACGCGCCGATCCGCGCGCGTCCGGCTGCGATAGCGCGTATTGCGTCCCAGGGACGGCCGTCCGAGCGCGATTGCTGCGCGTCCGCGTTGTGTGCGCCGTCACGGGCCGCATTCCGATGCGGGGAAGGCCGCGAGGGACAGTATCCCTCGTTGTTGCAATGTATCAGGGCGTTGATACACTGCGGTCATGGACGTCGTGTCGCCGCTCGAGCTCCTGATCGTTGTCGGCGCTCTCATCGCGGCGGCACTCGTTCGCGCCTACGGTCCGGTCGACGAGAACGAGATCGAACGCTGGGCGCTGGCGCACGACGTCGACGCGGACGATGAGACGCGGCCTGTCGTGGAGCGCTTTCTGCGCCGGTCGCGGGTGTGCCGGGCGTGGGGTGCGATCGCAGGGCTGTTGGCGCCGACGGTGATCCGGCCACTGCTGGGAGAGCCGGTGCACGTCGCGGGCTTAGGTGCGTACGAGGCCGCCCCGGGCGAGCTTGGGCTCGTGTTCATCGGGTATCTCGTCGGCGCGCTGTGGGCCGAGCTTTCGGTGGCGCGGCCCTTCCCGTCCGCCCGTCGTGCGGCGCTGCTGCCGCGCGAGCTCGATGACTACCTGCCGCGCCGGCTGTTGTGGCTTCAGCGGGTCCTGGCCGCGGGCTGCGTGCTCAGCCTGATGGTACTGCCGGCGGTTGATCCCGGGCCCGGCGTGGAGATGCCAAGCTGGGGCGCGGTGGCGGGCCTGTCCGGCGCGATCGCGGTGTTCGCGGCGGGGCTCGAGAGGCTGGAGCGGTGGATCGTGCGACGGCCCCAGCCGTTCGTGAGCGAGCCGCTGCTCGCGGCCGATGACGCAATCCGCGCGCAGTCGATCCACGCGGTCGCCGGCGGCGGCATCGCGTTCCTGCTCTTCGCCTTCGGCCTCGCGGCGTACGGGCTGCTGGCGACGTCGAGCCTCGATCTGCTGCGCAACACCTTCTGGGTGCCAGGCGCCTTCGCGCTCGCGGCCTATGCAGCCTGCCGGCACTACGGCGACCGCGCCTGGCGCGTCAGCCGCCGGGCGCGCGGCGGGGCGTCGGCGTGATCCTCGAGGTCGATCCGGACGCAGCGCTGCCTCCCTACGAGCAGGTGCGCCAGCAGGTCACGACACTCGTGCTCGGCGGAGCGCTCGCGACCGGCGACCGGCTGCCCGCCATCCGCCAGCTCGCGAAGGACCTCGGCCTCGCCGGAGGCACGGTCGCGCGTGCCTACCGCGAGCTGGAGGCCGACGGCGTCGTCAGCACCCACGGCCGCCACGGCACGGTCGTCGCCGGCCCACCGCGCCGCCCGGCGCCGCCGCCCGAGCTGCTCGACGCGGCGCGCGCATACGCCGACCGCGCGTCGCGCGCCGGCGCGACAGTCGACGATGCGCTCACCGCCGTTCGCGTCGCCTTCGTGGCCGGCACGGCGACCTGACGATGCGGGATGTGCGCCACGAGCACACATGCACCACGTGCGCCCCGCGAACCAGAGGTTGACCCAATAACCGTCGCTCCGACTCTCCATGACCGATCGCCCTCCGTGCCAACACCAGCCTGACGGCGACGCCGACGACGCGGCCGCGCATGACGGCTCGCCGGCGAAGCGACGCCTCGCCGCCCGAGCCCGCGACCGGGCGGTCGAACTCGCGGCGCGACACGATCGCGTCACCGACTTCGTCCGCCGCGCGATCGACCTCGCCCAGGGCAAGGCCGCAGGACCCGATGACGTCGCATGAGACTCATCGGATCCTCAGCCGAGGCTGCGGCCTCCGTCAACGACGAGGCGCTGCCCGGTGATGAAGCCCGCCGCCTCGGACGCGAAGAAGCTCACGGCGTTGCAGATGTCCTCGCGGGTTCCCATCCGGCCGGTGGGCACTGAGGCCGAGATAGGCGCGCCTGATCGGTCGGGGACCTCGGCGTGGCGCTCGACGGGGATGAACCCCGGGGCGACCGTGTTGACGGTGATGCCGTGCGGCGCGAGCTCGCGCGCCCAGCTACGGGCCAGCCCGATCTGCGCGCTCTTGGCGGTGGCATATGCGGACCGTCCAGGCGGTGGTCGGTCGGCGACCTCCGAATCGATCTGGACGATGCGGCCGTGACGCTTGGCACGCATGGCGGGCAATACCGCGCGGCCGAGCAGGATCGGGTCCTTCGCCGTGAAGCGAGTTGACGGCCACCGCCAGACCGTCGCGCGCGAGCCGCAGCGCGATCGCGCTGCCCAGTCCGCGCGAGCTGCCCGTCACGAGCGCCACGCGCGCCGGCACGCGTACTCCCGATCTCAGCGGCTGCCGGGAACGATCAGGGTCATGTCACACCCAATGACGGATGCGCACGGCGGATCATTCCCCAGGTGGCGCCGGCGCCCGGCGCACGCTTCGTTCTCCCGGTTGGAGAGGCCTCACCCGGCTGGCTCAGCGGTCTGAATGCGAACCCAGCGGGAAACGGTTGCCCGCCACGCTGCACGGTGTTCGAAGCCACGCCCCCCGCGGAGGCGGATCCGCGTCTAGCGTTGCTCCTCGGAGCCCATGACGGCACCGCCCCGCCCCCCCGCCCCCCGCGCCCGCCACGCGATCGTCCGGCTCTGGAGACGTCCCTCCTGAAGGGCTTCGAGCTACGGCAGCAGGGCCGCGTCGTCGAGCTTCCGATGAGCGCTCAGCGGCTGCTGGCGTTCCTGGCGCTGCAGGAGCGACCGCGCCGGGTGACCGCTTCTTCGAGGCGATCGAGTCGGGATCCGACCCTGCCGCCGTCGCCGAGGCGGCCGACCGGGCGGCGACGATCATCGTGCGCGGCGCGCGCGGTGCGGACCAGGAGGCCGTCGGCGAACGCCTGCTGCACCTCGCCGAGACCGAGGGCATCGAGACGATCGCCGAGCTCTGGTCCGGCGTCCCTCCGACTCGCTGGCCGGTTGTCTGTGGCGGCTGTACGTCCTGCGCCAGTGGGTGTACGCCGACCCGGTCGGCGTGTCCCACCAGTTCGAGGCCGGCCGGGCGCACGCGGAGGTCGCCTCGTCGGTGGCCGGCGTCGGTGACCCGCCTGGTCCCGAGGAGCTGAAGACGATGGTCGACCAGGTGCTGCGCGGCATCGCGGTCTCCGACTTCGCCGACGTACTCTTCCGGGCCGCGGCCTTCGCCCGGGTCGTCGCCACCGGCCGTGCCGTGCTCGACGAACCCGCCGACAGCTCACCGGAAGGCGCCTCGCGGATGCAGACCCTGGCCGACCAGCTCGAGAACGCCGCCCGCCAGGAGCTGGACCAGCAGCTGGGATGAAACCCTGTGCAGAATTCCCCGTACTCGTCGCGCACGCCCTAAACTGCTCTGGTGTGCCGGGCCGCGGCAGCCCCGGGTCCCAAAATCAGCCGCCACGAGCGGCCACGCGCCGTGAGGCGCTCCCGGTCCGGCACACAGACTCTCTAGACTTTTGTGCATCTAGGCTCGGGGCATGTCGTTCGTGCGCAGGCTCAAGAACGTCTTCGTCAGCTCCTCCGACGCGACCGATGAGTCGGACATCGTGTACGCCCCCGAGGTCGACGGCGAGCCCGATCCGGGCGAGGTGGTCTGGGGCTGGGTGCCCTACGAGGACGACCCGAGCCAGGGCAAGGACCGGCCCGTGATCCTGCTCGCGGAAGGTACGGGCGAGCAGGAAGGCGCCTGGCTCGGGCTGGGGCTGACGAGCAAGGACCACGACCGTGACGCCGAGCAGGAGGCGTCGTACGGCAGGTACTGGATGGACGTCGGGTCCGGAGGCTGGGACCGTGAGGGCCGACCGAGCGAGGTACGCCTCGACCGCCTCCTCGTCCTCGCCCCCGCCGACATCCGCCGCGAGGGTGCCGCCCTCGACCAGGCGATCTTCGAGGCCGTCGTGGCGGCCGCAAGGGAGCACCACGCGCTGCCCTGACGGCGAACTTCGGTGTCGTTCCTGCCTGTTAGTCGTCGTTGCAACGACCCCGAACGTCCGGGACACCCGGTCGACCGGGTATCCCGTCCCGTCAGAACGTCGCGGCGATGCGCTTCACAGCGGACCGGGCGACGGCGGAGTCCTCGGGGAGCTTGGTGGGAGAGCCGACGAGGGCGACGACGCTGAGGTACTCGCCCTTGCGCACGATGCCCAGGTCGGTGGCCCGTTCGCTCTGGGCCACCCGGTAGGCCTGGCCCACGCCGGTGGCGACCGAGACCTCGCGCAGCGGACCGACGGTGCCCTCGACGCGGTCGGCGCACTCGGCACGCCACGAGTCGAGCACCTGGTGGGCGCGCCAGGCCGACTTGTTGTCGGCGAACTTGGCCACCACCTGGACGGCGCGCGGTAGCGGCCCGCTGGCACTCCACGTCCGGCGTACGGCGGCCAGCGCACCGATGTCGGCGAGCGAGGCCAGGTGGCACGGCCCGAGGACCTCGAAGTCGTCGGCGGTGTCGGTGGCGGACCAGGCGGCGCCGGCCGTGGGCATCTTGTCGGCGGCCAGGAGGTGCGCGGCAGGGACGTTCTTGCGGGCCTGGGCGCCGCCGATGGCACCGCCCGCCGCTTCCGCCGGGACGCTGGTGTGCGCCTTGTCCCCGCACGAGGTCAGGGCGGTCAGGCCGATGACGAGGGGCACCAGCCAGAGGCCGTGGACACGTCCCCGACAGGTGATCGGTGACGTGCGGGGGGAAGTCGGCACGCGCCGATCGTAGGTGGCGCAAGGCCGTTCGGAGCGCTACGACACGGCGCCGGGCAGGCCAGTCACCGCGCGGTCGCTACCGTCCGTGCTGGGCATTACAGTGCGGACGGCTGGGGCGGGTAGAGGAGGACGACGGTGAGGACGGCGGCGGTGCGCGCGCTCGGGGCCTGCCTGCTGGTGTCGGCGATCGCCTCGGGCCTGGCTGCCTGCACCGACGGGCCCACCAGCTCGACTCCCTCGCCCGACCCGACCAGCGAGCCGACGACGACTCCGACCGAGAGGATCGACCTGTCGTTCGGTGTCTACGGCACCAACGAGGAGATCGCGGTCTACAAGGTGATGGCCAAGCACTTCGACACGATCAACGACCGTGCCGAGGTGACGGTGACCGCGTGGCAGAAGCACGACGGCCTGCGACGTGCCATCGAGCAGGGCAAGCCACTGCCCGACGTCTTCATGGTCTCCCGGCGGGACCTGCGCTGGTTCACCGAGAGGGCCCTGACGCGGCCCGTCGACACCTTGCTCGACGAGCGCGGCGTCGACTTCGGCGACGTCTACTCCCGCGACGCGCTCGAGGCCTTCAGCAGCGACAACCGCCTGCAGTGCATGCCCTACGGCGTCTCGCCACAGGTGGTGTTCTACAACGAGGACATGGTCGACTTCGTGCGGATGGAGCTGCGTGGGCTCGACGTGCCCGCCGACCATCGGCGCTGGAGCTGGGACCAGTTCGTGGCCGCTGCCAACTTCGCCGCCCGCCCTGCCCGCGGTACCAAGGGCGTCGCGATCGACCCCAGCCTGGGCAGCCTGGCGCCGTTCATCTACTCCGGTGGCGGTGAGGTGTTCGACGACGACAGCGAGCCCACCTCGCTCGCCTTCGCCGACGAAGGCACCCAGGGCGCGCTCGAGACGACGCTGGCGCTGCTGCGCGACCCCAAGATCACCCTGTCCGAGCAGCAGCTGGCCCAGAAGAGCCCGCTCGAGTGGTTCGAGGAGCGCAAGGTCGCGATGATCACCGGCACCCGCGCGCTGGTGCCCCGGCTCCGGGAGGTGCCCGGGCTGCGGTTCGACGTGATGCCCATCCCGTCCATCGAGGGGCAGGCCACCGTCGGCGAGATCACCGGTCTGTGCATCTCCCAGGCCGCCGAGAGCCCCGCGACGTCGGCCGACTTCATGGTCTACGCCTCGAGCACCGAGGCCGTGAGCGAGGTGGTTCGCGCGGGTTACCTCCAGCCGGCCAACCAGGAGGTCGCGTTCTCCGACGACTTCCTCCAGCCCACGGAGATGCCTGTCTCGGCCACCGTCTTCAACGACTCGGTGGGCCGCATGGCCATCCCCCCGTTGCTCGACTCGTGGGACGAGCTCGAGACGGCCGTCGAGCCGTACCTGCAGCAGATGTTCTACGCCGGGCCGATCATCGACCTGCCGCTGCTGGGCGAACAGATCGACGCTGTCTCGCAGCCGATCCTCAACCCCGAGACGGTGACGCCGACTCCTGAGACGGCGGCCCCGACGGACTCCCCAAGTCCGTAGCCAGGTCGGTGGCCCGGTCCGGTGCCGGTTCGGCATCGGCCGCCAGCACGGAGTCCGCGAGGAGCGGAGCGGTCAGCCGTACCTGCCAGGCGCGGGCGCCGAGGTCGCGCAGCGCCACCGAGATCCCGCGCGTCAGGGGCTCGAGCTCACGGGTTTGCGGCGGAGTCCACAGCACGCGGCGCACGAAGTCGGGGGTCAGCAGGTTCTCCGCGGGCAGCTTCAGCTCCTCGGAGGTCTCGGCGATCGCCTCTCGAGCCAGCTGCAGCCGTCGGGCCGCCACCGGGTCCTTGTCGGCCCAGGCCCGCGGGGGAGGCGGACCTTCCGCGCGCGGCGTGCGCGAGGGCAGCTGGGCCTCCGGGAGGTCGCGTACCTGCGCGAGCACCGAGACCCATCGGCCGGCGTAGCGGTCGGCGCCGCGGCCGTAGAACCCCTTGGTCGCCTTCAGCGCCGTGCGGGTCGTCGGCATGGCGAGCGCGGCAGCCACGATGGCCGAGTCGGGGATGATCCGGCTGGGGGTGACGTCGCGCTCGGCGGCGATCTGGTCGCGGGTGGTCCACAGGGCGCGAACGGCGCCCAGTGCGCGGCGTCCGCGCACCTTGTGCAGGCCCGACGTACGTCGCCACTGGTCCATGCGGGTGGTCTGGGTGAAGCCTCTGAGCCACTCGAACTCCTCGGCTGCCCAGCCGTCCTTGCCGGCCTCGGCGAGCTCGGCTCCCAGTACCTCGCGCAGCTCGACCAGCACCTCGACGTCGAGGGCGGCGTACTCGAGCCAGGGCTCCGGCAACGGCCGCGTCGACCAGTCGACAGCGGAGTGCTCCTTGGCCATCCTCCGTCCCAGCAGGGACTCGACCAGCGAGGCCAGGCCGACGCGCGGGTAGCCGAGCAACCGCCCGGCGAGCTCGGTGTCGAACAGGCGGGCGGGGTACAGGCCGAGCTCGGTCAGGCACGGCAGGTCCTGCGTCGCGGCGTGCAGGATCCACTCGCTGTCGTCGATGGCCTCCTGCAACGGGGTCATCGAGTCGAAGGCGATGGGATCGATCAGGAAGGTGCCTGCGCCCTCGCGGCGCAGCTGGATGAGGTAGGCGCGCGCCGAGTAGCGGTAGCCCGACGCCCGCTCGGCGTCGATCGCCACCGGACCCGTGCCGCCCGCGATGGCCTGGCAGACCTCGGTCAGCCCGGCGACGGTGTCGACGATCTTCGGCAGGCCGTCGCGCAGCGCGAGCAGGGGTGCGTCGGCAGGGACGGGGGAGGTCCCGTCGTCGGGTTCGGGGGCCCGGGGGGTGTCGTCGTGGGGAAGTTTCTCTGCGGAGGGCATCGCTACCGGCCCGGGCCGCGTTGCCCTCGTCTGCTGGGGATGGCCGTGACGCCTTCGGGGACTGGCTCGAGACCGACGGCCGTGCAGAGCAGCTCGCCCCAGGCCTCCACATGGGGCCCGATGTCGATCGCGCCGTCGAGGCCGAGCTCAGGGGAGCGCAGCCCGGAGGCGGTGAGCGGGGTCCACGACGCCCGCAGCTCCAGCTGCGCCGAGCCACCCTCGTCGGCCATCCCGCCGAAGCTCTCGGTGGCGACGCGGGTCACGGTTCCGGAGGCCGCGGTGTACGCCGCCCCGTGGGCGTCGAGGGCTTCGGTCAGCCATGACCAGCCGACGGCGGCGAGCATCGGGTCGGTGACCAGGTCCAGCTCGATCTCGGCGCGGGCATAGGCGACGCAGCGGTACGTGCCGTCCCACGCGTCGTTGCCGGCGGGGTCGTGCAGCAGGATGATCCGGCCGGTGCCGAGGTCGGTGCCGTCGACCGTCACGTCGGCGGTGAGCGCCGCGGCGTACGGAGCGATCCGCTGTGGGGCGGGCATCTCCTCGCAGAACAGCTCGGGCCGCAGCCGGGCTGCGCGCATGGTGGCAACAGCCGCCCGGAACTCCGGGGGGCTGGAGTCCGCACCCGTCCCCGGGTGGGTCTCTTGACGGACCACCATGGTGCCCACAGTAGGTCGGTCGTCCAGTCCCGATGTGCGAACACGCCGACTCGCCTGGGACGATCCTGCGGTGACGACGCCGGCTGCTCCGTCCGCGGGTGACCCCCGCGACGGCGTCTTCATCCGCGCCACCCGCGGCGAACCGGTGTCCCACACCCCCGTGTGGTACATGCGGCAGGCCGGCCGCTCGCTGCCGGAGTACCGCGCACTGCGTCAGGGCGTGGGCATGCTCGAGTCGTGCATGACGCCGGATCTCGTCGTCGAGATCACCCTGCAGCCCGTGCGGCGCTACGGCGTCGATGCCGCGATCTTCTTCTCCGACATCGTGCTGCCCCTCAAGGCGGTCGGTGTCGACCTCGACATCAAACCCGGCGTCGGGCCCGTCGTGGCCGCGCCCGTGCGGACGCTCGACGACGTGGCAGCGATCCCCGACCTGACCCCCGAGCACGTGCCGTTCGTGACCGAGTCGGTGCGCCGGCTGGTCTCCGACCTCGGTGGCACTCCTCTGATCGGCTTCGCGGGCGCGCCGTTCACCGTGGCGTCCTACCTCGTCGAAGGCGGACCGTCGAAGGAGCACGCCCGCACCAAGGCGATGATGTTCGGCGCGCCCGAGGTGTGGGCGGCGCTGATGGACAAGATCGCCGGCATCTCCGCGGCCTACCTCGCCGTCCAGGTCGAGGCCGGCGCCTCCGCCGTCCAGCTCTTCGACTCGTGGGCGGGAGCCTGCACGCCGGAGGACTACCGCACCCATGTGATGCCGCACTCCGCCCGGGTGCTGGCTGCCGCAGGCAGGCTCGGGGTCCCCCGCATCCACTTCGGCGTCAACACCGGCAGCCTGCTGTCGTTGATGGCCGAGGCGGGAGCCGACGTGGTCGGCGTCGACTGGCGCACGCCGCTGTCGGCCGCGATCCCGCTGGTCGGTGACCGCGCTGTCCAGGGCAACCTCGACCCCACGCTGGTCTTCGCCCCGACCTCGGTGATGACCGAGCGTGCTGCCGCGATCGTCGCAGCCGGCCGTGCCGCGCGCGGCCACGTCTTCAACCTCGGCCACGGCGTCCTCCCCGACACCGACCCCGGTCAGCTCGAGGAGCTCACCCGGTTCGTGCAGTCGATCCCGCTCGACCAGCCGGTGTCGTGACCCTGCTCGTGCTGGAATCGTTGCCGTGCTGAACAGAGGGGCACGGGTGTGCCACTCTACGGAGCGCGTGGGAGTTGGTCGGACGGAGCGGCGGTCGCCGGAGCCGAGCTCGCTCCGGAGGTGGTCGCGGCTCAGGTGCGGGCTTGGCTGGAGTCCTTGCCGTGCTGAACAGAGGGGCACGGGTGTGCCCCTCTACGCAGCGCGTGGGAGTTAGTCGGACGGAGCGGCGGTCGCCGGAGCCGACGAGACCGGCGTACGTCGCGTCCGGCGCACCAGCAGCCAGGCCGGGACGCCGATCAGCAGAGCCAATCCGGCGAACGGGAGTACGGCGCCCACGACGGTGGCCACGGCGACCACGGTCGCCTTGAGGGCGTTCCATCCGGCGGTCAGGCCGCTGAGGAAACCGGAGTCGTCGTCGTCCTTGGGTGCGGGCTTGCTGGGGTCGGGCTTGCGCTCGACGTTGACCCTGATGGTCGACATCGAGGTCTGGTCCTTGAGGTAGGCCTGCTGCTGGGTGAGGGAGTCGAGCTCGGCCTGGCGCCGTGCCACTTCCGACTCGATCGCCATGATGTCGCGGATCGTCGCGGCGCGGGCCAGCAGCTGACGCACCCGGTCGACGCTGGCGCGCTGAACCTTGATGCGCGCCTCGACGTCGATGAGCTGGGTGGTGACGTCCTCGGAGCTGATGCTCGTGGAGACCAGCGTGTCCATCCGGGCGAGCGTTTCCATCACCTCGTCGAAGTCGTCGACCGGCACGCGGAGCACCATCCGCGAGCGGAGGGCCGCCCCCGACTTGTCGGTCTCGGTCTTGTCGTCCGCGACCTGGCCGCCGTGCTGGTCCATGAGCACCTGGATGTCGAACCGGGTCTGTCCCACGTCCTCGCTGCGCAGCGCCACCGCGCCGGTCTTGATCAGCGCCTGCAGCGTCACCAGGTCCACGGCGTTCTCGGCGGCGCCTGCGTCGGACGATCGGGCGGCGTCCTCGGCCGGAGGGGCCTCGGCGGCAGTGTCACCGCCCGCCGCGCCCCCTTCCGCCAACGTGACGCCGTCCGCGGCATTCGGTGAGTCGGCGTCGGACCCACCCGAGCAGGCCGTGAGCGAGAGCAGTGCGGCGGCCGCACCGGCGGCCACGAGTCGAGGGACCAGTCGAGTGGTGCGCATGGGCATCGGACGCCGCGTCATGACCAGAGGTTCCCGCGCCCCGATGGCGATGAGGTCTCGATCGGGTGACAGGGTGGTCACGTGCCCGCAGCCCCGCGCCGTACCGTCGTGGTCGGCGGCGGCATCGCGGGCCTGACGGCCGCCCGCGACCTGTCGGCGACGGGCCGGGAGGTGGTCCTCCTGGAAGGGTCGCCGCGTGCCGGCGGCAAGCTGCTCACGGGCGCGGTCGCTGGGGTCGAGGTCGACCTCGGCGCCGAGTCGATGCTGGCGCGCCGGCCCGAGGGCGTGGACCTCGTGCGCGAGCTCGGGCTCGACCTCGTCCACCCCGCGACCACGTCGTCCTCGGTCTGGACCAGAGGCGAGCTGCGGGCTCTTCCGCGTTCGGTGATGGGCGTCCCGGCCGACGTCGAGCAGGTCGCGCGTTCGGGGGTGCTGAGCGATGCGGGAGTCGAACGACTACGCCTCGAACGGCCCGGTACGGCGCTCGCCGACGGCGAGGACGTCTCCGTGGGCGAGCTGGTCGCCAGCCGGCTCGGCGACGAGGTGGTCGATCGGCTGGTCGAGCCGCTGCTCGGTGGCGTGTACGCCGGCCACGCCCGGCTGCTGTCCGCCCGGGCCACGGTGCCGCAGCTGGTCGCATGGAACGGCGGCGCGTCGCTCGTCGGGGCCGCGGCCGACGCGGTCAGGGCGTCCTCCGGCCCGGTCTTCGCCGGCATCGACGGCGGGCTCGGCCGGCTGCCGGGCGTGTTGGCCGACGGTCTCGACATCCGCACCGGAGCACCGGTGCGCGAGCTGCGCCGTACGCCGACCGGCTTCGCTCTCGTCGTCGGCCCGACCGTCGCGCCCCAAGAGGTGCTGGCCGACGAGGTCGTGCTCGCCACCCCCGCCGCGCCGACCGCCCGCCTGCTCGCCGACGTCGCGCCGGTCGCGGCGGCCGGGCTGGCGGCTGTCGAGCACGCCTCCATGGCGATCGTGACGCTGGCCTTCCGCATGGGAGACCTGCCCGACCTGCCCGGTTCCGGCTTCCTCGTACCTCCCGTCGACGGCCGCACGATCAAGGCCGCCACCTTCTCCTTCAACAAGTGGGACTGGGTGCGCGAGGCCGGCGACGGCCTCCGGCTCCTGCGGACCTCCGTCGGCCGGCACCGCGAGGAGGCGGTGCTCCAGGTCCCCGACGAGGAGCTGGTGGCCGCTTCTCTCGCGGACCTGACCGAGATCGCGGGGGTCACGGCCCGCCCGGTCGACACCCACGTGCAGCGTTGGGGCGGCGCGCTCCCGCAGTACGCCGTCGGTCATCTCGACCGGGTCGCGCGGATCCGTGGCGACGTGGCGCGGGTGCCAGGGCTGGCCGTGTGCGGGGCGGCGTACGACGGCGTCGGCATCCCCGCCGTGATCGCCTCCGCCCGCCGGGCGGTGGCGGCACTGACGAAGGCAGAATGAGGGACATGAGCAAGGCCGCCCGGACCCGCGAGATCAACGACACCATCCGTTACACGATGTGGTCGGTGTTCCGGCTCGCGACACCGTACGGCGCCCGCCTCGGCGACGGGGCGGGCTCGCGCGACGCCGAGGCGGCCGAGGTCACCGACCTGTTCGGCAAGCTGGACGCCGATGACGTCGTCGTGCGCGGGGTCTACGAGCTGAGCGGGCTGCGCGCCGACGCCGACGTCCTGGTCTGGTGGCACTCGGAGTCCATCGAGAAGCTGCAGGATGCCTACCAGCGCCTGCGCCGGACTGCCCTGGGCGCCCGGCTCGAGCCGGTGTGGTCGCAGGTCGCTCTCCACCGGCCCGCGGAGTTCAACAAGAGCCACGTGCCGGCGTTCCTGGCCGACGAGGAGCCACGCGGGTTCGTGTGCGTCTACCCGTTCGTCCGCTCCTACGACTGGTACCTCCTCGACGAGACCGAGCGCCGCGCGATGCTCGCCGAGCACGGCCAGCTGGCGCGCGGATTCCCCGACGTCCGCGCCAACACCGTGGCCAGCTTCGCGCTCGGCGACTACGAGTGGATCCTCGCCTTCGAGGCCGACGAGCTGCACCGCATCGTCGACCTGATGCGCCACCTGCGCGCCTCCCGTGCCCGACTGCACGTGCGCGAGGAAGTGCCGTTCTACACCGGGCCGCGCGTGACGCCGGCCGACCTGGTCCAGCGGCTGCCTTAGCCCGGAACCACGAACGCCGGCCGGGCGTCGTACCCGCATGCGTGCCCTGATCGCAGTCCTGTCCGTGTTGTTCGTGGCCGCCTGCGGCACCGACACCGCCGACTCGGGCACCGATCCCGGAGGCAGCTCGGCGCCACCGATGCCCACCGACGTCCCGGCAGCGGACGGGCCGGTCGTCGGGCTGGGTCTGGTGCTCGACACCGGCAAGCCGGGCTTCTGCCTCGGCCCGGTCGCGGAGTCCTACCCGCCCCAGTGCCAGGGCCTGGCCATGGAGGGCTGGGACTGGAAGGAGCACCAGGGCGACTTCGACAACGCCGGCGGCGTCAAGTTCGGGAGCTTCGCCGTCACCGGCACCTTCGACGGCGCCACGCTGACCTACCAGTCGGCGGTCCCCGGCGCGCTCTACGACCCGATGCCCTGGCCCGAGCCCACGAGCTCCGCGGCCGAGGACCACAGCCAGGCCGAGCTCGAGGCGATCGCCCAGAAGCTGCACGAGCTCCCCGGCGCCCTGTCCACGATGCCGGGCGACAACCTCGTCGTCGTCGACGTGGTCCACGACGACGGCGCGCTCCAGGACTGGGCCGACGCGACGTACGGCGACGGGCTGGTGTTCGTGCACTCCGCGCTGGCCCCCGCTGAGGGCTGATCCGTCCGTGATCCCCGCATCCGTCGGCTAGACCAGCTCGTCGAGCAGGGCTTCGGGGCGTGCGATCAGTGAGAGGTGACCGTCGTCCTCGGTGAGGAAGCCTCGCGAGCCCGGGACGTGGTCGACGAGCCAGCGGCCGTGCGCGAACGGCACGGCCTGGTCGTGGCGTCCGTGCCAGACGGCTACCGGCACGTCGATCTCGCCGAGATCGAAGCCCCATGGCCCCACGAAAGCCAGGTCGTCGTCGCACCAGCCGTCGGCGCCGTGCCGGGTGCCCTGACGCGAGCCTTCCAGGTGGTACTCGCCGACGCCCGCGCGCCAGGCCTCGACGTCGACGGGCGGGAAGATGCTGCGGATCTGCTCCAGCAGCTGGTCGGCCGTTGCCTCGGACCGGTCGATCCCGCCGAGCAGGGCTTCCAGCTCGTCGCGGCCCGCCGCGGCCGCCGAGAACTCCGTGACGTTGCTCTCGCCCATGCCGTCGGTCCACGCGTCGCCGAACGCCTCGTACGGCGCCACCCCGGCCACCGCGCCCGCCGCGCGGCAGCGAGTCGGGGAGCAGAGCCGCACAGGCCAAGGCGTGCGGCCCGCCGCCGGACCAGCCCAGCGTGAGGAACGTGTCCACGCCGAGGCTGTCGAGCACAGCGGCGGTGTCGGCCGCGACGTCGGCGACGCGCCTGCCCGGCTGCGGTGACGACTCGCCGTACCCGGGTCTGGAGTGCACCACCGTGCGGAGCCCCCGTGACGCGCCCGCCTCGGCCAGCCCCGGCGGCAGCAACGCCGCTCCCGGGGTGCCGTGGTGGAAGACCAGCACGTCGCCGGCCTCGGGGCCGGAGACGAGCACGTCGAGGTCACGCCCGTCAGGCGTGCGGATGGTGCTCATTCCTGTCGGTCGGCGGGCTCCAGGGTGAGGCTGATCGAGTTGATGCAGTAGCGGTCGCCCGTGGGCGTGCCGTAGCCGTCGGGGAAGACGTGGCCCAGGTGGGAGCCGCAGTTGGCGCAGCGGACCTCGACCCGCTTCATGCCGTGGGAGCTGTCGTCGATGTACTCGATGGTGTCGCTGATCGGCTGGTAGAAGCTCGGCCACCCGCAGCCGGAGTGGAACTTGGTGTCGGACTCGAAGAGCTTGGCCTGGCAGGCCTTGCAGCGGTAGACGCCCTTGGTCTCGGTGTCGGTGTACTCACCGGTGAAGGCCCGCTCGGTGCCGGCTGTGCGGAGCACGGCGTACTCCTCCGGCGACAGCTCCTCGCGCCACTGCTTGTCGGTCTTCTCCACGTTGTAGGCCATGACAGCAACGGTAGTCGGGCGCGCAACGCCTCCCGAGGGCGTTGTCTAACGGCGAGGTTACGGTGAGCCCATGGCGAAGGCGACGGCGGCGGAGGTCGAGGCGGGTGGCCGGGCGGTGCGGGTCTCGAGCCCGGACCGGGTGATCTACGAGGCGACCGAGCGCACTCCGGAAGTGACGAAGCTGATGGTGGCCGAGTACTTCGCGTCGGTGGAGGACGGCCTGATGCGAGCACTGCGCGAGCGACCGACGGCATTGGAGCGCTGGACGTCGGGTGTGCGGCCGGGCATGAAGCTCGCGACCGGGCCGATGGACAAGGACGCCGACGCGTTCTACCAGAAGCGCGTGCCCAAGGGCGCGCCCGACTACCTCGAGACCGCGACGATCACCTTTCCCTCCGGACGCACCGCCGACGAGATCTGCCCGACCGAGATCGCCGTGCCGGTCTGGTGCGCACACATGGGCACCCTCACCTTCCACCCCTGGCCCGTACGCCGCGCCGACGTCGACCGGCCCGACGAGCTGCGCATCGACCTCGACCCGCAGCCGGGGACGTCCTTCACCGACGCCGTGCGGGTGGCGGGGGTGGCGCGCGAGCTGCTGGAGGAGCTGGGTCTCCGGGGCTATCCCAAGACCTCCGGCAACCGCGGCATCCACATCTACGTGCGCATCGAGCCGCGGTGGGAGTTCCTCGACGTGCGGCACGCCGCGATCGGCTTCGGGCGCGAGCTGGCCCGTCGCGACGACGGTGTCACGGTGAACTGGTGGAAGGAGGAGCGCGGCGAGCGCATCTTCGTCGACTACAACCAGAACTGCCGCGACCGCACCATCGCCTCGGCCTACTCCTTGCGCCCGATCCCCGGCGCCCCGGTCTCCACTCCGATGACGTGGGACGAGCTCGCGGGAGTCACCGACCCGGGCGAGCACAACCTCTTCACGGTGCCCGACCGGCTGGCCGACGGCGACCCGTGGGCCTCGATCGACGACGTACGGCACGACATCACGCCGCTGTTGGCCGTGTTCGAGGAGCAGGGGTCGGTGGAGATGCCGTACCCGCCCGACTACCCGAAGATGCCCGGTGAGCCGCCCCGCGTGCAGCCCTCGAAGAAGGTCGCCGAGCACTGGGACGAGCAGGGCAACTGGATCGGACCTTCGTGATCGCGTCCTGGGGAGCCGGTCTGCAGTCGCCTCAGCAGTGCGCTCCCTGCGCGGCGCCCAGGGCGCTGCGGTAGGTGTCGATCTGCAGCTGTCCCGCCCGCCAGCTACGCAGCCAGAGCTCGGTCGCGCGCGCCGGAGTCATCTCCCCGTCGCGCAGCATCTCCATGTGCATCACATGGTGGTGCCAGGTGTCGAGCGCGACACGTCCCAGGCGCAGCACCCGATGGCGGACGGCGACGCCTCGCTTGCAGGCGTCGAGCAGGTTGTCCGACTGCCGCTGGCGGAGCGCAGGTGGGCACCGAGTGGTTCGCTGCTGGTACTCCCCGTCCGAGGCCGCGAACGCCTGCAGAAGCCCCATGGCCCCGACCCGGGTCTGGTCCCAGAACTGGGTGGCCTGGGCGAGGGTGATGGCCCCCACCACCAGCTTGTTCATCGCACCCACGTGGACCTCCCACTGGACCATCGCCGCGTCCGCGTCCACCAATGGCTGCTGCTGGGCGTCGTACACCTCCCGACACACGCTCAGGCTGTCGCCATCGGTGTCCGTGTCGACCTCGTCGGTGCCATTGGTCGCCTGGGCCTCCGACGGCGTCCCGACCGTGGGGCTGGGCTCACCGGAGTGATGGGTCTCGTCCGTCGGCTGTGTCGGCTCAGGCATGCCGGCGGTGTCGCTGGCTTGGGACGGCACCGCCTCGACCGCGGTGGTCGGCTCGGAGTCCCCCGACCACAGCGTGTTGCCCAGCGGCAGCCACACGATGCTGGCAGCCAGGACGCCGATGACGGCCCAGTAGAGCCGGTCCTTCAGCGGCCCTGAGCCCCGCATGAACTTCGGCAGAGATGGTTTCTTCATGTCGTCTCCCCCCAGATGACGTGATGGCCGTACCCACCCATCCGGGTTATACGCCTCGAACCCCAGTCTGGCCAGTGCAGCCCCTAGGGCCGCTCGCTGTCGAGGGCTAGCGTCAGGGACGTGGCGGAGGCACCCGAGGCAGAGGTCCGCGACGAGGCGAGCGGCTTCGCGGCGTACCGTCGTTCTAGCGGGAGGAGATCGCGGAGGCGGTGCTGGCGCTCTCGGTGTTCATCGGAGCCGGGCCCGCGCGTCGAAGACCAGGATCGAGGCGGAGGCAGCGACGTTGAGCGAGTCGGCGCGGCCGCGCATCGGGATCGAGACGTGCGCCAGGTCCGGGGTTCGCCACTCGGCGGCGACGCCGTCACCCTCCGAGCCGACGACGATGGCGACCTTGCGGTGCCCGTAGTCGACCTCCAGGTAGGGACGAGCGGCGGCCGGGTCGGCGACGTACGCCGTGAAGCCGGCGTCAGCCAGGTCGCGTCGAGCCTCGGCGACGGTGTCGTAGGACAGCACGGGCAGGGTGAGTACCGTGCCCCGGCTGGCCTCGAACACCTTCGGGTGCGTCAGCCGGCAGGCCGCGTTGGTCAGCACCAGGCCGTCGGCGCCGGCCGCGTCGGCGGTGCGGACCAGGGTGCCGAGGTTGCCGGCGTACTCGATCCCGTCGGCCACCAGCACCAGCCGCGCGTCCGGGCGGAGCACCTCGGCCACGCGCCACGACGGCAGCCGGACGACCGACAGCACGGCCGGGCCTGACAGACCGGGGTGGAGGCGGGCGAGGGTCTTCTCGGAGATCTCGTACGCCGCGGGGCCGGGCACCGGGTCAGCGGGCCCGCAGCGGAGCGTGACGACGGGGTCGATCCCGAGTCGGGCGAGGTGCTCGTGCTGCCATCGCCCGGTGACCGCGACCAGCCGCTGGTCGCGGGGGAGGAGGTTGCGCCGGGCGCGGGAGTACAGACGCGCGGCGTCGTGGGTGGGACCGATCTGCTGAAGACGTGCCGAAGAGACGAAGGTGGACATGGGATGGCTCCGGAGGCGGGAGTGGTCGCCTGACCGGCGCACCCCGGGGCGCTACCCCCGACCTCGGGCACGTCGGTCGTCAGGCCGCCTGTCGGGGCCTGGCTGCGGTCACTCCGTGATTCCCATGGTGGCGAGGGTAGGAGCCCGCCGACGCGCGACGCACCCCAATTACCCCGGCCGATAGCCTGGACGGTGTGGCAGACCAGGTGAAGCTCGTCGTGGTGACCGGCTCGGGACGCAGCGGCACGAGCAGCGTGGCGGGCACCCTGAAGCGGCTCGGCCTCTACATCCCGCAGCCCGAGGTCGAGACCGACGAGCGCAACCCGCGCGGCTACTACGAGCCACTGTGGGTGGCGGAGTTCCACAAGTGGCTGCTCAACCCGATCCCCGTCCGCACCATCGACTCCCGCCCCAACGCCGGCAAGATCGCCAAGAAGCACGTCACCCCCGAGGTCGAGCAGCAGCTGCGCGACTGGCTGCGCGGCCAGCTCGAGACGGGGGAGACCCAGATCCTCCTGAAGGACACCCGCGCCTACTGGGTCTACGACCTCTGGCAGCGGATGGCGGCGGAGTTCGGCGCGCAGCTGACCAGCCTGACGATGCTGCGCCATCCGGCTCAGGTGGTGCGGTCGCGCGACACGGCGTACCTCGGCGACATGGACCGCCACTTCCGCCGCCAGCGCGAGACCACCAACGTCGCCGCCTGGATCAACGCGGCCTTCGAGACCGAACGGGTCACCCGCGGCAACCCGCGGGCGTTCGTGCCCTACTACGACCTGATCGGCGACTGGCGGACGGCCATGACCCGCGCGGGGGAACAGCTGGGCCTGACGTTCAACGACACCAGCGGACACCACCCGGTCGACGACTTCATCGACGCCAAGCTCAACCGCTCGAACCCCGACTGGGACGGCCTCGAGGTCACGCCCGGCCTGATCGACCTCGCCGACCGTTCGTGGGAGGCCATGAACGCCCTGGTCGAGACCCCGGACGACGACACCGCCATGAAGCGGATCGACGCGCTGCGCCACGAGTACGTCGAGCTGTACTGGTCCTCGGCCGCGATCGCCCTCGACGAGACCACCGCCCAGGTCGCCAAGGTCCGCAAGAAGCTCAAGGCCAAGCTGGCCGACGCCGAAGCCGAGATCGAGCGGCTGAAGAAGCCCTAGTCCTTCTCCCACGGCGCGGCGACGGGGTAGTACTCCCGGAGGAACGTCGTCAGCAGCTCGTCGACCCGGGCCTGGCGGAAGCCGTGGTCGTGGTGGTCGCCGAGGCAGAAGAAGTCCTGGTCGCGGTTCAGCAGCTGGGAGAGCTGCCAGTCGAGGTCGCTGGTGGCGATGTTGACGAACTCCGTGTCGGCCTGGGTGGCGTAGGCCGTCCCGGTCAGCAGGCCGTAGTGCTGGGCGAATGAGCTCAGCGTCGAGATGTCGTTGTCGGAGCGGAACGGCGACCGCGTGGTCGCGGCCACGACCTCACCGAACCGCTGCTCGATCTCACGCAGGACCGAGGTCCGCACGGCGTACGGGGCGTGGGCCAGCGTGTTGGTCGTGACCGCGCCGAAGGTCTCCTGGAGGAGACGACGGTTGTTCCACGCCGCCTTCAGCCAGGGCGGCGAGTCGGGCAGGTCGGAGAGACCGATCGTCGACGGCGCGAAGAACACCGAGGACAGGCCCGCGGGACTGAACAGCGCCTCGGGGCGGATCGGCCGGCCCACGAAGAAGTCGTCGTTGAAGTAGAGCCAGTGCTCGGCCAGGTCGGGGATGTGGTGCAGCGAGGTCTCGATCGCGTGCGAGTTGAAGGTCGGCAGGGCGTCGGCGGGCATGATCTCGTCGTGCGGGACGACCCGCACGCCGGGGTGCGAGAGGTCGAGCCAGGCCGGGACCTGGCCGCTGGTGACGACGTAGATGTTGCGTACCCACGGCGCGAACAGGTGCACCGAGCGCAGGGAGTAGCGCAGCTCGTCGCGGGAGATGAACCGGGCGCGGCCGCTGGCCTCACGGGTCCGGGCGGTGCCCGCCACCGAGGCGATCCGGTCCTGTCGCGCGGCGTCCCACGCGGGATCGTTGCCGTCGACCCAGGTGTAGACCACGTCCACGGGGAACCGGCACTCGTTGACGGTGGGGGTCGCCATCAGGGGCAGCGTGCGCACGTCGACCCCGTCGATCACGAGCGGGACGAGCCCGGTGCTGAGGGTGGCGGCCGGGACCTTGTTGGTGTAGCGGTTGGGACGCGGTGACATCAGCGAGCCGTCGACGTGCCGCTCCCAGAACTGCACCTCGACCGAGCACCCCTGGCCGACCAGGCTCGTCCGCCCGTCGACGACCGGCCACGGCTCGAGGAAGAGCCGGGGCGTCATCCCGCGCCGGAGGTCGTCGCCGAGGTAGTAGATGGTGCCGCGCCGCTCGGGCCAGCCGTGCTCGCCGGGGTCGCGCAGCGAGAGGTACGGCGGGGCGCCGGTGTCGGCGAGGGACTTGAGGAAGGCGTCGCGGTCGGCCATCGGCACCACCACGACGGGCGCGCCGGACTCGTGAGCCGGGATGACGAGCCAGTGGTCGCTGCTCTCGGACGCGGCGCGGACCGCCCAGCCCAAGGTCTCCGCGCGCGCCTGCACCGGTGTCACCCCATCGGCGGCCACTGCACGCTCGGCGGACCTGGTCACCGGCTTCGCCCCGGCGAGCGCGGTGACCCTGGGTGCGAGCCGTCCGGACGTCGTACGGCGCGAGCGAGCGGCCGAGAAGATGCCTACCCAGCGTTCGGCGATGGCGTAGGCGTCGTACTGGCGGGAGGTGCGGTAGGCGCCCTCGCCGAGTGCGCGACGCAGGTCGGCGTCGGTGGCCAGCCGGAGCAGGGCCGCGGCCATCCCGGCGATCGACTCGGGCGACACGAGCAGGCCGTTGACCTCGTGCTGGACGATCTCGCGCGGCCCGGACGCGCAGTCGTAGCTGGCGACGGGCACCCCGGCAGCCATCGCCTCCTGCACGGCGAGCGGGAAGCCCTCGGCGCGCGAGGTGAGAGCGGAGATGCTGGCCTTGGCCCACTCGGCGCGCATGTCTGCCACCGCACCCGGCAGCTCGACCCGGTCGTAGACACCGAGCTTGCGGACCAGCCGGATCAGCTCCTGCCGCTTGGGGCCGGTGCCGAAGATGCGCAATCGCCACTCGGGGATCTGGTCGGCCACCTGGGCGAAGGCCTCGATGAGGCGGTTGTACTGCTTCTCGTTGACCAGCCGGCCCGCGGTGAGGATCAACGGGTTGTCGAGCCGGGAGCGGGGGGTGAAGCCGAGGGGCAGCGGGTTGGGCACGACCGCGATCTCGGGCGTGGAGTCGCCGAGCTGCTCGCGTACCCAGTCGGCCATCGCCGGCGTGAAGACGGCGACCACGTCGGCGCGGGGTGCGAAGGTCAACAGGGGCTCGAGGCCGGAGGTCCGGTCGGACGTCGAGCGGTGCTCCTGGTGCACCACGACGGGCTCGGGCGGCAACAGCTGGATCGCCGCGGCCAGCAGGCCCGGGGTGACGGTGACGAGCACGTCGAGCTCGAGCCCCGGCAGCGCGTGCTCGAGGCCGACGTCGCACAGGGCCGTGAACTGACCGTCCCAGCGCTCGGGCACGAGCAGCGACTCTCGCTCGTGGAGGGCGCGAGCCTGCGCCGGTGAGAGCTCGAGGCCGGGAACGGTCGGGTCCACTCCTTCTCGCACGTCGACGAGGTAGCGGACGTCGACCCGCTCGTCGATCTCGTAGTGCGGCCGTCCGCCGCTGCGGGTGACCGAGACCAGCGTCACGCGGTGGTCGCCGGCGAGCGCGTTGGCCTGGGTGATGGCCGAGCGCGAGGTGCCGCCCATGCCGTCGAGGTTGAAGACGAGGTAGCCGATCCTCACGGTGACACTTCCTGGGACACTTCCTGGGACACTTCCTGGGGCCGCCCCTTCGGCCGCCGTACGCGCAGCACGCCGTCGGGCAACCAGCGGTAGATGATCGCGAACAACGGGGCTTCCTCGTCGTCCGAGTCGTTCTGGACCTGGGGCAGCAGCACGGCGTTGTCGGGACGGGCCAGGTCGTTGGCGCGACGCCGGACGGGCAGGTCGCCGGCATGCACCGCGGCCGACAGCCCGACTCCCTCGGGGACGTCGGAGGGACTCAGGGTGCCGGTCGCGACGCCGTCGCGATGCTCGAGCGGGCGGGTCACGAGCACCTCCCCGCTCTCGTCGTCGACCAGCCGGAGCTCGGCGCCGGCCGCCGCTCCGCCGATCTGCAAGGTCGTGACGTCGTCGGTGTCGATGGCGATGTCGAGCAGCACCGCGCCAGGCGGGGCCGGCTCCCGGACGAGCTCGAGGGTGCCGTCGGCGCTGCGCGCGACCTGCCACTGCACGCCGTCGGCGGCGGGGGTGAGCACGGGTTCGTTGCGGGCCAGCGGCGGCGTCCAGACCCGGTGCAGCTTGCCGCCGGGGCCGGTGATCACCACCTCGAACCTGGCCGGCCCGACTCCCGGAAGCGTGCCCAGGTCGCTGCGCACCGACCGGAAGCGCGGGTCGTCCTCGGCCAGGTCGCTGGCCAGCGGCACGACCTGGCCCTGGTCGCCCGTCGAGCGGAGGGCGAGGGTGCCGGGGGTGGCGTCGACGGCGAGCCAGAGGTGACGGCCGTCGAGGACGCCCGCGAACGCCGCCCGCGGACGGTTGCCCGGTGCGTCCGGGGCCGCTGGCGGTCCGGGCTCCAGGCGCTCGCCCACGCGCTCGCCCAACCGGTCGCCGAGGCGTTCTCGGGCCTGGTCGGCGACCTCGCGTGCGGCCGAGCCGAGCTGGTCGCGCAGCCGCCGGGTCACCTTCACCTGAGCGATCGTAGCGAGGCGGGAAGTCGGCCCCTCAGAGCCCGGTGACGCCCTCGCCACCGCCGGCCTGCTCGTCGAAGTTCTCGTGCTCGAGCAGGTGGAGCACCGGGACGCCGATCTTGCGGCGGGCCCGCGAGGTCCAGTCGAGGTGGAAGAACTCGGCGACCACGTGGGGCCGGGTGAGGATGATCGCCTCGCGCCCGTCGACCGCCGACACCTCGGCGGCCAGCGCGTCGATCGGGTCGTCGCCGACGACCTTGCCCTCGGCGGTGCCGCCCGCCTCGCGCAGGGCCTTCAGCGTCGTGGCGAGGTCGTCTCGCGATCGGTCCTCGGAGTCCTTGCGCACGGCCTCGACATCGACGTCGTGCATGCCGAGCGTCGGGTTGCCCATCAGCTCGCCCCCCGCGAGGGTGCCCATGGAGGCCTCGATGCGAGCCGCAGCGTCCTCCATCGGCAGCAGCACGTGGTAGGTGACCGGGTCGTCGAGCTCGTCGTGCAGGGACAGCACCTGGCGGGCGTCTTGGAGGGACAACGCCTGCTCGACCAGCAGGACCACGTCGTAGGAACCGCTCATGGCTTGCTCCCTTCCACACCCAGGATACGGCCGAGATCGTAGGAGACGACCTCCTCGAGCTGGTCGTAGCCACACGACTCGGGGTCGCGGTCGGTGCGCCAGCGTCGGAACTGCGCGGTGTGGCGGAACCGGCGGCCCTCCATGTGGTCGTAGGCCACCTCGACCACCCGCTCGGGACGCAACGGCACGAAGCTGAGGTCCTTGCCCTGGCTCCACCGGCTCTGCGTGCCGGGCACGCGGTCGGGGTTGGCGGTGAGGAACTCCGCCCACCGGCCCCAGGGGTGGTCCTCGATCGGGACCACCAGCTCCTGCATCTCCTGCCACAGCTCGGCTCGCCGCTTCTCGGTGAACGACGCGCTGACGCCGACGTGCTGGAGGCCGTCGTCGGTGTAGAGGCCGAGCAGCAGGCTGCCGAGCAACGGCCGCTCCGGCGTCGAGGTCTTGTGCTCGCGCATACCCGCGACGACGCAGTCGGCGGTGCGCTCGTGCTTGATCTTCAGCATGGTGCGGGCGTTCTGCTCGTACTTCGCCCCCAGCGGCTTGGCGACCACGCCGTCGAGCCCGGCGCCCTCGAACTCGCTGAACCACTGCTCGGCGACCGCGGGGTCCTCGGTGGTGCGGGTCAGGTAGCAGGGGCCGTCCAGGCCGGCGAGCGCCTCCTCGAGCGCCGCCCGCCGCTCGGCGAACGACCGGGCGACGTACGACTCGTCGCCCATGGCCAGCAGGTCGAAGGCCACGAACCCGGCGGGTGTCTCCTCGGCAAGCAGGTTGACTCGCGAGGCTGCGGGGTGGATGCGCTCCTGGAGCGTCTCGAACTCCAGCCGGTCCTCCCCGTTCTGGCTGCGGAGTGCGACGAAAAGCTCCCCGTCGAGCACGCACCTCTCGGGCAGCTGCTCCTTGATCGCCGTCGACGACCTCGGGGAAGTAGCGGGTCAGAGGCTTGGTGTTGCGACTGGCCAGCTCGACCTCGTCGCCGTCGCGGAACACGATGCAGCGGAACCCGTCCCACTTCGGCTCGAAGCTCAGCCCGCCGTACTTGGCCGGGTCGGGGATCCCCTTCACCGACTTGGCCAGCATCGGCTGCACGGGCGGCATCACGGGAAGGTCCACGTAGCGACCCTAGTGTGGCCTCAACCACCGATGGGTGGGGCCTATCCTGACCCGGCAAACTCCATCCCCGGTTGGTCTGCCGGTAGGGCCCGCCTGACTTTGAATCAGGACTAGCGACGTAGGTTCGACTCCTACCCGGGGAGCATGAGCGAAGCTGACGAGCTGACCGTCGTCGTCCTGGCGGCCGGTGGCGGCACCCGGATGAAGAGCAAGACCATGAAGGTGCTCCACCACATCGGCGGGCGCAGCATGATCGGCCACGTGCTGACCGCCGTCCGGTCGGTCGAGCCGCACCGGGTCGTCGCGGTCGTGGGGCACCAGCGCGAGCAGGTCGGGCGCGCACATCCAGGAGCTGGTGCCCGACGCCGTGCTCGCGGTGCAGGAGGTGCTCGACGGCACCGGCGGCGCCGTACGGGTGGCCATGGCGGCCAGCGGTACGACGACGGGGCACGGTCCTGGTGGCCACCGGCGACACGCCCGCTGCTGGAGGGCGAGAGCCTGCGGCGGTTCGTGGCCGACCACCGCGCGGCCGAGCAGGTGGTCAGCATCCTCAGCGGGGTCGTGCCGAACCCCTTCGGCTACGGCCGGATCCTCCGCAACCACGAGGGCGACGTCGAGGCGATCGTCGAGGAGAAGGACGCGACTCCCGACCAGCGCGACATCTCCGAGATCAGCTCGGGGATCCTGGCGTTCGACGCGGAGTTCCTGGTCGGGGCGCTGGGGCGGCTGACCAACGACAACGCCAAGGGCGAGTTCTACCTGACCGACACCGTCAAGATCGCCCGCGAGGACGGCCTCACCGTCGGCGCCTTCGCGATCGACGACGTGATGCAGACCGAGGGCGCCAACGACCGGGTCCAGCTCGCCGAGATGGGCCGGGAGCTGAACCGCCGCATCGTCACCCGCTGGATGCTCGACGGCGTCACCGTGATGGATCCGGCCACCACCTGGATCGACGCCGACGTCAAGCTCGCCGCGGACGTCACGATCCTGCCCGGCGTCCAGCTGCTCGGCGCCACCGTCGTCGCGGAGGACGCGGTGATCGGTCCTGACACCACGCTGAAGGACTGCGAGGTGGGCGCCGGCGCCCGGGTGGTCCGCGCGCACGCCGAGCTCGCGGTCATCGGCGACCGGGCCAGCGTCGGACCCTTCGCCTACCTCCGCCCGGGCACCGTCTTGGACGCCGAGGGCAAGATCGGCACCTTCGTGGAGACCAAGAACGCCCAGATCGCGCGCCGGCGCCAAGGTGCCCCACCTGTCCTACGTCGGCGACGCCGAGATCGGCGAGAAGGCCAACATCGGGGCCGGCACGATCTTCGCCAACTACGACGGGGTCGCCAAGCACCGCACGACCGTGGGCCGGTGGTTCCGCGGCGGCTCCAACAACACCTTCGTCGCCCCCGTCGAGATCGGCGACGGCGCCTCGACCGGCGGCGGGACCGTCGTACGCCGCAACGTGCCGCCCGGTGCCCTCGCGGTTTCCGGTGGCCCGCAGCGCAACCTGGCCGGCTGGGTGACAGAGCAAGCGGGCCGGGACGCCGCAGGCCGAGGCAGCCCGACAAGCGACCGGCCAGGCGGACACGGCCACCCGGACGTGCGTCCGACGGGGAGGGTGAGGGAGACTAGTCCCGGACACCGCACCAGCTCGCGGCCCCAGGAGCGAAGCGCGTGAGCGGACTGAAGAAGACCACCAAGAAGAACCTGATGGTCTTCAGCGGTCGAGCTCACCCCGAGCTCGCCGAGGAGGTCGCCGTCCAGCTCGGCACCCGGCTGGTGCCGACGACGGCGTACGAGTTCGCCAACTCCGAGATCTACGTCCGCTACGAGGAGTCGGTCCGCGGCTGCGACGCCTTCGTGATCCAGAGCCACACCGCGCCCATCAACGAGTGGATTATGGAGCACCTGATCATGGTCGACGCCCTCAAGCGCGCGTCGGCCAAGCGGATCACCGTCGTCCAGCCGTTCTACGGCTACGCCCGCCAGGACAAGAAGCACCGCGGCCGCGAGCCCATCTCGGCGCGGCTGATGGCCGACCTGTTCAAGACCGCCGGCGCCGACCGGCTGATCTGCGTCGACCTCCACGCCGACCAGATCCAGGGCTTCTTCGACGGTCCGGTCGACCACCTGATGGCGCTGCCGATCCTCGCCGACTACGTCCGTGAGAAGTACGCCGGCCAGTCGCTGGCCGTGGTCAGCCCCGACGCCGGCCGGATCAAGGTGGCCGAGCGCTGGTCGGCCCGGCTCGGTGGCGCGCCGCTGGCCTTCATCCACAAGACCCGCCGCGAGGACCGGCCCAACGAGGTCATGGCCAACCGGGTCGTCGGCCGGGTCGACGACCGCATCTGCGTGCTCGTCGACGACATGATCGACACCGGCGGCACCATCGTGGCCGCGGCCGAGGCGCTGATGGCCGACGGTGCGGCGGGCGTGGTCATCGCCGCGACCCACGCGCTGTTCTCCGGGCCTGCGGTCGACCGCCTGAAGAACTCGTCGGTGACCGAGGTCGTCGTCAGCAACACCTTGCCGATCCCGACGGAGAACCACTTCGACAAGCTCACCGTGCTCTCCATCGCCCCGCTGCTCTCGCGGGCGATCAAGGAGGTCTTCGAGGACGGCTCGGTGACCTCGATGTTCGACGGACACGCCTAGTCTCATCGTGTGCGCACCGACCTCCTGGTGATCGGGGCAGGTCCTTACGCCTACTCGGCCGCGGCGTACGCCCGGGAGCGTGGGATCGACACCCACGTGGTCGGTCACCCGATGGCGTTCTGGCGCGACCAGATGCCGGCCGGGATGTACCTCCGCTCCGGGCCCGACTGGTCGCTCGACGCCGCCGGCGACGCGTCGTTCGAGGCCTACTTCGAGGACGCCGGGCTCGACCCGGCGGACCTCGACCCGATCCCGATCGGCGTCTTCCTCGACCACACCGACTGGTTCGCCCGCCGCAAGGGCATCGACGCCGACCGGCGGATGGTCGTCGGCCCTGACCAAGAACGGCACGTTCGTCGCCACCATGGAGGACGGCACGACCATCACCGCCGACAAGGTCGCTCGCGGCGCCCGGCATCAAGCACTTCACCCAGCTGCCGGCCTGGTACGACGACGTGCCGGCCGGACGCCGCGGGCACACCAGCGAGGTGGTGTCGTTCGACGACGTGTCCGGGCAGCGGGTGGCGATCATCGGTGGTCGGCAGAGCGCCTACGAGTGGGCGGCCCTGCTGTGCGACCACGGCGCCGCGAAGGTCGACGTCATCCACCGGCACGAGACGCCGAGGTTCGAGAAGGTCAGCTGGAAGTTCGTCGACGAGCTGGTCGACCAGACGCTCGCCGAGCGCGGCTGGTGGCGCAACCTCGCCGCCACCCGGCAGCAGGAGATCGCCCTGCAGTTCTGGCAGGTCGGCCGGCTCACGCTCGAGTGGTGGCTGATACCGCGCCTCAAGCCCGCTGTCGTCACCAGCCGGCCCGGCACCGAGGTGGTCGCCGTGGCTCCGGACCCGGACGACGTCACGCTCACGCTCTCCGACGGCGATCGGCTGGCCGTCGACCGGGTGGTCTTCGCCTCCGGCTACCGGGCCGACCTGGCCGCCGTGCCGTACCTCTCCGGTGTCCTCGACCGGGTCTCGGTCACCGACGGCTTCCCCGACCTCAGCCCCGGGTTCGAGACCTCGCTGCGACGGGCTCTACGTCACCGGCTTCGCCTCGACCCGCGACTTCGGCCCGTTCTACGGCTTCACCAAGGGCTGCCTCGTCCGCCCGGATCGTCGTCGAGATGCTGCGGTGAGGTCCGGTATCCGGTTCCCGACCGAGCGGTGAACCCTGACCGTGACCGAGGCCTGATATCCGGGTACTAGCCACCGCCTCCCGGATTCGCGCCGTACCCGGCACCGTCTCCTAGACTTCGTGCGGTTGCCTCGGCGAGGGCGTCCGCCCTGCGGGATGCCGTGATCGACTGGGCCGGCTCCGATCGTGCCGCCCTGTGATCTGCCGGGGATCCCTGACCACGAGCACGAGGAGACGCACCCAGATGGCTGCCGAGAAGATCACCGCCGAGAAGCGCACCGAGTTCGGCAAGGGCGCGGCCCGCCGCATCCGCCGCGACAACAAGATCCCCGCGGTCGTCTACGGCCACGGCAACGACCCGATCCACCTGAGCCTGCCGGGCCACCAGACGATGATGGCGCTCAAGCACGGCGGCGCGAACGCCCTGCTCGAGCTCGACATCGACGGCGACGCGCAGCTGGCGCTGACCAAGCAGGTCCAGGTCGACCCGATCCGCCGCGTGCTCGAGCACATCGACTTCGTCGCCGTGCGCCTGGGCGAGAAGGTCACCGTCGACGTGCCGATCCACACCGTCGGCGAGGCCGCTCCCGAGACCCTCGTGGTCACCGAGAACGCCACCGTCCAGGTCGAGGCCGAGGCCACCCACATCCCCGAGTACATCGAGGTCGACATCGAGGGCGCCCAGGCCGGCACCCAGATCCTCGCCTCGCAGCTGGTCCTGCCCGAGGGCACCACCCTGGTGGTCGACCCCGACACGCTGGTCATCAACGTCACCCAGGCGCAGAGCGCCGAGGAGGTCGAGGCCGAGCTCGCCGAGGCCGAGGCCGAGGTCGGCATCGTCCACGAGCCCAGCGACGAGGAGATCGAGGCCGCTGCTGCCGAGGCCGCCGAGGGCGAGGGCGACGAGGCCGCGGGCGAGGGCGAGTCCGCGGGTAGCGACGAGGAGTGATCCTCGATCGGCTCAGGAGGTTGCTGGGCCACCCGACCAGCGGTGAGGACACCGATGACTCCCGTCAGCGACGTCTGGCTGGTCGTCGGCCTGGGCAACCCCGGGCCGGCGTACGCCGGACATCGTCACAACGTCGGCTACCTCGTCGCCGACGTGCTGGCCGAGCGGATGGGCTCGTCCTTCCGCGCCCACAAGTCGGGCCGTGCCGAGGTGGTCGAGGGCCGTTTCGGCCCGCCGGGGACCGACGTGCCGCGCGTGGTGCTGGCCCGGCCGCGCTCCTACATGAACGAGAGCGGCGGCGTGGTCTCGACGCTGGCGAAGTTCTACAAGGTGCCGGCCGAGCGGATCGTGGCGGTCCACGACGAGCTCGACATCCCGTTCGGGGCGCTGCGCATCAAGCTCGGTGGCGGCGACAACGGCCACAACGGCCTGCGCTCGGTGCGTACGTCGCTCGGCACCGGCGACTTCTACCGCGTCCGGCTCGGCATCGGCCGACCGCCGGGCCGGCAGGACGTCGCCGACTTCGTGCTGTCCGACTACTCCTCGGCCGAACGCAAGGAGCTCCCGGTCCTGGTCGTCGAGGCGGCCGACGCCGTCGAGAGCCTGGTCGGCGAGGGCCTCGAGCGCACGCAGCAGCGGTTCAACCGGTGACCTTGCTGATGACCTTGCTGGTGACCCCGCCTGATCACCGCGTGGCTAGGGTGACGCCGTGACGAACAACCACGGGGACCGTACTCCGCCGCCCGGCGCCGACGACCACGTGCTGGCCGAGTGGCTGGCCACGGTCGCCGGGGAGCGCCTGCTGGAGGTACGCGGCCAGGGCCTCGAAGGTCGTGAGCTCAAGGACGCCGGCGACCAGGCCGCCCACGAGCTGCTGATGAAGCTGCTCGCGACCCACCGGCCCGGCGACTCGGTGCTCTCCGAGGAGGGCAAGGACGACAAGGCCCGCCTGTCGGCGAGCCGGGTGTGGATCGTCGACCCGCTCGACGGCACCCGCGAGTTCTCCGAGGTGCCGCGCGACGACTGGGCCGTGCACGTGGCGCTGTGGGAGGCGAACGAGTCGGGCGGCGAGCTGGTGGCCGGGGCGGTCGCGCAGCCGGCCTTGGGCGAGACGTTCAGCACCGCCGCGCCGCCCGTCGTACCCCACCGCACGTCGGAGCGTCCGCGCATCGCCGTCTCCCGGACCCGCCCGCCGGCCTTCGTCGAGGCGCTGGCTGCCGAGCTCGACGCCGAGCTCGTCCCGATGGGTTCGGCCGGCGTCAAGGTCATCTCGGTGGTGCGCGACATCAGCGATGCCTACGTGCACGCCGGCGGCCAGTACGAGTGGGACAACGCCGCGCCCGTCGCGGTCGCGCGCGCGGCCGGGCTTGTTCTGCTCCCGGGTCGACGGGTCGGACCTGCGCTACAACCAGGACGACGTGTCACTGCCCGACCTGGTCGTGTGCCGCCCGGAGCTGTCCGAGGCCATCCTCGACTTCGTCCGCCGGCAGGGCACCGACTGACCTGTTCAGGGCTGGACGACCTCGAACTGGGCCATCATCCCGTGGTCCTCGTGGTCGAGCATGTGGCAGTGCACCATGAACAACCCGGGATAGTCGGTGAACCTGGCCGCGACGTCGACGGTCTCGCCCGGGTCGAGACGCCAGGTGTCCTCGAAGCCGCGCTCCCAGGGCGGTGGGCGTTTCCCGTTGCGGCTGATGGTCTGCCACTGCTCCTCGTGGAGGTGCACGTAGTGGGTCATGTCGCTGGTGTTCTTCAGCCGCCAGCGCTCCGTCGACCCCATCCGCACCTGGTGGTCCACGCGCTGGGGGTCGAACATCTCGCCGTTGATCGACCAGTAGGAGCCGTGACCGTCCTCGGTCAGGTCGAACGTCCAGCTCTTCGCGACCTTGTTCGGCACGTCGAGTGGCGGAACCGGCCGCAGGCGGTCGGGTACCCGAGCCTTCTGGTGTGAGTGTCCTCGCACGCGGAACTGCATGATCGCTGCCGACCTCGAGCCGGTGCCCACGGCCCCGTCGCTGCGCGGGATCGTGGACAGCAGGACGTTCCGGTCCTGCTGCCCCCGGAAGTCGACGACCACGTCGGCACGCTGGGCCGGACCGAGCAGGACGTCCTGTCGCACCACCGTCCTGGGCAGCAGTCCGCTGCCCGTGCCGACCTGGACGAAAGGCCGTCCGCTGGAGAGCTGGAAGTCGTAGGCCGAGAAGAGGGACGCGTTGAGGAGCCGGAGCCGGTAGCGCCCGGGTTTGACCCGCAGGTACGGCGCGAACTGGCCGTTGACCAGGATCCGCTTCCCCACCGTGGCGTCGTCGGGCGGCGCCTGAGGACCGGTCATCCACTCGTGCATGACGGGGCTCGGGAACGGGTCGGTCAGCTGGTTGCCCGCGGTGAAGCTGCGGTCCGAGAAGTGCAACGGCAGGTCGTACGGGCCGCTCGGGAGGCCTAGCTTCTCCTCGTGCTCGTCGGTCACCAGGAACATGCCTTGCAGTCCACGCCAGTTGTTGCGCGCAGTCCGGTCCATCCGGTGGTCGTGGTAGAAGCGGAAGCTCGCCGGCATCGGCTTCCCGCCGTCGACGAGCGGGTAGGTGTAGGTCCGACTCGCGCCCCGGCCGATGAGATGGCGGGTGGGCTGGCCGTCGTCGGCCGAGCTCTGGTGGCCGCCGTGCTGGTGGACGGTCAGGGATCCCGCGCGCTTGGCAGGTCGTGGACGAAGGTGACCTTCGTGAGGGACCCCGTGGGCCGCTTGATCGTGGGCCCCGGGAACGTGCCGCCGTAGGTCCACATCCGGGTCTTCGGGCCGTGCGGCATGACCTGGACGTTTGCCCGCCGCATGCGAATGTTGATGTTGCTGCCGGTCAGCACCTCCGGGATCCGTAGGGCCTGCTCGAACTTGGGCGGCTCCGGGGCGTCGCCGCCCGGTTCGCCCGTCACGACCAGTGTGCCCCGCATGTTGGGGTGGAAGGTGCAGTAGAACGGGTACTCCCCGGCGCTCATGGCCGGAGGGATCGTGAGAGTCCTGGTCGCGTGCGACGGGATGACCAGGTCGAAGACCGGGTCTCCCTGGGTCCCGACAGCGTCCGAGGTGACCGAGTGCGCCACGTTGTCGTGGTTCTCGACCGTGAGGACGCCACCCCGTGCGATCGACGCGGTCTGGGGGGAGAAGCCGCTGGCCGCTCCGCCGACCGAGATCACGATCGTCGTGGCAGCACGTTCGTGGAGGGGCTGCGACGCGGCCGCCTGAGGCAGAGGTACGTCGAGCGGATCAGCTGCCGTGACACCCACTGCCACCGCGATGACCGCGACCATGCCCAGCCTGCCGATGCCCAGCCTGCCGACCCCCCTCAAGCCCACGGTCGAAGAGTGTGGCACGTCGACGGCAGGGGGGTGTAGTGGTCTAGCCCACCGCGTCGATCGGGGGCACGCCCCGGCCTGTTCGTTGGCATATCCGGAGGCCCGGTGCAGGGTGTGGGGGCACACCCGAGCGCTCGGAACGGCCGGGACCGGCAGGTGCAGCAATGGGGGGAGTACACATGGGGTTCCAAAGATCCGTGCCGTCGCGACGAGCCTCGCGCTCGTCGGTGCGGCCACCCTGACCGCGCGGTGACGGCAGCGCCGGCGCAGTCGGCCGCCGCGACGCCTCCGGTGGCGGTGAGCATCAGCAAGACGCGCGTGGTCACGATGCCGACCACCATCCAGCCGGGCGTCACCACGTTCAAGGTCACCACCGCGAACAAGCGCGGCTCGAGCTTCCAGCTGGTGATGCCGGCCGCCGGCTACACCGCCGCCGACGCCGCCCGCGACATCGAGAAGGGGCTCGACGGCGGGAACGTCAAGGCGATCAAGCGCTTCGAGGCCAACATCACGCTGCTCGGCGGGGTGACCGTCACAGGACAAGGCCGGCAAGCTCGTCGTCGATCTCGATCCCGGGGACTACTGGGCGCTGGACACCAACACCAACGATCCCGACAAGTTCTTCGCGTTCACCGTGGAGGGTGCCGACACGGGCAACGTCGTGCCGGAGGCCGGCCGCGACCATCAAGGCGGTGCAGGACTCGAAGTGGGCGAAGAAGCCTGCGTCGATCCCGAACAAGGGCTTGCTGACGTTCAAGAACGCAGCCTCCCAGAACCACTTCATCGCGATGGCCAAGCTCAAGAAGGGCATGACCTACCGGACTTCAAGGAGTGGCTCGCCGCCGCTCAGCAGGGTCCTCCCGGGCCGTCGCCGGTCAACTTCGGCCTCGGCATCAGACAGCGGAGTCGTGAGCCCGGGCCACTCGGCGACCTTCAAGTACAACGTGCCCAAGGGCGACTACGTGATGGTCTGCTTCTGGCCCGACGCCACGATGGGCGGCATGCCGCACGTGTTCATGGGCATGCACCGCGTCATCACCGTCAAGTAGCAGACGGCCTTCGGCTCCCCCGCCGACCCCGGTCGGCGGGGGAGCGCCGCGTTCTAGACCGATCGACCATTCGGGCAGTCCCGTCTCGGAACCTCGGGCTCGTGGGTCAGGAACGCGTGGCCCGTTCGGGCTATCGCAATGATTTTCCGGGTGTGTTCCGGTCAAAACAGACGTATCACCCGCGGCGCTGGACCATCCTTACCAAGGTCATCGGCCATGGGGGTCGCACCGGAAAGGAGCAGGGCAATGTGGGACACCGTCGAGCAGACCAGTCGCCACCTCTCGCACGAGATGCCGTGCACCGGGTGCGGCCACGCTCCCCACACCTTCCTCCCGTGCAGCGACACCTGCGACTGCACGCCGCAGCCCGTGCCCGGCTCGGCTTCCGGCCGCAACGTCGACCTCGTCCTGCGCTGAGCCGCTCGGTCCCGGCTAATCCGCTCGCCCGTCGTCAGCGGCGCGGGCAGACTCGCGCGCATGACCTGTCTCGTGTCGCACACGTCCGTCGACTGCCGCAACGCCTACGAGCTCTCCGAGTGGTGGAAGGCCCTGCTCGGCTACCAGGACGTCGACGGTGACCCCAACGAGCCCGGGCACGAGGAGTGCATGATCCTCGACCCCGACACCGGTCATCACATCCTGTTCATCGAGGTTCCCGAAGAGAAGCAGGTCAAGAACCGCGTGCACTTCGACCTGGTCCCGCGCTCGGGCACGCGTGACGAGGAGACCGACCGTGTTCTCGCTGCCGGCGCCACGCTCGTGAACGACCTCCGGGGCAACTGGGGTCCCGGCACCGGCTGGGCGGTGCTGGCCGATCCCGAGGGCAACGAGTTCTGCGTGTTGCGCACTCCCGCGGAGAAGGCCGCGCAGACCGCCGCCCCCACGACCGTGGCCTGAGGGGACGAGGCGTGGAGATCAGTGTCGCTGGGACGCGCCTGTACCTGCGTCGCTGGGGGAGTCAGGGCGGCCGGCCACTGCTGTTCCTGCACGCGCTCGGGCCGGCGTCCTCGGCGGCGTTCCTGGGTCTCGGCGTGCAGCCGCTCGTGGACGCGGGCTTCGACGTCGCTGCGCCGGACCTGCCCGGGTACGGCGGGTCCCCGGCGCTCGACCCCGACCGCTACGCGGTGCCCGTCCTGGCCGACCTCGCCGCCGACCTCGCCGCGTTCCTGGGCTGGGAGCGGCTCGACCTCATGGGCCACAGCTGGGGAGGCGCGATCGCCTGCCACCTCGCCGCGTCGCGGCCGCAGCTGGTGCGGTCGCTGGTGCTCGTCGACAGTGGCACGCACTCACTGGTGACCGACGAGCGAGAGCGGTTCGGAGCGACGGTCGCCGAGTGGGTGGGGCGCATCGAAACCTGAGGCGGGGCCGTCGGAGGCGTCGCCTAGAGTTGCGTCCGCAGTTCCAGCACCCCCTGTCGCGCACCGACTGGGGGCAAAGGTGCTCCCCCGTCAACTTGGAGACATCCGTGCCATTGACCCCTATCGCCGACGCCGTCCTCGCCGACGCCACTCTTCACGAGGCGATGGGCGACGCCAAGGACGGGCTGGTCCGCGCCCTCGACCTGACCGGGCCCGAGGCGCTGCGCCCCTTCGTCGTGGCAGGCCTCGTCGACGCGGGGCGAACTGTCCTGGCGGTGACGCCCACCAGTCGCGAGGCCGAGGACCTCGTCGCGCAGCTCGCCGACCTGGTCGACCCGGCCCGCGTCGGCTACTACCCCAGCTGGGAGACGCTGCCCCACGAGCGGCTCAGCCCGCGCAGCGACACGGTCGGCCGCCGGCTGGCCGTGCTGCGCCGCATCTGCCATCCCGGCGACGACGAGACCAACGGACCCCTCAGCGTCGTCGTCGCACCCGTGCGGTCGGTGCTCCAGCCGCAGGTCAAGGGGCTGGGCGACCTCGCGCCGGTCGAGCTGGTTCCCGGCGACGAGGTGCGGCTCGACGAGGTCACCCGGCTCCTGGCCGACGCCGCATACACCCGGGTCGACCTGGTCGAGAAACGCGGCGAGTTCGCGGTCCGCGGAGGCATCGTCGACGTCTTCCCGCCGACCGAGGAGCACCCGCTGCGCGTGGAGTTCTGGGGTGACGAGGTCGAGGAGATCCGCACCTTCGCGGTGGCAGACCAACGAGCGCTCGAGAAGGCAGAACGCCTCTGGGCCCCGCCCTGCCGCGAGCTGCTGCTCACCGACGAAGTCCGCCGCCGGGCCTGGGAGCTCGGCGAGGCCCATCCCGCGCTGGTCGAGCTGACCGACAAGATCGCCCAGGGCATCGCGGTCGAGGGCATGGAGTCGCTCGCCCCCGCGCTGGTCGACGAGATGGAGCTGCTCGTCGACCTCCTGCCCTCGGACACCCACGTGCTCGTGCTCGACCCCGAGCGCGCCCGAGCACGGGCACACGACCTGGTGGCGACCAGCGAGGAGTTCCTCGGCGCCAGCTGGGCCGCAGCGGCCGGGGGCGGGACCGCCCCGATCGACCTCGGCGCCGCGTCGTACCGCTCCTTGACCGACGTACGCCTGCACAGCCTGGCTCGCGACCTGCCGTGGTGGACGCTGAGCCCGTTCGGGATCGACGACGCGGGGGTGGACGCGGGTCCGATCAGGGACGACCTCGGCGAGATCGTGTCGATCGACATCGACGTCGAGGCCGGCGCGGTGCCGAGCAGAAGCCTGCCCGCCAGACCCGCCGAGGCCTACCGCGGCGACCTGCAGCGCGCCATCGGTGACATCAAGGGCTGGCTCGGCGACGACTACCGAGTCGCCGTCGTCCATCCCGGCCACGGCCCCGCGCAGCGCATGGTCGAGGTGCTCGGCGAGCACGACGTGGCAGCGAAGCTGGTCGAGGAGTGGGACACCTGGACCCGCGACGTGGCCACGGTCGCGTGCGGGTCGCTGACCCACGGCTTCGTCGACCCGGTCAACAAGCTGGCCCTGCTGACCGGCGACGACCTGTCGGGCCAGAAGGCCTCCACCCGCGACATGCGGAAGATGCCGGCCCGGCGCAAGCGGCAGATCGACCCGTTGGAGCTCAAGGCCGGCGACTACGTCGTCCACGAGCAGCACGGCGTGGGCCGGTTCGTGGAGATGAAGCAGCGCGAGGTTCACGGCGCCACGCGCGAGTACCTCCTGCTCGAGTACGGCGCCTCCAAGCGTGGCGGCCCGCCCGACCGCCTCTACGTGCCGGCCGATGCCCTGGACCAGGTGACGAGGTACGTCGGTGGCGAGCAGCCGAGCCTCGACCGGCTCGGCGGCAGCGACTGGGCCAAGCGCAAGGGTCGCGCCCGCAAGGCCGTCCGCGAGATCGCTGCCGAGCTGATCAAGCTGTACGCCGCCCGCCAGGCGACCAAGGGGTTCGCGTTCGGCGCCGACACGCCCTGGCAGCGCGAGCTCGAGGACGCCTTCCCGTTCCAGGAGACACCCGACCAGCTGAGCACGGTCGACGAGGTCAAGGCCGACATGCGCCGGGTGGTCCCGATGGACCGGCTCGTCTGCGGCGACGTGGGCTACGGCAAGACCGAGATCGCGGTGCGCGCGGCGTTCAAGGCCGTGCAGGACGGCAAGCAGGTCGCCGTGCTGGTGCCGACCACGCTGCTCGTCCAGCAGCACCTGTCGACGTTCGAGGAACGGATGGGCGCGTTCCCGGTCACGCTCAAGCCGCTCAGCCGGTTCCAGACCGACAAGGAGGCGCGCGAGGTCGTCGACGGCCTGCGCGAGGGCAGTGTCGACATCGTGATCGGCACCCACCGGCTGCTCAACCCCGACATCCGGCTCAAGGACCTGGGCCTGATCATCGTCGACGAGGAGCAGCGCTTCGGCGTCGAGCACAAGGAGCAGATGAAGCGGCTGCGCACCAGCGTGGACGTGCTGTCGATGAGCGCGACGCCGATCCCGCGCACGCTCGAGATGGCCGTCACCGGCATCCGCGAGATGTCCACGATCACCACCCCGCCCGAGGAGCGGCACCCGGTGCTGACCTACGTCGGCGGCTACGAGGACCGCACGGTCGTGGCCGCCATCCGCCGCGAGCTGCTGCGCGAGGGCCAGGTCTTCTACATCCACAACAGGGTGCAGAGCATCGAGAAGGCCGCGGCCAAGATCCGTCAGCTCGTGCCCGAGGCGCGGGTCGCGGTGGCCCACGGGCAGATGGGGGAGCACCAGCTCGAGCAGGTGATGCTGGACTTCTGGGAGAGGCGCTTCGACGTCCTGGTCTGCACCACCATCGTCGAGTCGGGTCTCGACGTCTCCAACGCCAACACGATGGTCATCGAGCGTGCGGACACGCTGGGCCTCTCACAGCTCCACCAGCTGCGCGGCCGCGTGGGCCGGTCGCGGGAGCGGGCCTACGCCTACTTCCTCTACCCCCAGGAGAAGCCGCTCACCGAGACGGCGCACGAGCGGCTCGCCACGCTCGCCCAGCACTCCGACCTCGGCGGCGGGATGGCCATCGCCATGAAGGACCTCGAGATCCGCGGCGCCGGCAACCTGCTCGGCGGCGAGCAGTCGGGCCACATCGCCGACGTCGGGTTCGACCTCTACGTCCGGCTGGTCGGCGAGGCCGTCCACGAGTTCAAGGGTGACGGCGAGGCCGACCTCGGAGAGGTCCGCATCGAGCTGCCGGTCGACGCCCACCTTCCCCACGAGTACATCCCCTCCGAGCGGCTCCGGCTGGAGATGTACAAGCGGCTGGCCGAGGTCCGCGCTGACGAGGACGTCGACCTGCTCCGCGAGGAGATGGTGGACCGCTACGGCGAGCCGCCGGTCGAGGTGCAGAGCCTGCTGTTCGTCGCGCTCTTCCGCGCGCGAGCCCGACGTGCGGGCATCAAGGAGGTCACCATCGCGGGGCGCAACGTACGGTTCGCTCCCGTCGTGCTGCCCGACTCGCGCGTCGTACGCCTCCAGCGGATGTATCCCAAGAGCATCGCCAAGCCACAGGTCGAGACCCTCCTGGTCCCCCGCCCCCACTCCTCAGCCGTCGGGGGGCAGCCGATCCCTCAGCCGATCACGGGGATGGCCCTGCTTGAATGGGCGCGCGGTGTCATCGACGCGGTGATCGATCCGCCGGTCCACAACAAGGAGTCGTGAGCATGTCCAGCCGCTCGAAGGGGCAGGTCCTCGCAGGTGTCGTCGCCGCGGTGGCGGCGCTCACGCTGTCCGGGTGCGGCTCGGCCAGCCCGGGCGTGGCCGTGCACGTCGGTGACCAGACGCTGTCGACGTCCGAGGTCGACGAGCTGACCGTGGCCTACTGCGAGGGCCTCACTGCCACGCTCCAGAGCGGGGGCGCGGTCTTCCCGATGAGCTTCGTGCGCGCCTACGTCGTACGCAACCTGACCGTCCGCGCAGCGGCCGAACAGCTCGCGGACGACTACTCCGTCGACCTCCCGCCCAGCTACGCCGAGGACCTGCGCGCCCTGCGCGCGGAGATGGAGGGGAGCTTCCGCGAGGACCGCATCGACCAGTCCCTCGAGGTCGACTCGGCGGGTGCCTACGTCAACGCCGTCGAGATCGAGGTCGGCGGCATCCTGCTGGCGCAGGCGGGCGAGTCCGGCGCCGACGACGAGGCCAAGCGGGCCCGCGGCCAGGAGGCACTCCTGGAGTGGATGTCCGAGCACCCTGCCGAGATCAACCCGCGCTATGGCGTGTCCGTCACCGGCACCGACCTCGGGCGTCCCCAGTTCGTCGACACCGACACGTCCTACCCGCTGAGTCCCAACGCCGTCGACGCGGCGAAGATCGGCTCCGACGACGGGCCCGACCCGGCGCACACCGCAACCCTGCCACGCTCCCAGCGCTGCGGCTGAGCCGCCGACGAGACCAGCCAGACATGACCGGGTCCGACCCGCTGGCCGCGTTCCGGGAGGACATGCGCCGGCTGCGGGCCGAGTGTGCCTGGAAGCGGGAGCAGACCCACGAGTCGCTGCGGCGCTACCTCGTCGAGGAGTCGTGGGAGACGCTCGAGGCGATCGACTCCGGCGACCCCGACCACCTGCGCGAGGAGCTCGGCGACCTGCTGCTCCAGATCGGCTTCCACGCAGTCATCGCCGAGGAGCGCGGCGAGTTCACCTTCGACGAGGTGGTGCAGGGGATCGTCGACAAGCTCCGCCGCCGCAACCCGCACGTCTTCGGGAGCGTCCCAGTGACCGACGCAGCGTCGGTCAACGAGCTCTGGGAGTCGGTGAAGGCCATGGAGAAGGAACGGTCCTCGGTGTTCGAGGGTTTGCCACCCGGGCTGCCGGCCCTGCTGCTCGCCGACAAGGTGCTCGACCGTGCCGAGCGCGCCGGCTCGCGGGTCGACGTCCCGACCTCGACCGACATCGGCGACCGCCTGCTCGCTCTCGTGGCCGAGGCCCGCGCCGCCGGCGTCGACCCCGAGCACGCGCTGCGCGACGCCGTACGCCGGGTCGCCCCGTGAGGCGCGCTCGCTACTGGTGGGTCGAGTCGAATCGGCGACGTACCTGGTACGTCGAAATCATGACCTAGAAGGTGGCGGAGCATCGGCCTGGGGAGTAAGCAGGGATCATCCGGCGGTGCCGGACCGGGCACTGCCCCGTCCTAGAGAGGAGTGGGCCGTGTACGCACGTTCCACCACGTTCCACGGGAGGCCCGACAACATCGACGCGGGCATCACGTTCATCAAGAGCGAGGCCGCGCCGATGCTCGACAAGATCGAGGGCTGTCGCGGCCTCTCGATGCTGGTCGACCGCGAGACCGGGCACTGCATCGCGACAAGCTCATGGGAGAGCGAGGCGGCCATGCGCGCCAGCGATGAGCAGCTTCGCCCGATCCGCGATCGCGGGCGGGACATCCTCGGCGGCGACATGCAGGTCGACGAGTGGGAGATCGCCGTCATGCACCGCACGCATCACGGCGAGTGCTGCCGAGTCAGCTGGCTGCAGGGTGACCTGGACGCCATGACGGAGACGGTCCGCGTCGGGATCCTTCCCGAGCTCGAGAAGACTCCTGGATTCTGCAGTGCCAGCCTGCTGGTGAACCGGTCGACCGGCCTGTGCTGCGCCACCACCGCCTGGGAGACGCGCGAGGCCATGGAAGCCAGCCGCCCGTCGGCCGACAACATGCGCACCCGGACCGCGAACGAAGCGGGCGGCGAGATCATCGACGTGCACGAGTTCGAGCTCGCCTACGCGCACCTGCACGTCCCCGAGATGGCTTGACGAACACCGCTTCGGGCCGGGCCCGCCGCCAGCGGGCCCGGCCGTCGTCTGGGTTCAGCTCGTGGCAGGTGGCCTGATCTCGGTCCCGGAAGGACACGACCCGTGCCGGACGCTTCCGCCGGACCGGGTCTCTAGGCTCAGGACGTCGCTCCGACGGTGACGAGCGGATGTGCCCGTCCCACAGCAGAAGGACACCACCTGAGCAGGACCCGCGACGCCGCGAACCCTGGACCTGCGCGCCCGGGGCGGCGACGAGCGATCGTCGTCGCCGAGGTCATGCTGCTCGCAGCAGTCGGGTCCGGGATAGCCGTCTATGGCAGTGGTGACGACCATCCGAGCGCTGGCCTGACGGTCGGCTGGGGCGGCAGCGAAGGGCACCCCAGTTGCGTCTACGACTCGCAGGACCACACCGTCGACGTCAACATCACGATCGAGGGCGAAGCGCCCCGACACGACAAGGTGACGGTGACCGTCACCGCCTACGCAGACGAGAACACCTCCAGGCCGGTCGGGTCGAGCAGCCGTAGCGTGCAGGTGGAAGGGGCCGTGCAGATGCGCCTCCTCCTCACCGTCGCCGTCGAGAAGCCCCCTCACGTCGACGAGGACGGCGAGACCGCCTGCGCCCTCTCAGTGAAGACCGATACCCGCTACGAACTGGGGTGAGAGGCATCGTGGACGGTTCCGAGGACAGCGTCGCGTTCCGGCTCTGGCCGCCGGTCGCGATCGGCACGCCCCTGCTCGTCGGCTGGCTGGTCACGCAGTTCGGGGGCGACCCGGTCGACCTCGGCTGGTGGCGGGTTCCGGTCGGCTGGGCGCTGGTGCTGCTGTTCGCCGGGTGGAACGGCTGGGCGCTGTGGCTGTTCCACCGGCACGAGACCGGACTGCTGCCGGGCCAGCCGACCCACGCGATGATCGAGGAGGGGCCCTACCGCCTCTCGCGCAACCCGTTGTACGTCGGCCTGCTCGCGCTCTACCTCGGGCTGGCGCTGCTGGCACCCACCTCTGGGGACTTGTTCTGTTCCCGGTCGCGGTGCTGCTCGTCCTGTGGGGCGCCATCCGCCCCGAGGAGCGATTCCTGCACAGCCGGTTCGGTGCGGCGTACGACGACTACACGCGGCGGGTGCGTCGCTGGCTGTGACCGGACCGCGGAAGTGGATCCGCAGGTACACCACACGAATGATGAGGAGATGGCGCGATGGGTGAGCTGCACGTCAACATGAACATCACGCTCGACGGCGTGATCCAGGCCAACGGTGGCCCCACCGAGGAGGACGCCGGCTTCGAGTACGCCGGCTGGGAGACGCCGTACGGGGACGAGGAGTCCGGCGCGCAGATCACGGCTGACGTGCAGGCGTCCGACGCGCTGCTGCTGGGGCGCACGACGTACGACATCTTCCGCCGCTACTGGCCGGGCAAGACCGACGGGATCGGGCTCGCCTTCGACCGGGTCCCCAAGTACGTCGCGTCCCGCGGCACGCCTGAACTGTCGTGGGACACCAGCACCCAGCTCACCGACGCGGGCGCGGGGGTCCGCGAGCTGCGTGAGCGGCACGAGCAGATCCACACGTGGGGCAGCGCGGACCTGCTGCAGACCCTGTTCCGCGAGGGCCTTGTCGACCAGGTGAACCTGTGGGTGTGTCCGGTGGTGATCGGGCAGGGCAAGAAGCTGTTTCCCGAAGGCGCTGTCGCTTCCCGGTTCGAGCTGGTCGAGCCGCCGAAGGCATATCCCGGTGGGGCGATACTGCTGCGCTACCGGTGCCTCGAAGGCCCCCCGGAGACGATGACCGAGACCGCGAACGCCGGCGACTGACCGATTCCGGCCCTTACCCAGGTGCGCCAGGTGGCAGGAACGGCAGGCCGGTCGGTGCGCCCGCCCGAGCAAGGCTCACCAGGGCGTCGACGTCGAGGTGCTCCTCGGCGAGGTCGGCGAGCAGCTCGAACCGGCGCTCGCGCCGTGCTGCGAAGCTGACCCCGGACGGCGACCAGGCCGGGCCGGCCACCTCTCCCAGGAACGCGCCGCGCAGCGCGTCGCCCTCCAGGCTGCCGTGCCACATCGTCCCGAAGACCATGCCGGAGCGGGCGCCGCCCAGGAACTCCTCGAGGGTCCCGCCGACGTCGACCTGGCCGTGGTGGATCTCGTAGCCGCTCGCCGCCACCCCCAGCGCCTCGCCCGCCGGGAGGCGCAGCACCTTGTCGCGGCCGAACGTGGTCGTCACGTCGAGCAGCCCCAAGCCCTCGGCCCCGGCTCCGGGCGCACCCTCGACACCGTCGGGGTCGGAGATCGTCCTGCCCAGCATCTGGAAGCCGCCGCAGATGCCGAGGACAGCCCGCCCCGCCGCCGCGTGCCTCACGACGGCCTCGTCGAGGCCTCGCGACCGCAGCCAGGCAAGGTCGGCGAGCGTGGCGCGCGTGCCAGGCAGGACCACCAGGTCTGCGTCACCCAGAGCCTGCGGGTCGCTGGCGAAGACCACGTCCACGTCGGGCTCGATGCCGAGCGCGTCGACGTCGGTGAAGTTGGAGATCCTGGGCAGGCGGACGACCGCGACCTTCACCTTGGCGCGACCGGCGTCAGGCGAACGGCGGCCGGCGAGGTCGAGGGCATCCTCCGAGTCCAGCCAGAGGTCCGGGTGCCACGGCAGCACGCCGTACACCCGCCGGCCGGTGAGCCGCTCGATCTGCTCGAGCCCCGGCTGGAGCAGACCGAGGTCGCCGCGGAACTTGTTGACCACGAAGCCGGCGACGAGCGCCTGGTCCTCAGGCGAGAGCAGCGCGACGGTGCCCAGGAACGCCGCGAAGACGCCGCCACGGTCGATGTCACCGACGATCACGGTCGGCACGTCGCGCCTGACGAGCCAGCCCCATGTTGACGAAGTCACCGGCACGGAGGTTGATCTCGGCCGGGCTCCCGGCCCCCTCGACCACCACCAGGTCGAAGCGTTCGCGCAGGTCGGCGAAGGCGGCGTACGCCGCGTCGCGCAGGCGGTCGCGGCCGACCAGGAAGTCGGTGGCATCGAGGGTGCCGGCGGGCCGCCCGTTCAGGACGACGTGGCTGCGGCGATCGCTGCCGGGCTTGAGGAGGACGGGATTCATCGCCGGCTCGGGCTCGACCCCGGCCGCCATCGCCTGCACCCACTGGGCTCGCCCGATCTCGACTCCGCCGCCGTCCGGCCCCGGGCAGACCATCGAGTTGTTGGACATGTTCTGGGCCTTGAAGGGCGCCACGTTGATGCCGCGGCGAGCCAGCGCGCGGCACAGGGCGGTGGTGACGGTGGTCTTGCCGGCGTCCGACGTCGTGCCCGCCACCAACATCGATCCGCGCACGCTGCCTCCTGTTCCGCACCCCCGGGGTACGCAGGATCGCACGTGAATACCCAACTTTGGGTATGACGCCAGCCGAGGGCCCCGCCAGCGTGAGGGCCACCTGTCCGGACCTTGGGGGTACCCATGCTCATCCGTCGTCTGTCCACCGTCGCGGCCGCGACCGTCGCCCTGATCGCGCTGAGCGCCAGCGCGGCGAGCGCCCACTTCTGCTACTTCAACAACCCCAACCCGAACGCGAACGCCGGCCGGGCGGGCTCCAACGGCTTCGTGTCGTTCGGTGTGATCGCCGCGGCCGAGACCGGGTTGTGCCCTGCCGGTGTGCAGGTCCTGGCCGACGCCGCCGGCGTCACGACCAGCACGCTGATCAACGCGCACGGCGTGATGGCCGGGCCGACCGACGGCAACAGGGCGATCTCGCACCTCGACTTCGCTGCCATCGAGGCGGCGTTCCCCGCCGCGGCGGCCGCCTGCGCCTAGGAGCGACCCGCGCGGGGCCGGTCGTGTGGGGCGGCCGGTCCCGCTGTCCGGAGGACTACGCGGACTTCCGGGCCCGCCGGTGCCGGTGCTCCACGATCGTGGCATCGGCGTCGAACTTGGGATCGGCGACGAGGTACTGCGCCATCAGGCTGTCGTGGTGGTGGTGGTGCGGACGCACGGGGTCGGGGATGACGCGACCCTCGGCGTTGTCCCAGAACCGGTCGGCCCACGCCCAGATCCGGCGGGCGACGAGGCCGGGCAGGCCGGTGTGCGGCAACCGTGGGTGCGGCCGGGTGGGCCCGTGGGTCTCGGCGTCGAAGACGTGCCGCGCCAGGCCGTCCACCTCGGTCGGGTCGCCGTGCTTGACCAGCTGCGCCACCATCCGGCGTTCGAGTCGGTTGTGCTCGCCGAGCTCGGCGCGCGCCTCTTCCCACAGGTCGGGCCAGGCCAGGTGGATCGCGTACGCCTCGCCGTACAACCGCCCCTTGATCAGGGCCAGCGTGTGCTCGAGCCGTCGCGCCGTGTGCAGGTACTCCTGGCACAGACCGTTGCCGTCCGGGACGGCATGGCGTACCGGCCCCAGCAGGACGGCCTCGACCGCCGCCAGGTGCCGGCTGGTCGCCGCCACGAAGGTGTCGATGTCGGCGTAGTTGTCGCGCGGCCGGAGTGGATCCTCGTGGGGGAGCAGGGCCGCGCCCAACCGCTCGTCCAGGGATCGTTGGGTCGCCTCGATCGTCTGCGCCAAGGAGTCTCCGTGCGTCATCACACTCACCTCGCCAGGGGGAAGCGCGTCTGACGCCACTGCGGTCGCCAGACCGCGTTCCACCAGTCTCTCTCCCCCATACGCAGGGGCACAACAGCGGCAGTTCAGTGACACCGGGTTCGTCCCGAAGGTGTAGCGGGCCCCGACCTCGATCACGATCCGGCCGTCCGGGCTGCGGCTCGAGTCGAGGATCGCGGTCGCCTGCCGCAGGATCTCGGGGTGGGCGGACTCCGGGGTGCGCCGCCAGATGCCGCCCATCGGCGTCGCCCACGACCAGTGCACCCACTGCTTCACGTCGTCGAAGAAGACGTCGTACGACGCGAGCTCCGTGCGTACCTCGGAGAATCCTGCGGAGCGGACCAGGCCGGCGACGTTCTCGTCGGTCGAGAAGCGCGGGTCGGGCGACGCGGTCGTCCTCGGTGAACTCGAGGTAGAGGTCGACGAGGCGCCCCCAGGTGCCCGCCCAGGGCTGGAACGTGGAGATCCCGAGGCGGCCGCCCGGCCTCAGCAGGGTCCGCCATCGGGTCAAGGCCTCGACAGGGTCGTCGAGGAAGAACACGACCAGCGACGAGACGACCGCGTCGTACGGCGGCGCAGGCGGCTGCGGGTCGGCGGCGTCGCCGAGACCCACGTGCACGTGGCGCAGTGGCTTGGCGTCCTCGCGCGAGACGATCGACCATGCCGGGTGCGAGGTCGATGGTGTCGACACGGCCTCCCGGACCCACGGCGGCCGCGATCGGGAAGGTCGCCGCCCCGCGTCCGGCGCCGATGTCGAGCACCCGTTCGCCGGGCCGAAGCTCCAGGCGCTCCACCAGGCCCCGCGCGATCAGGCCGAAGAACGGCACGCCGCTCTGGTCGTAGGCGTCGGACAGCCCGTCGAACAGGGCGACATAGCCGCTCTGCTGCTCGTTCTCCGGGCGCGGCTCCATGCGCACATGGTCCGGTCACCGGACGTGGTCTGTCCACGCAGCCGCTCACCGGTTGCCCTGGCGTAGGGCACGAATAGGGTGAGACCGACCGAACCACTCAGGCCCAGGGAGCACACGTGGCATCCATCGAAGCTGTCGGCGCCCGCGAGATCCTCGACTCGCGCGGCAACCCCACCGTCGAGGTCGAGGTGCTGCTCGACGACGGCTCGTTCGGCCGCGCGGCCGTCCCGAGCGGCGCGTCCACGGGCCAGTTCGAGGCGGTCGAGCTGCGCGACGGGGGCGACCGCTACCTCGGCAAGGGCGTGCAGCAGGCCGTCGACGCGGTGATCCAGAAGATCGGCCCCGCCATCGAGGGCCTCGGCGCCGACGACCAGCGCGAGATCGACCAGGCGATGAACCAGCTCGACGGCACGCCCAACAAGGGCAACCTGGGCGCCAACGCGATCCTCGGCGTGTCACTCGCCGTCGCCAAGGCGGCCGCCGACTCGGCCGGGCTGCCGCTCTACCGCTACGTCGGCGGTCCCAACGCCTACCTGCTGCCCGTGCCGATGATGAACATCCTCAACGGTGGCGCGCACGCCGACTCCAACGTCGACGTCCAGGAGTTCATGATCGCGCCCATCGGCGCCGCGACCTTCGCGGAGGCGCTGCGCACGGGCGCGGAGGTCTACCACGCGCTCAAGTCGGTGCTGAAGAAGAAGGGCCTCTCCACCGGCCTGGGCGACGAGGGCGGGTTCGCTCCCAACCTCGAGAGCAACCGGGCCGCGCTCGACCTGATCGGCGAGGCCGTCGGCGCGGCGGGACTCAGCCTGGGCACCGACATCGCCCTCGCCATGGACGTCGCGGCGAGCGAGTTCCACGACAGCGGCTCCTACCAGTTCGAGGGCAACAAGCTCTCGAGCGACGAGATGGTCGCCTACTACACGGGGCTGTGCGACGCCTACCCGATCGTGTCGATCGAGGACCCGCTCGACGAGGAGGACTGGGACGGCTGGAAGGCCATGACCGACGGCCTCGGCGGCCGGATCCAGCTGGTCGGCGACGACCTGTTCGTCACCAACGTCGAGCGGCTCCAGCGCGGCATCGACGGCGGGCAGGCCAACGCGCTCCTGGTCAAGGTCAACCAGATCGGCTCGCTCACCGAGACCCTCGACTCCGTCGACCTGGCCCACCGCAGCGGCTACCGCTGCATGATGAGCCACCGCTCCGGCGAGACCGAGGACGTCACCATCGCCGACCTGGCCGTCGCCACCAACTGCGGCCAGATCAAGACCGGCGCGCCTGCCCGCTCCGACCGCGTGGCGAAGTACAACCAGCTGCTGCGCATCGAGGGCGAGCTGGGCGACGCGGCGAGGTACGCCGGAGCCGGCGCCTTCCCGCGTTTCCAGGGCTGATTCGCAGGTCGGGTCCGGCAGACTCGACCTCGTGCCCAGGCCTGACCGTCGTACGTCGCGCGCGCCCTCAGCGTCGCAGCGTCCCGGTCAGCGGTCGCGGCAGCGCGCCGCCGGCCGGCGGGCTCCGGCCGTCGTCGACGACGCTCCGGTCACCGAGGTGCGAGAGGTCCCCTGGGTGTCCACCGGCTCGACCCGCGCCGTGTCGGACCGACGCTCGTGGCGACCGAGGCTGACCGGCCGCGCCGCCGTGCTCGTGCTGGTCGTCGCGGTGCTGACGGTCAGCTACGCGTCGTCCCTCAAGGCCTACCTCCAGCAGCGGCAGCACATCGCCGAGCTCCAGGCGCAGATCGCTCAGAGCGAGGCCGACATCGACGGGCTCGAGCGGGAGAAGTCGCGCTGGCGCGACCCCGCCTACGTCCAGAGCCAGGCGCGGGCCCGGTTCGGCTACGTGATGCCGGGGGAGACGTCGTACGTCGTGCTCGGGGCCGACGGCAAGCCGCTGCAGTCCGAGACCGAGCTGACACCGAAGCGCGACGTGCTGGTCGAGGAGCCGACCGCATGGTTCGAGACCGCGTGGGAGTCCGTGCTGCTCGCCGGCAACCCGCCCCCGCCGGAGCAGAAGCCCGAGCCGCTGGCCAAGATCGGCCCGCCGAAGGAGTAGCCGCGGCCTTGTGGGTTGGTCACCAACCGGAAGATCGACGCAGCCCCAGGCTTCGGTTCGTGACCAATCGAGCCTGACTCACCGATGCGTCAGGCGGTGAACCATCCACGCGCTCAGAGCCGAAACCCTGGTCGCCAGGTAGATGCAGCCGACGATGAGAGCAACAAGCGCGGACTTCTCAAGGAGGCCTGTCCCGGACCCCGTAAGTCCCACCAGCGCCGAGAGGGTGACCATGGCGAGCACGAGGATCAGCACCACTCGCAGCGCCTGTACCAGGATGATCATCTTGCGAAAGTACTCCTCCCTGTTCCGAAAGCTTGGCGTGCCCAGCAAGGGGCGCCCTAGTGGCTGAGCCTTCCCCGCAGTCGCCATCCGAGATAGCCAGCGGCGAATGGCAGGCTGAGGACCAGGCCGATCAGGAGTTCCTCCCCAGTCCGGAGGTGCGCACTGGTGGTGAACCAGATCACCGTAGCGGCGGCGATCGGCATCAGCACCCCAACGATCAGCTTGTCCGACCAGGACCACACGCGAGACATGAGGACTACGCCCATCGGCGGCAGCCACCCGAGCAGCGGCGACAACCAGCCCAGCGCAGTCGTGACGAAGCCCAGTGCAAGTACGGCCAGCGCCACGACCTCCAGGGTGGCGCCCGAATGAAACAGTCCTCCTCGCGGGGTGTCCATGGTCATGCTCTCGTCGCCGGCAGCGGACACCACATCTTCGGGAGACCCGAGTTGGTCAAGGAGGGTGCGGACGTCCGACTCAGTCGCGTCCGCGCTGAGACCGGCCTCCAGATGATCACGAATCTGCGCAAGCAGTTCGTCGCGCTCCGCTCGTGGCAGTACCTGAGCCACACGCTCCAAGCGACGCAGGTACTCGACAGCCGCCGGATGGCCGATAGACATCATGTCTCCCCCTTGCTGAGGAGGTCGTCAACGGCGTCACGGAATGCACGCCATTGAGAGGTGAACCCCACCAGGGCCGTGTGGCCCCCAGGGGTGATCTTGTAGTACTTCCGTGGCGGGCCGGCGTCCGATTCCCGCCAGCGCGTCGTGACGTAGCCCTCCTTCTTCAGGCGCGACAGCAGCGGGTACAGGGTTCCCTCGCCCGTCACCATCCCGTCGACTTCCCCGAGCGTGCGAACGATGTCGAACCCGTAGCGCTCCTCGTCCACCAGCAGCGCGAGCACGCAGTACTCGAGCGCTCCCCGGCGCAGCTGGCTCAGGACGTCCGCAACCACGCGTCACATAGTACCTCGCCTACCGAGGTAGTACAACAGCATAGGCTCGGCGGGGTGATCGATCCGGCTGACGAGCAGGCCGTCGCTGCCCAGCTCGGACGGGAGCCCAGGGCCATCCATGCGGTCGGGCATCGGTGCCCGTGCGGTCTGCCCGACGTGGTCACCACCGAGCCCCGGCTGCCCGACGGGACGCCGTTCCCCACGACGTACTACCTGACCTGTCCGCGCGCCGCCTCGCTCATCGGCACGCTGGAGGGCGAGGGCCGGATGAAGGAGATGGAGGCGCGGCTCGCCGACGACGATGGGACTCGCCGCGGCGTACGCCGCCGCGCACCGCGCCTACCTCGTCGACCGGTCGGCGCTGGGACGGTGCCGAGATCGAGGGTGTGTCGGCCGGCGGGATGCCGAACCGGGTGAAGTGCTTGCACGTCCTCGCTGCCCACGCCCTCGCGGCCGGGCCCGGCGTCAACCCGCTCGGTGACGAGGTACTGGTTGAGCTGGGGGAGTGGTGGGAACCGGGGCCCTGTGTCTGACACGGTTGCGGCGTTCGACTGCGGGACCAACACGATCAAGCTGCTGATCGGCGCGCTGCCCGACGTCGTGGTGCGGGAGAGCCGGATCGTGCGGCTCGGTCAGGGGGTCGACGCGACCGGCCGGCTGGCCGACGAGGCGCTGGCCCGAGCGTTCGCGGCGATCGACGAGTACGCCGCCCTGGTCGCGGCCCATCCCGTCACGAAGCTGCGGTTCTGCGCCACCTCGGCCACCCGCGACTCGTCCAACGCGCAGGAGTTCGCCCAGGGAGTGCACGACCGGCTGGGCGTCTGGCCCGAGGTGCTGTCGGGCGAGGAGGAGGCCGCGCTCGCCTACGACGGCGCCGTCCGGAACCTGCGCACCCCCCCGGCCGAACCCGTGCTGGTGGTCGACATCGGCGGCGGGTCGACCGAGCTGGTGCTCGGTGACTCGTCGGGTCTGGTCGCCTCGCAGTCGATGGACATGGGCTCGGTGCGGATGCACGAGCGTTACCTGACGGCCGACCCGCCGTCCGCCGACGCGGTCGCGGCGTGCGTGGCCGACATCGACGCGCACCTCGACGCCTGCCCGGTGCCGGTGGCCGACGCCGCGACCGTGGTCGGGGTCGCGGGCACGGTGCTGTCGATCGTGGCCGGCGTGCTGGACCTGGCGACGTACGACCAGAGCGTCATCGACCAGTCCGTGGTCACGGCGTCCGACGTCCATGCGTTCGTGGACCGGCTGGTGGCGATGCCGATCTCGGAACGGTTGGAGTTCGGGTGGATGCACCCGGGACGTGTCGATGTACTGGCCGCAGGCGGGCTCATCCTCAGCCGGGTGCTGCGACGGTGCTCGACGTCGACCTTGGTGTCCTCCGAGGCCGACATCCTGGACGGGATCGCCTGGTCGATGGTGTGACGGCTAGTGGTCGTTCCTCATGATCGTGAAGGTCACCCTGTTGGGGTCGCTGAGCTGGACGCCCGAGGTGGCCGCGTCCAGCTGGATCGTGATCGTCTCGGGAGCCTCGGCCTTGTCGTCGTCGCGGATGCGGAGCCTGAGCGTCTTGACGTTCTCACCCGGACCGAAGGTCAGCGTGCTGCCGATGACCCTGAAGTCCTCACCCCGCGTGGCCGATCCGGCCGCGACCGAGTAGCCCACCTGCACCGGGCGGACCTGCTCGGCGAGGATGCGCACCGGCACCTCGATCACCCGGGCGCGCTCACGGACCCTCGTCGACGCGACGCCGAAGATCGCCTCGTCGATGCTCATCCACTGAGCTCGCGCGGTCAGCCAGTTCGCCAGGTAGGCGACCTCGCCGTCGAAGGTGTCGGCGTGAATGCTGCCGACGAGCTCGGACTCGGTCGTCTGGCGGCCAGATCGCCCAGTTGTTCAGCGCGGAGGAGCGGATCACGCTGGCAGCGACCGGGATATCGGCGATCATCGCGTCGACGACCGGCCGCAGCTCGGCCCATCTCGCCTTCACCGCTCGGGTGAACGCCGGGTCCTCGAACATCCGGTTGATCCAGTGACGGCGGCCGTAGCGGGTGTAGTAGCCCTTGGTCGGGGAGGTGCCGTTCCACTTCGTGCCGGCGCTCAGGTCGAAGTCCCACAGCGGGCCCATCGCGATGTCGTCCCCCGGCGACCACGTGAAGTGGACGCTGGTGGCGAAGTTCGAGTCCTGGTTGTGGAAGAGCTCCTCCACGAGGTACCAGTCGATGAAGCTCTCGAGGTCGATGTGACGGGCGTACCCGGTGTCGGGATCGGTGAAGTTCTTGCCGTAGAGCGCCCTCTCGAAGCGGTTGACCACCCCCCGCACGCGCTGGCGCTGGATGCGGTTCGGCTCGTCGGGATCCTTGAACGACACGGGAATCCGGTGGTCGGACCAGAACCCGCGGTCGCCCTGCTCCCGGAACCTCTTGTTGACCTCGAGGAGGAAGCTCTTGTCAGGGAGGTCCACCCGCTCGGAGCTCTGCTCCACCTGGTCGGTCAGGAGGTAGAGACCGACGGGGGCGCCGTTGAGGACGACGTCGACGAACCGCGTGCGGGGTGTGAACGCGAGCCGTGTCGACGCCCCGAGGCCCATGGTGAGGAAGGTGCGCAGCGCCGTCCGGTCGGCGTAGTTGGCGAGCAGCACCCACTCGTCGCGGGGCTCCGTGCCCAGGAGTGCCGCGTCTTCGGCGAGCTTGATCTTGTAGGGCTTCTTGGGCCACGTCCACGTGGAGTTGCCACGGCCCCTGATCTCGATCACCCGCTGGACGCCGTCGAGCAGCATCGAGCCGTTGACGTAGTCGTCCTTGCTGGTGATCGGGACTCCGCCCTCGGTCGTGATGTAGAGAGGTACGGGCGCACCGGGGACGTACCGCTTCTCCGCAGCCGGTTGACGAGCGTCCGGCGTCGCGGACTGTGCCGGCACGGTCGGGCTGATCAGCGCCAGGCACAGCAGTGCCCCTGTGCCCAGAGCAAGGTGTCGCTTCTGTCGCCCCACGGGAGCCCCCCTTAGTTCGACCCGGGTCGCGGACAGCCGCGCCCCATGGATCGGTGTGGTCATGCTAAGTGGTGTGACGCTCCTGCCCCACCCATTGGTTCGCCGGAGTTTCGGCTCGCCCGTACCACCCGGCACGGGCTGGCCCGACGACCCGGCGGCGCCGGACACCCCGGTCGCCCGCACCGCGGACGACGTACGACGGCTGGCCGCGACCGACGACCTCGCGTCGCTGGACGCGAGGGTCTCGGTCTGCTCGGCGTGCCCGCGGCTGGTGGCCTGGCGCGAGCAGGTCGCCGTCGAGAAGCGTGCGTCGTTCGCCGACCAGCCGTACTGGGGCCGCCCGATCGCCGGCTGGGGCGACCCGGAGCCGTCGGTGCTCATCGTCGGCCTGGCGCCGGCGGCCAATGGCGGCAACCGCACCGGCCGGGTGTTCACCGGCGACTCCTCGGGCGACTGGCTGTTCGCGTCGCTGCACCGGGTCGGGCTCGCCGCGCAGCCCACGAGCGCGCACGCCGGCGACGGGCAGCGCCTCGTCGGAGCGCGGATGGTGGCGACCGTGCGCTGCGCACCGCCGCTGAACAAGCCGACGACGCTCGAACGGGACACGTGTCAGCCGTGGATCCGCCAGGAGATCCGACTGGTCGAGCCGTGGCTGCGGGTGGTGGTGGCGCTGGGTGGGTTCGGCTGGGCCGGCGCCCTGGACGCGCTGTCCGCCGCCGGGTACGGCGTACCCCGGCCGCGCCCGAAGTTCGCCCACGGCGCCTCCGTGTCGCTCGCCGGCCGGGATCGCTCCGTCGTGCTGCTCGGCTGCTACCACCCCAGCCAGCAGAACACTTTCACCGGCCGCCTCACCCCCGAGATGCTCGACGACGTCCTCGGGCGTGCGGCGGCGTTGCGACAATGATCAACGGCCCCCGTATCCCAACCGGTAGAGGAAGTCGCCTTAAAAGCGATCCAGTCTGGGTTCGAACCCCAGCGGGGGCACCGCTGCTAGCTCGTCTCCTGTGGTCAACTCGGCCGTTGTCCTGGAGTGCCCATGCCCAAGCTCTGGGTCCTGCGCGTCCTGCCCGTAGTCCTGGTCTTGCTGCTCTCTGCGTGCTCGTCCTCGGGGGACGTCCGCTCAACCGGCCGACCGAGCGAGGCGCCGCCGGACTTCGTCCTGGTCGCGATCGGCGACTCCATCCCCTACAACCTTGCCGACGACTGCCCGGGCTGCACAGGCTTCGTGGACTCCTACGCCGCCGCGCTGGAGGACGAGATCGGGGAACCCGTGGCAGTGCGTCAACCGGTCGCGGCACGACAGCGCCCGAACCATCGACATCGTCGAGCAACTGCAGTCGGACGAGGGTCTGTTGGAAGAGCTCGCCAGGGCCGAGGTCGTCATCATGTCGGTCGGCTTCAACGACCAGCCACCATTCGCTGATGTGTACGACGGGCTGCCCGGACCCGATGACCGAGTGCGATCCGCTCTCGACGGCGATCGAACGTGCCGCCGCGACCAGCCACGACTGCATCGACACGGTCGTGCAGGCGATCCGTGGCCAGTTCGCCGAGGTCGTGGCGGGCGTTCGCGAGCAGGCGCCGGAGGCCGCCATCGGCGCGCTGACCGCGTACGACAGCTGGTTGGGTTGGTCCGAGGTCGAAGCGGTCGACAAGCGCACGCGCAACGACCTTTACGACGCCGTCCGCTACTGGATGCACGAATGGCGCGACGCCATGTGCGACGAGGCCGAGGCCGTCGGCGCGGTGTGCGTCGACGTCTACAAGCCTTCAACGGACCCGAAGGCTGACCAGCCTCCCGCCGACTTCGTCGCAGCCGACTACACCCATCCTTCGCAGAAAGGCAACGATGTGATCCGCGATTTGCTGATCGAGGCGAAGCTCACCGGGTCCTAGTGGGGCAGATCTCCTGGAACGGCCGGTCCCCGAACTGCTCCGACCACTCCTCCTCGGTGAAGTCGCGGCCGGCGACCCGGCAGGCGAATTCGACGGCATGCTCCGGCCGGGTGTCCCACTCCATGACCGCGCCACCCCACAGCGGTGCGATCAGCACCGTGTCGCCGTCGCCGGTGAACGTCGCCTCCGTGACGAGCTGCGGAGTCACCACGCGGGCGAGCAGCTCACCGGTGCGGCCGTCCCACAACGAGTTCTTGTAGTCGAAGCCCGAGGTCAGCAGCCGCGAACCGTCCTCGGAGTAGGTCAGGTCCACGACGATGTCGTGGGCGGTCACGGGTTCGCGCACGGGTTCGTCGGTCGAGAGATCGAGCACCATCAGCTCTCCCGCCCTGCCCCCGACGGCCACGTGGGTGCCATCGGGTGAGACCTCGACCGTGCCCGCGTCGAACCCCACGTCGCGAACCGTCACGACGTCGCCGGCCTCCAGGTCGAGCCTGGCCCACTGCCGGACTGGAGCCGACCCAGAACTCCGACGCGCTCTCGACGCCCGTCAGCGCGATGGCCGTCCGGTTGTCCGGCCCCAGGCTGATCGACCGCACCGCATCGTCGAGCTTGGCCGGCCGTCCCACGGGCGTGAGGTCGGCCGAGTCGAGCATGGTGACCTGTCCCGACAGCTCGCCGACGACCAGCCTGCTGCCGTCGGTGCTGTAGTCGAGGGCCGAGACGAGCCCTCCCGCCGGTCGAGCCCGTACGACGAGCCGGCCGGTCCGCGCGTCCCACACCTGGATCTCGCCGTCGGTGACGGCCGCGAAGTGGACGCCATCGGGATGCCACTGCGCGTTGGCTGACCGGCGGTAGCCCGAGGCCCGCGTGACCGTTGCGGCCACCTTGCCCGTGGTGACGTCGAAGAAGGCGACATCGTCGCCGGCCGGATACGCGAGGAACCGGCCGTCGGGCGACGGGCGGACGAACTGGGTAGAGGTCGGCGAGCTTCTGCGGTACGTACGCCACCTGCGAGACGAAGCGACGGTCACCGTCGACGTCCCACTGTCGCAGCGCGCCGTCGGACCCGGCGGTGTAGAGGGTGGCCCCGGTCGCACCGAGCGAGGCGAACTCACCGGTGTCGCCGAGGGGGAGCCTCGCCAGAGGGTCTCCCGACGCCACCTGCCAGACCAGGGCCTCACTCGACGTGAAGTCGATCACGGCCACGCGGTGGCCGTCGCCGGAGAAGCTCACTTGGTAACCGTCGTCGTCCGGCTCCACCTGCATCTGCCGACGAACCGCTCCCGAGCGGGGGTCGAGCATGGCGACGCCTCCGCTACCGGACGCGGCCAGGGCCCGCCCGTTGGGGCTCATCTCGAGAATCTCCACCCCGTATTCGTTCTCCCAGGGCTCGGGCAGGTGGACCGCCCTTCCGGAGGCGAGGTCGTGGCGGATGATAGGACCGGCCGTGTAGAGCGTCCGTCCGTGGGCGTCCAGGGCGAGGGCGGCGCCGTTGGAGTCTTCGAGCCGCAGGCGTGCGACGGGACGGTCGGGTGCGTCCACGTCCCACACGAAACCCCAGGTGGAGGTGGGGTGCGTGGTGTTTTCATGCCCCTGCACGCGCCGCATGATCGAGGCGAGCCTGCGCCCGTCCTGGCTGAACGTGACGCTGTTGACCCTCCAGCGCCAACCGCCGGTCCCATCGGGCTGCCTCGGCAGTGGCGCGAGCGTGTGGGCATCGAGCAAGACCACCGGATCGCGGGTAGGAGCGGCCGGCGTGACGGCCAGGGTCTGACCATCGGGGCTGAACCTCACACTGCGCCAGATCCAATTGAGCCGGGCCGTCGATCCCGCCTGGTACTCCGCCAGCAGGGCACCCGAGCGGATGTCGTACAACCTGACGTGGTTGGTGTCGTCGTAGCTCGCCACGGTGCTCTCGTCGGGGCTCACGTCGAACGAGATGACCCCCTGCCCGGACATCTGGAGCGAGTCGATCAGCTCTGGGTGGCGCCCGAGGGCGGCCAAGAGACTGCTCCGCGTCTCGGGGGAGTCGTCCAGCCGTACGCCGGCCACGGCGAGCAGCATGGACTCGTCGAGGTCGTCGATGCTCAGGGCACTCGCCCCGGCGAGTCGGGCTTCCGACCTGGTCTCTGCGCTGATCGCAGCGGTGGCGTTGTCCTCGGCCAGGTTCCTTTGCTGAAGGGCGGTGAGTCCGGCAGCCATGGCGACGACCAGCAGCACCACCGCGACCACGAGGGCCGCGCGCTGACGCCGGATCAGGCGGGCCTGGGCACGGGCGCGGACCTGCTCGGCGCGCCGTTCGGACTGCTCGTTGCGCTCGGCGGCCTCGAGGAAGGCGAGCTCGGTGGCCGTGAGCCGGGTATCGGCGCGTTCCCGCCACTGCAAGGCCTGAGCGAGGCGGACGCCTCGGTACAGCTCGCTGTCCGGGCGCCCCAGCGTGTCCCAGCCGTCAGCCGCAGTCGTGAGGTGCTGGCGGATGCGCTGGCCCTCCAGGTCCTCGTCGAGCCAGGTCCGCAGCCGCGGCCAGGCGCGCGCCAGAGCCTCGTGCGCGATCTCCACGACGCCGGCGTCGCTCGTGACGAGGCGCGAGCCGACCAGCAGGTCGATCAGCTGCTGGTGGTCGGGCTCCGCGGAGAACAACCGGCGCGGCAGCCTGGCGCGTACCGGCTCACCCTGGGTCCCGGAGCTCACCAGCCGCAGCACCAGGTCGCGCAGCACCACCCGCTGCTCGGGCCCGATGCCGGCGTACACCGCCTCGGCCGACTGCGCCACCGCGCCGCGGATCCCGCCGGATGCGGTGTAGCCCTCGACAGTGAGCGTGTTCGCCTCGCGCCGCTTCCAGGTCTCGAGCAGGGCGTGGGACAGCATCGGCAGGGCGCCGGCCGTCCCGGCGACCTCGCCGACGAGCAGGTCGACCAGGCCGTGCTCGATCAGCAGGCCGGCCTGCCGGGCGGGCGCCTCGACGGCGGCGCGCAAGCCCGTCCTCGGTCATCGCGCCGAGCAGGTACAGGCTCCGCTCCAGGAGGCGGGCGAAGCCGGGGTACGCCGACACCTCGGCGAGGCGGTCGGCCCGCATCGCGACGACGAGCCGTCCCTGCTCCGGACCAGCGGACCAGGCCGGTGAGGAACGCGGCCCGGGCCGACTCGTCCGGGCACAGGGCGAACACCTCCTCGGCCTGGTCGACGACCAGCACCGTGCGGGCCGACGGCCGCGGCAGGGTGGCGAGCACGGCCGCAGGGTCGCTGCCCGGGGTGATGACGGAGACCTGCGCGACCCTGGAGCCGTAGGGCGGCGGCGATGCCAGCCCGGGCGAGCGAGGACTTCCCGCTGCCGGAGGGACCTACTACGGAGAGGGCCCCACGCTCGCGCAGGATGTCGAGGCAGGCGCGGACGTCGTCGTCACGGCCGAAGAAGGCCTCGTGGTCGTCGAGGTCGAACGGCAGCAGCCCGCGGTAAGGGCAGGCACCCGTCGTCGGCACCGGTCCGCCAGCCAGCAGTGAGTCGTCCTGCCGGAGGATCGCCTCCTCAAGCGCGGCCAGCTCCGGACCGGGGTCGATGCCCAGCTGCTCGGCGAGCACCCGCTTGACGCGGTTGACGGTCCGCAGCGCCTCGGTCTGCCGGCCTGCCTGGTACTGCGCGAGCGCCAGCAGCTGCCATCGGCGCTCGCGCAGGGGCGCTGCCTTGACCATGGCTTCGGCCGTCGCGAGCACCTCGAGGTGCCGTCCCGTCCGCAGCGAGGCCTCGACGCGGAGCTCCTCCGCCTCCTGCCGCAGCTCCTCCAGCCGCTCGCCCTCGATCGCGGCGAGGTCCGACAGCTCCAGGTCCTGGAAGGGCGTGCCGCGCCACAGACCAGGGCCTCGCCGAGCAGGTACGCCGCTCGCTCCGGCTCGCCGAGCGCCAGCAGCTCCCGGCCCCGGCCGACCAGCCGCTCGAACCGCCGGGCGTCCACCTCGTCAGCCGGCACGGTCAGCACGTAGCCCTGCGGGGAGGTGCGGATCACGTCGTTGCCAAGCGCCTGACGGATCCTGAAGACACAGCCCTGCAGCGACTTGTGCGCCGAGCGCGGCGGTTGCTTGCCCCACACCGCCTCGGTCAGCTGGTCCTCCGACACGGGCTGACCGACGCGGATCGCCAGGGCCGTGAGAACCGCGCGGTCCCGGCGTCCGAACGCGACGCCACCGTCGCTCACCACGGGCCCGAGGACGCCGATGCCCATGCTGCGAACTGTCCGCCCACCAGGTGCCTCCGTCAACGGCAGAGGAACCACAGAGGAACCGGTGCCGCGCGAGGGGCTGGCTGGGGAGGAACCGTGGAGGAACCGCTCGGTGCGACAACGGTTCCTGGGCCGACGCCGTCGACCCTTGACCAAGGAGGTACTCGCGGTGAACCGCAACCAAGCACGAGCACTTACATCAGCGCTCTTCGGCGGGATCCTCGCCGGAACCCTGCTCACGGCCGGCGCTTCATCGGCGACCAGTCCATGGGAGCCCTACACCTTCCCCTACGGTCCCCAGGTCACGGAGGACTTCTGCGACGTCCCGGGTCTCGACGTCGAGCAGGAGGGTGAGGTGACCGCCGGCCTGTTCCGGACCAAGACCACAGGGCCTGACGGGTTGGGCCACTGGTACGACTGGGAGACCTACTCCGAGACCTGGACCAACCTCGCCAACGGCCGGTACGTGACAGTGGCCGGCTCCTTCCGGGGCGGCGAGCTCAGAGTCACCGACAACGGGGATGGCACGGTCACGGCCCTGGTTCAGAACACGGGCACGAACCGGGTCTACGACCAGGCCGGCAACCTGCTCGCCATGAGTGCGGGACAGTTCCGGATCACCGTCGTCTTCGACGACGGCGGCACGCCCGGCGACGCCTCGGACGACTTCCCTCTGTCCTTCTCGAACCCCACGTCGCGCGGGCTCGCCTACGACTTCTGCGACGTGTCGTCCCGGCAATCACCTGAGGAAGGTGACCAACATCATGAGCTCGAGAACCAGGATCCGCAGTCGTGTGCGCGGCTCTCGTCGCCCTCCTCTCTCCGGCCGTCGTCGGCGCCGCGTCGTCGTCCGCCGAGCCGAGCGCTTCCCTGCTGGTGTCGGGCCTGCAGGGCCCGTTCGGCAGCACCGTCGGTCCCGACGGCGACCTGTACGTCGCCGAAGGCGTCGGCCGTCGGGTCTCGCGCATCGATCCCGAGACCGGCACCAGGACGACGTTCGCCAGCGGACTGCCCGCCCAGGTCATCCCGGGCGCGGGTGCGGCAACTGACGTCGCGTTCGTCGACGGGACCGCCTACGTGCTGGTGCAGTTCATCGGCACCTACCTCGGTGGCCCCGACGAGGTGAACGGCATCTACCGGGTCGACGGCCCTGACAGCTTCACGGTCGTGGCCGACATCGGAGCGTTCAACGTGGCGAACCCGCCGGACACCGACTATCGAGCTCCCGACGGGCGTGCAGACCTACTTCCAGGCCTTCCGCGGCGGGTTCCTGGTGACGGACGGGCACCTGAACCGGATGCTGCGCGTCACGCTCGACGGTGACATCTCGGTGCTCCGGGCCTTCGACAACGTCGTGCCGGTGGGGCTCGAGACCTGGGGCAACCGGATCTACATGGCGCAGGCCGGTCCCCTTCCCCACTTGCCCGCGGACGGCAAGATCGTGTCGTTCACCCCGAAGTCGACCGCGGCGACGGTAGTCGCCGCAGGCGGTCCGCTGCTGGTCGACGTGGAGCGCGGGCGCGGCACCTCACTGTTCGGCCTGGCCCAGGGGACGTGGGCGCTCGGCGGCCCGGCCGGCAGCCCGGCAATCCCGAACACCGGCCAGCTGCTGAGGGTGGACGGGGACGGGGGCTTCACGATCGTCACCGACGGGCTGAACCAGCCGAGCTCGTTCGAGATCATCGACGACACGGCGTACGTCGTCACCCTGGGCGGTGAGATCTGGAAGATCGACGACATCTCCTGACCGTCGCAGGCAGACGTTGACCTCTCGGACGAATGGTCCGGAGTCTCCGATACCGCCGCGCACGAGGCCCTCCAGGCCGCAGACTGGCCGCCGAGGACCGCGCTCGTCCGGGGCGGCGGCCGGAAGGAGCGGGGTAGATGCGGATCGTGGCGGTGGCGTCGGGGACGTCGGCGGACGCGTTGGACGTCGGCGTGGTCGACGTGGGGCTCGAGGGCAGCAGCGTGACGATGGGGATCGTCGCCACCGGTCTGGAGCCCTGGCCCGAGGACCTGCGGCGCGCCCTGCTCGACGTCCTGCCGCCTGCCGGCGACCACGGCCGGAGCGATCTGCCAGCTCGACCAGCTCATCGGCGTCGCGGTCGCGGACGCCGTCGACCGCGTGGTCGCCCAGCTCGACCGGCCTCCGCACCTGGTCGTCTCGCCGGGGCAGACGGTCTTCCACGACGTCCGCGACGGGCGCTGCTACGGCACCCTCCAGCTCGGCCAGCCCGCGTGGATCGCCGAGCGCACCGGACTCCCGGTCGTCTCGGACCTGCGCGCCCGCGACGTCGCTGCCGGGGGCCACGGCGCCCCGCTGGCCAGCACCCTCGACGCGCTGTGGCTGGCCGGGTCCGGCGGGCCGCGCGCGGCGCTCAACCTGGGCGGCATCGCCAACGTCTCCGTGGTCGGGGAGGAGGGCGAGCCCGTCAGGGCGTGGGACACCGGACCGGCCAACTGCCTGCTCGACGTGGCGGCTCACCGGGTCACCGAGGGTCGCCTCAACCACGACGTCGACGGCCGGCTGGCGCTGGCGGGCGAGGTCCGCGCCGAGCTGCTCGCCGTGCTTCTCGAGCACCCGCACTTCAGCCGAGCTGCCACCGGTCTCCACGGGTCGCGAGGCGTTCTCGGCCGGCTACCTCGACGACGTGCTCGACCGAGTGACCCGAGGTCGACGGGCCCGACCTGCTCGCCACGCTGACCGAGCTGACCGCGCTCACCGTCGCGCGCGCCATCGCGCCGTACGGCGTGATGGAGGTCGTCGCCTCCGGGGGCGGAGTGCACAACCCGGCGCTGATGGAGGCCGTCCGGCGGCGCCTCGACGGCGTCCCCCTGGTCACCAGCGACGAGCGCGGGATCCCCGCCGAGGCCAAGGAGGTCGTGCTCTGGGCGCTGCTCGGCTTCATGACCTGGCACGGCCTGGCCGGCGCGACCAGTGCGACAGGAGCCCGCGAGGCCCGGGTGCTCGGCCGGATCACGCCCGGCCTCGAGCCGCTGCGCCTGCCCAAGCCGGCCACCTGGCCGCCGCGGCGGCTCCGGGTGCTCTCGCACGATGCGCCGGGCAGGTACTCGCCGGAAGGGGTCGGGTGACCAGCGGTCACGGTCCTCGGCGACGACCGGCTGCTGCGGGTAGACCTACCTGTCCGGACAGCCGGTCTCGGCGGGTTGACAAAGGTCCCGCGGACACCCTGAACTTCCCTCCAGCAGGTCGGGGGGAGGACATGAGCGAGCACCAGCACGTACCGCCGGGCGGGGCTCCGGTGGCGGGGTGGTACCCCGACCCGGGCGACCCCGCCCAGGCCCGCTACTGGGACGGGCACGCCTGGACCGGCCAGGTCAGCGCCGTACCCCAGCCTGCCGTTCCGCTGCCCCCCGTGCCCGCCCAACCGGTGCACTACACCTCCGGCCAGGGCTCCGGCTTCGGGCCGGTGTTCTTCGTCGGCGTGGTCCTGGTCGGCGCTGGCGCTGATCTTCGGCCTCTTCGTGTACGTCGGGCGGCAGAGCAGTCCAGCGGTCGGCGAGGACGGTGGCGATCGGTGCGTGCCGCTACTTCGTGACGGCGCGGCTGCAGGCCCCGGCGTCCGCCGAGTTCACCGAGCATCGAGGCCATCGCGCCCGTGAGCGGTCAGCAGTGGACGGTGACGGGCTCCGTCGAGTCCAGGACCCCCGCGGGCAAGACCGCCGCACCGACTTCACCTGCACCGTGGAGCCCACGTCGACGGGTTGGAAGCTGGTCTCGACTGCGGTTCCCGCGCAGGTGAGGACGGCTCCAGCGGGGAACACCAGGGTCGGCGCGCTCGTTGTACAGACGTCCGATCGATAGAGTCGGTAGGACTGGTGGACGTCACCGCGACACCACCTCGGCCTCCAAGGAGGAGACCATGCAGAGCAACAACCCCGTGTTCCGCCGCTCGGAGGCGTTCAACGGGCAGGCGAACGCCTACGGCAACCAGACCTACGCCGGCAACGGCGACCCCTACGCCGGCTACGGCGACCCCGCTACCTGGGGCACCGGCACCCCCGGCTCGCCGACCCACGTCCCGACGCCGACGCGGCGGATGACGATCGACTCGGTCGTCCAGAAGAGCGCCATCTCGCTGATCCTGGTGATGGCCGCCGCCTTCGCGACCTGGGTGCTCACGCCGGACATCGAGGGCGACCCCAACGCCGACCTCTCCGGCCTCTTCGCCGCCGTCACCGTCGGTGGCCTCGCGGCCTTCGGGCTGTCCATCGTCAACTCGTTCAAGCGGGTCGTCAGCCCGGCGCTCGTGATCGCCTTCGCGGTGGCTGAGGGCGTGGCGCTCGGCGGGCTGAGCAAGCTGTTCGACGCGTCGTTCGGCGACGGCATCGTCGTCAACGCCGTGCTGGGCACCTTCGCGGCCTTCGCCGGCACCCTCGCTGCCTACAAGTTCTTCAACATCAAGGTCGGCGCCAAGTTCCGCACCTTCGTGATCGCCGGTGTCTTCGGCATGGTCGGCCTGTCGATCCTCGAGCTGGTGCTCAGCGCCTTCGGCAACGGCACCGGCCTGTTCGGTGTCAGCGGCCTCGGCATGATCACCGCCTTCGCCGGCCTGGCGCTCGGCATCTTCATGCTGATCCTCGACTTCGACATGGTCGAGCAGGGGGTCGCCGCCGGCGTCGACGAGCGCGAGTCGTGGCGGGCGGCGTTCGCGCTCACCGTCAGCCTGGTGTGGATCTACACCAACCTGCTGCGCATCCTGGCGTTCTTCAACCAGGAGTAGTCGCCCCACGGATTGCCCGGGAGGCCGGAGGTCGTCGACCTCCGGCCTCTTGGCATTTCCGGGGCGACTGCCAAGGCAGTCGCTCACCGGGGACTCAGCCCCTCGGCCAGACCGCGACCCAGTCGACGTACGCATGCTGGGGGAGGTGCTGCTCGCCGCCGAGGGCGCCGAGCTCGTAGTCGCTGGAGAGCATGCTGAGGATCAAGAACTCCGGGTGGTGCGAGACGCCCTGGGTGGTGCGCATGGTCTCCTGGCCGTCGATGCGGAAGACGTACTCGCGCGGCGTCCACTCCACCGAGAACACGTGGTATGCGTTCCACCAGCGGTCGTTGGGGCCGCGCAGGAACCGGTCGGGGTCGGCGATCGGGCCGCCGACCGTCGCCAGCTCGCGGCCGCCGTCGGTGTGGCGGTGGATGGCCGTGGACATCCGCTGGCGGCCGCGATCGGTGCCGTACCACTCGACCACGTCGATCTCGGCGCCCCACGGAGTCGGCTCGTAGTCGAGCAGCCCGCGCGGCTGCATCCAGAAGGCCGGGTGCTGGCCGGGGCGGCGCTGGAACTTCATCCGGGCCGCCGCGACGCCGTACTGGAAGTCGAAGGAGCTCTCGGTCGAGACGTGCCCGTTGAGCCGGTACGCATAGCTGCCCGCGGGGTTGCCGGCGGCGTCAAGGGTCGGGCACAGCTCGCCGATACGCTCCGGGTCGGCCAGCGCGCTCAGCCGCAGCGCCCCGCCTCCGACGGCCACCGCCGACGGGTCGCCCTTCGAGCACGACCGGCCGCCCCAGGGGTTGTAGAACTGGATGCGGTGCTCCCACGCGGGGCCGAGCGACTCGCCCTCGAACTCCTCGACGAACGCAGGCGCGCCCCAGGCGTCGGCCCGCACCGGCTCGGAGCGCGCACGGGCGAGGTTGCCGTAGGCCGTCGCGCGGACGCGGTAAGTCGCCACCCGTCCGGCGACCGTGGTCCGAGCGGTGAACGCGACGCGCCCGTGGGAGTCGAGCCGTGCGGTCTCGACGGTCGACCAGCGACCGTGGCGACGCACCTCGAGGAGGACCCGACGGTCCTCGATCCGGGGTTGCAGCTCGGCGACGACCACGGTGCGGGCTGCGGACGGGCTGGCGGCCGAGGCGCCCGGCTGGCTGATGGGCGGCAGTACGGCGACCCGGACGGTCTGCTGGACCGGCTTGGCCGGCGGTGCGGACGTCGCGTCGGCGGGGAAGCCCTCGACGAGGGCAACCAGGAGCAGGAACACGGCGACGAGACGGAGGCGTGAGAAGGGCACGCCGCTGACCGGAGAGGCGCAAGACATGGGGGGATGCCTTCCGAGGTGGCGGGCCTCCGAGGCTCGTGAGGGATGTGGTTGTCGCTCCCTCCCACCGGGTCAACGAGTCTGCGGTCCCGGAGGCTACGCGGTCACGTCACGCCTGCCAGAAGGCCACCCAGTCGACCTCGGCCGTCCGTGGCTCCGGGTCCGTGCCCACCATCGGGAGCTCGAAGTCGCTCGAGAGCATGCTCAGGATCAGGAACTCCGGGACGTCGGAGACGCCCTCGTCGGTGCGCCAGACCACGCGCCCGCCGATGCGGAAGACGTACTCCTTCGGCGTCCACTCCACGGAGAAGACGTGGAACCGCTGTCCACCAGCGGTCCGAGCGCGATGGCCAGGAAGCGGTCGGGGTTGCGGATCAGCCCGCCGTGCTGGCGCTTGGTGCCGCCCGGCATCGGTTCGTGCACCGCGCTGGCCATCACGCTCGCTGGCCGACCACGGGCGCCGTACCACTCCACGACGTCGATCTCGGCGCCCCACGGGGTGGTGCAGTGCTCGAGCAGTCCGCGCGGCTGCAGCCAGAAGGCGGCGTGCTGGCCGAGGCTGCGCGGGAACCGCATCCGGGCCGCGGCGACGCCGTACAGGAAGTCGGCGGAGTGCTGGGTCGAGACGTGGCCGTTGAGCGCGGTAGGGGAAGGGCCGAGCGGCCGCCCGTGCCTGTCGGTGGCTGCGCACAGGCTCGGTGGCCGCGGGGTCCGGCATCGAGCTCGAGCCGGAGCACGCCGTCGGCGACCGAGACGGCGTCGGGTCGAGCCCTTGGAGCAGGCCCGGCCGCCCCACGGGTTGTAGAACTGGATCGCGGTGCTCCCACGCCGGCCCGAGGGCGGTGCCGTCGAACTCGTCGACGAAGTCGGGGCTGTCCCAGTCGTCGGCGACGAGCGTTGCTGCGGAGGGCGGGCCGGCCGTCCGTGCCGGGAGCGACGCCCGGTAGACCGCCGCGGGTTCGCGCGGCAGGTAGGACGTGCGGCGCCCGCCGCTGCCTCGAGCTCGTCGGTGCGCGATCGTGTGCCAGGGCAGTCCGACCCGGCGCTGCAGCCGGACCGGACGGCCCGCGGTGCGCGGCTCGAGGCCGCAGCTCGACCGACGATGCGAGCGCTCGGCCCCGCTGGACGCCGGTTCGCGGCCGGGCTGGCGGACGGACGGGCAGTGCCGGCGAGCCTCTCGAGACGCGGCCGCTCGTACCGTGGCTTGTCGGCCTCCGCACCGGACCGACGGCGACTCGGCGCCGCCAGACCGAGCGTGAACAGGCTGGCCACGAGGGCCAGGAGGGGATGCGGCAGTGGCGCAGGGCAGGCTGACGCCGAGGGGGGGTCGACATGGGGGGGACATGCCTTCCGGAAGATGAACGCGCCGGGGCGCGTGAGGTTGGAGGGAGAGCTGCTACGTCGAGGGTGACGTCGGCAGGACGACGGTAGGTACAGGCGCGTCGACAAGGCGCAGAACGGCCGAAACGATCAACCGTATGGACCAGTAACGGTCTAGAGGGGTCTAGACCTCCGGACGTCTGCCGTCTAGACCTCGCACGGCTGTTCCTCGTCCTCCGCCTCGGCCGGACCCTCGGTGGCGGCGGTGGGCGTACGGCGGCGGTGCCGCAGCTCGACCCACAGGCCGCGTACGCCGCGACGCGACCCGCCGACCTCGGTGCCGTCGACCTCGGTGCCCGGCGTCTTGACCGCCTGGACCGCCGCGGTGGTCACCGGCAGCACGCCCTCGCCGCGGTAGGCCTCGGGCTCGGCCTCGTCGTCGGGTGCGAAGCCGAGCGCGGCCAACGTCGAGGGGAGGAGCACGTCGACCAGGCGGCGGTAGCCCTCGGCCGAGGGGTGGAACCGGTCGGGGCCGAAGAGGATCGCCGGCGCAGCCTCGAACTCCGGACCCAGGATCGAGGCGAGCGAGACGGTGCGGCCGCCCTCCTCGACCACCGCGATCGTCTGGGCGGCGGCCAGTCGGTGCGACCAGGCGCGGCCGACCTGCTTGAGCGGCGGGGCGATCGGCTTGACGGTGCCGAGGTCGGGGCAGGTGCCGACCACGACCTCGACGCCGGCGTCGCGCAGGCGTCGGACGGCCTCGGAGAGGTGCCGCACGGACTGGGACGGCAGCACGCTGTGGGTGACGTCGTTGACGCCGATCAGGATCACGGCGAGGTGGGGCTCTGTCGGCAGCGCTCGGTGGATCTGGGCGACCAGGTCGGACGAGCGGGCGCCGACGAACGGCGTAGGACCGAAGGTGCACACGGCGGTCGGCCTTCTCGGCGATGCCGCTGGCCAGCAGGGCGCCGGTGGTCTCGACGACCCGCTCGACGCCGTAGCCCGCGGCCGCGGAGTCGCCGAGCAGCGCGACCTTGATCGCGGGCCCGGGCCGGCCCCGGCCGTACCAGCCGGTCGCGTCGGGAGGCTCGCCCGTCGTCTCGCCGATCGCGCGGCGCGCGAGCCTGGCCTCCGCGCGCAGCAGGCCGTAGAGACCGGCGCCGAGCACGGACAGGCCGCCGCCGCCGTACGCCGCGGCGGACGCCAGCTTGCGCGCCGCTCCCGCTGTCCCCACGCCAGCCAGACTACGCATCGGCACCCCACGCCGGTCGAGCTCGTCGAGACCCCAATAGCCTGGGGCGATGCAGTACGTGAACTCCCTCCTCGAGCTGATCGGCCACACCCCCCTGCTGCGGCTGTCGACCTCGCTCGACGGCGCCGGCGGACCTGCGGAGGCGGGCCGGGCCGCTGGTGCTGGCCAAGATCGAGTACCTCAACCCCGGCGGCTCGGTGAAGGACCGCATCGCCGAGCGGATGATCGAGGCGGCCGAGGCGTCCGGTGAGCTCCAGCCCGGCGGCACGATCGTCGAGCCGACGTCGGGCAACACCGGCGTCGGGCTGGCGATGGTCGCGCAGCGCAAGGGCTACACGTGCGTGTTCGTCTGCCCCGACAAGGTCAGCGAGGACAAGCGCAACGTGCTCAAGGCCTACGGCGCCGAGGTCGTCGTCTGCCCGACCGCGGTCGCCCCCGAGCACCCCGACTCCTACTACAACGTCTCCGACCGGCTGGCCTCCGAGCCGGGCGCCTGGAAGCCCGACCAGTACTCCAACCCGCACAACCCGCGCTCCCACTACGAGACCACCGGTCCGGAGATCTGGGAGCAGACCGAGGGCCGGATCACCCACTTCGTGTGCGGTGTCGGCACGGGCGGCACCATCAGCGGCGTCGGCGCGCTACCTCAAGGAGCCAGAACGCCTCCGTGCAGGTCGTGGGCGCCGATCCCGCCGGCTCGGTGTACTCCGGCGGCAGCGGCCGTCCCTACCTCGTCGAGGGCGTCGGCGAGGACTTCTGGCCCGAGACCTACGACCGGTCGGTCGCCGACCGGATCATCGAGGTCAGCGACGCCGACTCGTTCGCGATGACCCGCAGGCTGGCCCGCACCGAGGCGCTGCTCGTCGGCGGCTCGTCGGGGATGGCCGCCCAGGCCGCCAAGGTGCTCGCCGAGGAGCTGGCCGGCACCCCCGAGGGCAAGGACGCCGTGATCGTCGTACTGCTGCCCGACTCGGGCCGCGGCTACCTCACCAAGGTCTTCAACGACGACTGGCTGGCGCAGTACGGCTTCCCGGTCGACAGTGCCGACAGGGTCGCCCGGGCCGGCCAGACCGTCGGCCAGATCCTGCGCGGCAAGTCGGGGCAGCTGCCCGACCTGGTGCACACCCACCCCGGCGAGACCATCGCCGAGGCGGTGCACATCCTCGAGGAGTACGACGTGTCGCAGATGCCCGTGGTCCGCGCCGAGCCGCCGATCGTCGCGGCCGAGGTCGCCGGCTCGGTGTCCGACCGCGTGCTGCTCGACAAGCTGTTCACCGGCCAGGCGCTGCTCACCGACCCCGTCGAGCAGCACATGTCGCCGCCGATGCCGACCATCGGGTCGACCGAGCAGGCGACCGACGCCGTCAAGCTCCTCGAGGAGGCCGACGCCGTGCTCGTGCAGGAGGACGGCAAGCCCGTCGGCGTGCTCACGCGCCAGGACCTGCTGGGCTTCCTGGTGCGCGGCTGAGTCGCGTGAGAAGAGCGGCGCCGCCGGGGGTGGGACTGCGAACGGTCCCACCACCCCCGGCGTGGACGTCCGCACAGCCCCCTGTGCCATCGTCCGGCCACAGCTGAAAGCCTGTGCCGTTCAAGCCCCCCAGCTCTGAACGACGGTTCAGCCAATGAGAAGAAAGTAGCGGATCCGTGTGCCGACTCGGGTAGAAACGACGCCATCAGGGCCATTTGAAGGCGAAAACAACCGGATCCGGACTAGTCCGCCCCGGTTTCCGTAGGTGCCGGCAAGCCGGAGAGCTAGACGTTCTCGTGCTGGGCGAGCACGACGGCGAGCACGTGCTTGCACGGACCGCGGGTGCCGTGGTGCTCCTCCTCCCACGGACAGGTGCACACCCACCGGTCGCCGCGTGCGCTTGACGCGATAGACGGCGTGGGTGCCCGGCACCGCGCCAGCCGTCGCTGACGTGCGCGAGCCCGGTGATCGCGCGGGCCGAGCGGAGCCGCGGGTTGTCGCGAAGGATCCGGTCGGCGTTGACGGGCAGCTCGCGGTGGAACCACCGGCCGGCGTCGATGTCGTAGCCGAGGCGCCCCGACGACGAGAGCCACGCCAAGCCGGCGTCGACGCGCGGCGCGGTCGTGCCCGGAGGCGGCGGCGAGCGTGTCGGGGTCGACCAGCGGCTCCCAGGCCAGGTGGCCGAGGAGCGAGCGACCGACACGCTCGGCGTCCGGGTGGGTGAGCAGCTCGAGCAGGCTGCCCTCGCCGGAGAAGCCGCGCCAGGGGTTCGGGTGTCAGCAGCAGGGTCAGCGCGCCGCCGGGCACCTCGAAGCGCCACGACGTCGTGCCCTGCTCGGCCACCGACACGGTGAGCCCGGTGGCGAAGCGGGCGACCCGGCGGGCGGCCTCGAGGCGCCGCGACCCGAGCAGGGGTACGGCGCCCGGGCACCTGCGCCGGCACGACGCGCGGCACCGGCCCGACGGGCAGCAGGTGGACGTCGCGTCCGGGGCCGCTCGAGATGCGCGGCAGGCTGCCGAGGAACGTCGCCACGGCGCGGCCGGTCAGCTCCATGCCCGTCTCGGTCGCCCGGGAGAGCAGCGGCGTCTCGGCGAAGCCGCGCACCCAGCGGTCGGGCAGCGGCACCTTGCGCTCGGCGTGCGAGTCGGCGGGGGTCGAGACGCGCAGCTCGTCGCTGCCGACCGCGAGGTGGAGCAGCTCCCCGCGCGGCACCGAGGCGAGGGCGGCGCGCAGCGGCGGGTTGACGTCGACGTTGGTGGTGCCGAACCCGACCTCGCCGGAGTCGATGCCGTCGGGCAGCAGGTCGAAGCGCGCGTAGACGCCGTTGCAGGCGGAGAACGACTCGAAGCGCAGCCGGTCGCCGCTGGCCGTGACGACCGGGTCGAGGTTGGCCAGCCGCTTGGCCAGGCCGAGGTCGGCGTACCGGCTCGCCGCGACGTCGGCGACCGCCAGCAGCCCGGCGGCGGTCACGTCGGGACGGGCGGCGAAGCCGGTGAAGAACGTCGGGTGCCACACGTCGCCGGCCGGCGTACGCCCCAGGGCAGTGGCGAGCGTCAGGTCGGGCCCGTCGCTGACGTCGAGCGCTGACGGGGCGAGGTACGCCGTCTCGGTCATGTTGCCTCCAGCGGCCTGACGAGTCGTCTGGCCTCGGCGTGGCTCTTGGTGCTGCCCTTGGCCTCGGCCAGCCGCACGAGCGACGGCGGCAGGTAGCGCTCGGCGGCCGGCACCTCGGCGACGTACTGGGTGAGCATCCGGAGCAGGTCGGCCAGACCGGCCGGCTTGCGCGGCAGCTCGGCGGCAAGCCGGCGGTGCCGAGCGCGACCGGCCAGGTCGCCCGCATCGCCGCCGGACAGGAACACCTGCTCCCACGCGGCGGCGCAGCGGGCGAGGTTGAGCCTGCCGAGCGCAGCCGGGCCCAGGCGGCGGCCAGTCCGGGCTCGACGGAGTAGCGGCCGGCGCCGATCCAGCGCAGGGTCAGGTCGACGATCTCGCTGCCGGGAGTCCGGCCGGTCGGCGGCGTACCCGCCGAGCAGCAGGTCGTGGCAGGCGGACGCCGATGGCGGCCCGCGAGTCGAGGTGGCCGTGAGCCCTGCCACCAGTCGGCGTACGGCGTGCCACAGCCCGTCGGGCCGCAGCCGCAGGTCGGGGTGCCACGGGACGACGCGAGCGCAGCACGATCGCGGTCGCCCGTCCGCCGTAGGCGTGCGGGCCGAGGTCGCTCGACGCTGAGTGCCGAAGTCGGCGAGCGGCACCGGCAGCATCGCCTGCCCAGAAGCCGTCGGGGGGCTGGCCCTCGGGTCCGAGGTAGCGGTGGCGCTGGGTCTTGGCAGCTTCTCGGGGACCCAGCCCTCGGCGGCCATCCGCGCGGCGGTGATCGGCGGTCGGCAGCAGGCGGCCGGCGGCGACGGCGTCGCGCAGGTAGGCGACGGCGTCCGTGACGCGCGTCGGTGTCCGCCGAGAGGTCGGGACGCACGGGTGCCAGGCCGTCGAGGTCGCCGGCGCGGGCCGGGTCGACCGGGCCGAGCCGGAGGATGGCCAGCAGCAGGTCGAGCGGGCCGAAGCCCACGCCGGCGCTGTGGCGCAGCCGCTCGACGAGCACGCCGAAGTCGAGCGAGCGCGTCGGTGTGGGTGGGGGTGCTGAGCAGGAACGGCGCCCGGCCGGCTCGGTGCAGCGACTCGCGCAGGTGCCGCTCGGCCAGGATCGAGGCGCTCATGGCACGTAGCCGTTGCTCGAGCAGGACGATCGGCTCGTACGCCGCGGGGAGGCCGCTTGCGCCAGCCAGCGTCGCGAGGGCGGGGCCGAACAGGGTCGGCGTGGTACTGGCCGGCAGCTCCACGGTCGCCGAGCGCGCGCCGCACGGCCCTCGGCGCCGTCGCGGAAGGCCCAGCGGACGACGAGCGACGAGCGCCAGCGGCTCGTGCCACGGGGGCAGGACCTGCCAGGCCGTCGTGGCCGCGGCGGCCGTGCGGATCAGCGTCGACGGCGCGTCGTCGAAGGCGTGTCGGGCTCCGGCGAAGGGCGTCGGCGGCTCGGAGGTGTCGGGCGGCGGCCGAGCGTCCCACAGGCCGAGGCCGGCGCGGCCTGCGGCGGCGACGGTGAAGCGCGCCCCCGCCGAGGGCCTCCAGGGCGCGCGCCGCCTTGCCGGCCAGGGCGGCGTCCGGGCTCTCGGCGAGGATCTCCAGCGCCGCGCGGCGACCCTCGGCCGGCACCACGTCGGCGAGCGGGCCGGTGGTGATCGCGCGCAGCAGGTCGGTGCGCTGCTTCTTCTCGGGGCGCGCGGCGACCGTCGTGGTGAGCTCGACCAGGTCGTCCTCGGTCGTCGACGAGGGCGAGGGCCAGCGGCAGCAGCCGGGCGGTCACCGACCCGTGGCAGGTCGCCATCAGCTGCTGCAGCCGGGCCAGGCCGCCGGGCAGCTCGTCGCTGCGGAGGCCGAGCGCCACCAGCGCCTCGGCGAGCGCCTTCTGGGCCGCCGGCCGGCCGGGCGAGTCGAGACCGGCCAGGCACAGGTGCACGAGCTGCTCGCGTGCCAGCAGGCCCTTCGGCGGCGAGGGTCGCGAAGCCCGGCGGCGAGATAGGCGTGCTGGCCGATCTGCGGATGGGCGAGCGTGGGTGCCACGAGGTCGGTCAGCCGCGGTTCGGCGCGCAGCCGTCGTACGACCTCCTCCTGGTCGGGGATGTTCGGCCTGCCCTGCTGCCAGTCGATCGACGGGGTGATCGCCTGCATCCAGCCCTCGACGAACGGTCCTCCGACCGGCGTCGGCAGGTCGTGGGCGTCGACGGTCTCCCGCAGGACCTCGTAGACGGCCTGGCTCAACCCCCAGCTGTCGGCGCGCGACGGCACCTTGTCGGCGGCAGGGACGAAGGCGGCGCACCACTCGGGGCCACGGCGCACGACGACCGGTGTGACCACCTGGGCGGCTTGCGTCAGCCACTCCCACCGCAGCCACTTGGCCGCCGACGCGGGAGGTGCGAGCGCCACGCAGAGCACGGCCTCGACCTGGACGGCCGGCACCATCCGGTCGAACCGGCGGCATCGTCGCGGGGTTCGTGGACTTCCGGATCGAGGTGCGCGCCTTGCGGTACCAGCGGCGCGCCGCCTCCCAGCCCTCGTCGTCGAGGCCGTCGAGCAACCTCAGCAGGCCGGGCACGTCCCGCTTCTCGACACACCTCTCCAGGCGCTCGGGCACCGAGGCTTCCTCGGGGGAGCGCCTGGAGAACAGCCTGACCATCGACACCCGCGAGGCTAGGCCGCGACCGGCCGGGACGTCATACGAATCGGTCGCTATGGCGACCACTTCGTATGACGTTGTGCGTCTCTAGCGCGCTGGTCACCGCCGAACCACGCGGTCCGCGCGGTGCGCGGCGGCCCGGATCAGAGCGGCGTTCGCCTCGTCGACCCGGGCCACCCACGCCTCGGCCTCGGCGGGCGACTTGCCGAACTCCACGTGCCGGGCGACCAGCCGCCGGCGGCGTGCGTCGTCGTCGGTCTCGAGGTGGACGACCTCGTCGAGCTCGGCGCGCACGGCCCGCCACTCGGGCCGGTCGAGCAGCAGGTAGTTGCCCTCCGTCACCACCAGCTCGGCCTCGGGCGGTACGGCGAGCGCGCCGGCGATCGGCTGCTCGAGTCGCGCTCGAAGCCGGGCGCGTAGACGACGTGGTCCCGCTCCTCGCGCACCCGCCGCAACAACGCGGCGTACCCCCAGGCGTCGAAGGTGTCCGGCGCCCCCTTGCGGTCGAGCCGGCCGAGCGCGGCCAGGGTGACGTCGGCGAGGTGGAAGCCGTCCATCGGCACGTACGCCGCCGGCACGTCGCTGGCCGCCACCAGGCCGAGCGCGTACGTCGTCTTGCCGGCGCCGGGCGCGCCGGTGAGCCGACCGTCGACGGAGGCGGCGACTCATGGCGTCGCGAGCCCCGGCAGGTCGTCGATCAGCCCCTGCACCAGGTCGTACGTCGCCCGGTCGGCCGCCGCGACCAGCCCGAGGGGGACGCCCCGCTGCGGGTGGTAGGGCTGGCCGTCGAAGGTGCCGACGAAGCCGCCCGCCTCGGCGAGCAGCAGCGAGCCCGGGGGCGTGGTCCCAGGGCTTGGCCTTGCGGTAGAGCGCGTAGTCGGCCTCGCCCTCGACCAGCTTGGGGTAGTCGACCCCGCAGCAGACCCAGGTCAGGTCCAGCTCCTTGAGCGCGCCGAGCGCCCGGCCGATCCAGCGCCGCCGGGAGGTGACGCCGCGCAGCTGCTCGTTCGACCGGCGGCCGGCGCAGCCGCTCGCCGTCGCGGTAGGCGCCGGCGCCGCGCTCGGCGACGTACGCCGTCTCGTGCTGCGGCTGCCAGATCCAGGCCCGCACCACCTCGCCACCGCGGATCTCCGACGCCATCACCGCATGGTCGCGGGAGCCCTTCACGAAGTTCTTGGTGCCGTCGACGGGGTCGACGGTGAAGGCATGGTCGGCCGCGTCGAAGCGGTCGACCAGGGTGTCGTCGGTCGCCTCGGCCTCCTCGCCCAGGACGAGCGCGTCGGGGTAGGCCGCCCGCAGGGCCGCGGTGATCATCACCTCCGCCTCGCGGTCGGCGACCGTCACCAGGTCGCCGGGGTTCTTCTCGGCGATCTGGTCGTCCTCGAGGGTGCGGAACCGCGGGTTGATGACCTCCTCGGCCACGTCCTGCAGCAGGGTCAGCACCTCGTCGGTCTCCACCCGGCGAACCTACCGAGGCGACGGGCAGACGGACAGCCCCTCCGGTTCTTGACGGCCGGGGTTAGCGTGGTGTCGGTGACGCAGGCAGTCAGGCAGGCCACCACCGTCGGCGAGCTCCGCGAGAGCGGACACGTCCAGCAGTCGCTGCGCGAGGAGATCCGCGCCAACCTGCTGGCCAAGCTGCGGTCGGGCGAGGACCCGTGGCCGGGGCTGCACGGCTTCGACGACACGGTGGTCCCGCAGCTGGAGCGGGCGATGCTGGCCGGCCACGACGTCGTCCTCCTCGGCGAGCGCGGCCAGGGCAAGACCCGGCTGCTGCGCACGCTGGTCGGCCTGCTCGACGAGTGGACGCCGGTGATCGCGGGCAGCGAGCTGGGCGAGCACCCCTACGACCCGATCACGCCCGGAGTCGAGGCGCCGGGCGCTCGAGATGGGCGACCGGCTGCCGGTCGACTGGCGGCACCGCGACGAGAGGTACGCCGAGAAGCTCGCCACCCCCGACACCAGCGTCGGCGACCTGATCGGCGACGTCGACCCGATGAAGGTCGCCGAGGGGCGCAGCCTCGGCGACCCCGAGACCATCCACTTCGGGCTGGTGCCGCGCAGCCACCGCGGCATCGTGGCGATCAACGAGCTGCCCGACCTCGCCGAGCGCATCCAGGTCGCGCTGCTCAACGTGATGGAGGAGCGCGACATCCAGATCCGCGGCTACATCCTGCGGCTGCCGCTCGACGTCCTGGTCGTCGCCAGCGCCAACCCGGAGGACTACACCAACCGCGGCCGCATCATCACCCCGCTCAAGGACCGCTTCGGCGCCGAGATCCGCACCCACTACCCGGTCGAGCTCGAGGACGAGATGGCGGTCGTCCGCCAGGAGGCGCACGCTGCTGGCCGACGTACCCGACTTCCTCGTCGAGATCCTGGCCCGGTTCACCCGCAACCTGCGCGAGTCGAGCTCGGTCGACCAGCGCAGCGGGGTCAGCGCGCGGTTCTCGATCGCCGGCGCCGAGACCGTCGCGGCGGCCGCCCTGCACCGGGCGACCAGCCAGGGCGAGGACGAGGCCGTGGCGCGGCTGGTCGACCTCGAGGCAGCGGCCGAGGTGCTCAAGGGCAAGGTCGAGTTCGAGACCGGCGAGGAGGGCCGCGAGGACGAGATCCTCACCCACCTGCTCCGCACGGCCACGGCCGAGACGGTGCGCCAGCACTTCCGCGGCATCGACTTCAGCTCCTCGTCGACGCCATCGAGGCCGGCTCGATGGTGACCACGGGCGAGCAGGTGACCGCCCGCGACTTCCTCACCGGGCTGCCGGTGCTGGGGGAGTCCGAGCTGTACGACGTCGTGTGCGACCGGCTCGGCGCCACCAACGACGGCCAGCGGGCCGGCGCGATCGAGCTCGCGCTCGAGGGCCTCTACCTGGCCCGCAAGATCAGCAAGGAGACCGGCGGTGGCGAGACGGTCTACGGCTAGGCATCGGTACTCGCCGTACGACGGCGGGCCCGATCCGCTGGCGCCGCCGGTCGACCTGGCCGAGGCGCTCGACGCCATCGGCCAGGACGTGATGGCCGGCTACAGCCCCGAGCGGGCGATGCGCGAGTTCCTGCGCCGCGGCGGCCAGGACCGCACGGGTCTCGACGACCTGGCCCGCCGGGTCGCCGAGAAGCGTCGCGAGCTGACGGCCAGGCACAACCTCGACGGCACCCTGCAGGAGGTGCGCGAGCTGCTCGAGCGGGCGTTGCTCAACGAGCGCAAGCAGCTGGCCCGCGACGTCGACCTGGACGACGCCGACCGCGCGTTCCGCGAGATGCAGCTCGACAACCTGCCGCACGTCGACGGCGGCCGCGGTCAGCGAGCTGGCGTCGTACGACTGGCAGAGCAGCGAGGCGCGCGAGGACTACGAGCGGATCAAGGACCTGCTCGGCCGCGAGCTGCTCGACCAGCGGTTCGCCGGCATGAAGCAGGCGCTCGAGAACGCCACCGACGAGGACCGCGAGGCCATCAACGAGATGCTCACGGACCTCAACGCGCTGCTGGCCAAGCACGCGCGGGGCGAGGACACGCCAGGAGGACTTCGAGCGAGTTCATGGCCAAGCACGGCGACTTCTTCCCGGAGAACCCCCAGAACGTCGACGAGCTCATCGACGCCCTGGCCCAGCGGGCCGCGGCCGCGCAGCGGATGCTCAACTCGATGTCGCGCGAGCAGCGCGAGGAGCTGATGGCCCTGTCCCAGCAGGCGTTCGGGTCGCCCGCGCTGATGCAGCAGCTGGCCCAGCTCGACGCCAACCTCCAGGCGCTGCGGCCGGGCGAGGACTGGTCGGGCTCCGAGCGGTTCGACGGCGAGCAGGGTCTCGGGCTCGGCGACGGCACCGGCGTGCTGCAGGACGTCGCCGACCTCGACGACCTCGCCGAGCAGCTCGCGCAGACCTACGACGGCGCGCGGATGGACGACCTCGACCTCGACAAGCTCGCCCGCCAGCTCGGCAACGACGCGGCCGTCGACGCGCGCACCCTCCAGCGGCTCGAGCAGGCGCTGCGCGACAGCGGCTACCTCAAGCGCACCAGCGACGGCCAGCTCAAGCTGTCACCCAAGGCGATGCGCCAGCTCGGGCGCGCGCTGCTGCGCGACGTCGCCACGCGGATCTCCGGGCGACAGGGCCAGCGCGACGTGCGTACCTCGGGCGCTGCCGGTGAGCGGTCCGGCGCGACGCGGCCCTGGGAGTTCGGCGACACCGAGCCCTGGGACGTCACGCGCACGGTGACGAACGCCGTGCTGCGCGAAGCGACCGAGCGCTGCCAGGCTCGGTCGGCCGACCGCCGCCCGGTGGTCGATCCCGCGGCGCCAACCGCGGCGTACGCCTCCACATCGACGACGTCGAGGTGACCGAGACCGAGGCGCGCACGCAGGCCTGCGTCGCACTGCTGGTCGACACGTCGTTCTCGATGGCGATGGACGGGCGCTGGGTGCCGATGAAGCGCACGGCGCTCGCGTTGCACACGCTGATCCGGTCGCGGTTCCGCGGCGACGCGCTCCAGCTGATCACCTTCGGGCGGTACGCGCAGACGATGGACATCGAGGAGCTCACCGCCCTCGACGCGCGCTGGGACAAGGGCACCAACCTCCACCACGGGCTGCTGCTGGCCAACCGCCACTTCCGCAAGCACCCCAACGCCCAGCCGGTGCTGCTGATCGTCACCGACGGCGAGCCGACCTCCCACCTCGAGCCGGGCGGCGAGGTCTACTTCGAGTACCCGCCCCACCCGCTGACCGTCGCCTACGCCGTGCGCGAGCTCGACAACGCCGGCCGCCTGGGCGCGCAGACGACGTTCTTCCGGCTGGGCGACGACCCGGGCCTGGCGAGGTTCGTCGACTCGATGGCCCGGCGCGTCGACGGCCGCGTGGTCTCGCCCGAGCTCGACGACCTCGGCGCCGCCGTCGTCGGCTCCTACCTGGGCTCGCGCGGACCGGCCGGGTCGGCGTACGGGCACTACGGCGACTGGTTCGGCGGCCGCGGGTTCTGGGTCGGCAGCTGACGCCACGCTGGTTGCGGAAGGCGCGCTAGCGCCTGTCACGAAACCCGGTGACGATGACTTCGTCGGCTGGTTTCGTGACAGGACTTCGTCCTTCCTCAACCAGCGTCGGGGTTACGGCGCGAAGCCGGGGAGCGACTCCTCGAGGATCGCGCGGAACGGCGCCTCGGCCTCGAGCTGGCTGAGCAGCCCGATGCCGCCGAGCCAGGTGCGGTGGATCAGCAGGTACGACGGCGGCAGGTTGATCTTGGTCGTCACGGTGTACGACGGGGAGCGCGGGTTGTTGACCCGGTCGAACTGCTCGCGCATCCACTCGCGCGAGAACCGGAACCGCTCCACCCGGGTCGGCTCGACGAACGGCGCCAGGTAGTCGAAGACGTCCTGCGGGTCGACGCGGATGTTGTCCTTGACGAACCCCTCGCGGCGCAGGCCCTCGAGCAGGGCGTCGGGGTCCTCGTCGACGGCCAGCCGCATCAGCCGGCCCATCGCGGCGGGCAGCGAGCGCTCGGGCAGCCGGGCGACGGCGCCGTAGTCGAGCACGCCCAGCTTGCCCGGGCCGCCGTCGGCGTCCGGGAGGATCCGGAAGTTGCCGGGATGCGGGTCGGCGTGCAGCATGCCCGGTGCGCGCCGGGCCCGGCGAAGAGGAACCGCACGAGCAGCTCGCCGTAGTGGTCGCGCTCCTGCCTGGGTGCCCGTGGCGATCACCGAGGCCAGCGACGACGGCGACTCCATCCAGTCGCTGACCAGCACGCGCTCGCCGAAGGCGACCACGTCGGGCACCACGATCTCCGGGTCGCCGCGGAACGCGTCGGCGAAGGCCTGCTGGGCCTCGGCCTCGAGGCGGTAGTCGAGCTCGTCGGCGGCCCGCGCCTGGACCTCCTGGACCAGCGGCTTGATGTCGATGCCCGGGAACACCGGGGCGACACCCTTGGCCACCCGGGCGATCTGGCGCAGGTCGCCCAGCAGCGCGTCGGCGGCACCGGGGTACTGCACCTTGATCGCGACCTCGCGCCCGTCGTGCCAGCGCCCGCGGTGCACCTGGCCGATCGACGCGGCCGCGGCGGCGGTCTCGTCCATCGTCGACCAGCTGGTCGCGCCAGTCGGGGCCGAGGGCGTCCTCGATCTCCTCGTAGGCCATCGCCGCCGGCATCGCGGGCGCGGAGTCCTGGAGCGCGGTGAGGTGCGTCGCGGTACGGCGCCACCAGCTCGTCGGGCAGCGCGGCCTCCAGCACCGAGAGGGCCTGGCCGAACTTCATCGCCCCGCCCTTGAGCTCGCCCAGCGTGCGGAACAGCTGCTCGGCCGTGCGCTGCTGCACCTCGGTGAGCACCGCCTCGGCCGGCTTGCCGCCCAGCCGCTTGCCGAACCCGAGCGCCGTGCGGCCGGCGTACCCGAGCGGCAGCGCCGCCAGCCGTGCCGTGCGCACGGCGGCCTTGCGCGGGAGCTCGGTCACGGCGACATCACCCGGACCATTCGTCCGCTGACGATCGTGCAGCGCCTCCGAATCGTCGCGCGCTCAGCGGATGCAGCAGCACCGACAGCTCCTCGATGCCGTCGACGAGGCGGGTGCCCGGGCCGGGCCCACGAGGCGTTGGCGTCGACGGCGTGCACGGGTACGCCGGCCGGCAGCACGCCGCTGCGCCACCAGCTGGTCGGCGAGGGCCTGGCTGCCCGCACGGTCGTAGCCGCACGGCGCGACCACGACGACGTCCGGCTCGGCGGCGTGCACGTCGTCCCACGCGACCCGGCGCGACTTCTCGCCGCCGGTGCCGAGCACCGGGACGCCGCCCGCGAGCTCGATCATCTCCGGGATCCAGTGGCCGGGCGCGAACGGCGGGTCGGTCCACTCCAGGAACATCACCCGCGGCCGTTGCTGTCCGCCACGCCGACGCGCGCCCAGATGGCCGCGAGCCGCCGGCGCTGGTAGCCGACCAGGTCGGCGGCCTCCTCGTCGTGCCCGGTGGCCTTGCCCAGCGTCTCGATCGAGGCGAAGACCTCGTCGAGCGTGTGCGGGTCGATGGTCAGCACCTCGGCCGTGCAGCCCAGGTGGGCGAGGGCGTCGTCGACGACCGAGACGTCGACGGCGCAGACGGCGCACAGGTCCTGGGTGACGACGAGGTCGGCGTCCAGCCCGGCCAGCGCACCCTCGTCGAGGTGGTAGAGGTCGTCACCGCGCGCGCATCGCCTCGACCACGAAGGCGTCGATCTCGGCCGGCGTCAGCCCCTCGGGCATCGCGCTGGTGGAGACGATGCTGCCGGGTGCGCGCCTCCTCCGGGTAGTCGCACTCGAACGTCACGCCCACGACGTCGTCACCCGCCCCGATGGCGAACAGGATCTCCGTCGTCGACGGGAGCAGCGACACGATGCGCACGCCATCCTCCCCCGGTCGCGGGTTGTCGTGAGGGCCTGCGGCCTCGAACCAGCGGATCGCTGGTTGAGGGTCGCGCTAGCGCCCTCACACCTCACACAGACGCTAGCTCGACTCGTGGACGACCCGACGTACGCCGTGCTGGCGCTGCTCGCGCTGGCGGCGCTGGCGGCGGGGTTCGTCGACGCGGTGGTGGGCGGCGGCGGGCTGATCCAGCTGCCGGCGCTGCTGCTCGGGCTGCCGAACGCAGCGCCCGTGCAGCTGCTCGCCACCAACAAGCTCGCCTCGATCTGCGGCACCACGGTGAGCAGCGCGACGTACTACCGGCGGATCAGGCCCGACCCCAAGACGTTCCTGCCGCTGATGCTGTTCGCGTTCGTCGGCTCGGCCGCGGGCGCGGCGGTGGCCAGCAACATCCCGCGCTCGGCGTTCGACCCGATCGTGCTGGTCGCGCTGGTCGTGGTCGGCGCCTACGTGGTGCTCAAGCCGAGCCTGGGCGAGGTCACCGAGCTGAGGTTCGCCGGCCACCACCACACGGCCGCCGCGGTCGTCACCGGACTGGCCGTCGGCTTCTACGACGGGGCGCTGGGCCCGGGCACGGGCAGCTTCTTCGTGTTCAGCCTGGTCGGACTGCTCGGCTACTCGTTCCTCGAGGCCTCGGCCAAGGCCCGGCTGGCCAACTGGGCGACCAACCTCGCGGCGCTGTGCGTCTTCGTCCCCCAGGGCGCGGTGCTCTGGAAGACCGGGCTGGTGCTGGGCGTGTGCAACCTGGTCGGCGGCTACCTCGGCGCGCGCACCGCCGTGTCGCGCGGCGCGCGGTTCGTGAGGATCTTCTTCATCGTGGTGGTGTCCGCGTTCATCGTCCGTATTGGAGGCGACGTGCTCGGAGTGTGGTGACCTAGTCGGCTGACGCGGTAGTCCGTCATCCAGGCCACCGACCGGTCGGTGACGAAGGCACCGAACACCAGGCGGAGCACGGCCTCCTGGAACACGCGCCGGACCGCGTCCGGGGATCTTCGAGCTGCTGCTGCGCGCGCCCGCCTTCACGATCCGCTCGACCCTCGCCCGGCGCCGCTGCTCGTACGCCGCCAGGCCGCCGGCCAGGTCGGTCGCGGCGGCGCAAGAACCGCGTCGGCCAGCACGACCGCGTCCTCCAGCGCCATCGCGGCCCCCTGCCCCGAGCTGGGCGACGGGGCGTGGGCGGCGTCGCCCACGAGCACCGCCCGGTCGCGCCACCACGTCGGTACGTGGCCGAGGTCGTAGGTCATGTCGGCGGCGAGCTCGAGCTCGCCGCTGCGCACGAGGCCGGCGGCAGGTCCGGCGTCACCGGCGAGCAGGTCGACCAGGTGCTCGCGCCACTTCCTCGGTCGTCGGCGCCACGCTCCTCCCGGGACAGCTCCGGGCCCGGGCACGTTGACGAACCACAGCACGTCGCCCGACGGCGTGGGGTGCGCCCCGAAGAAGGCCCGGCGGCCGAAGACGAAGTGCCACTGCTCGGGTGCCAGCCCGGCAGCGCTCGGGGGTCGCGCGGGTGAGGCCGCCGAAGTTCCAGAGGCCGACGTAGCGGGGCAGCGGGCGCGGTCGGGTCGATGGTCCGGCGGACCAGCGAGTGCACGCCGTCCGCGCCCACGACCAGGTCGGCCTCGAGGATGGCTCGCCGTCCTCGAGGGTGACCGGCGACCCGGTGGTCGCGTCGACACGCGCGCACGCGGGCGCCATACCGTCGTCCTGCACACCTGCCTCCCTCGCTACCTCGGCCACCACCGACGCGATCCGGGAGCGGCGCAGCGTCAGGGCCGGAGTGCCGTCGGCGAGCGGGCCGGCCCAGCGTGACGGTCTCCCAGCAGCCGCCCGGTGGCGCCGTACATGGCGTTGCGCCCGGCTGGGCACGGCCTCGGCGCGGACCCGGTCGAGCACGCCGAGGGCGCGCGAGCGCGTCCACGCCGTTGGGGGCGAGGGTGAGGAAGGAGCCGGTGTCACCGGGGTCGGCAGGGCGGCCCTCGAGGACTTCTGCGTCGAAGCCGACGCGGTGCAGGGCCAGGGCGGTGGCGGGTCCGGCGACGCCGCCACCCACGACGAGTGGCTCGCATGGGATATCCTTTCCTACGACTTTCGTGTATTTCGATATTCGAAGGATAACGCATGCCTCGACCCACCAGACAAGTCCGGGAGCTCGTCGGCGAGCTCGGCGCGGGCGATGCAGGCCTACCAGCGCAGCACCCAGGCCTACGACGACGCCGTCGGCCGGCGCCTGGGCCTGAACCCGGCCGACCTGCGCTGCCTCGACTGGCTGGTCGACGGGGCGAAGAGCGCCGGTGAGCTCAGCGCCGCCACCGGCCTGAAGCCGGCCGCGACCACGACGCTGATCGACCGGCTGACCGACAAGGGCTACGTACGCGCGGGTGCGCGAGCCCCGACGGACCGGCGCAAGGTGCTGGTCGAGATGACCGAGGACGGGATGGCGCGCACCTACGAGATGTACCGCGCCGCTGGTCGAGGAGGGCCAGCGCCGCCTGTTCGGGCTCAGCGTGGACGAGCTGACGATGATGCGCGACTACCTCGTCGAGATCCGCGAGCTCACCGACCGCCATCGCGAGCGGCTGACGTCCCGCGAGTGAGCTAGAGCAGCTTTCCCCGCACCTACCCTCCGCGCGCCGCCGACGAGGCGACCATGCTGCGCGCCTTCCTCGACTACTACCGGGCCACCATCCTGCGCCAGACCGAGGGGCTGACCGCCGAGCAGCTGGCCACGCCGCTGCCGCCGACCACGATGACGCTCGGCGGCATGCTCAAGCACCTGGCCTGGGTCGAGAACTGGTGGTTCCGAGGGTCCTAGCAACGGGCTGCCGAGCTGGAATGGGTCGGCGACGGCTTCGACGACGACCCCGACTGGGAGTGGACCTCGCGCCAAGGACGACCCGTGGGAGCTCCTCGGTCTCGCGCTACCGGGCGGTGGTCGCCGAGTGCGACGCGATCCTCGACCCGCGCTGGCGACGCCCGAGGGCTCGACCTGCTCGCCACGAAGCCGCGCCACGGGCAAGTATGCCTCCGTGCGCTGGATCCTGGTCCACCTGATCGAGGAGTACGCCCGGCACGCCGGCCACGCCGACCTGATCCGCGAGTCGATCGACGGGGCCACCGACCTATGAGTGCCATCCGGGCGGCCACGCCCGACGACTGGCCGCAGATCTGGCCGTTCTTCGCCGCCACGGTCGAGGCCGGCGAGACCTACGCCTACCCCGAGGACCTGACCAGCGAGCAGGCCGCCGCGCTCTGGATGGAGCAGCCGCCCGGAGCCACCGTGGTCTACGACGACGGCGGCGTCGTGCTCGGCAGCGCCAAGATGGGCCCGAACCGGCCCGCCCGCGGCAGCCATGTCGGCACCGCTTCGTTCATGGTCGCGCCCGGAGTCACGCGGGCGCGGCGTGGGCCGGGCACTCGCCGAGTACGTCGTGCAGTGGCACCGCGACCACGGCTACCGCGGCATCCAGTTCAACGCCGTGGTCGAGACGAACGCTCGCCGCGGTCCGCCTCTGGCAGGCGCTCGGCTTCGAGGTCGTCGGCACCGTGCCCGGCGCGTTCTTGTCGAAGCAGCACGGCTACGTCGGCCTGCACGTGATGTACCTGCCGCTGACCGCCGCCTCCGAAGGGGATGGGCGGTGACATCGACGCTGGCCTGCGTCGGCCTCGGGGTCGCGGGAGCCACGGACTTCGAGGAGCTGCTCGCCCGGGCGTTGCCGCTCGCCGTACCGGTGGGCGAGGCGCCCGGCTACGAGTACCACCGGTGGACCGACGAGTCCGGCGCCCGCCTGACGATCCGCTCCCGCGACGGGGACGCCGACCACGCCGTCCCGTCGTTCGCCGGCGTCCCCGGGGTCCGGCTCTCGGGGGTGGCCGCGGTGACGGGCTACCTGGCGTCGGCCGACGTGCTGGGCAGCGACGGCGAGGTGTCGACCCGACTCCTCTGCGAGCTGGAGCAGAGCCCGTTCCTCGAGATCGACCCGGTCAGCGGCGACGCTGCCGTGACGGCGTTCGGCGTCGACGTTCGGGTGCACGTCGACGAGGCGGCGTACGACGCCTCCGACGACAGCCTGCTCGATCCCACGAAGAAGGACGAGCCACGACCGGAGAACCTGCCTGAGTTCATGGCGTGGCCGCTGCGCAAGGCGGCCGAGTCGTTCGTCTCCTACGGGCTGTTCGGCGAGCCGCACGATGCCGAGCCCTACGCCATGCTGAGCGGCACCGTGGTGGCTGCCGCGACGCGCACGGTGTCCCTGACGGGCCAGACCTTCCACGTGGCGAGGACGACGTCCGTCGGGATGGAGGTCGATGTCTGCCTGGCCGCCGCCGACCACCCCGCAGCGCCGCCCGTCGGCGGGATCGTCACGGGCACGGTCTACCTGGTCGCGTCGGTCGACTCGCTCTGGCCGCCCGCCTGAGGCGGCGTACGCTTCAAGCGAGGATTGCCTCGTCACCTGAAGGTCGTCATGGACGTCTGGTTGTACGTCGTGGGTTCGCTGGCCGCGCTGGCCGGTGCGGGCGCGGCCGCCAGCCTGCGTGTGGTGAAGCAGATCGAGCGCGGCGTGGTGTTCCGGCTGGGCCAGGTCCAGCAGGAGCTGCGGCGCCCGGGGCTCACCACGCTCATCCCCGTCGTGGACCGGATGAAGCGGGTCAACGTGCAGGTGGTGACCATGCCGGTCCCTGCCCAGGACGGCATCACCCGCGACAACGTGACGGTGCGGGTCGATGCCGTCGTCTACTTCAAGGTGATCGACCCGCTCCGGGCCGTGGTGGAGGTGCAGGACTACATGTTCGCGATCGGCCAGGTCGCGCAGACCTCGCTGCGGTCGATCATCGGCAAGAGCGAGCTCGACGACCTGCTGTCCAACCGCGAACACCTCAACCAGGGGCTCGAGGTGATGCTGGACAACCCGGCCTCGTCGTGGGGCATCGAGATCGACCGCGTGGAGATCAAGGACGTCGCCCTGCCCGAGACGATGAAGCGGTCGATGTCGCGCCAGGCGGAGGCCGAGCGCGAACGGCGCTCGCGCATCATCACCGCCGACGGCGAGTTCCAGGCCTCCCAGAAGCTCGCAGCCGCCGCGGGGGCCATGGCCGACACTCCCGCCGCGCTGCAGCTGCGCCTCCTCCAGACCATGGTGGAGGTGGCCGCCGAGAAGAACTCGACGCTCGTGCTGCCCTTCCCGGTCGAGATGCTGCGCTACTTCGAGGCCGTCGCTTCCGGGCGGCCGGTCGTCCCGCAGGTGGCGCCGGCGCCGGCGCCCGCACCGGCTGAGCTGGCCGGTGAGGTGACTGGCGACGTGGACGCGGGCGCCCATCCTGGACGAGGAGGAGAAGCGCCTCGAGCGCTGATGGGTCCTCACCGGCGAGGCGGTGGGATCACCCGGGTGACGAACGTGAGCGTGTCGGCACCGACGCGCCCCGTCACCTCCCAGCATCCTGGCGTCGGGAAGATGACGGCCGACGACTGGAAGCCGATGCGGCCGTAGCCTCCCGGCACCCACGATCGGAGCGGCGCTAGCGCTCGCATCGAGCCGCCGGCCGGTGATGACGAGTCGACCTCGGACGCCTCGGGTCCAGGGGAACTTGGTGGCGAGACTGCCGTCGCGCTCCACGTTGTCCTGGTGCGTCCGGACCACCCCTCGTGGGTACAGCGTGACCCAGAGCCGGCCGTTCCCGTGACTGAGACGGAAGGCCTGGCCGGGCGGGTTGTCGCCGTTGGGCAGGGTGATCGGGCAGGACCCCGACAGTGTGGTCGCCGTCGGAGCTTCTGCGGGGCCGCCGCTCGGAGCAGGAGACCCGGCCTCCCGGTCGGTCGCCGTGCACGCCGCGAGCAGCAGCGTCGCGAGCACAGCACTTGCGCGCATGTCCCTTCTACACCGCGCGACGGCCCGCCGTTCCGCGAGCGCGATCAGCGATTCGTCTGCGGTGCTGAGCGGAGGAAACCGCAGCAAACCGCAGACGAATCGGTGTTCAGGCGCGGTCGCCCTGACGAGTGGAACGGCGGTCTGAAGACGTTCGGGAAGCGTTGCAGGTAGTCCTGGTGCTCCGGTCCCGTCCTCCCAGAACACGTCCTACGGCGCTGATCTTGGTGACCGTCTTGCCGAGCCAGAGGCCGGACGCGTCGACGTCGCGGATCATCTCCTCGGCGACCCTGCGCTGCTCCTCGCTGGTGTAGAAGATCTCGGAGCGGTACGATGGACCCGACCACGTCTTCGTCGAGGTCGGCTCGGTGGACCTGGAAGAACACCTCCAGGAGTCCTCGGTACGAGAGCTGCTCGGGGTCGAAGACCACTCTCGACCGACCTCCGCGTGGCCGCCGGGGTCGTCCTCGGTCGGGTTCTCGCCGTCACCACCCATCCACCCGGTCGCGAGACGAGATCACTCCTGCAGGCTGCCGAGAGCAGTGGTCTGCATGCTCCACGCAGCAGCCTCCGGCGAGAACGGCGGTCTCGGTGCTGTCGACCATGGGCGCGACTCCGTTCCTCGACGCAACCTGCCACGCTACGAGCTGCAGAGGGGGATTCGTCTGCGGCGCTGAGCGAAGAAAACCCCAGGTAAACCGCAGACGAATCGCTGAACCTCAGGCGGTCAGGCCGGGAAGGGGACGCCGGTCGTCGCGTGGCAGCGGTAGCCGTTGGGGTTCTTGAACAGGAACTGCTGGTGGTAGTCCTCGGCGTAGTAGTACGCCGGCTCGCCGTCCTCGACCAGCTTGATCTCGGTGGTGATCGGGTCGAAGCCGCGGCGGGCGAGCTCCTCGCCGTACACCTTGGTCAGCTCGTGGGCGACCTGCTCCTGCTCGGGGGTGGTGGCGTAGATGGCCGAGCGGTACTGGGTGCCGACGTCGTTGCCCTGGCGCATGCCCTGGGTCGGGTCGTGCACCTCGAAGAAGCGCTTGACCAGGTCGGCGTACGAGACGACCTTCGGGTCGAACACGATGCGCACGGCCTCGGTGTGGCCGGTGCGTCCCGAGCAGACCTCCTCGTACGACGGGTGCGCGGTGTAGCCGCCGGCGTAGCCGACCGACGTCGACCAGACGCCGGGGAACTGCCAGTAGATCTCCTCGGCGCCCCAGAAGCAGCCGAGCCCGAAGATCGCCACCTCGTGGCCCTCGGGCACCTCGTCGGTCACCAGCGGGGCATCGAGCACCAGGTGCTGCGGCGAGAGGTGGAAGGGGCGCTCCGCGCGGCCCGCCAGGGCCTCCTCGGGAGCTGGCAGCGTGGTCTTGGTGCGGCTGAAGAACATGGATCCTCCTCGGGTGTCGCCTGGATAACCACCGTTGAGCCTCAGTCGTTCCGCACCACACCTGACGGAAGTGTTACGGGGGGCCGATAGCGTGCCCAGGTGAGTGAACGGTCGACCCAGCAAGGCCAGCATCGCACCAAGGGCGGGTTCGAGACCCGCGCCATCCACGCCGGCTACGAGCCGGACGAGGCGACCGGCTCGGTGATCCCGCCGATCTACGCGACGAGCACCTACAAGCAGGACGGCGTCGGCGGGCTGCGCGGGGGCTACGAGTACAGCCGCTCGGCGAACCCCACGCGCACCGCCCTCGAGGGCAACATCGCGGCGCTCGAGGAGGGCGAGCGCGGGTTCGCCTTCGCCAGCGGTCTGGCCGCGGAGGACACCGTCATCCGGGCGCTGTGCCGACCGGGTGACCACGTGCTGCTGCCCGACGACGCGTACGGCGGCACCTTCCGGCTCTTCGACAAGGTCGCCACGCAGTGGGGCCTGCGGCACGACCCCGCCCCGGCGAGCGACCTCGACGCCGTCCGGGCGGCGCTCCGGCCGGGGGAGACCCGCCTGGTCTGGGTCGAGACGCCCACCAACCCCTTGCTCAACATCGGCGACATCGAGGAGATCGCCAGGCTGACGCACGACGCGGGCGCCCTGCTCGTGGTCGACAACACCTTCGCCACGCCGTACCTCCAGACCCCGCTCACCCTCGGTGCGGACGTCGTGCTGCACTCCACGACCAAGTACGCCGGCGGGCACAGCGACGTCGTCGGGGGCGCCGTCGTCGTGAAGGACCTCGAGCTGGCCGAGCAGATCGCCTTCCACCAGAACGCCATGGGCGGGGTGGCCGGCCCGTTCGACTCCTGGCTGGTGCTGCGCGGCCTGAAGACCCTCGGTGTGCGCATGGACCGACACTGCGACAACGCCGAGCAGGTCGTGGAGTTCCTGACCCGGCACGAGGCGGTCTCGCACGTCTACTACCCGGGCCTGCCCGACCACCCCGGCCACGACGTCGCCGCCCGGCAGATGAAGCGCTTCGGCGGCATCGTCAGCCTCCAGGTCGTCGGCGGCCAGCAGCACGCCGTCGACGTCTGCGCTCGCGCCGAGGTGTTCACGCTCGGCGAGTCGCTCGGTGGCGTCGAGAGCCTGATCGAGCACCCGGGCCTGATGACCCATGCCAGCGTCGCCGGCACCGCCCTCGAGGTGCCCGCGGACCTGATCCGCCTCAGCGTCGGGATCGAGACGATCGACGACCTCCTCGCCGACCTCGACCGTGCCCTCTCCGTTGGTTGAGGAGGGCGCGCTAGCGCCCGTCACGAAACCCGGTGACGGCCAAGACTGCGCCATCTGCGTCGACTTCGGCTCCACCTTCACCAAGGCGGCGCTGGTCGACCTGACCGAGGGCCGCATCGTCGCGCAGGCCTCGCACCCGACGACGATCGACACCGACGTGCTCGACGGGTACGACGCCTGCCTCGCCGCGCTGGGCGAACAGGACCCGCGCGCCGGCGCCGCCGAGGTGCTGGCCTGCTCCAGCGCGGGCGGGGGCCTGCGGATCGCCGTCGTCGGCAACGAGGAGCTCGTCACCGCCGAGGCCGGCCGCCGGGTCGCCCTCTCCAGCGGCGGCCGCGTGGTCGAGGTCGTCGCCGCAGCGGGTCGTGTGCCTGACAGCGCGGTCTATGGCGCATCCTGGGGCACACGACCCGGCCGGACGTCGTACTGCTGACCGGTGGGACCGACGGCGGCAACACCCAGGTCGTCGAGGACGCAGCGCGGGGGATCGTCGCGGGCGGGTGGACCGGCCCCGTCGTGGTCGCCGGCAACGTGGACGCGCGAGCCGAGGTCGAGAAGGTCCTGCGGGGCAACCCGTACGTCGTCGCGGACAACGTCGTCCCCCGCATCGGCGTGCTCTCGCCGGAGTCGGCTCGCAAGGCGATCCGCGAGATGTTCCTGTCCCACGTGATCGGCGGCAAGCACCTCAGCACGCGCGCCGACTTCACCGCCATGGTCACGGGCGCGACACCGGACGTGGTGCTCACCGGCGTCGAGCTGCTGGCCCGGGGTCTGGACGCGGATCACCCAGGAGTCGGCGACGTCGTGGTCGTCGACGTCGGTGGCGCCACCACCGACGTGCACTCCGTGGTCGAGCTCGACCCCGAGGAGGCCACGCTGTCGCGCGAGGTCGTGGCCACGACCCCGGTGACCCGTACCGTCGAGGGCGACCTCGGCATGCGCTGGTCGGCCACCTCGACGGTCGCCGAGGCCGGGCTCGACGACCTGGTCGCGGCTGCCGAGCGGCGCCACGACGACCCGGGCTACCTGCCGAGCACCGACGCCGAGTACGCCGACGACGAGCGGATCGCCGCAGCCGCGGTCGGCCTCGCCCTGCGCCGCCACGCCGGCCGCAGCCAGGTAGTCGTCGGCCCCGACGGCCGCGTGGTCGAGCGCACCGGCAAGGACCTGCGCGAGGTGGACCTCCTCGTCGCCTCCGGCGGCGTGCTGCGGCACGGCCGGCCGGGCGTCGAGCAGCGGGTGTTCGCCGGCAGCACGGGTGAGGTCGAGGGCGGCTGGCAGCTGCCCGTACGTCCCCGCTTCGTGGTCGACCGCGACTACGTCCTGGCAGCGGCCGGGCTGCTCGCCGAGCGGCATCCGCTGGCGGCGTACCGGCTCGTCCAGCGGCTGGCCGCAGACGCCCGGGCGACTGCCCGTCAGCGGTGCCCTAGCCTGACCCCGTGGGCAACGGCGCTGACGAGACGCAGCCAGACGCGGCCCGCCTGTCCCGCCGCCAACCGCAGCACCACCCCCAGCAGAGCGCCCGCACCGACCCCGACGAGCTGGCTGACGACGGGTCCGGCGAGCGGCTGACCGAGCGGATCGCCCACCAGTGGCACCAGCTGTCGACGCTGCGGCGGATGGAGCGTCAGGCCGAGCCCGAGCCGGTCGCCGCCGGCACCTCCAACTTCTCCCGCGCGCACGTGCCGTGGGGAGTCGACCTCGCGGCCGCGTGGGCGTGGCGGTTCCTGGTCATCGCCGCGGCCGGCTACCTCATCGCCCGCGTCATCGGGTTACCTGATGGTGATCGTGCTGCCGGTCGTCATCGCGCTGCTTCATCGCCGCGCTGGTCGAGCCGGTCGTGACCTGGATGCACCGCCGGGGCGTGCCCCGAGGCGCGGCCTCGGGCCTCGTCGTCGTGTCCGGCATCGCCGCGGTGGTCGGCCTGCTGATCGTGGCCGGCAACCAGGTCGCCAACGGCGCCCAGGACCTCGCCGACTCGGTCTCCGAAGGTTTCGTCCAGATCACCGACTGGCTCAAGGACGGTCCCCTCAACGCCAGCGACAGCGAGATCAACGACTACCTCGACAGGGCGCAGGAGGCGGTCAGCAACTTCGCCCAGGACGGCGAGTTCCTGTCCCGGCTCTCGGAGCTGGGCAGCGCCGTCGGCCACGTACTCGCGGGCTTCTTCATCGTGCTGTTCTCGACGTACTTCTTCCTCGCCGACGGCCAGCGGATCTGGTCCTGGGTCGTGCGGCTCTCCCCGCGAGCCAGCCGGGTGCTGGTCGACGGCTCCGGCCGGGTCGCGTGGGTCTCGCTGACCCAGTTCGTGCGCGCCACCGTGATCGTGGCAGCCGTCGATGCGATCGGGATCATGATCGTGGCGGCGGTCCTCGGGGTGCCGTTCGTGATGGCGATCGGCGTGCTGGTCTTCCTCGGCGCGTTCGTGCCGATGGTCGGAGCCTTCGTGGCCGGCACGGTCGCCGTGCTCGTGGCACTGGTCGACCAGGGTCCGATCACGGCGCTGTTCATGCTCGGCGGCGTGATCCTCGTCCAGCAGATCGAGGGCCACATCCTGCAGCCGTTCCTGATGGGCAGGTTCGTGTCCGTGCACCCGCTCGGCGTGATCATCTCGATCGGTGTCGGAGTCATCGTGGCGGGCATCCCCGGTGCGCTGGTCGCCGTCCCGCTGGCCGCGACGGTCAACGCCGTCGCCCAGCACCTGGCGGCGAACACCAGACCGGGGGACGATCCAGAGGAAGAGCTGGAGAAGGACTACCACGCCGAGGGCGAGCGACCGCCCGACGCCGAGTCCGGCCGAGGATGCGCCACCCGAGCCGGAGGACCGCGACCCGTCGTACGGCAACCGGCGCGGCAGCGAACCGGACGACCCGCCCTTGGGAGGCACCCCGTGACCCAGACCCCGTCCGTGACCCTGGCCGACATCGAGGCCGCACGCGAGGTGCTCGCCGGCGTGACCGTTCTGACGCCGATGGAGCGCTCGCGATGGCTGTCGACGGCGGCGGACGGCGACGTGCACCTCAAGCTGGAGAACCTCCAGCGCACCGGCTCGTTCAAGACCCGCGGCGCCTACCTGCGGATCTCGCGCCTCTCCGAGGCCGAGCGCGCCAACGGCGTGGTCGCCGCCTCGGCCGGCAACCACGCCCAGGGCGTGGCCCTGTCGGCGACCCTGCTCGGCATCAAGTCGACGGTCTTCATGCCCGAGGGGGCACCCATCCCCAAGGTCCGCGCGACCGAGGCGTACGGCGCGGACATCGTCTTCCACGGACAGTTCCTCGACCAGGCGCTGGTCGCCGCGCGAGCCTTCGCCGACGAGACCGGCGCGGTGCTGATCCACCCGTTCGACCACCCCGACATCGTCATCGGCCAGGGCACCTGCGGGCTCGAGATCGTCGAGCAGGTGCCCGACGTCAAGACGATCGTGGTGCCGACCGGCGGTGGCGGCCTGCTCGCCGGCATCGCCATCGCCGCGAAGTCACGCAAGCCCGACGTCCGGGTCGTCGGCGTCCAGGCGGCCGGCGCGGCGGCGTACCCGCAGTCCCTCGCCGACGGCAGGCCGGTGCCGCTGGAGACCATGCGGACGATCGCCGACGGCATCGCGGTCGGCTGCCCGGGCCAGGTCACCTTCGACGCCGTGCAGGAGTACGTCGACGACATCGTCACCGTCTCCGAGGACTCGCTCTCGCGCGCGCTGCTGTCGATCGCCGAGCGCGCCAAGCAGGTGGTCGAGCCGGCCGGCGCCGCCGGTGTCGCGGCGATGCTCGACGACCCGACGCAGGTTCGAGACCCCTGTCGTCATCGTGCTCAGCGGCGGCAACATCGACCCGCTGCTGCTCGGCAAGGTGATCCGGCAGGGCATGGCGGCCGCCGGGCGCTACCTGGGCCTTCGCGTGCACATCCCCGACCTGCCGGGCGGCCTGGCGGCCATGCTGACCGAGCTCGGCGACGCCGGCGCCAACGTCATCGAGGTCATGCACGAGCGCATCTCACCCGCGCTGCACCTCGACGAGGTCGAGGTCCAGCTGCAGCTCGAGACGCGCGGGCCGGAGCACTCCGACCGCGTCATCCGCCGCCTGCGCGAGCGGGGGTACGAGGTCTTCAGCTGAGCGCTCTGCCATTTCGCTCGCTCCGCTCGCATGTCGGGCGCGCTTGAAGCGTCCCGCCTTTCCCTCCTCCGCTCAGTCGTTCCTCCCTCGCTCCGTCAGTCCAAGGCGCGACGGCGCGCCCGACGGGAGGTGCGATACGACCTCCAGCAGTGGTCGCTCAGGCGGTGTAGGGCTTCGCCTCGACGATCTCCACCTGGAGCTCCCTGCCGTTGGGCGCGGTGTAGCTGACCTGGTCGCCGACCTTCGCGCCCAGGATGGCCGAGCCCAGCGGGGACTCGGGGGAGAAGACGTCGATCGTGCCGTCGTCGAGGGCCTTGTTGCCGAGCAGGAACGTCGAGGTGTCCTGGTCATTCGGGTCGCCGACGAACTTGTAGGTGACCTTCATGCCCGGCTCGACGATCCCGTCGTCCTTGGGCGTCTCACCGACCGCGGCGCGGCGCAGCATGTCCTCGAGCTGGCGGATGCGGGCCTCGACCTTGCCCTGCTCGTCCTTGGCGGCGTGGTAGCCGCCGTTCTCCTTGAGGTCGCCCTCGTCGCGGGCGTTGCTGATGCGCTCGATGATCTCGTGGCGCACGGGGCCGCTCAGGTTCTCCAGCTCGGCCCGGAGCTTGTCGTAGGCCTCCTGGGTGAGCCAGATCTTGTCCTGGACGGGCTGCGTCATGGGTATCTGCTCCTGTGATGCGTGGGTAACGGCCTGGGCCGCCCTCTGGTCGTGGTGCTGGGTCGTGGTCCGAACTCGATGGGACTCGTAATGGGCCAGCACCCCGGCGGCTGCTCAACCGGTGGGAGAGGGCCGTCACGGGGCAGCCACGGGAAGGTTCGGAAACGCCAGGCTAGCAAAATGCGAACCGAAAGACCCGCTCGCGCGAACTTCGGGGGTCAGCCTCAGGTCAACGGGGGCGGGGCTGGCTCGGGGTCGTGCAGCCGACCGACTCCACCGAGGTGGCCCGTCGTTCGGTCCGCACGCTCGACCTCGTTGCGCCCCTGCTCGGGGGTGAACGAGACCTCGCCCACGACCGTGTGGTCCTCGGCGAACGCCTGCACCCGGCAGGTGGCCGGATGTCGTTCCCCCGGATCACCACGTCGATGCGAGCGGTGACCGCATGGTCGTCGACGACCTCCCAGCCGACGAGCTCGGAGGTGACCTCGGGCGTGGCGTGGAGGAACGTCGTCCACGCCAGCCACGACAGCGCCAGCACGCCGACCAGTCCCGAGGCCACGATGACCGCCGTACGGCGCCACGGTGGCGGGCGCCCGTAGCGGTCGGCCGACGGGTCGGTCGGGGCGTCGGTCACGGTCCCTAGACTCCCATCCGTGACCAATGCAGCCAGCAACGGACTCCGCCTGATGCACGTGCACGCCCACCCCGACGACGAGTCGAGCAAGGGCGCGGCGACGACGGCGAAGTACGTCGCCCAGGGTGTCGACGTCCACGTCGTGACGTGCACCGGTGGCGAGCGGGGCTCGATCCTCAACCCGAAGATGGACCGGCCCGACATCGCGGCCAACATCACCGAGGTCCGCCGCCAGGAGATGGAGCGGGCCCGCGACATCCTCGGCGTCACCCAGGACTGGCTGGGGTTCGTCGACTCGGGCTGGCCCGAGGGCGACCCGCCTCCGCCGCTGCCCGAGGGCTGCTTCGCGCTGGTCCCGCTGGAGGAGTCCACCGAGCGGCTGGTGCGCCTGATGCGCTCGTTCCGTCCCCACGTCGTGACGACCTACGACGAGAAGGGCGGCTACCCCCACCCCGACCACGTCCGGTGCCACGAGGTGTCGGTGGCGGCGTTCGAGGCGGCCGGCGACCCCGAGCGGTTCCCCGATGCGGGCGAGCCGTGGCAGCCGCTCAAGCTCTACTACTCCCACAACTGGAACCGCCCCAAGATGATCGCGATCCACGAGGCGATGCTCGAGCACGGCCTCGAGTCGCCGTACGCCGATCGGCTCGACGAGTGGAAGCCCGACCCCGAGTGGGATGCCCGGGTGACCACCCGCATCCCGTGCGGTGACTACTTCGGTGTGCGCGACCAGGCGCTGATGGCGCACGCGACCCAGATCGACCCCGACGGGCCGTGGTTCGTGATCCCGCGCGAGATCCAGCAGAAGGCGTGGGGCACCGAGGACTACGAGCTGGTCACCAGCCACGTCGAGACGTCGGTCCCCGAGGACGACCTCTTCGCCGGGGTCACCCCGGATCGGTGATCCGCCTCGGGGAGGAGGAGAATGCCGCCATGGCCTCCGCCGCTGCTCGTCCTCCTCCTGCCCCTGGCCGACAACCCCGATCCCGTGCCGGCCAAGGACGACGTGACTGCCGGCTGGACGGCCCTGCTGGTCTTCGTGTTCCTGATCCTGGCCGTGGTCGTCCTCGCCCGGAGCTTTCTCAAGCAGCTGCGCAAGGCCCAGGCCGCCCGCGACGCGGGCGTCTACGGTGACCCGCCGGTCTCCGGGTCCGATGCCCCGGCACGACGAGCCGACGGTCCCGCCTACTCAGCCGCCTCGCGGCGCTGCTCCTCGGTGAACTCCGACAGCTTGGCGGCCGCGGGTGCCGGCATGCCCGGCAGCTCTGGCCTGCCGGTAGGACGCGACGTTCGCGGCTGTCGACGCCATCGCCTGCTTGACCTTGCCGCGGCCGTAGGTCACCGAGTGGCCGGCCCCGACGCCGATGCTCATGCCGACCTCGACGGCGTCCTGGTCGGCGCCGAGGTAGAGGAACTGCCACTGGTAGTCGCTGGTCTGCTTCTCGATGAGCTGCTTGACCTGCGGGTGGCTCCACTCGCGGCTGGCGTTCTCCAGACCGTCGGTCATGATCCCGACGATGACGGTGCCCGGCCGCTGGTCCTCGGGCAGCGCCGCGAGCCGCTTGCCGGCGTCGATGACGATGCGGGCCACGGAGTCGAGCAGGGCGGTCGTGCCGCGCGGCTGGAGCACGAGCGAGGGGACCTCGGCGATCGGCCGGTCGGCGTACACCTCCTCGTAGTGCGTCGTCGAACTGCGCCAGGGTCACGCGGCACTCGCCCGGCGTCTTGCGCTGCTCGGCGATGAAGGCGTCGAAGCCGCCCACGGTGTCGTCGACGATCGACTGCATCGACCCGGAGCGGTCGAGGAGGAAGTAGAGATGGGTGAGGTTCGGGTTGGTCATGACGGTCTCCTTGTCGTTGAGTTGCTTGGTCGTCAGGTGGTGGGGCGTCTGGGACGGAAGCGCATGGGTGCGGGCGGTGCCGCGCCCGGTGCGAGGGGCTGGTGACGGCCCTGCTCGACGTCGTACCTCGCCCGCTCGACCCCCGCGGCCGTCACCCGGCCCGTCCTCGGACTGGTACGCCGCGAGGGTGCGGGTGCGAGCCAGCCGCGGGCCGACGGCGTTCTCGCTGAGCCCGGCGAGCGCACCGGCCGACCGCAGAGTCTCGCCGTCGACGACCGCCGCGGCCATCGCCTCGTCGATCGCGGCCGTGATCAGCTCTTGCGCCTCACGCAGGCGGGGAAGTGCGGTGGCCGGGTCCTCGGGGTCGACCGCGGCCAAGCGCGTAGCGGGCGTGCTCGATCGCCGACCCGATCGGGTCGCCTGCACTTGATGCGTCACTCATGATCCACGACGTTACCGCAGTTACTGCGGCAACTCAAGAAGTGCGTAGTCAGTCGCGCTCGAGGACGACCAGGCAGTCGTACGCCGTGTCGTCGCCGACAGGGCGCGGGACGCGCTCGGCCCGGATCACGTCGTACGGCTCGCCGGTGAGGTCGATGAGGACGTCCTCGGCGGTCATCAGCACGGCGGGGTCGGGTGGGCCGCCGGTGCCTTCGGTCAGGTTGGAGGTGTCGTGGGCCACCCAGACGAACCGGCCGCCGGACTGGAGGGCGGCGAAGCCACGACGGACGGCGGCGCGGCGCTCGGCCTCGGCCAGCTGGAGGTAGGCGACCACGACGAGGTCGAACTCCGCCGGCCAGTCGGTGGTCGTGGCGTCCGCGAGCACCCAGGCGACACGGTCGGCGACGTCCGCGTGCTCGGCCAGGCGGCGGCCCTTGTCGAGGCCGACCCGGGAGAAGTCGGTAGCCGTGACCGTCCAGCCGCGCTGGGCCAGCCAGATCGCGTTGCGGCCCTCGCCCGCCGCGAGGTCGAGCGCCCGACCCGGAGACAGGTCGGCGCAGACCTCGGCCACGAAGCGGTTGGGCTCGGCCGACCAGACGAGCTCCGACGCGGCGTACCGCTCGTCCCAGCCCGCGGCGTCCATGCCCGCGAGTCTGGCACGGCTCACCGCGTGCGGCGGTTGGCCGAACTGGCCGAAGGGACCGCCCTGCCCGTCCGGCCCGCCACCAGGTCCCTGGCGGAACATCCGGCCGGGGCCGTCGCGACCCTCGTCGGCTGTGACGTGACCGAGCGCGAAGCCGCCCGTACCGGCGACCAGGGCGATCCCCAGCGCGAGCCCGGCGAGCAGCAGCCCTCCGCGTCCGCGCCGTGGCGGCGCGGGTGCGTAGGCCACGGTGGGGGGTGGTGCGGGCGGGGTCGCGACGTCGCTCATGGTGCCCACCTCGCCGGGGCACCTGGGCCGCAGACTGGACCAACCTGTGACATACCTGTGCGTCAGGCGACGTCGGCCTCCATGGCAGCCACGAAGTCGCGCTTGACCTGCGCCAGGCCTCGTCGGTCATGGTGCGCCGCCAGTAGGGCGAGCACGACATGTCACGGCGGGCGAGGCCCCGGTCGTTGAGCAGGTGCCGCCGGATCGCCCGGATCTCCTCGGCCTCGCCGTGCACGAACGCGTGCACGCGCCCGGCCGGGAAGGCGAGCGTCGGCCACCGCGTCGGCCAGCAGGTCGACGTCGTCCGCGGCGCCGGTGCGGTGCAGCCACTCCAGGTCGAGGTCGCCCGGCGTGGGCAGCGGGAGCTCGTGCTCGGGGCCGTCGCACACCAGGCGGACGACGACCGGCCGGCCCGCCGGCACGGCCTCGAGCGAGGCCGCGATGGCGGGCAGCGCGGACTCGTCGCCGACCAGGAGATGCCAGTCGGCGTCGGGGTCGGGGCGGTAGCCGCAACCCGGCCCCTCGAAGACGAGGACATCACCCGGCGCGACCGATGCCGCCCAGGGGCCGGCGATGCCGGAGTCGCCGTGCACGACGAAGTCGAGCGTCAGCCGTCCGGTCGCCTGGTCCCAGGAGCGCACCGTGTAGCGGCGGCGCACCGGCCAGACCTCCTGGGGATGGGCGTCGCGCACGGCCGCGGGCTCGAACACCGCGGCGTACGGCGCCCGGGCAGGCCGGATCGCGACGTTGACGTAGGCGTCGGTCGCGTCGGGCATCGTGAACCCGGCGAGCCCGGGCCCGCCGAGCACCACGCGCACCAGCGCCGGCGTCAGCCACTCGCGGGTCTCGACCTGTCCATGCCATGCAGCCATGAGGTAAGGCTAGCCTTACTTGAGCCCAGGTTCCGCATCGGGACGAGTAGGGGTTTCTGCACCCGATCTCAGGGATGTCCCCGATGAGGACTGTCGGTGGTCGGTGCCAAGGTGGTTGGCAACGGTTCGAGAGAACACGGCGTGTCGGGAGGGAGGCGAGAACGATGTGGGACACCGCCGAATCCACGTCGCAATCCACCTCGGTGCACCTGTCGCACGACCTTCCGTGCCCCCGCTGCGGTCACGCAGCGCACACCTTCCTCGCCTGCAGCGACACGTGTGACTGCGAGCCTGCCCCGATGCCGGGTGTGGTCGTCCTCGCTGCCTGAGCCCCTGAGGGACCGGAACTAGCCTGGGCGAGTGCCCAACCGTCTGGCGTCCGCAACCTCGCCCTACCTCCTCCAGCACGCCGACAACCCCGTCGACTGGTGGGAGTGGGGTCAGGACGCCTTCGCCGACGCCAGGTCCCGGGGAGTGCCGGTCCTCCTGAGCGTCGGGTACTCCGCGTGCCACTGGTGCCACGTGATGGCCCACGAGTCGTTCGAGGACGAGGCCACGGCGGCGTACCTGAACGACCACTTCGTCAGCATCAAGGTCGACCGTGAGGAGCGGCCCGACGTCGACGCGATCTACATGCAGGCGACCACCGCGATGACCGGGCACGGAGGCTGGCCGATGACGGTCGTGCTCGACCACGACGGCAACCCCTTCTTCGCGGGCACCTACTTCCCCTATCAGGCGCGGGGTGGGATGCCGGCGTTCCGCCAGGTGCTCGAAGCCGTCGCGCAGGCCTGGGAGCAGCGACCCGACGACGTACGACGGGTGGCCGCTGACCTGCGTGAGCACCTGCAGCGCTCGGTGGCGGCCACCTCGGCGCCCATCGACGCAGCCGTGCTGGACGCGGCAGTCACTCGGCTGGCCGCGGACTTCGACGAGCTGCACGCGGGTTTCGGCGGGGCCCCGAAGTTCCCACCGTCCATGACCCTCGAGCAGCTGCTCCGACACGCCCACCGCACCGGCGACCGGCGGGCCCGCCGGATGCTCGACGCGACGTGCGAGGCGATGGCGCGAGGGGGGATGTACGACCAGCTGGGCGGCGGGTTCGCCCGCTACTCCGTCGACCGCGCATGGGTGGTGCCGCACTTCGAGAAGATGCTCTACGACAACGCCCTGCTGCTCGGGGTCTACGCGCGGTGGGGCGGCCCGCTGGGGGAGCGAGTGGCCGCCGAGACCGCCGACTTCCTGGTCCGCGAGCTCGGCACGGCCGAGGGCGGTTTCGCGGCGGCGCTCGACGCCGACTCCGAGGGCGAGGAGGGCCGGTTCTACGTGTGGACCCCCGCGCAGCTGGTCGACGTGCTCGGCGAGGACGACGGGCAGTGGGTGGCCTCCTTGCTGGAGGTGACTGACCGCGGCACGTTCGAGCACGGCACCTCGACTCTCCAGCTGTTGCGCGACCCCGACGACGACGATCGCTGGACACAGCTGCGCGCCCGGCTGATGGCGGCGCGGGACGTTCGCGTGCGGCCCGCCCGCGACGACAAGGTCGTGGCGGCCTGGAACGGGCTCGCGATCGCCTCGCTGTGCGACGCCGGCCGCCTGCTGGGCAGGGAGGAGCTGGTCGATGCCGCCGAACGCGCCGGCACGCTGCTCGCCGAGCTGCACCTCGGCGCCGACGGCTCGCTGTTGCGCGCCTCCCGTGACGGGGTCGCGGGCCGGCACCGCGGGGTGCTCGAGGACCACGGATGCGTGGCGCACGGCTTCCTCGCGCTGGCCGGCTCGACAGGCGACGCCGGATGGCTCGATCGCGCGAGGTCGGTGCTCGACCACGCCCTCGATCGGTTCCGGGCCGACGACGGGGGCTTCTTCGACACCGCGTCCGACGCCGAGGCGCTGGTCGCTCGGCCGCGCGACCCGTCCGACGGCGCCAGCCCGTCCGGCACCTCGGCGATGGTGCACGCCCTGCTGGCTGCTGCCGCGATGACCGGCGACGGGCCGCTACCGGCTGGCCGCCGAGGAGGCACTCGGCACCGTCGCCTCGCTGGCGGTGCAGGCCCCGCGCTTTGCCGGGTGGTCGCTGGCCGCGGCGGAGGCGGTGGCCGCAGGGCCCTTGGAGGTCGCGGTCGTCGGCCCGAAGGGTACGGCGCGCGACGAGCTCGAACGTACCGCCCGCCGTGCGCCCGGCGTGACCGTCGTCGTGGCGGACGCCGGAGACAACGGCATCCCGCTCCTGGACGCCCGGCGGCCCCGTCGGCGGCGACCCCGCGGCGTACGTCTGCCGCGAGATGGTCTGCGAGCGCCCCGTCACCACCCCCGCCGACCTGGAGTCACTGCTCACTTCGGGGTAGTCCCGTGCAGTTGACCGGTTCACGTCGGCGTGTCGCCGGTCAACCGCACGGGAGTACCCCGCCAAGCGGGGTCAGAGGCCGAGACGGGTGAGGAGGCGGGTGGCGAAGGCGTCCTGGGGGAGGTCGCTGGTCAGCAGGCCGAGGCCGGTGTGGAAGGCGACCCCGACGAGGCCGAGCGCGAGGCCGCCCACGGCGAGGCGTTGCCACACGCGCGGGCCGTCGTCACGGGCGGCGGTGACGCGGCCGTGGGCCCGCTCGAGCCAGCGTACGAAGACGGTCGACACCAGCGTGCTCACGACGCTGGCGACCACGGCGCCGATGACGGTGCCGACCAGGCCGAGCCTGGTGCTCAGCACGGTTGCGGTCGCGGCGGCCACGGCGCCAGCGAGGACGGCGGGATAGGTCAGGGAAGGGCGATTCTCGTCAGACATGTCCTAGGAGGGACGAACCAGACCCGCCCAGGGTTGCCCATCCGCGACGTGAGCCCGCCCACTATGCGGGGACGGCGAGGTCAGCGCAAGGCGTAAGTCGCCATCGACACGCCCACGTAGTGGGTCACGAACGCCAGGATCGTGAAGGTGTGGAACACCTCGTGGAAGCCGAACCAGCGTGGCCACGGGTTCGGCCGCTTGAAGCCGTAGACGACCCCGCCCATCGTGTAGAGCGCGCCGCCGGCGATCACCAGCACGAGGACGGCGGTGCCGATGCCGACGCCGAGCCGCTCGCGCGACCCCTCGGCGAAGCCGGGGAGGTAGAAGACCGCCACCCAGCCCATCCCGATGTAGATCGGGAGGTACAGCCAGCGCGGCGAGCTGATCCAGAACACCTTGAAGAGCACGCCGAGCACGGCCACCGACCAGATGACCGCGAGCAGCACCCTGCGCTGGGTGCCGTCGAGCAGCAGCAGCGCGAACGGCGTGTAGGTGCCGGCGATGAGCAGGAAGATGTTGGCGTGGTCGAACCGCTTGAGGAACCCGTGGGCCCGGGGTGACCAGCGGCCGCAGTGGTAGACCGCCGAGACGGTGAAGACCAGCAGCGCCGACACGACGTACACGGCCGACCCGATGCGGGTCGTGGCCGTCGGTGAGAGCGCGATGAGCACGATGCCGGCCGCGAGCGTGAGCGGTGCGGACCCGAGATGGAGCCAGCCCCGCAGCCGGGGCTTGATCTCCGCGACCGTCTCGCCGACCGCTTGAGCGATCGACTCGCGAGCAGAACGGACCGCTTCAGTCATCTCGTTGAAGTTAGCATCGGCACCGTGGGTGAGTGGAAGGAACGCGTGAGACGCATCCTGTACCCCGCCTACGAGTCCCGCATGCTCCACACGCTGCCGAAGGACCGGCTGCCCAAGCACATCGGGGTGATGCTCGACGGCAACCGGCGCTGGGCCAGGTCGGTCGGCGCCAGCGCCGCCCAGGGCCACGCGGCAGGCGCGGCCAACATCGAGCCACTGCTGCAGTGGTGCGAGGAGGTCGGGCGTCGAGGTGGTCACGCTGTGGCTGCTGTCGACCGACAACCTCAACCGGCCCGCTCCAGAGCTCGACACGCTGCTGGGCATCATCGAGGGCGCTGTCACCACGCTCGCCGAGGAGCAGCGCTGGCGGCTGCACCCCGTGGGCGCCCTCGACGTGCTCCCGGCGGCCACTGCCCAGGTCCTGAAGGACGCCGAGGACCGCACCAGCGACGTCGACGGCATGCTGGTCAACGTCGCCGTCGGGTACGGCGGCCGGCGCGAGATCGCCGACGCCGTGCGCTCGCTGCTCCAGGCGCATGCCGAGCGCGGCACGTCGCTGGAGGAGCTCGCGGAAGTGCTCGACGTCGAGCACATCGCCGAGCACCTCTACACCAAGGGCCAGCCCGACCCCGACCTGGTGATCCGCACCAGCGGCGAGCAGCGCCTCGGCGGGTTCTTGCTGTGGCAGTCGGCGCAGAGCGAGTTCTACTTCTGCGAGGCCTACTGGCCCGACTTCCGCCGCGTCGACTTCCTCCGCGCGATCCGCGCCTACACCCAGCGCGAGCGCCGCTACGGCGCTTGACGTTCGGGCCGCGCCAATCCAGACGGGTCGACGCTAGACGTTCACCCACGAGTTCGGGCGTGTTGCCACGAAGCAGGCACAGGTCGTCGTACTTTCGATGCATCGGCGGGTGGGGAAGCCCGCCGTACTGGGAGGCAAGTTCGTGACATATCGCGACCGCGCATCGGGGGCTGGCCCTCGCGTGCGTGGGAGCCGGCACTCCGGCTCACTTCCCAACTCCTGGTCCGTCCGCGTGAACTGACACAAGGACCGGGGCAGGGGTGCCCGCGCCGGTCGTGAGAGGTGCCCAATGCCTCAGGCGAAGAGGAAGCCCAGTTCCCACCGCACGTTCGTCCTCGACACCAGCGTGCTGCTCGCCGATCCCGGCGCGCTCAAGAGGTTCGCGGAGCACGAGGTGGTGCTGCCGGTGGTGGTGATCACCGAGCTGGAGGGCAAGCGTCACCATCCCGAGCTCGGGTTCTTCGCCCGCGCCGCGCTGCGCATGCTCGACGACCTGCGCATCACCCACGGCCGCCTCGACGAGCCCGTCCCGGTCGGCACCGACGGGGGCACGATCCGCGTCGAGCTGAACCACATCGACGTCGACTCGCTCCCGTCGGGGTTCCGCCTCGGGGACAACGACACGCGGATCCTGGCAGTTGCGCGCAACCTCGCCGACGAGGGCCACGCCGTCACGCTGGTCTCCAAGGACCTGCCGCTGCGCATCAAGGCCTCGGCCGTCGGCCTCGACGCCGAGGACTACCGCGGCGACGCCATCAGCGACTCCGACGCCGGCTACTCCGGCATGGCCGAGCTCGACGTGACCGCGGCCGAGCTCGACGAGCTGTACGACGACGGGTCGATCGACCTGCCTGCCGCGCGCGACCTGCCCTGTCACTGCGGTCTGGTGCTGCTCTCGGACCGCGGCACGGCCCTGGGCCGGGTCGGTGCCGACAAGCAGGTGCGGCTGGTCCGCGGCGACCGCGAGGCGTTCGGCATCCACGGTCGGTCGGCCGAGCAGCGGGTCGCCCTGGAGATGCTGCTCGACCCCGAGGTCGGCATCGTCTCGCTCGGCGGCCGCGCCGGCACGGGCAAGTCGGCCCTGGCGCTGTGCGCCGGTCTCGAGGCCGTGATGGAGCGCCGCCAGCACCAGAAGGTCGTGGTGTTCCGGCCGCTGTTCGCCGTCGGCGGCCAGGAGCTCGGGTACCTCCCCGGCTCGGAGTCGGAGAAGATGTCGCCCTGGGCCCAGGCGGTCTTCGACACCCTCGGCGCCATCACCTCCCGCGACGTCATCGACGAGGTCCTCGACCGCGGCATGCTCGAGGTGCTGCCCCTGACCCACATCCGCGGCCGCTCGCTGCACGACGCGTTCGTCATCGTCGACGAGGCGCAGTCGCTGGAGCGCAACGTCCTGCTGACCGTGCTGTCGCGGATCGGGGCCGGCTCCAAGGTGGTGCTCACCCACGACGTCGCGCAGCGCGACAACCTGCGCGTGGGCAGGCACGACGGCATCGTCGCGGTGGTCGAGAAGCTCAAGGGCCACCCACTGTTCGCCCACGTCACGTTGACCCGGTCCGAACGGTCGCCGATCGCCGCGCTGGTCACCGAGATGCTGGAGAACGTCACGCTCTAAGCGGAACTCCGGGGTCGTTCCTGCCTGTTTGTCATGGTTGCAACCGTCACGAACGTCCGTGATACCCGGTCGACCGGGTATCACGTCCGGTGCCCGTCCGTGACCTATGGGGCCGGGTGGGATCCGTGTGGCGAATGGTGCGAATTGTTACGTTCACACCTGGGGTTTCTGGGCCGTTGTTTTGCCGGGGCGGCCGGAAACCGGGCAGGGTGTCGTGATCGTTCCGTGACCTGGTGACTCGGCTCCCGTGCGGAAACGTCCCCTGTGTTCCACCGCTTCAGCACCACCTGTCCTGACGTCGACCCACGCGAGAACTTCCCTGTGAGCCCTTCCCATCGCGCCGGCCGCGCCCAGCGTGGCGACCGTTCGGCCCGTCGTACGACGGGTGGCTCACAGCGCGGCACGCATGCCGCGCCGCGGGCACGGGCGAGCCGCAAGGTGCTCCGTACCGCGACCGTGACCAGCGGGCTGGCGTCGATGGCGACCGCCGTGGCGGTCGGCGGGGGCATGCTGTCGGCCGGCACGCCCGTGCTGGACGCCGCCGGTGAGCTCGCGGCCGCGGCCACCGGTCCGTCGGTCGCCACGTCGGTCGCTCCTCTGGGCGCCGGCGACCTCGCCGCCCGCGCCCGGGTTCCTGTCTCCCGCTCGGACCGACGCGACGCGGTCGACTCGGACAAGGCGCAGGCGCTCGCCCAGCCCGACGGTCCGGCCGTCACCGGAACCGAGAGCCTGTCCGACGAGGACCCGCGCACGATCGCCCGCGCGCTGCTGGCGGAGTTCGGGTTCTCGGCCGACCAGTTCGGCTGCCTCGACTCGCTGTGGATGAGCGAGAGCGGCTGGCGGGTCACCGCCGACAACCCGAACTCGTCGGCGTACGGCATCCCGCAGGCGCTGCCCGGTTCGAAGATGTCGTCAGCAGGTGCCGACTGGGCGACCAACCCGGTCACCCAGATCCGCTGGGGTCTCGGCTACATCCGCGACCGGTTCGGCAGCCCGTGCTCGGCGTGGGGCTTCAAGCAGAGTCACGGGTGGTACTGACCACCTGCCACTAGTTCCGCGGTTTTACCTTCCACGACCGGACTAGTCGTCCAGTCTTGCGGGGCGGCCACGGGCCCCTATCCCGTCCGCGCCCAACGGGAGGAAGAACTCGTGACCACACGCTCGCCGCGCCCCTTCGCGGCTCTCATCACCGCCACCGCCGTCACCGCTGCGACGCTGGTCGTCGGTCTCGGTGCCGTGCCCGCCGAGGCCAAGCCTCCCGCGAAGCCCGGTCCCGTCACGGGTCTCGCGATGACCCTGACCAAGCCGACCGACAACTTCACGGTCAACGCGTCGTGGAACGCCGCGACCAACGCGACGACGTACGCCGTGTCCCTGACCAACGCCCAGAACGGAACTCCTCTGGCGGGCAACAGCGTCGGCGTCACGTCGTGGTCGGCCTCGGTCAACCTCACGGGAGTCACCCAGGTCCGGCTGACCGTGACGCCGATGAACCAGCGTTCGGGCCCGGCAGCCTCGATCACCCAGGACGTGCCCGACCTCAGCGCGCCGATCGGCACCTACACCGTCTCGTGGGTCGACCGCACCGGCACCATCACGCAGACCTCGCTGACCGACGACGGTCCAGTCGGTCAGATCAGCCGCAGCGTCAGCTGGGGTGACGGCACGGCGGCCGTGGCCTGGCCCAACGGCAACACCATCAACCACCTGTACGCCGCCGACGGCCTCTACCGCCCGACCGTCACGCTCACCGACGGCGCAGGCAACTCGCGCGTGGTGGCGCTCCCGGCGATCGTGCCCGGTGACAAGACCGCGCCGATCGGCACCTTCACGACCTCGCCAGGCAAGGCGTGGGAGAAGCTGACGACGGTCAACGTGACCCAGACGTCCCTCAGTGACGACTTCAGCCCCGCGTCCTACCTGCTGCGGTGGGTGAACTGGGGCGATGGCAGTGCCGTCCAGGCCTGGGTGGACGGCGTGTCGATCACGCACGTCTACGCCGCGGCCGGCACCTACACGCCGCAGGTCGTCCTGAAGGACGAGGCGGGCAACACGCGGCAGGTCGCGGCCGAGTCGGTCACGGTCGAGGCCGACACGGTGCTCCCGCTCGTCAAGCTGACGCTGCCCAAGAAGGGTGTCGCCGACGAGGTCAGCTCGTGGAAGAAGCTCGCGGGAACCGCTAGCGACGACAAGGGCACCGGCGTCGACTCGGTCGCCGTCCTGGCCATCGAGAAGCGTGCGACCGGCTGGTTCTTCTACAAGGCCACGAGCAAGACCTGGGCGAAGGCCGCGACCAAGGCCAAGGCGTGGAAGCGCGCCAAGGCCGCCGTCGCCGACCCGACCGCCAAGGGCGCTTGGACGGTCAGGCTGGTGGGTCTGCGCAAGGGCAGGCTGTTCGTCCGCGCCACCGCAAGCGACCTGGCCGGCAACGTCTCGAAGCCGGTCACCCACAAGGCGGTGCTGACCGCGCCGTGACCCCCGCCGGCCGACCCCTCGCGAGAGCGGGTCTGCCAGCCGGGTAGCCGCCGCTGGCCCCGCCACTTTCCCCGATCCACCCGCCACGCTCCCGGGGCTGGTGGGCCGATGCGGGCGGGGTCAGCGGCAGCAGAAGACCGTCGCCTCGCCGGCGTACTCGCGCGGCTCGTCGAACGTCGGCACCCGCCACTCGACGTCTTCGCCCGCGGACCGCAGGTAGGCCTCGGCGACGCGGCTGTCGGCGAAGACGGCGCGCGGCCGGAGGTCGGTGCGCTGCACCTCGCCGAAGTGGGCGCGTAGCTGCTTCTCGCCGTTCTGGCTGCTGAAGCCGGTCACCGACGGGGCGCCACCGGACTCGACGCGGAGCTCGGCGAGGTGGCCGTCGCCGTTGGTGACCGCGACGAACAGGCCGCCCGGCCGGAGCACCCGGCGGACCTCCGAGATGGCCCGGTCGACGTCGCGCGCGTGGTACAGCAGCCACAGCGCGGCCACCACGTCGAACGCCTCGTCACCGAAGGGCAGGTCCTGGACATCGCCCTCGCGGGCGTCGATGCCACGGGCGCGGGTCAGCTCGACGAACCTGGCGGACTGGTCGATGGCCGTCAGGCGTACGCCGGGCAGAGCGGCCGCAACCCGGGCGGCGAACCCGCCGGTGCCGGGCCCGACCTCGAGGACCCGCAGCGGGCGCTCGGCGACGACCGCGTCGAGCGCCACGGTGGTCGGGTCGCGGCCGTCGGCCGTGGGGTGCCAGACCGAGCGCCTCAGCTCGAGGTTGTGCTCGTCGCGGTACTGGCTGCGGACGTCGGCCGGGTCGTCGATGATCAACGCTTGGTCACTCCCTGGGTCATCCTCTCCACGTCGAGGGCCTCGTCGAGCTGAGCCTCGGTGAGGTCGCCGCGCTCCACGAAGCCCAGGGCGATCACGGTCTCACGGATGGTCCTTCCTTCGGCGAGCGCCTGCTTGGCGATCTTTGCGGCCTGCTCGTAGCCGACGTACTCGTTCAGCGGGGTGACGACGGAGGGCGACGACTCGGCGTAGCGTCGCATCCGCTCGCGGTCGGCGGTGATGCCGTCGACGCAGGTCGCCAGCAGGCGGCTGGCGTTGGCCAGCAGCCGCTCGGACTCGAGGATGTTGCGCGCGATCACCGGCAGCATCACGTTGAGCTCGAAGCTCCCGGAGGCGCCGGCGAAGGCGATGGCCGCGTCGTTGCCGATGACCTGGGCGCACACCATCAGCGTCGCCTCGGGGATCACCGGGTTGACCTTGCCGGGCATGATGCTCGACCCCGGCTGGAGGTCGGGCAGGTGGATCTCGGCCAGGCCGGTGGTCGGGCCACTGGCCATCCAGCGCAGGTCGTTGCAGATCTTGACCAGCCCGACGGCGTAGGTGCGCAGGACGCCGCTGAGCTCGACGATGGCGTCACGGCCCCCTTGGGCCTCGAAGTGGTCGCGGGCCTCGGTGAACGACTCACCCGTCGCCTCGTTCAGGCGGGCGATGGTCTGCTTCGCGAACCCTTCCGGGGCGTTGATGCCGGTGCCCACGGCGGTGCCGCCCAGCGGTAGCTCGCGGACCCGGGGGAGCGCGGCCTCGACGCGTTCGCGGGCGCGCCCGACCACGGAGGCGTACCCACCCATCTCCTGGCCGAGGGTGACGGGCGTGGCGTCCATCAGGTGCGTGCGGCCGGACTTCACGGCGTCGGCGAACCTCGTGCTCGCGCGGTCGAGCGCCGCGTGCAGGGTGGCGAGGGCGTCGAGCAGGTCGCGAGTGCCGAGCACCGCGGCGACGTGGATCGCCGACGGGAAGGTGTCGTTGGACGACTGTGCGGCGTTGACGTGGTCGTTGGGGTGGACCTCGACGCCGTCGCGCTGGGCGATGGTGGCGATCACCTCGTTGACGTTCATGTTGGTGCTGGTGCCCGAGCCGGTCTGGAACACGTCGATCGGGAAGTGGTCGTCGTGCGTGCCGTCGGCGATCTCCTCGGCCGCCTTGACGATGGCGCGCGCCTGCTCGGCGGTGAGGGTGCCGAGGTCGCGGTTGGTCTGCGCCGCTGCCGCCTTGATGCGGGCCAGCGCGTGGACCAACGCGGGCTCGAGCGGCCGCCCGCTGATCGGGAAGTTGTCGACGGCCCGTTGGGTCTGCGCCCGCCACAGCGCCTCGCTCGGGACGCGGACCTCGCCCATGGAGTCGTGCTCGACGCGGAAACCAGCTCCGTTGTCGTCGGTCATACCGACGAACGTACCCGGGCCGCGCTGTGACCAGTGCAGCCAATACTGCTCGGCTCTGCCCTGCAGGTCGACGTCGTACGCCGAGGCGTCGGCGTCGCCGAACACCTCACGCAGCACGTCGTCGAGGTGCTGGTCGTGCGTCGCGGACCAGATCGCCACGAGCCCGCCCTCGGCCAGGGCGCGCCGGGTCGCCTCCAGGAGGTGCCGGCCGTAGAGCTCGGCGTTGGCGTCGTGGACCAGGTGGCCGGGACCGTTGTCGACGTCGAGCAGTACCAGGTCGAACCCGACCGCTGGCGCGTCCTCGATGGTCCGGCGCACGTCGCCGACGACGACCTCGACACGTTCGTCCGCGAGGAGGTCCGGGCCGTGGGGCACGGTGCCGTCGCGCAACCACGCGACGAGCGCCGGCTCGATCTCGGCGACGACCACGCGGCGTACGCGGTCGTCGGCGAGCACCTCCGCGAGGGTGAACCCGAGCCCCAGACCGCCGACCAGCACCGTGACCGGGCGGGCGTGCCGCGCCAGGGCCTCCCGGGCCAGCGCCCGCTCGCTCGATGTCTCGCGGGTGTCCATCACGAACACCCCGTTGGCCCGCAGCTCCATCGTCGTGCTGCCGTCCGCCTCCTCCCGCTGCCGGAGTACGAGCTCACCTCGCTCGCTCTCCGTCCGCGCCAGCTCCACGCGGTTCATCCTCGCCGAACCGGGGCGGACGTCATACGAAGTGGTCGCTATCGCGACCACTTCGGATGACGTTGGGCTGGAACCTCAGTCGAAGAGCTCGCTGAGCCAGGACTCTCGACGCTTCCGCGGGTGGGTGCCGTAGCCCTGGCTGCGCTGGCCTGAGGTGGCGTAGCGGGGTGCGGGGGCCGCCTGGGGCGGCGGGCGGGTTGGCCCAGGCGCCCTGCTCCGTCGCGGAACGCTCGATGATCTTGTCGAGCTCGCCGCGGTCGAGCCACACCCCGCGGCACTGCGGGCAGTAGTCGATCTCGATCCCGCTGCGCTCGCTCATCACCAGGGTGGTTCCGTCGGTCGGGCACTGCATAGGTGTCCTCCTCTGTTTCGGCGGCCGCCGGACGTCAGTACGACATGTGGTCGCTATGACGACCACTTCGTATGACGTTACGCGGTCCTCCACAGGGCCGCGTCGTCGCGATTGGCGGAGCTGTCTGAGTGGGCACCCTCCTGCGGTGACGTCACCCATCGAACGCGCTGAAGCCTTGGCCGCCGAACAGGCGGGCGTGATCGCGCGGCGCCAGCTGTACTCCGCCGGGGTGACCCGGGCACAGGTCCGCGCTCGGGTGCGCGCGCGACAGTGGCGCCGGGTGGGTTCGCAGTGCGTGTCGATCACGACCGGGGCGCTCACCCGTCAGCAGCAGCTCTGGGCTGCGGTCTTCGAGGCCGGGCCACGCGCCTTCCTCGACGGCCCCTCCGCACTCGAAGCCGCCGGTCTCGAGCGGTTCAAGACCGACCGCATCCGGGTTTCGGTCCCTCGCGGTGCTCGGGTACGACGCGCTCGCGGACTCGACATCCGGCAAACGCGCCGCTGGCGGCCCGACGACGTCGTCGGCCATGGGCTTCCTCGGGCGCGCCCCGAGGTGGCGGCGGTGCGTGCGGCGCTGTGGGCGCGGTCGGACCGCCAAGCAGCCTTGGTGCTCACCATGACCGTGCAACAAGGGATAGCCACTCCGGAGCCGATCGCCCTCGAGCTGCTGCGCGTCCTGCGGGACAAGCGTCGGCTGCTCGTACACCAGGTGGTGCTCGACCTCCTTGGCGGTGTGCGGTCGCTGGGCGAGCTGGACTTCGCTCGCGAGTGCAGGAGGCGCGGGCTGCCTGAGCCGAGTCGTCAGGTCGTCCGGCGTGGGCACAACGGTCGCTACTACCTCGACGTCTACTGGGACCAATGGGGGGTCGTGGTCGAGATCGACGGGATCCACCACTCCTGGGCCGAGCAGCTGGTGTCCGACGCGCTCAGGCACAACGACGTCACCCTCGGCCACGACGTCGTCCTGCGACTTCCTCTTCTCGGCCTCCGCGTGGCTGCCGACGACTTCTTCGAGCAGATAGAGGACGCGCTCCGCACGCGTGGCTGCCCGCTCCCGGGGCGTCGTACTGCCTGAGCCATGCGGACGTCATACGAAGTGGTCGCTAGAGCGACCACTTCGTATGACGTCCGCCCCGGGGCCCGGCAAGCCTCAGCCGTCGGAGCGGACGCGGATGCCGGAGAGGGGGACGGTGACCGTACCTGCGGGGTCGGTGAAGAAGTCGTTGCCCTTGTCGTCGACCACGATGAACGCCGGGAAGTCCTCGACCTCGATCTTCCAGACCGCCTCCATGCCCAGCTCGGGGTACTCGAGCACCTCGACCGAGCGGATGCAGTCCTGGGCCAGCCGCGCGGCGGGGCCGCCGATGGAGCCGAGGTAGAAGCCGCCGTACTTCTCGCACGCCGCCGTGACGACCTTCGACCGGTTTCCCTTCGCGAGCATGACGAGCGACCCGCCCGCGGCCTGGAACTGCTCGACGTACGAGTCCATCCGGCCGGCCGTCGTCGGCCCGAACGACCCGCTGGCCATCCCGGACGGCGTCTTGGCGGGACCGGCGTAGTAGACGGCGTGGTCGCGGAGGTACGACGGCATCTCCTCGCCGGCGTCGAGACGTTCCTTGATCTTGGCGTGCGCGATGTCTCGCGCGACCACGAGCGGTCCGGTCAGCGACAGCCGCGTCTTGACCGGGTGGCGAGAGAGCTCCGCGAGGATCGACGGCATCGGCTGCCGGAGATCGACGCTCACGACCGAGCCTCCGGAGATGTCCTCGGCGACGCCGGCGTCCGGCATGTACTGCGCCGGGTCGGTCTCCAGCTGCTCCAGGTAGACGCCGGAGGAGGTGATCTTGCCGAGCGCCTGCCGGTCGGCCGAGCACGACACCGCCAGCGCCACCGGGCACGAGGCACCGTGGCGCGGCAGCCGCACGACCCTGACGTCGTGGCAGAAGTACTTGCCGCCGAACTGCGCGCCGATCCCGAAGCTTTGAGTGAGCTTGAAGACCTCCTCCTCCAGCTCGAGGTCGCGGAACCCGTGTGCTGACAGGGATCCCGACGTCGGCAGGTTGTCGAGGTAGTGCGCCGACGCGTACTTCGCGGTCTTCAGCGCGTACTCCGCCGACGTGCCGCCGATGACCACGGCCAGGTGGTACGGCGGGCAGGCGGCCGTGCCGAGCGAGCGGATCTTCTCGTCGAGGAACTGCAGCATCCGCTTGGGGTTCAAGACCGCCTTCGTCTCCTGGTACAGGAAGGACTTGTTGGCCGAGCCGCCACCCTTGGCCATGAAGAGGAACTTGTACGCCGGGCCGTGCTCGCCATCCTCCGGCGCCGAGTAGAGCTCGATCTGCGCGGGCAGGTTGGTGCCGGTGTTCTTCTCCTCCCACATGGTGATCGGCGCGAGCTGGGAGTAGCGCAGGTTCAGCTTGGTGTAGGCGTCGTAGACCCCGAGCGAGATCGCCTCCGCGTCGTCGGCGCCGGTCAGCACTCCCTCGGACTTCTTGCCCATCACGATCGCGGTGCCGGTGTCCTGGCACATCGGCAGCACGCCGCCGGCGCTGATGTTGACGTTCTTGAGCAGGTCGAGTGCCACGAACCGGTCGTTGCCGGACGCCTCGGGGTCGTCGATGATCCGACGCAGCTGGGCCAGGTGCGCGGGTCGCAGGTAGTGGGCGATGTCGTGCATCGCCTCGGCGGTCAGCTGCCGGATCGCCTCCGGCGTGACCTGGAGGAAGGTCCGGCCACCGGCCTCGAAGGTCGAGACGCCCTCGGTCGTCACCAGCCGGTACGGCGTCTGGTCCTCGCCGAGCGGGAGGAGGTCGGAGTAGGCGAAGTCGGGATCGGTCGCGGCCACGGATCGCACGTTAGTCCAGACTGGCGGTCGTGCCGACGTACGCCCTGCTCGTGCTGCCGTCGGCCAACCGCGTGTACGCCGACAGCTCGGTCGACCTCACCGTCGCCGAGCTCGGCGTGCTGGCCGCCACGCGCCTGGCCGGTCGCCTCGAGCGGGTGGAGCCGGTGCGCATCGCCGGAGTCTCGTACCTCGAGGTCGACGGCGACCTGGCAGGTGACGACCTGGTCCACCTCGGCGAGGTCTCGACGGCGATGGCGCTCTTCGAGCGGGAGGGCGAGAGCCTGCGGCCGGTCGAGCTCCCCAGACGCGACCGCTTCGACGACGACCTGCTCACGATCCTGAAGTACCCGGGCAAGACCAACGAGCTGTTCACCAAGCTGCTGCTCAACGTCACCGTGTGGAGCGGCGTGGCCGACCCGGCGCAGCGACCGCTGAAGGTGCTCGACCCGATGTGCGGTCGCGGCACCACCTTGAACCAGGTGCTGATGAACGGCTGGCATGCCGCCGGCGTCGACGTCGACGTGAGGGACTTCGAGGCCTACGCCGCCTTCCTGCGACAGTGGCTCAAGACCAAGCGGCTCAAGCACACCGCCGACACGACGCCCTTCCGCCGCGACGGCAAGAAGATCGGCCGCCGGTTCCACGCCGAGGTGGGCGTCACGAAGGAGGAGTGGAAGGCCGGGAGCGCCGTCACCGTCGACTACGTCAACGCCGACACCCTGCACACCCGCGCCGTGCACCGGGCGGCCAGCTTCGACGCGGTCGTCACCGACGCGCCGTACGGCGTCCAGCACGGCAGCCATGCCGGTGGGGGCCTCGCGCGCAGCCCGCTCGAGCTCCTCCGCGCCGCCGTCCCCGTGTGGGCGGAGGTGCTCAGGCCGGGCGGGGTGATGGGCATCGCCTGGAACACCCACGTCGCCGCCCGTCCCGACGCCCTTGCCGTGCTCGCCGACGCGGGGCTCGAGCCGATGGACGACGGTCCCTACCGGGGGTTCGAGCACCGTGTCGACCAGGCCATCCAGCGCGACGTCCTCGTCGCCCGCCGTCCAACGGGCGAGTCGTAGTCTGTCCTCATGTCGATCGAGCGCAAGGACTTCGGCGGGGACCCGGCCCAGCTGCGGGTCTCCGACGACGACCGCCACAAGGTCGCGGAGATCCTGCGCATGGCCGCGGGGGAGGGGCGGATCGACCTCGACGAGCTCGACGAGCGGCTCGAGGCGACGTACGCCGCGAAGACCTACGCCGACCTGGTCCCGATCACGGTCGACCTGCCGGCGCACGAGCCCAGCAGCCCGCCGGTGCCCCGGCGCGACGTCCTGCCGGCGACCACCACGCACAACTCCTCGATGGCCGTGATGGGCGAGTGCAAGCGGCAGGGTGCCTGGCTGGTCCCGGCCCACCACACGGCGTTCGCGTTGATGGGCGGCGTGACGCTCGACCTGCGCACCGCTACCTTCGCCGAGCGCGACATCACCATCACCGCCAACGCGATCATGGGCGATGTGAAGGTGATCGTCGACGCCGGCACCAACGTCGTCGTCAGCGGCGTACCGATCATGGGTGAGTTCCACCAGGCCAAGGACAAGGTCGCCCCCCAGCTCGGCCCCGAGTCCCCGGTCGTCCGCGTCAAGGGGATGGCCCTGATGGCCAGCGTCTCCGTCCAGCGCCTCCCACCGCCGGGCACGCCCAAGAAGATCCTCGGGACCTACTGACAATCCGCTGGTTGAGGAGGGCCGTCAGGCCCGTCACGAAACCAGCGCAACCATTCAGGTCACGCTGGTTTCGTGACAGGCGCTAGCGACGCCTTCCTCAACCAGCGAGGTCCGGCTCAGCCCTTGACGGCGCCCGCCGTCAGGCCGCGGACGAAGAACCGCTGCAGCGCCAGGAACACCGCGATCGGCACGAGCATCGTGACGAAGGCGCCTGCCGTGACGAGGTTCCAGCCCTGGCCGAGCTGACCGGTCAGCTCGGTGGCGGCGATGGTCAACGGCTCGTTCTCGCCGGGCCCGACGAAGACCAGGGCCACCAGCAGGTCGTTCCAGACCCACAGGAACTGGAAGATCGCGAACGCCGCCAGGGCCGGCACCGACATCGGCAGGATCAGCCTGAAGAACGTCTGGAAGTGGCTGGCCCCGTCGATCTTCGCCGACTCGATGACCGTCCTCGGGAGCGTGGCCATGTAGTTGCGCAGGATGTAGATGGCCAGCGACATGCCGAACCCGATGTGCGCGAGCCAGGCTGCCGGGAAGGTGCCGTTGAGCTCCAGGTTCGCCGTAGATCTTCAGCATCGGCACCAGCGCCACGTAGTTGGGCACCACCAGCAGGCTGACGATCGCCAGGAACAGGAAGTCGCGTCCCCAGAACTCCATGAACGTGAAGGCGTACGCCGCGAACGCCGCGATCAGGATCGGGATGAACGTCGCCGGCAGCGTGATCGCCAGGCTGTTGATGAAGGCGTTGCCCATGTCGACCTGCCCGGTCAGCGCCTGGTCGTAGTTCTCCAGGGTGAGGTTCCCGAGCGTGGACGGGTTGGTGATGATGGTCCACCAGCCCGGAGCTCTCGGCGTCGGACACGGGGCGGAACGAGGTGATCGAGGGTGCCCAGGATCGGCACCAACCACAGGAAGCACAACGCAGCGAGCACGAGCTTGGTCGCCCAGCCGGCCCTCGCCGGGTTGGGGTCGGTCTTGCTCACCCGGCGGCGTGTGGGCGTGGTGGGAGTGGCAGCCGCGGCGGTGGTACGTACGTCGGTCATGCCGCGGCCTCCTCAGCCCTGAAGTGACGGACCTGGTAGATCATGAGCGGGATCACCGCGATCATCAGCATCACGACGATCGCCGCAGCCCGGCCGTTGTTGAAGAAGGTGCTGAGCTGGTTCCAGAACTCGTTGCCGATCACGTTGGTGTTGAACCGGCCGTTGGTCATCGTGTAGACGATGTCGAAGATCTTCATCACGCCGATCGTCACCGTGACGTAGACGGTGATGATGGTGCCCTTGATCTGCGGCACGACGACCTGGAAGAAGGTCTGCCTGCTCGCTGGCGCCGTCGATGCGAGCGGCTTCCAGGGTGTCTCCGGGCACGCCCTTCACCGCCGCCGACAGCAGCACCATCGAGAAGCCGACCTGGGACCACAGCAGCACCAGCATCAGCATCAGGCTGTTGAGGTGGAAGTCGCTCGTCTCCAGCCAGGCGACGGGATCGAGCCCGAACAGCCCGATCACGGCGTTCTGGAGGCCGACCTGCGGCTGGCCCTTGGGCCTGGCCTCGTAGATGAAGTTCCACACCACCGAAGCGCCGACCAGGCTGATGGCCATCGGCAGGAAGATGATGGTCTTCACGAGGTTCTCGGCCGTGGGCTTCAGCCGGTCGGCCAGGACGGCGACCGCGAGTCCGATGACGACCGTGGCCGCCGGCACGATCAGGAGCCAGAGGAACGTGTTGAAGAGCGTGTCGCGGAAGTCCGGCGAGCTCAGCAGCTCGGTGTAGTTCTCGAACCCGACGAACTCGACCGACGCCTCGTCGCGGAAGCTGTCGATGATCGGTCTGGATCGCGGGATAGACGAGGTAGAGGGTGATGCGCGAGATAGGCGGGCAGGATGTAGAGGAAAGGTTTGATCCGGTGCTCGTTCCTGCCCGGGAGCAGCTCGGCGATCTTGTTGAGCACCCAGTACAACGCGAGTGCCGCGCTGACACCGGCGAGGACCGTGATCAGCGCGGTGATGATCTTCGACGCCATGAGGTCAACCTTCCACTGGCTCCTGGCAGGAGCAAGGTCGTAGGTGAGGAACGACGAGCGCAGGGGTGGGGTGCCGCGAAGACGGGCGCCCCACCCCTGCGGTTGGTTACGTCATCGCGTCAGCTGGGCCAGCTTTCGTCGATGTGCTGTCAGCGTGGTGTCGAGGTCCTGGTCGTCCGAGATCCACTTGACCATCTCGGACCAGAAGGTCCCCGCACCGACCTCGCCCGGCATCTGGTCGGACCCGTCGAACAGGAACGCCGTGGACTCGTAGGCGACCTTTGCGTAGCTCTTGGTGAGCTCGTTCGGGTACAGGTTCATGTCGAACGTCTTGTGCGGCGAGAGATAGGCGGCGTTGGGCGCTGCCTCATTGCCGAGGTCCTCAGACGCCATCAGGGCCATCACCGCTTTGGTCGACTCGGAGTCGTCGATCATCACCGCCATGTCGCCACCACCGAGGACGGGGTTCTCGCCGCCGGCTTCGGCCGGCGGGAAGCCGAACACACCGACGTTGGCGTCGAGGTCGGCGGTCGCGCTCTCCGGGAAGAAGCCGGTGATGAACGAGCCCTGCTTGTACATCCAGCAGTCGGGCTCCGCGTCGAACATCGGGTCGCCAGCATCTCCGAAGTTGGTGCTGGTGATCGCCCCGCGGCCGCCGAGCACGTTGCCCTCGGTGAACATCAGCTCCTCGAACTCCGCAGCAGCCTCGCGCACGGGCTCGGAGTCGAACGGCAGCTCGTCGGTGACCCACTGGTTGTAGCCGTCGGCGCCGGCGTAGCGCATGACGAGGTCCTCGAACCAGTCCGTGGCAGGCCAGCCCGTGCCGGCACCGTCCTCGATGCCCATGCACCAGGGGGTGCCGCCGTCGGCCTTGATCTGCTCGGTGAGGGCGTTGAGCTCGTCGATGGTTGTGGGCGCCTCGTAGCCCGCCTCGTCCCAGGCCATCTTGTTGTAGAAGACGAGGCTCTTGACGTTCATGTTGACGAGCAGGCCGTAGAGCTCGTCGTCGATCCTGCCGGCATCGATGGTGCCGGACGTCATGGTCTCTTCGAGGGCGGCCATGTCGACCACGTCGTCCAGCGGCTCGCCTGCGCCGCGCTCGACCATGTTTCTGACCACGCCGGGCTGCGGGATGATGGCGATGTCCGGGGTGTCGTTGGCCTGGATCTTGGTCATGATGATCTTGTCGATGTTCTCGACGTTCTGCCAGTCGATCGTGTAGCCCTCGGCCTCCGCCTTCTCGGTGAGGACCTTCGTCAGGCCCTCGCGGACCGGGGTGTCGACACTGCTCCAGATGGTGACGGTGTCGCGCGTCGCCGCCGCCGCCGTCGTCACCACCACACGCAGTCAGGGCCAGCGAAGCGGCGAGCGCCGCGACGCCGAGCAGGGATGTGCTCTTCTTGACGGGGAATCGCATCCTGGGAGTTCTCCTCGTGTCTCGCGCTGCGGCGCCATTCCCGAGCTGCTGTTTCGCAGGCGCCTCGTTGGGACTGCCGATCCGACCCCGCATGTGATAGACCTCACCTGCTGAAACGAATCAGCAGGATCATTCCGGCGGGTCCCTCCGGGTGTCAAGCAACGATCCCGAAACGCAACCGCCGTCGTTCGTTCACCTGCCGCGCGGATTGGTTCGATCCAACCGGCTCCCGGAAGGAGGAGGCGTGCCCCGGTCGAGCAAGCCGACCCTCAGCGACGTGGCCGCTCGCGCGGGCGTGGCGGCGACCACCGCGTCGTACATCCTCAACGGGCGCACCTTGGAGATGCGGATCTCCAGCGACACCGAGGAGCGCGTGATCCGGGCGGCGCGAGACCTCGGGTACCGCCCCAACCGCACCGCCCAGAGCCTGCGCACCGCCACCACCCGGATCATCGGTGTGGTCACCGACTACGTCGCGGGCGGCATGTTCTCGGCGCGCATCCTCGCCGGCGCCAACGCAGCGGCCCGCGCCCAGGACCACGTGCTGATGATCGGGGAGATCGGACGGCGACGCGGGCGTGACGACCGACCTGGTGCACGAGTTCGTCGACCGCCAGGTCGACGGCCTGCTCTTCGTCACCCGCACGACCTCGACGATCACGCTCCCGAAGGGCCTCGAAGGCACGCGGGTCGTCACCGTCAACTGCGTCGACGACGCCGCGCCGTACCCCAGCGTGCTTCCCGACGACCGGGGCGGCGGACGCCGGGCGGCCGAGGCGATCTTGGGCATCGGGGTGCGCGACGGCATCGTCGTGGTGGGCGAGGGGCCGACCCCGGAGGCGCTGGCCGGCGCCAGGCTCGCCGGGCTCGTCGAACGCCTGAAGGAGGACGACACCGACGTCGCGGCCTGGCTGGAGTGCCCGTGGTCCCTGGACGCCGCGTACGACGCCCTGTCGTCGTGGCTGGCCGCCGGCGGGCGCCCTCGGGTGGTCGTCTGCCTCAACGACCGGATCGCCTGGGGCGTCTACCACGCCCTGGCCGACGTCCCTCTCGAGGTACCCGACGACGTCTCGGTGGTCTCGTTCGACGGCAGCGAGCTCGGCCGGTGGATGCGCCCGACCCTCGCCTCGGTGGCCCTGCCGTTCTTCGAGATGGGGCAGGAGGCCGTCCGCATCCTGCTGGACCCCAACGCCAACGAGTCGGTCGTGATGGAGATGCCCCTGATCGCGGGCGACTCGCTGAAGTCCGTCCTCACGTGTGTGACCACCGCGCTTGACACCGGCAATAGCGTGACAGTCGTCACTTCACTACGGATCGTCCGGCACGTACCTGCCGGTGAAGGAGTTGCATCAGCATGGCCACAGTGACTTTCGAGAAGGCACAGCGGTGGTACCCGGGCAACGACAAGCCCACGGTCCCCGGCATCGACCTCGAGATCGGCGACGGCGAGTTCATGGTTCTCGTCGGCCCCTCGGGATGCGGCAAGTCCACGACCCTGCGCATGCTCGCGGGGCTCGAGGAGATCAACGGCGGCAAGATCTTCATCGGTGACCGCGACGTCACCCACGTCCCGCCGAAGGACCGCGACATCGCGATGGTGTTCCAGAACTACGCGCTGTACCCCCACATGACCGTCGCCGACAACATGGCGTTCGCCCTGAAGATGGCGAAGGTCCCCTCGGAGGAGCGCGACAAGCGCGTCCAGGAGGCGGCCAAGATCCTCGGCCTGGTGGAGTTCCTGCAGCGCAAGCCGAAGGCGCTCTCCGGTGGTCAGCGCCAGCGCGTCGCCATGGGCCGCGCGATCGTCCGCAACCCGCAGGTGTTCTGCATGGACGAGCCGCTGTCCAACCTCGACGCCAAGATGCGCGTGCAGACCCGCACCGACATCGCCAAGCTCCAGTCCGACCTCGGGGTCACCACCGTCTACGTGACCCACGACCAGGTCGAGGCCATGACGATGGGCGACCGGGTCGCGGTGATGAACCTCGGCGAGCTGATGCAGGTCGACACCCCGCTGAAGCTCTACGACAGGCCCGTCAACCTGTTCGTCGCCGGCTTCATCGGCTCCCCGCAGATGAACCTCATCAAGGCGCACTCCAAGGACGGCAAGGCCCAGATCGGGAACTACCTGGTTCCGGTCGACCCCGCCGCCTCCAAGCAGCTGGGCGAAGGCCACACCAACATCACCGTCGGTGTCCGTCCCGAGGCCTGGCGCCTGGTCTCCGACGGCGAGGGTGGCCTGCCGGTCGACGTGACCGTGGTCGAGGAGCTCGGTGCCGACGGCTTCGTCTACGGCAACTGCGACGTCGAGGGCACCCCGTCCAACGTGATCGTCCGGGTCTCCGGCCGCGACCACGTCACCAAGGGCGACCGCATCTACGTCACCACCGACCCGCGCAACGTGCACGTCTTCGACACCGACACCGGCGAGCGCCTGTCCGACTGACCGCATCGCTGGTCGAGGAGGTCGCGCAGCGACCGTCACGAGACCCGGTGACGGGAGAACAGACCTGTTCCGGGTCTCGTGACGGGCCTTGACGGCCCTCCTCGACCAGCGAGTGCTAGGCGCGGTCTGCCGTACGCCGGATGCCGTCGGCGAACGTCTCGAACAGTGCCGGCGGCAGGTCGTGGCCCATCCCGTCGATGAGCAGCAGCTCGGCGCCGGGGATCGCCGCGGCCGTCGCGCGTCCGCCCGAGGGGTGCACCATCTTGTCGGCCGTGCCGTGGATGACGAGGGCGGGGATGCGCAGGGCGTGCAGCCGCTGGGTGCGGTTGTCCTGGGTGGTCACGGCCAGCATCTGGCGGAGTACGCCGCTGTTGGACCAGCCGCGGTCGAACGTCGCCTCGGCCTTGGCGAGGACGTCGGCCGGGTCGTTGGGGTAGAGAGGCGAGCCGATCAGGTTCCAGATGGCGGCACTGCCCTCGGCGTACGCCGTGCGGCCGCGGCCGCGGCGCATCATCAGCACCGGCAGGAGGCGAGGGTGCTGCCAGCCCACCGAGCGCCTGCCCGTCGTCGACATGATGCTGGTCAAGGACCGCACCCGCCGTGGGTGCTCGAGGGCAAGAGTCTGGGCGATCATCCCGCCCATCGAGACCCCGGCGAGATGGGCCGACTCCAGGCCGAGATGGTCGAGCAGGGCCACGGCGTCGGCGGCCATGTCGCGGATGCGGTACGGCGTCCGCACCGGGCGTCCGGTGAACGCCTTGACCAACATCGCCCGGGTCACGCGTCCGCCCACCTTCGTGGAGCGGCCGGTGTCGCGGTTGTCGTAGCGGATGACGTAGAAGCCCCGCTCGGCGAGCATCGTGCAGAGCTCGGGGTCCCACCAGGTCATCGGCCCGCCGAGGCCCATCACCAGCAGCAGCGGGTCGCTGCCGCGGTCGCCGAAGGTCTGGTAGCACAGCTGCACGCCCGGTGCGCCCGGGGCGAACTGCTCACCTGAGACGGGGACCGCCTCGTGTGCTCGTTCGGCCGTCATGACGTCCATCCAAGCAAACGACGTATCAGGGGTTACCTCTGGGTAACCTCAAGGGTGTGACCGCAGTCGGATCGGGGCCGCTGGCACCGTGGCTGACCCCCGAGGGCTTCTCCGCCCCGAGGGTCGGTGCGGTGCTGCGCGAGGCGAGCGCCGTCACCGAGGCGGGCCGGTTCGCCCTGGGCGCCATCGAGCGCGGCCGCCTGCGCCGCCGGTCGCCGTACGCCGGACCGGTCCCCGTCCGCCACGCCACCCCGGTGATCCTGGTGCCCGGATTCCTCGCCGGCGACAGCACGCTCCGCCCGATGTCGCGGGTCCTTCGCGAGCACGGCTACCGCACCTACCGCTCCTCGATCCACCTCAACGCGGGCTGCACCCTCAACGCCGCCGCCCAGCTGGAGAGTCGGCTGGAGGCGATCGCGCTGCGGCGTGGGTCCCGGGTGCAGATCGTCGGCCACAGCCTGGGCGGGATGCTGGCCCGCGGTCTGGCCGTACGCCGACCAGACCTCGTCGCCGGGATCGTCACCCTCGGCAGCCCGATGCTGGCGCCGGGCGCCCACCACGCGACGCTGAGCCGCAGCGTGGAGATGCTCGTCCGGCTCAGTCGCGCCGGCTGGCCGGGCCTGATGTCCGAGGACTGCGTCGCGGGCGACTGCGCCCGTCAGAGCTTCGAGGAGAGCCGGCAGCCGCTGCCGCCCGACGTCTCGTTCACCGCGATCTACTCCAAGCGCGACGGCATCGTCGACTGGCGCGCCTGCGTCGACCCCCTCGCCGTACCCGTCGAGGTGACCGCCTCCCACGCCGGCCTCGCCTTCGACCCGCGGGTGATCGCGGAAGTGCTGGCCGCGTTGGACGCTGCCTCGTCGGTCGAGGAGGCGGTCTATCTCTCGTAGTCGATCTCGGAGAACTCGCGGAGCTTCTCGAAGCGGTGCTCGGCGGCGATCTGGCGGATGGTCCCGCTGCGCGAGCGCATCACCAGCGAGTGGGAGACCGCACCCTGGGACCGGAAGTGCACGCCCTTCATCAGCTCACCGTCGGTGATGCCGGTGGCCACGAAGAAGCAGTCCTCGCCCTTCACCAGCTGGTCGGTGGTGAGGATGGTGTCGGGGTCGAGGTCGTGGCCTGCGTCGAGGGCCCGCTGCCGCTCGTCGTCGTCCTTGGGCCACAGCCTGGCTTGGATCACCCCGCCGGTGCACTTCATCGCGCACGCCGCGATGATGCCCTCGGGGGTGCCACCGATGCCGAGCAGCAGGTCGACGCCGGTGTCGGGCCGGGCGGCCATGATCGCGCCGGCGACGTCGCCGTCGGGGATGTACTTGATCCGCGCACCGGTCTGCCGGATCTCCTCGACCAGGTCGGCGTGGCGGGGCCGGTCGAGCAGCACGACGGTGACGTCGTGCTCGTGCATGTCCTTCGCCTTGGCGACGGCGTGGATGTTCTCGGCGACCGGCTTGCGGATGTCGACGACGTCGGCAGCCTCGGGCCCGGTGACGAGCTTCTCCATGTAGAACACCGCCGACGGGTCGAACATCGTGTGTCGCGGGGAGACGGCCATCACGGCGATCGCGTTGTTCATGCCCTTGGCGGTCAACGTGGTGCCGTCGATCGGGTCGACCGCGACGTCGCACTCCGGGCCGGTGCCGTCCCCGACCTCCTCGCCGTTGTAGAGCATCGGGGCGTTGTCCTTCTCGCCCTCGCCGATGACGACCGTGCCGCGCATGCCGACCGAGCTGATCATGTAGCGCATGGCGTTGACCGCCTGCTGGTCGGCGTCGTTCTTGTCGCCGCGACCCACCCATCGGGCCGCGGCCATCGCCGCGGCCTCGGTGACGCGTACCAGCTCGAGCGCGAGGTTGCGGTCCGGACGCGTCGGGTTGCTCATGGACGTGATCCTAGGGGCCCGCGGAGCGCACGACGAGGTCGTCGAAGTCGCACGTGGTGCCGCCGCCGACCGCGACGAGACCGATGTCGAGGGGGTCGTCGACGACGTCGTCGCGCATCGTGAACACCGTGGCGGCGCCGACCCGGATCTCGACGCGGCCTCGGTCGCGGACGAGCGCCAGCTCGGCGTCAGGTCCGGACGCACCGTCGAACGACAGGAACCCGTACGCCGCCCCGCCGCTGAACCAGGTCAGGTTGCCGGCCCCGGACCCCGGCGCGAAGGTGACGCTGAGCAGGGTGTCGGCATCGGCCCACACCAGGCCGCAGCGGGCCTCGGGCGACACCGGGTGGAGCCGCACCGACAGCGACGCCGAGGCGGCGAGGCCACGCTTGACCGTCGACCACATCTGGAAGTCCGGCCCGACACCGCGGACGCCGAGCCGGTAGCGGCCACCGACGCGCGACTGCTCGAGGGTGCCGGTGCCGACGGGCACGGTGCCGACGGCGAACGGCGAGGCGGGGCCGTCGAACCGGTCGGTGAAGACCGCCCGAGCCGGCCGGCGTACGGGAGGCCGGTCGAGCTCGGCGGCCGCGACCGCGAGATCGGCCTGCTTCGATGCCGGCTCGCCGGACCCCGCGGGGCAGGGCGAGCTGAAGGCCTCATCACCCATCGCCACCTGCCAGCTCGCCTCGTCGATACGCGGACCGAACTCCTCGCACAGGGCGTCGGTGCCGTCGCCGTCGTTGCTGCCCGCGGCGCCGTCCCAGGTGCGGACCTGGCCGTCGAGGCCGGCGGTCAACAGCTCGCCCTGCTGGCCGAAGTCGATCGCGTTGACCAGCGCGGTGTGCCCGCCGGTGAGCCGCCCCACCAGGTCGCCCGAGGCCGTGTCGAAGACGAAGCCTCGGCCCGCGATGTCGAAGAGCCCGGCGAGGCTGCCGTCGCGGCTCATCGCGCCGGCGAAGGTGGTGCCACCGAGCCGTTCGGGGTCGGTGGCCTGGAACGTCGCAACCGTCTCGCCGGACTCCAGGTCGACCAGGGGGTTGCCCGGGGTGGAGATGGCGCCGAGCAGGGCCCGCGTGCCGGCGTCGTCGACGTCGATGTTGGTGACGCTGACGCTGGCGTCGGGGTCGATGGCTCCAGCCGGCAGGATCTCGCGGTAGCCCTCGGCCCGGTCCGGGGTCCACATCATCAGCGTGGCCGCGTCGCTGGAGGCGAGGACCCGGCCGTCGTCCAGGACGGCGACGGCGCCGATCGCGGTACCGGGTGGTCGCCAGGTGTCGAGGAGGGTGGGCGCAGCCGGGTCGGCCAGGTCCCACAGCTCGATGTAGGCGTCCACCACTGCGGCGAGCAGTGCGCCGGAGGGCGACAGCTCCGTGCGTTCGGCACCCGTGCCGAAGGCGGCGAGCTCGGTCGGCTCGTCCGCACCCAGGTCATAGGTGTGCAGCTCGCCGGCGGACGCGAAGACGGCGACACGGTCGTCGCGACGCACCGAGACGGCAAGTCCCGACGGGAGCGTGCCGAGGACCTGGCCGGTGCGTGTGTCGACCAGCGTGCCCAGCGCACTGGTGGTCGAGGCGACTGCCCGGTGCGTGCCGACCGACACCTGGAGGGCAGCGGCGCTGGGATCCTCGTCGGTGATCGCGTCACGAGCAGGGGAGCGCAGCAGCTGGCGGGTCAGCCCGGGCAGCTCCCTGTCGTCGGGGTCGACCTCGTACGCCGCGAGGAGCGCGATCGCGGCAGCGACAGGGTCGTGCACCAGCTCCCGCTCGGCGATGGCCCGCAGCTCGCCCACCCTGGCCTCGCGGGCCCGGATCCGGTCGTCGCGCGCGTTGACCAGCAGCACGGCCACCAGGGCGAACGCGAGCCCGGCGACGACAGCGCCGGTGCCGATCCGGAGCAGCCGGTTGCGCCGGGCCCGGTGCGTCGACGCCGCGACGTACGCCGTGATGTCGGGCGTTCGCAGGTCGGGGTTGCGCTCCTCCCAGGTGGCGGCCTGGTCGAGCTCGTCGCCGGACAGCAGGCCGGACGCACCGCCGCCCGCCTCCCGCCAGTCGGCGGCCCGGCGCTCGAGCCGACTGCGCAGCCGGAGGTCGTCGTGGCGGTTGGTGATCATCTCGGCGAGCGGCGGCCAGGCGGAGAACAACGCTTCGTGGGCCGGTGCGTAGACCTGCTGGCCTGCGCTCTCGCGGATGACGACCAGGCGAGCATCGACGAGGTCGTCGAGGATCTCGCGCTGCGCAGCGGGCACCGTGTCGAGACGGGCCAGGCGGGTGACGGGACGGCCCTCACCGGTGCCGACGATGTGCAGGATCGCCGCCGCGACCTCGGCCTGCGAGCGAGTGCCATGTGCCACCTCGCCCGCCCGCGACGCGATCGCGCCGCGGACGCCGCCCACGCCGTCGTACAGCGCGTGGGTGAGCTGGCCGTCCTTGGCCAGGGTGGTCATCCGCTGGAGCGTGTAGGCGAGCAGCGGCAGCGCGTCGCCGCTCTCGGTGTCCTCGACGAGCCGCTGCAGCAGGCCGTCCTCGAGGGCGAGGTGGGAACGCTTGGCGGGTTCCGCGATGACGCGCGCAAGGTCGGCGCGGGAGAGCGGTGGTACGTGCAGCACCGCCGTCGCCACCGTCATCTCGAAGCGGTTGGTCAGAGCCGACACGCTGTCCCACATGTCCGTCCGCGCGGTCATCACCACGCGCAGTGGCGAGGGCGGGGTGCAGCTGAGGGCCAGCGCCTCCAGGAAGGCCTGCCGCTCCGACTCGGCCGTGAGCGTGACCAGCTCCTCGGCCTGGTCGACCACGACGAGCACGCGCGCGTCCGCGGGCACGGTGGCGTCCTGTCGGAGCTTGCGCAGGTACTCCGTCATGCCGCCGGACGTGGTGAGCAGGTCGCCGGCAGTCGTCGGCGTCGAGAGCGACCTCGTGCCGCTTCGCCGCGTGGGCGAGCGCGAGCGACAGCTCGGCGAGCGGCGCGTCGGAGGGCGTCCACGGGTCGGAGACGACCCAGTCGGGGGCGGGTCGCAGCGCCGCGACGAGCCCGGCGCGCACCAGGGACGACTTGCCGCTGCCGGAGGGGCCCAGGACGGGTACGACGACGCCCTGGCGCGCGCGGCCCGGCGGGTCGACGAGCTGGCGGAGCTGGTCGACCTGGCGTTCGCGCCCGAAGAACACCGGCGCGTAGGACTCGTCGAACGGCCGCAGCCCGGGGAAGGGCGAGCGCGTGGCGTCCCACCGCTCGGCCTGCTCCAGACCGAGGGCGACCAGCCCTGCACGGATGAGGTCCGGGGAGAGGTCGGCCGAGGACGCGAGGTTGATGCCCTGGATGTCGGCCACCAGCTCGTGCGGGTCGACGCCGTCGAAGAGCAGCGACAGGATCGGCTTGCGCAGCCAGCGGGTCAGGGCCAGCTCGGAGTGGCACCACTGCGAGGCGTTCGCGGCCGGCGTACCGACGAAGACGAGGGCGTCGCTGCGGTCGAGGTTGGTGAACAGCTGGTCGCGCCAGGCGGCGCCGGGGACGAGCCCGTCGGTGGGCGAGACGTCGAGGAACACCGAGTCGTAGCCGAGGTCGCCCAGGCACGACGCGCACCTGCAGGGCCAACGCGTTGTCGGCCGAGCTGTGCGAGACGAAGATCTGGGCCACCGGCGCTACTCCCCGAGCGGGCCGGCTGGGCGTCAACCGGCACCTCCGGTGCGCGCGGCGCTGCCACATGGTGTGCTCGCGCGAGATCGCACCCTCGGCCGAGTCGACGAAGGCCGCCCAGTCCGGTCTCCTCGAGCGGGCGCGCGATCAGGTCGCGGATCGAGGAGAGCTCCTGCTGGGCGATGCGGTAGGCCGCGGCGAGGTTGCTGTACTGCTGGGCCTGGGTCCACGCGGTGGCCGCGGCGATCAGCGCGGCGACGACGCCGAGCAGGGTGCCGGGGCCGAACGGACCGAAGCCCGACATGTTGCCCAGGCTGAGCACTGCCATGGTGGCGCCGGCGCACTCGAGGAGCAGCACGGCGAAGTCCCCAGCGCTGGCTCTTGACGCCTGCCGCCGCGGGCCTTGGCGGTGTACCAGTGCCGCTGGTCGTCGATGCGCTGGACCTGGTAGACCTCCTTGCGCTCGTTCACGCGGCAGCGCGCGGGTCTCGCGCATCCAGGCGGTGATCTGGTCGTCGGGGATCTCGGAGGGCGGCATCACGTGCAGCCCGGAGAGGTCGGCCATGATGTCGTCGAGCCGCTGCACGAACTCGCGGTCGACCTCTGCGTCGTCGACGTCGCGCCCGAACGGGTTGCGCACACGGCGTAGCGCCAGCACAGCGTCTTGACCGACTCGGCGGCCGCGCGCCCTGGTGCCAGTCGGCGATCGGGTTGCTGGTGGCGCCGCGCGGCGCGCATCACGATCGCGAGCACGAAGGCCACGGCCGAGATGATGCGCGAGCGTCGTCGTCGATGGCGCCGAGGAACGCGCCGACCAGGACCGTGCCGAGCTCGAAACGCAGCATCCGCATCTGGCGCCGCTGCCCCTCGATCGACGCCTGGTCGGCCATGGTGAAGATGCCGGCGAACTGTGGCTCCGCTGCCACGTGACCCCCTCGTGCTCGATGCACCCCGCGTGTGAGAGACATCGTGCAAGATCGGCGGCCTCGCGTCAGCCGAAAGCGCAGGTGGATTTGGCACCTGTGAGGATAGGTCCGTGACGGACCTGGAACAGGGGGAGCGGCCGGCCGAACGCCCCGGGCGCTACCAACGCTCGGTCGCCGGTGGCATCGGCTCGATGATCGTGCTGGTCCTCGTCGTGCTCGCGTTCGTGTTCTTCCGGGGCGTCTTCCGCGACAACGACGCGACAGGAGTCGAGCGTGTCGACTACCTCGCGGTGGTCGGCCCGGCCCAGGAGGCCGGCCTGCAGGTGGTGTACCCACCGTCCCTGCCCGACGGCTGGACGCCGACCAGCGTCGCCTTCGACCCCGGCGAGCGGCCGGCGTGGGGCGTCGGCATGCTCACCGACGAGGGCAAGTTCGTCGGGGTCCGCCAGGAGGACGACGACCTCGACAGCCTGCTCGACTTCTACGTCGACCAGGACGCCGTCGAGGGCGACACGGTCACGGTCGAGGGGGCGATCGTCCCCGAGTGGCAGGAGTGGTCGGACGCCGGCGGCGACCACGCGTACGCCGCGTCGGTCGGCGACTACGAGGTCCTCGTCTACGGCGAGGCCCCGACCGACGACCTCCTCACCATCGTCAGGTCCCTGACCGACGACCCGCTGTCCTGATCGGCGGTCGAGCGACGGCTACTGCTCGTCGCGAGCGGCGTCGAGGCGGGCCCGGGCGCCGTCGAGCCATTCCTGGCAGATCGTGGCGAGCTGCTCGCCGCGCTCCCAGAGGGCGAGGGACTCCTCCAGGGTGGTGCCGCCGGCTTCGAGCCTGCGGACCACCTCGATGAGCTCCTCGCGGGCCTGCTCGTAGGGGATCTTCTCGTCAGGCATGGGGCTCCAGTCGTTCGGTGTCGGTGACCTTGGCGTGCACGCGGCCGTCGGCCACACGGACGGTGACCGCGGCACCCTGGCCGGCATCGGCCACCGAGGTCACCACGTGACCGTCGGCGTCCAGGAGGACGGCGTACCCCCGTTTCAGCGTCGCGAGGGGCGACAGCGCGCGGGCCCGGGCCCGGTGGTGGGCGATCTCATCGGCGGCGCGGTCGAGCCGGTGGCAGCGTGGTGCGCACCGCGCGCTCGCGCAGGGCCTCGACCTCGTCGGCGCGGGCGGTGAGCAGCGAGCCGGGATCGGCCAGGGACGGGCGGGACGCGCAGGGTGTCGAGCAGCTGGGCCTCGCGCTCGAGGTAGCCCCGCAGCGCCGCCCGGAGCCGGTCGCGACCGACCCCGACGACGCGCAGCTCCTCGGCCACGTCGGGGACGACGAGCTTGGCGGCGTCGGTGGGGGTCGAGGCACGGACGTCGGCCACCAGGTCGAGCAGCGGCTGGTCGGGCTCGTGGCCGATGGCCGAGACGACGGGGGTGGAGCACTTGGCGACCGCGCGGACGAGGCCCTCGTCGGAGAACGGCAGCAGGTCCTCGACAGCGCCGCCGCCACGAGCGATCACGATCACGTCGACGCGCTCGTCGCGGTCGAGGCGGTCGATCGCCGCGATCACCTCGGCGGCGGCGCGGGTGCCCTGCATGGCGGCGTACGCCGTCTCGAACGCGACCGCGGGCCAGCGGCGGCGGGCGTTGTCGACGACATCACGCTCGGCTGCGGAGTCGGGAGCCGTGACCAGCCCCACGCGGCGGGGCAGGAACGGCAGCGAGCGCTTGAGCTCGGGGGCGAACAGGCCCTCGGCAGCGAGCAGCTGTCGCCGGCGCTCGAGGCGGGCCAGGAGCTCGCCCAGACCCGACCAGCCGGATCTCGCGGGCGGCCAGCGAGAGCGTGCCGCGGTTGGCGTAGTAGGACGGCTTGGCGTGCACCACCACGCTCGCGCCCTCGACCAGCGGGGGGTTGAGGGAGTCGAAGAGGGTGCGCGCACAGGTGACCGGGACGGAGATGTCGGCAACCGAGTCGCGCAGGGTGAGGAAGACCGTGCCGACGCCCGGGCGCCGGCTGACCTGGGCGACCTGCCCCTCGACCCACACCGCGCCGAGCTTGTCGACCCAGCCGGCGATGGCGTTGGCGATCTGGCGGACGGGCGCGGGTGCTTGCGGGGAGGTCTCCAGCGCCATGGGCGGGAGCCTAGCAGGTCCGCCGACGAGCGAATCGGGCGAACGACCCCACCCCACCTAGACTCGGGAAGCGTGACTACCGAGCCGATCATCGACTTGGGCATCCCCCGTGTCGCCGACAGCGCCGTGCTGCTGGCCGCGCCACGCGGCTACTGCGCCGGCGTCGACCGGGCCGTGGTGACGGTCGAGACAGGCCCTGGACCTGTACGGCGCCCCGGTCTACGTGCGCAAGCAGATCGTGCACAACAAGCACGTGGTGGCCGACCTCGAGTCCCGCGGCGCGATCTTCGTCGAGGAGCTCGACGAGGTGCCGGAGGGGCAGACCGTCGTCTTCTCGGCACACGGCGTCTCGCCGGCGGTGCACACCCAGGCCGCCGAGCGGCAGCTCAAGACCATCGACGCGACCTGCCCGCTGGTGACGAAGGTGCACCACGAGGCGAAGCGGTTCGCCGACCAGGACTACGACATCCTGCTGATCGGCCACGAGGGGCACGAGGAGGTCGAGGGCACCTCCGGCGAGGCGCCCGACCACATCCAGCTGGTGCAGGGGCCCGGCCGACGTCGCCGGCATCGTCGTTCGCGACCCGTCGAAGGTGGCCTGGCTGTCGCAGACGACACTGTCGGTCGACGAGACCCTCGAGACGGTCGCGGCGATCCGTGAGCGGTTCCCCGAGCTGCTCGACCCGCCGAGCGACGACATCTGCTACGCGACCCAGAACCGTCAGCTGGCGGTCAAGGAGATCGCCCGCAACGCCGACCTGGTGATCGTGGTCGGGTCCGGCAACTCCTCCAACTCCGTCCGCCTGGTCGAGGTCGCGCTCGAGGCGGGCGCGAAGGCGGCCTACCGGGTCGACGACGCCGGCGAGATCGACGAGGCCTGGCTCGACGGGGTCAAGACCGTCAGCGTGACCTCGGGGGCCAGCGTGCCGGACGCTCTCGTGTCGGGCGTGCTCGCCTACCTGGCCGAGCGGGGCTATCCGGATGCGCAGGCCGTGCACAGCGCCGAGGAGTCGCTGATCTTCGCGCTGCCTCCGGAGCTGCGTCGCGACCTCGCGCGCACAGGTCGTCAGCAGTCGCCAGCGGTGACAGGGCTCCTAGTCCGGGACCATGGCGCGCTTCCTCGACGTCCACCCTGACAACCCACAGCAGCGGTTGCTCGACCAGGTCGTGGCGGCGCTGCGTGACGACGACGCGCTGATCGCCTACCCGACCGACTCCGGCTACGCCCTGGGCTGTCGGCTCGGCAACCGCGACGGCCGCGACCGCATCCTGCGGATCCGCGGCCTCGACGAACGTCACCACCTCACCTTGATGTGCCGCGACTTCTCCCAGCTCGGCCAGCTCGTGCACGTGGACAACGCGGCGTTCCGGGCGATCAAGGCGGCCACCCCGGGGCCGTACACGTTCATCCTCCCGGCCACTCCCGACGTACCCCGCCGGCTGCTGCACCCACGCAAGCGCACCGTCGGCGTGCGCATCCCCGACCACGTGTTCGACCATGCCCTGCTCGACACCCTCGGCGAGGCGCTGGTCACCAGCTCGCTGATCCTGCCGGGCGAGTCCGAGCCCCGGACGATGGGCTGGGAGGTCAAGGAAGAGCTCGACGACGACGTCGACATCGTCATCGAGGCAGGGGAGACGCCCGCGGAACCCACCACCGTCATCGACTGGTCGGAGGGCGTGCCGGAGCTCGTCAGGTTGGGCGCCGGCGACCCGTCGAGGTTCGTGGCGTAGCCGGCGCTCGCGCTCAGCGCGCCACGCGCTGGCGGGCGAACAACGTCACCAGGCACAGGGCATAGCCGCACACCAGGGCCACGCTGTGGTGGGCGAGTCCGGAGACGACCGCCTGCACGATGCCGTCGTGCGCGCTCGCGATCGCCTCGGGCCGGTCGACGGCGAGCACCGCGAAGCTGCCCACCATGATCAACGGCGGCAGCACGCCGACGGTGAAGAAGTCGCGCGGGCGCACCAGCAGCGCCACGCCCAGGCACAGCAGCACGAACCACAGGTCGAAGAACATGGTCACCCGCCCGACCATGGCCACGTTGACCACGATGGCACTGAGTGCGACGGCGACGCCGAGCGCGACGACGGCACGGCCGGGCTCGCGGCCGTCGTCCCAGATCGCCCGGGTGTGGCTCACAGGGCCACGCTAGGTGGCTCGGCCGGCTCGGTCGGGGCGGCGCGCCGGGCCAGCGCGACCACCGGGCGCGGGCGGGGAAGGTCGTCGTCGGTGACGGCCAGGTCGCCGAAGCGACGGGCCGAGACCAGCACCCGCGACTCGAGCGAGCCCACTGCGGCGTTGTAGTGGCCGACCGCGGCGTTGAGCGACCGGCCGACGTTGTCGACATGGGTGGTCAGCGTGACCAGCCGCTCGTGGAGCTCGCGGCCGAGCTGGTGGATCTCCTGGGCCCGGTCGGCCAGCGCCTCCTGGCGCCAGCCGTGGGCGACGGTGCGCAGCAGGGCGATCAGCGTCGTCGGCGTGGCGACCACCACCTGCTTGGCGGCGGCGTCGTCGAGCAGGTCGCGGTCGGCGGCCAGGGCTGCCGACAGGAACGACTCGGCCGGCACGAACAGCACCACGAACTCCGGCGACCCCTCGAGCGAGCGCCAGTAGCGCTTGGAGGCCAGCAGGTCGACGTGGTGGCGCAGCTGCCGGGCATGGCGCGCCAGGTGTGCCTCGCGCTCGTCGTCGTCATCGGTGCCGGTCGCGTCGAGGAAGGCGTCGAGCGGAACCTTGGCGTCGACGACCACTCGCCGGCCGCCCACGAGCTGGACGACCAGGTCGGGCCGCTGCACGGCGTCGTCGCGGGTCACGGTGTGGGCCTGCTCGGTGAAGTCGCAGCGGTCGACCATGCCCGGCCAGCTCGACCGCGCGGCGCAGGTGCATCTCGCCCCAGCGGCCGCGCACCTGGGGCCGGCGCAGCGCCGTGGACAACGTCTGGGTCTCGCGCCGCAGCGTGTCGGTGGCGAGCCGGACGTCGAGGACCTGCTGGCTCAGCTGGCCCTGCCAGGAGGCCCGCTGGTGGTCGAGGTCGCGCATCTGGTCGCTGAGCCGGTCGAGGCCCAGCAGCAGCTCGGCCCGGTCGACGCCCGCGTCGAGCAACGCGGTCGGCGTACGCCGGTCGCGAGCGCGCCCAGAGCACGCCCACCGCCGCGCCGAGCCGCGAGCCCCACGAGCAACACCAGCACCATCGCCATCACCATGCCCAGCAGTGTGCCGGTGCCCACCGACAGTGCGGAGCTGCCTCCGGACGGCGACCAGCCCACTCACCGCCTAGGGTCGACGGCATGCAGACCGGATGATCGGCAAGCACGCGGTGGGCGCGATCGGGCTGGGGCTGATGACCTTCGACCAGACCGGAACCCAGCCGCGCGAGCAGCTCGCCGACACGGTGCGGGCGGCGCTCGACGCCGGGGTCACGTTGTTCGACACCGCAGACGCCTACGGGCCGGGCGACGAGCTCGGCGAGCGGGCGCAGGGCGCGAACGAGACATTGGTCGCCGGCCTGCTCGACGAGCTCGGGCGTCCGCGACCAGGTGCTGCTGGCGACCAAGGGCGGGCACGTGCGCGTCGACGGACGGCGAGTGGGACCTCGACAGCAGCCGCGACCACCTCACGCGGGCCGTCGACGAGAGCCTCCGCCGGCTCGGCGTCGAGCGCATCGCCCTGTGGCAGCACCACCGGCCCGACCCGGAGGTCGACTACGCCGAGGTGATCGACACCCTCAAGGAGATCCACGACTCCGGCAAGGTCGAGATGGTCGGACTCTCCAACGCCGACCCGGAGCAGATCCGCCTGGCCCACGGGGTGCTGGGCGACGCGCTGGTGAGCGTGCAGAACCAGTTCTCCCCGGCGTTCCGCAGCAGCCGGCCCGAGATCGACGTGTGCGAGGAGCTCGGGCTCGCGTTCCTGGCCTGGTCCCCGCTGGGTGGGCTCTCGTCGGCCAAGGGAGTCGGCGACAAGCACGCGGCCTTCGCCGAGGTCGCCGCGGAGCGCGGGGTGAGCCCTCAGCAGGTCACCCTGGCGTGGGAGCTCGCGCAGTCGCCGTGCGTGATCCCGATCCCCGGCGCCAAGCGCCCGAGCTCGATCATCGACTCCGCGGCTGCGGCCGACCTCGAGCTGACCGACGACGAGCTGGCCCGCCTCGACGCCTAGGCCAGGCCGACCCCCAGCAGGCTGCCCACGCCGTACGTCGCCCCCGCCGCGAGCGCGCCGAACAGCAGCTGCCGGATCGCGCCCCACCACCAGGTGGTGGCGGTGAACATCGAGGCCACGGCGCCCGCGACCAGCAGCCCGACCGCGCCCACCGCCAGACCGGCCACGAGCGAGTCGAACCCCAGCAGGTAGGGGATCAGCGGAACGACCGCGCCGATCGAGAACATCACGAACGACGACACGGCGGCCACCATCGGGCTCGGGTGCTCCTCGGGGTCGAGGCCGAGCTCGTGGCTGATGTGCACGCGCACCGCCCGCTCGTCGTCGCGGTGCACCTCGCGCGCCGCCCGGGCGGCGGTGGCGGTCGACATGCCCATCTCCTGGAACATGCCGGCCAGCTCCGAACAGCTCGGCCTCGGGGTTGTCGCGGATCTCGCGGCGTTCGGTGGTGACCTCCTTGTCGACCGCCTCGTTCTGCGTCGACACCGAGGCGTACTCGCCCAGCGCCATCGAGAAGGCGCCGGCGACCAGGCCCGCGAGGCCGGCGGTGACGACGATGTCCGGAGAGACGCCGGCCGCGCCGATGCCGGCGACCAGCGACACGTTGGTGACCAGGCCGTCCATCGCTCCGAACGTCGCGGCGCGCAGCCAGCCGCCTGACACGTCGGCGTGCGTGTGCCCCACCTCATCGGGTCCGCGGTCGTCTGCGGGCAGCGGATCGCTGGGAAGCTCGGCAGTCGTCATACCTGCATGGCAGCCCGGAATCCGCCCTCCCCGCAAGCAAGGAAAGGCTGTGCTCACCGGCGTCCGGCGCCTCGGACGCGGGAAGATGCGTGGAACGAACGTCTGGCCGTACCAAGGAGAACGGAAGATTCCCAAGCACCTGGTGCCTGCGATCTTCCGCTGAGGCAGGTCAATCGAGGTCGACGATGACAGGCGCATGGTCGGAGGCGCCCTGGCCGGCGCGCTCGTCGCGGTCGATGAACGCGCCGGTGACCCGCTCGGCGAACGACGGTGAGCCGAGCACGAAGTCGATGCGCATGCCGCGGTTGCGCTCGAACCGCTGCCGGTAGTAGTCCCAGTAGGTGTAGACCTCCGGCCCGGGCGCGTGTGGTCGCACCACGTCGGCCCAGCCGTCGTCCACGAACGCCTGGAACGCCGCTCGCTCGCGAGGAGTGACGTGGGTGTCGTTGGCGTAGGCCGCCATGTCGAAGACGTCGTCGTCCTGCGGGGCGATGTTCCAGTCGCCGACCAGGGCCACGTCGTCGCCGAGCCAGGAGCCGGCCGTCGCCTTCAGCTTGGCCAGCCAGTCGAGCTTGTAGAAGTAGTGGGGGTCGTCGATCTTGCGGCCGTTGGGGACGTAGAGCGACCAGACGCGCACGCCGCCGCACGTCGCGCCGATCGCCCGCGACTCGACCCCGGCCGGCTCGCCCCACGACGGCTGGCCGTCGAAGCCGACCTCGATGTCATCGATCCCGACCCTGCTCACCAGTGCCACACCGTTCCACTGGTTGACGCCGGCGACCGCGACGTCGTAGCCCAGCGCCTGCAGGCCCATCAGTGGCAGCTGGTCCTCGCGGGCCTTGGTCTCCTGCAAGGCGAGCACGTCGATCTCGTGCCGCTGCAGCAGTGCCTCCACCCGGTCGATCCGGGAGCGCAGGGAGTTGACGTTCCAGGTCGCGATCCGCACCCGCCTCAGACTAGTGAGCGCCGCCGACACGGCGTACAACGATGACGTGGACCCACGACAGGCGCGGCTCGCGCTCATCCAGTTCGCCCTCTGGGGCATCGCCCTGGCCGTCATCGGCGGCTCGATCGCGGCCGCGACGTGGCCGCACACCGACGAGCTCGGCCGCTACTCCGGCGACGAGGCCGGCTTCTGGTTCGGCGTCGTCATCGCCTCGCTCGGTGGCCTGCTGCTCCTCGTGCCGGTAGTCGCGTGGGGCGCGAAGCTGGGCCGGGAGGCCTGGCCCCCGCCGGCGCCGCTGGGGAATTCCGTGGCGCCGCTGGCTGTTCGGAGAGCACCATGACCCGCATGTTCGCTGCTCGTCCCGCGAGTTTCACCGCGACGCTGGCCGGCCTCTGCCCGTCAGCAGCTGACGCGCGAACCTGACCCTCCTCCTGCAGACCAGCGGGACCGGCGGAGGTGGGTCGACACCTCCGCCGTACGGCGGACCCTCGCGGTCCCCACCCCACTCATCGCCGGCACGCCTGCCGGAGAAAGTCAGCAGAGTCCGATGGCCAAGAGCCAGTTCGTCCGTACCAAGCCGCACCTCAACATCGGCACGATGGGTCACGTCGACCACGGCAAGACGACCCTGACCGCCGCGATCACCAAGGTGCTCGCCGAGGCCGACCCGACCGCGAACCAGTACGTCGCGTTCGACGGCATCGACCGGGCGCCGGAGGAGCTCCAGCGCGGCATCACCATCAACATCAGCCACGTCGAGTACGAGACCGCCACGCGGCACTACGCCCACGTCGACATGCCCGGCCACGCCGACTACGTGAAGAACATGATCACGGGCGCGGCCCAGGTCGACGCGGCGATCCTCGTGGTCTCGGCGCAGGACGGCGCCATGCCGCAGACGCGTGAGCACGTGTTGCTCGCGCGGCGGATCGGCGTGCCGTGCCTGGTGGTCGCGCTCAACAAGGCCGACGCCGTGGAGGACGCCGACCTGCTGGCGCTCGTCGAGCTCGAGGTGCGCGACCTGCTGTCGTCGTACGGGTTCGCGGGCGACGAGGTTCCCGTCGTACCCGTGTCGGCGTTGCGCGCGCTGGAAGGCGACCCGCGGTGGACGCAGTCGGTGCGCGACCTGCTCGACGCCGTGGACGAGTACGTCCCGCTGCCCGAGCGCGCGATGGGCGAGCCGTTCTTGATGCCGATCGAGAACGTGCTCACCATCAGCGGCCGCGGCACCGTCGTCACCGGCGCCGTCGAGCGGGGTGTGCTGTCCCTGGGCGAGGCCGTCGAGGTCGTCGGTCTGCAGGACACGGTGGCAAGCACCGCGATCGGCATGGAGTCGTTCGGCCGCACGCTGGACGCCGTCCAGGCCGGTGACAACGCGGCTGTGCTGCTGCGCGGCGTACGACGCGACGAGGTGCGCCGCGGTCAGGTGCTCGTGGTGCCCGGGTCGGTGACGCCGCACAGGCGGTTCGCGGCCCGATTGCACGCACTGAGCGCGGCCGAGGGTGGGCGGCACACGCCGTTCGCCTCCGACTACCAGCCGCAGTTCTACTTCCGGACGACCGACGTCGCCGGAAGCCTGGACCTCGGCGAGGTGGCGCTGGTGCACCCCGGCGACACCGTCGACGTCACGGTCGAGGTCGGCAAGCCGGTCGCCATGGAGGTCGGCCTTGAGCTTCGCCGTCCGCGAGGGCAACCGCACCGTCGCGGCCGGGGTGGTGACCGCCCTGCTCGACTGATCGTCGCCGAGGCGGTTCGCGCCGCCAATCCACCGCCGTCGCTCCGGACGCCCTAGGGTGCCTCTCATGGCCACCCAAGGCGCCCGGGCGGCGGCGGTGGCCGTGCACGTCTACACGGCGAGCGGCATGGTGCTCGCGCTGCTGATGGTGCACTTCTCCTACGAGGGCGACGTCAAGGCGGTGCTCTGGCTGTTCCTCGCCGCGATGGTCGTCGACGGGACCGACGGCCTGCTGGCCCGGCGGCTCCACGTCAAGACGGTGGTGCCCACCTTCGACGGGGCTCTCCTCGACAACATCGTGGACTACATCACCTACGCGTTCGCGCCGATGGTGCTGCTGTGGGCAAACGGCTACCTGCCCGACGGCGCCGCCGGGGGAGTGGTGGCCGCCATCCCGCTGCTCGCGTCGTGCTACCAGTTCTGCCGCACCGACGCGAAGACCGAGGACCACTTCTTCCTGGGCTTCCCGAGCTACTGGAACGTCGTCGCGTTCTACGCGATCGTCTGCTCCTTCAGCACGACCGTGACGACCCTGGTGCTGCTGGTGTTCGCCGTGCTGGTCTTCGTGCCGGTCAAGTACCTCTACCCCTCGCGCACCGAGAAGCTCTGGTACGCCAACATGGCGCTCTCCGCCGTCTGGCTCGGGCTGTTCGCCGTGATCACCGGGCTGATGCCCGACCCTCCGGCCGCCCTGGTCGTGCTGTCGCTGGGCTACGTCGTCTACTACGTCGCGGTCAGCCTGTGGCTGACGTTCGCCAGCCCGGCCCGCAGACCGAGGCCGGCACCCACGGGCTCGGCCACCTGACGCAAGGCGTGGAGGGCCAAGCGGACGGTCGGGTCGGCGCGGTGGTGCACGTAGATCGCGAGCGTACGTCGCGTGGCGCCGGGATCCTCGAACGGTCGCAGGCACACCTCGGTCGACGTGCGCCAGGGGACGCGCGGCACCACGCCGACGGCGGCACCGGCCGAGACCAGGCCGATGACCACGTCAGGGTCGCGCGTCGTGGCGGTGACGCGCGGGTTGAAGCCCGCGCCGGCGCAGACCACCGACAGGGCGCGCCGGCCGCCACCGGCGTCGAGCGCCGACGACCCAGTCGTGATCGGCGAGGTCGCGTAGAGCGTGTCCACCGCCCCAGACCAGGGGCGTGACCAGCTCCCAGGGCTCCTGCTGGATCTCGACCGAGGTCAGCTCGGCTGGCAGGGTGCGGGGAGCGGCGGGGTAGTCGTACAGCAGCCCGACGTCCAGAGAGCCGACCTGGAGCCCCTCGACCACGTCGTCGGGAGTGTGCTCGGCCACCACGAGGTCGACCAGTGGATGCGAGGTCTTCAGCTCGCGCAGGGTCGGCGCCAGCACGCCGGCCATCGGGTCCAGGGAGGTGCCGATCCGCAGCCTCCCGGATCGTCCCCGAGCCAGCGGCGCGCACGTCGTCCTCGAGCGCGGCCAGGAAGCGCAAGGCGTGCCGACTGCGCTCGGCCAGGCGCTCGGCTGCGGGCGTGCAACGGATGCGGTGGGGCTCGCGTAGCACGAGCCGGATATCGAGTGAGCGCTCGAGGGCCGCCACCTGCTGGGACACCGCCGAGGAGGTGTAGCCGAGCTCCTTGCCCGGCCTCGCTGAACGAGCCGGTGCGCACCACCGCCGCCAGCGCTTGGAGCTGGACCGGCTTCAGCACGGGGCAGCGCCCAGCCCCGAGTCGCACCCCACGTGGCCAAACTAGGTCGTGCCGCATCGAGCGCAAACAGAACTGGTGGTACCGCCACCGTTTTATCGCAAACCGGTGGAGGTTGCCAGAAGTCCTGGGATCCGGCGTCCTGTCGCCAGAAAGTCTTGTGGTGAGACTGTCTCGAAACCCCAGAACTTGTGGCTATGGTCCGCTCGTGTTCCACATCGCTTCTCGGGCGCGAGCGACGTGCTGAAGCCGGTCCACCTGCGAACCCTGGCGGCGGTCGTCCGCACCAGCTCGTTCTCGCAGGCCAGTCGCGAGCTCGGCTACACCTCCTCGGCCGTCGCCCAGCAGATTGCCGCGCTCGAGCGCGAGCTCGGCGTCCGCCTCTTCGTGCGCGAGCCTCAGCGCATCCGGCCCACGCCCGCGGCTCTGTTGCTGGCCGAGCGGGGCAAGCATGCGCTGGACCTCCTGGAGTCGCTCGAGCAGGAGGCGCGCGCGGTGGCATCGGGCCGGCTCGGCCGGATCGGCATCGGCACGGCGCTGGACGCCGGCTCGGGACTCGTCGCCACCTCGCTCGCGCTGCTCCGGGACGCCGGGCCCGGACTCGAGATCGAGCTCGAGGCCGGCACCAGCGCGCAGGTGCTCGAGCGTGTCCGGCTGGGCGCGCTCGACGTCGCCCTCCTCTACGACTACCCGCTGGCACCTCGCGACCTCGCGGACGCCCACGCCATCGAGCTCGACGAGACGCCCTGGCAGCTCGTCACGCCGTCGCGGTGGGGCGCGGTGGGCAGGCTGACCGAGCTGGCGGACCGCGAGTGGTTCCTCGGCCTCGACGGCCCCGACGGCGAGCACGCCGTGCGCAACCTGTGCGCCGACGCCGGCTTCGACCCGGAGATCCGCATGTCCACCGACAACCCCGACCTGGTGCTGGGCTCCGTCGCGGCCGGCCTGGGGGTCGGCGTGGTGCCGAGGCTCCCGTGGAAGCCGCCGGACGGTGTGCTGGTGCGGCCCATGGAGGAGCAGGGCGCGACGCGGTTGACCGTGGCGGCGTCACCTGCGGCGATGCAGGCAGCCCAGCCGTGCGGGCAGCCATCCAGGCGCTTCGGATGGCGGCCGGCCGGGCCTGACAGGCGCGGTCCTCCATAGAGGATCTGCTGCTCCAAGCCCAGAGGACAAGAAATTCGTCGGTCTCATGGGCGAACTTGAACGTCAATTTTTCTGTTGCTGGGCCGATTTGCTTCATAGGTTCCCGTCATGCACCTACGCACCCTGACCGCGATGGCCTCCAGCGCCGCCGTTCTCCTGTCCCTGACCGCCTGTGGGTCCAGCACCGACGACAGCACTGCCACGACCCCTGCCGGCGCCGAGCGCCGCCCAGTTCGTCACCGCCGGTGACCTCACGGTCTGCTCGGACGTCCCGTACCCGCCGTTCGAGGACTTCGACAAGACCGCGCCGTCGGGCTTCAAGGGCTTCGACATCGACGTGATCAGCTACATCGCCGACGTCCAGGGCTCTGAACCTGGTCGTCAAGGACTCCGACTTCGACGCCCTGCAGAGCGGGCTGGCGCTCAACGCCGGGCAGTGCGACATGGTCGCGAGCGCGCTGACCATCACCGACGCACGCAAGAAGAAGCTCGGCTTCAGCACCGGCTACTACGACTCGCAGCAGTCGCTCCTCGTGACCGCCGACTCGGGTATCACCGGCCTCGACGACCTGGCCGGCAAGAAGGTCGGCGTGCAGAAGGGGTCGACCGGCGAGATCTACGCCCAGGAGAACGCCACCGACGCCGACATCGTGTCCTTCCCCAGCGACGCGCAGATGTACGCCGCGATCAAGGCCGGTCAGGTCGACGCCCTGCTGCAGGACCTGCCCGGTCAACCTCGGCCACGAGAACGATCCTGAGCAGCCCGGTGCGTTCACGATCGCGGAGAGCTACGACACCGACGAGCAGTACGGCTTCGCCTTCAAGAAGACCAACACCGGCCTGATCGCCGAGGTGGACGAGGCACTGGAGAACATGCGCACGAGCGGCGAGTACCAGAGGGTCTTCGACTCGTACTTCAAGACGAGCTGACCGCCGCCTCGTGAACCGCACCCAAAGACGCCGGGCCCGAGACGGCGCCCTGTACGCCGTCTTGGCACTGGCACTCGTCTCGGCCGGCGCCTTCATGGACTGGGATGCCGTCTCGGCCAACTTCCTCGACGGCCCCACCTGGCGGGCGATGTGGCCCGAGATCGTCACCGTCGCGGTGTGGAACACCGTCAACTACACGGTCATCTCGTTCGTCTTCGCCTTCGCGGTGGCACTCGTGCTGGCCTTCATGAAGCTCTCGCCACTGGCGGTCTACCGGTGGCTGGCGACGGCGTACATCGAGTTCTTCCGGGGGCTGCCGGCGCTGGTCGTGATCTTCTTCATGGCCTTCGCGGTCCCGTTGGCCTTCCACTGGATCCCGCCAGGCGGCCTGGTCGGCGCCGGCATCGTCGGCCTGGTCGTCACGTACGCCGCCTACATGGCCGAGACGCTGCGGGCCGGCATCCAGGCGGTGCCCAAGGGGCAGCGCGAGGCGGCCCAGTCGCTCGGCATGAACGGCGCCTGGACCACGGTGTCGGTGATCCTGCCCCAGGCGATCCGCATCGTGATCCCGCCGCTGACCAACGAGCTGGTGGCCCTGATCAAGGACACCTCCCTGCTCTTCGTGGTCGGCATGCAGGCCGACCAGGTCGAGCTCTCCGCCTTCGGGCAGAACAACACCGTCACCTACGCCAATGCCTCACCCCTGCTGGCGATCGCACTGTTCTACCTGGTGGTGACGCTTCCGATGACGCGCCTGGTGGCGTGGCTCGAACGACGACAGCAGAGGGCCCGCTGATGACGACCGACCTCCACCTCGACCGGGCGCGGGCCATCGAGGTCCGCGACCTGCACAAGTACTTCGGCAGCAACGAGGTGCTCAAGGGCGTCGACTTCCACGTCGACGCCGGCCAGGTGGTGTGCGTGATCGGACCCTCCGGCTCGGGGAAGTCGACGCTGCTGCGCTGCGTGAACCGCCTCGAGGAGCCCACGTCGGGACGCATCCTGGTCGAGGGGATCGACATCTGCGACCCGGAGGTCGACCTCGCCGCGGTCCGCTCGCGGATCGGGATGGTCTTCCAGCAGTTCAACCTGTTCCCGCACATGAGCGTGCTGAAGAACCTGTGCATCGCCCAGCGCCGCGTGCGCAAGCGCAGCCAGGACGACGCCGTACGCATCGCCCGCGACAACCTCGCCAAGGTCGGCCTGGCGGAGAAGGAGAACGCCTACCCGGCACACCTCTCGGGCGGCCAGCAGCAGCGGGTGGCGATCGCCAGGGCGCTGTCGATGGAGCCCGACATGATGCTGTTCGACGAGCCGACCTCGGCCCTCGACCCCGAGCTGGTCGGCGACGTGCTCGCGGTGATGCGCAACCTGGCAGCCGACGGCATGACGATGATGGTCGTCACCCACGAGATGGGGTTCGCCCGCGAGGTCGGCGACAACCTGGTGTTCATGGACGGCGGTGTGATCGTCGAGGAGGGCGACCCCGTGGACGTGCTCGGCCATCCCCGGCAGGCCCGTACCCAGGCGTTCTTGTCGAAGGTGCTCTAGGACCGGGACACCGGTTCGTCAGCGGTTGAGCGGGGAGTCCTGGCGGGGCTTTCGCTGACGAATCGGTGTTCTCCACCGCGGCTCCTAGACTTCCGGCTCGTGGCTCTCACCATCGGCATCGTCGGCCTGCCCAACGCCGGCAAGTCGACGCTCTTCAACGCGCTGACCAAGAACGACGTGCTCGCGGCCAACTACCCGTTCGCCACCATCGAGCCGAACGTCGGGGTCGTCGCGGTCCCCGAGCCGCGGCTGCCGAAGCTCGCCGAGCTGCTCGAGTCCGCACGCGTCGTCCCCGCCACGGTCGAGTTCGTCGACATCGCCGGCATCGTGCGCGGCGCCTCGGAGGGCGAGGGACTCGGCAACAAGTTCCTCTCCCACATCCGCGAGTCGGCCGCGATCTGCCAGGTCACGCGTGTCTTCCGCGACGACGACGTCACCCACGTCGACGGCAAGGTCGACCCCGCCTCCGACATCGAGACGATCCGCACCGAGCTGGCGCTGGCCGACCTGCAGACGCTGGAGAAGGCGATCCCCCGGCTGGAGAAGGAGGCCAAGGGCAGGAAGGAGCTGCTGCCCGCGGTCGAGGCCGCCAAGACGGCCCAGGCCGCGCTCGAGGACGGTACGCCGGTCATCTCGCTCGTCAAGAACGGCAAGGTCGACGGCGTACTCCTGCGCGAGCTCTCGCTGCTGACCGCCAAGCCCTACATCTACGTGTTCAACTGCGACGCCGACGAGCTGGGCGACGCAGACCTCAAGAACCGCATGCAGGAGCTCGTGGCACCGGCCGAGGCGATCTTCCTCGACGCCAAGTTCGAGGCCGAGCTGGTCGAGCTCGACGACGAGGCCGAGGCTCGCGAGATGCTCCACGAGCTGGGCGTCGACGAGCCCGGGCTCGACACCCTCGCCCGGGTCGGCTTCGACACCCTCGGCCTGCAGACGTACCTGACCGCAGGTCCCAAGGAGTCCCGCGCCTGGACCATCCGCAAGGGTGCCACCGCCCCCGAAGCCGCGGGCGTGATCCACACCGACTTCCAGCGCGGCTTCATCAAGGCCGAGGTCGTCTCCTACGACGACCTGATGGCCGCCGGCTCCATGCTCAAGGCCCGCGAGGCCGGCAAGGTCCGCATGGAGGGCAAGGACTACGTGATGGCCGACGGCGACGTCGTGGAGTTCCGCTTCAACGTGTGAGGGGCCGGCGCGGTGCGATGCCCGCGCCCGCGTGGGACGTCATGCGAATCGAGCCATAGGACCCACGATTCGTATGACGTCGTCGCCGCGGGCACTCCGCGACCAGCGGAGGCGGGCTCGTAACCTACGACCATGGAGCAGACGGTGTACGACGCCGCGGGCGGCGGCGAGGGACTGCTGGCCCTGGCCCGCGCGTGGCACGAGCGTTGCCTGGCCGACCCGGTCGTGTCACACGCTTTCTCGCACGGCTATCGCGAGGACCACTCGGAGCGGCTGGCGGCGTACTGGGCCGAGGCTCTCGGCGGGCCGACCGAGTTCACCGACACGATGGCCGACGAGTCCCACGTGCTGCGCCTGCACTCGGGCAACGGGCCGCACGAGGAGATGGACCGGCGTGCCCTGGAGGCGTTCGTGCTCGCCCTCGACGACGCCGGCCTGCCCGACACCGAGCTGCCGAACGGCAGGAGGCTGCGCCAGGTGCTGACCGACTACTTCGCGTGGGGGATCGGCTACATGGGGCAGTACCACCACTCCGAGGACGACGTGCCCGAAGGCTTGCGGCTGAGGCGGTGGTCGTGGGACGGCCTCGTCGATGGGTGACACCCTGCTGGACGAGACGTTCGCCTGGCGCGGTCGCGAGGTCCGCTGGCAACGGTTGGGTGCGGGGCCGGAGGTGGTGCTCTGCCACGGGACGCCGTGGTCGTCCTGGGTCTGGCGGCCGTTCGCCGAAGCGCTGGCGGAGAGCCACACGGTCTACCTGTGGGACATGCCGGGCTACGGGGAGTCGTCGAAGCATCCCGACCACGCGGTCTCGCTCGACGTGCAGGGGGAGCTGTTCGCCGACCTGCTGACCCACTGGCGCGCTGGCGGCGCCGCACGTCGTCGCGCACGACTACGGCGGCGCGGTGTCGCTACGCGCGCACCTGCTGCACGGCGCGACGTACCGCTCGCTGGCTCTCGTGAACGTCGTTGCTCTCGCGCCCTGGGGCTCGGACTTCTTCCGGCTGGTGGGCGAGCACGCCGACGTCTTCGCGGCGCTGCCGCCGACCGTGCACGAGGGCGCGCTGCGCGCCTACATCGCGAGCGCCAGCCACGTCGGTCTCACCGAGACAGCCATGCAGCACCCTGCTCTCGCCCGTGGCTGGGCGGCGAGGGCCAGGCAGCGGTCTACCGGCAGATCGCCCAGGCCGACGAGCGCTACACCGACGAGTTCGCGGATCTGTTGCCCGGCATGGACCTGCCGGTGCTGGTCGTCTGGGGGAGTGAGGACGCCTGGATCCCCGTCGACCGCGCCCATCGGCTCGCGGAGCTCATCCCGGGTGCGCGGCTGCGGATCGTCGACGGGGCCGGGCACCTGGTCCAGCTCGACCAGCCGGCAGCCCTCGCGGTCGCGCTGACCGAGTGGCTCGTCGCGGGTCAGGGCACGAGCACCTGACGGACGTACGTCGCCCCGGACGCCAAGTCGGTCCATGCGTCGGCGACCTCGGCGAGCGGCCGCACCCGATGCTCGACGACGACGGAGCCTTGCCCCGCCAGCGCGACGACGGCCCGTAGTGCTGCCGCGCGCTCGTCCACCGAGAGCGCGTTGTTGGTGTAGCCGAGGACGGCGAGCGACTTCCCGCGGACCGTCGGCGGACGACAGCGTGGCGGCGTCACCGGCGGAGCCGCCCATGTTGACCAACCGGCCGAACGGCGTCATCACCCGGGTGGCCGCCTCGGCGACCCAGCTGAAGACCGGGTCGAGGACCACGTCCGCGGTGCCGCCCAGCGCCTCCTCGAGGCAGAGCCAGCGAGCTCATCGACGTCGCCGGGATCAGGCAGGGTCACCACCGCGTCGGCCCCGTTGCGACGCGCGCGCTCTGCTGCCGCCTCGCCGCGGCAGGCCGCCGACCACGCGACCTGCGCCACGCGCGACAGCCACGCCCACGGCCGCCTGGCCGACCGCGCCACCCGCGCCCAGCACCAGCACGGTCTCCCCGGGCTGCAGCGCGGCCCGCACGGTCGAGGGCACCCCAGGCCGCGACGCCGGACAGGCCGACCGCGGCGGCCACTTCGTCGGTCGACGCCGTCCGGCGAGGGGTACGACGTCGTCCGGCGCGGCGACGTACGTCTCCGCGAGGGTGCCGTCGCCCGGTCGCATGCCCGCGGACGAAGCCACCCAGACGCGCTCGCCGGCCGCCGTGACGCCGACGCCCTGGACGCCCGGGACGTACGGGAGCGCCGGGGGTCCGAAGTACGACGTACCCGACGCGCAGAGCAGGTCGAGCGGGACGAGCGGCGCGGCCGTGATCCGCACCTCCACGTCGCCGCCGGCGAGCGTCGGTCCGGGGTGCTCGGCGTACGACGCGGGCTCCCCGTGCGCGGTGACGACTGCGGCTCGCATCAGGTCGGCCCCATCAGGTTGCGATGTCGGGGTAGGGGAGGCTCAGGTGCGCCATCGCCTTGCCGTAGGCGATCTGGTACTCCAGCGGGCCGTGGTCGCGCTCGAACATCGCGATGAAGAGGGTGAGCGTCAAGAACGGGTGTGCGCCCATCTCGAACAGCCGGACGTGGTCCTGCCTGACCAGCACGTCGCGCTCCTCGTCGGTGAAGGCCAGCCAGGTCGACTGCTCCTGGGTGGTGCAGTTGAGGATCCGGTTGGCCTCCTCGGCCTCCCACCAGGCCACCGTGCCGGCCGGGTCGTCGCGGTAGCGCTCGACCAGTGCGGGGTCGCGGTCGACGTGAACAGGAACTTGTCGAGCAGGTACTTGCTCATCAGGCCGCTCCTTCGACGACGGATACCAGGTGAAGTACGCCTCCATGGTGTGGAACAGGTCGAGGGAGTCGACATGGTCGGCGCGCACGCCCTGGCCCGCGACGCCCATCATCAACATGAAGTCCATGAAGCCGTGGGTGGCGTTGCCCGGTAGGTGGAGGCTTTCGAGGGTGACCTCGCCGCAGCAGCCCTCGATGTCGGCGTTGGCGATCCACTCCACGGCCTTGCGGTCGAACTCCGGGTCGGGCCCGTGCGGGCCGAACTGACGCGGACCGCCCAGCTCGAGCGAGAGGTGGCCGGTGCCGATGATCGCGACCCGCCGGTCGTCCGGCCACGACTCGACGAGCTGCCGAATCGTCTTGCCCAGCTCGACGAACCGCCTCGGCTGCGGCAGCGGCGGGGCGAAGATGTTGGTGTAGATGGGCACGATCGGCAGGTCGTGCTGGGGCCGCAGGGTGATGATCGGGCAGGTGATGCTGTGGTCGATCCGCAGCTCGTTGCTGAAGGCCAGGTCGAACCCGGCATCGAGGCCGTTGCGCAGGATGTGCGCCGAGAGGTCCTCCTCGCCGGCGAGGGTCATCCGCGGCAGCCCGAACTCGCGCTCCTCGTTGTACCAGTTGGCGTCGTAGAAGGGTGCCTTGCCGACCAGGAACTGCGGCATGTTGTCCAGCCACAGCTGGTGGAAGTGGTCGCTGCCGACCATCACCAGCACGTCCGGGTCCGCTCGGGTGAGCGTCTCGCGGAAGGTCTCGATCTTGCTCACCCACTCGTCGGCGAACGGCGGCCTGTCGGCACCGGTCGACGTGCTCGCGCGGTAGTAGAACGGGTGGTGCGTCGAGGCGATGACCGCAACGACCTGCGCCATGCCGGCTCCTCCTCCTTCGGTGGTTGAGGTGCGAGGAGGGCCACGACGAGCCTCGAAACCACGCTCGTCGGGTCGACGTAGACCGCGTTGCGGTCGACGGCGAGGTAGGCGTCCATGCCGATCGGGCGACGACGCTCCTCGGCGATCTGCCCGAGCAGCCCGGCCGCCCGGGCCAGCAGCGCGAAGCCGCGCAGCAGCTCGACGGGAAGCCCGAGGTCGGCCAGCGCGGCGCCGCAGACTCCCGCGCCGTTGAGCGGGAGCCGTCGGCCGAGCACCTGCTCGTGGGTGCGGCCGATCGCCTCGAACAGCCGCAGGTGCGGGCCGCGCAGGCCCTCCTCCTCGGCGATCCGCAGCAGCGCAGGGGTGCGCGGGTCCTCGACCTTGTGCACCGGGTGGCCGAGGCCGGGGACGTACCTGCCCGCCTCGCGCGTCCGTCGTACGGCGTCCAGCGCCACCGCGTCCCACGCGGCGTTGCTCTCGGGCAGGTCGCCGAGGTCCGCGATCACCGCGTGCAGGAAGGCGCCGCAGTCCTCGGTCACACCGAGGAACCGCGAGCCGCCGCCGAGCAGGCCGGCGGCGAGCGCGCCCTGCAGCGAGTCGGGAGCGGACAGGTAGGTGAGGCGCGCCGCGATCGCGGTCGGCGTGAAGCCGTGGTCGGCCAGCGCCACGAGCACGGCCTCGAAGACCCGGGTCTCCGACGGCGTCGGGCGGCGCAGCGCCACCAGCCAGAAGGCCAGCTCGCCGAAGCCGACCTTGCCCATCAGGTCGGCGGTCAGGTCCTGGCCCAGCAGCCGGATCTCGTCGGCGGTCGAGGTGCCGAGCGAGGTCGGGAACTCCAGGTCGCTCATGCGTCGGCCTCCAGCCAGGCGCGGATCTCGTCGCCGTGCTCGTCGAGCGCCGGCGGCGGTAGGCGGTAGCTCGCGGGCGTCTCGGAGAACGTGATCGGGTTGCGGGCCGACGGCACCGCGGCCTCGCCCTCGCCCGACCTGCACCACCGGGTCGAGGCCGATGCCCTGCGCGAACGCGAAGCCGTCGTCGATGGTGTTGATCGGACCGCACGGGACGCCGGCGGCGATGATCGCGTCGAACCACTCCCGGCGGTGCGGGTCCGCAGCCGTTCGACAAGCAGCGGCCGGAGCTCGTCGCGGTTGGCCGTGCGGTCCTCGTTGCGCGCGAAGCGCGGGTCGTCGGCGAGCTCCGGCACGCCCAGCACCTCGACCAGCTTGCGGAACTGGGCGTTGTTGCCGGCAGTGACGATGAGATCGCGGTCGGCGCAGGGGAACGGCTCGTAGGGGAACAGGCTGGGGTGGCTGTTGCCCATCCGGAACGGGACGGTGCCGCCGGCGACGTACGCGCTGGACTGGTTGACGAGCCCGGACAGGGCCGACGACAACAGGTTGACCTCGACGTGCTGGCCGTGGCCGGACTCCGCGCGGGTGCGAGAGCGGCGAGGATGCCGATCGTGGCGTGCAGTCCGGCGATCACGTCGAAGACCGAGATGCCGGCGCGGTACGGCGCGCCCCTCAGGGTCGCCGGTGAGGCTCATCAGGCCGGAGATGGCCTGCACGATGAGGTCGTAGCCCGGCAGCTCGCGCCCTTCTCGCCGCTCCCGAAGCCGCTGATGGACGCGTAGACGACCCCGGGGTTGGCGGCCGCGACCGTGTCGTAGTCGAGGCCGAAGCGCGCCAGCCCTCCGGGCGGAAGTTCTCGATCAGCACGTCGGCGCGCGCGGCCAGCTCCGCGGGCGACGGTGAGCGTCGTCGGCGTCGTTGAGGTCGAGCGCGATCGGACCGCTTGTTGCGGTTGACGCCCAGGTAGTAGGTCGAGACCTCGTCGCGCACGGGCGGCGTCCAGGTCCGGGTGTCGTCACCTGCGGGCCTTCGACCTTCACCACGTCGGCGCCCAGGTCCGCGAGCAGCATGGTCGCGTAGGGCCCGGCGAGGATCCGCGAGAAGTCGGCGACGAGCAGCCCCTCGAGCGGCCCGGCCAGCGGTCCGCCGCCCATCGCCATGCGCGCCGCCTCTCTCTCATCCACTCACCGGACACTCGTCCGCCTTCACTTTCCCGAGCCCGGCGACCCTGTCAAGGAGCGGCTGGCAGGATAGTCCCGACGCGGCTGCCTGGAAGCGCTCCATGGTGCGATCGTCGGGACATCCGCGCGGCTCTTGGGCTCTTGACACCGCGTACGAGGCGGGTCAGGGTGAGCGACTCGGGATGACCGTCAGACGGACATACGTCCGAGACAGGAGCGAAGGCGATGGCCGACCGTCGACCCGTGCTGTTCCGCAACGGCACCGTGCTGACCATGGACGACTCGCACACGGTGGTGACCGGCGGTGACGTGCTCGTCGTCGACGACCGGGTCGCCGAGGTCGGCACCGGACTGGACGGCGCCCGAGGGCGCGCTGGAGGTCGACGCCGACGGCGGGATCGCGATGCGGGGGATGATCGACACCCACCGCCACATGTGGCAGACGGCGATGTGTGTGTACGGCGCCGACTGGACCCTGACCCAGTACTTCGTCTGGTA
>CAWBOE010000026.1:0-201423 GCA_963790295.1 uncultured Actinomycetota bacterium
CGACCGTTTCGGCAATCCGTCCAGCACCCACCGCTACGGACGCGAGGCACGTGCGCTCCTGGAACAGGCGCGTGAGCAGGTTGCCGGGGCATTGGGCGCCCAGCGACGCGAAATCGTGTTCACTTCGGGTGGTACCGAGGCCGATAACCTGGGCGTGCTCGGCGCCGCGCGAGCGCTTGGAGTATCGTCGTCACGCATCGTGTTTTCTGCGATCGAGCACAAGGCCGTGTTTGGCGCAGCGAAACAGGCTGCACATGAAGGCGCCCAGCTCGTTGCGGTCGCCGTCAATGAAGATGCCACGATCGACCTGGCCGCTTTGGAGCATGCGCTCGAACCCGGTAATTCGGCCATGCGCGCCATTTGCGCGGTGATGTTGGGGAACAACGAAGTCGGCAGCGTTCAGCCGGTTGCTGAAGTCGCTGAGTTTTGCCTGCGATACGGAGCGCATTTCCACTGTGACGCGGTACAAGCGCTTGGTCGTGTGCCAGTTCGGGTGGATCAAGTCGGTTTTACCACGGTGGCCATCAGCGGACACAAAATCGGTGCGCCCAAAGGCATCGGCGCTCTCTTCCTGAGAGACGGGACCGCGCTCGAAGGACTGGTGCACGGCGGCGGGCAGGAGCGCGATTTGCGCCCAGGGACTGAAAACATCGCGGGTGCGGTTGCGCTCGGTGTTGCTGCGGAGCTGGCCGCGCGCGAGCACGGTGCTGAAAGTACGCGTCTGCAAATCATGAGGACTCGTCTCGAGAACGAACTCCGGAATCGCGTCCCCGGGCTGCGCATCAATGCGCTTGGCGCCGAGCGATTGCCGCACGTGCTGAATCTGTCGATCCCGCAAGTCGACCAGGAGGCGCTGCTGGTGTCGCTCGACCTGGAGGGCATTGCAGTCTCGAGTGGGTCCGCCTGTCAGAGCGGTTCGGTTGAGCCGAGTCACGTTCTGACCGCAATGGGTCAAACCAACCCTAACAACGCATCGATTCGCATTTCCCTGGGCCGCACCACTACGGACACCGAGATCACGCGCGTCGTTGAGCAAATGCCGCGCGTTATCGCGCGGCTGCGCACTCACGCGCTCGCCGGAGCGGTATGAGTCAGCAAACCATCCTGGTTGCAATGTCCGGTGGCGTGGATTCCTCGGTCGCAGCTGCACTGCTGGTCGAGCAGGGCCACCGCGTGATCGGCGCTCCCTAACGATGGCGTCGCCCTGCTCACGTTGTTGACCCGAGCCGTGCTTGACGAAGAAGATCGGGCAGATGTCCGTGAAGGCCGCTTGGGCACCTGTGACTCCCAGGGGAGCCAGGTAGCGCTCCTCGACTTCTCTTGCCGGACGAGCCGTTTGCAGCAGGGGGTGTGAGCGACACGGTCCCGTGCGCACCTTCGCCGTCACCTTCGATGAAGCCGGTCTCGGAACGCCAGGCTGCCAAGCGGTCCGCGTGGTCGGCCGCATCGCCGTCCCAGAACACAGTGGGTTCAACGTCGACGGCCAGTGCTGCGACCCGGCCGGTCCTGACCCCCTCTGGCGGCAGATCGGCAGGAGCTCTCCAGCCAACATGCCATGCACTCGGGTAGACGCCGATCACCGTCACCACTGCCTCGTGGTGATCGGGCTGCCGCATTGACCGCTTTGTGTTGGGTTTACCGAACGGGAAGTAGCCATGTGCCTCAGTCATGCCTGCCGCCTTATAATTCACAGGTCGTTGTCCGCCAACGCTACCAGTCGAGGGAAATACTGCCATCGCCTCTTCGACGACCCCCTTTAAGATATTGAGATCCTCTTCGTCGCGTACGCAGATATTGCTAGCAAACTTCTTGTCGTCGAACGGAACGACGCCCCTTCTGAACCCCCCAGTGGCGATCCCGAAGGTCCAGTGGTCGATCTTGCGTGTTTGCTGGAGAGCTCCGACCTTGGGCTTTGTACTCAAGGTCTTTGTAGTGACCCCAGGCTTCGTCGAGCGCGCTTAGGAATGCTGACAAGTCACCCGAAAGAAGCGAGGCAACGTCGCCGTTGTAGCGCATATCGGGTCCTGGGAAATGCCGGAACAGCTCACCTACCTTGAATTCATTCACCGCGAATCGGGCGGAGAATCGACCCGTACCAATCTGTGCTTGGACCTTGGTCACTTCAAACTCCCTTGCCTATCAAGGCCGCACAAGCGCCCGGCTGAGGGCACAATACCCAGTGCTATGCACCTGATGGAGGGTCCCGAGACCCTCACTAGCTTCCTCTCAGGCGAGCACCCTGCTGAGTAGCGCGCGAGAGGGCGAAGTCTCCGTTGACGATGCGTAGCATGTTCCGGTCCGGTCTCGTGGTGCCGCGCACGGTGCCCCTCGTGGTGCTCGTAGGTGCTGATCGCTTGCACGACCCCGTGAGCGGTGCGAGCCCAGGGTGCTCTCGCGCCGGTCGTGGCGGTAGAGCCGCTGTAGTGCGTCTCTTTTCGTCTCCGCGAGCGTGTCGGCTTCGATCAGGGTCGAGGGGACCCCGTCTGCATTGACCCGAGGCACGCAGGCGTCCAAGAACTGTGCCCACTGGTGCTCTCCCACCGGGGTCGCGCAAAGCCTTGCTACCTCGGCGGCGAAGTCCTCAGCGTGGCGTGCACCACGGCCAGCGCCTCGCGTGCCGGCGCGAGCTGGGCGTGGGAGTGGCGGGAGTGCCGGACCTTGAAGGTCTGTCCTTCTCGGCTAGGGCGGTCTCCCTAGCCGGCGCGAGGCAGACGACGAGGAAGAGCAGCCCGAGAGCCCGAGGAACGGCAGTGGCAACACGCGCCACCGTACGTCGAATCTGAAGTGCCGGCGGACGGATCTGGCTGAGGCCGGTCAGCGATTCAGGTGCAGCCGTCGTGCTCTGGCCATCTTCCGGCGGTGTCTGCGTGGCGGTCACCTCTGGCAGCGGTTAACGGTTTTCTGCAGGTATCCCAGGGTGCAACCTCCGGCTCGTCGCGAGAATCCTCCAGATCGGCGTACGCCACGAGTCGATCTCCGACTGCGCCACATCGTCCGAGCCACACGAGGGCAAGAGATCCGTGGGCTGCGCGCACCCTCCCAACCACAGTCTGCGGGCAAACGGATAGGGATATCGCCTGTTCGGGGATGGCGATTCCGATCCGTCCTTGCGGGGCAAGGGCTGTTCGGCCGGCCTGGCGTCGGCGTTCCCGTCCTCGGCCCGCGACAGAGGACCCGCGAACGTGCGTCACTCCGCCGCCGTCCGGACGCCCTCTCCATGCCAAAAGCTGGACGCGGGAACCTCGGCGGTCAGTCCCATGAGGCGCAGCCGACCGGCGTCCTCTCCAGGAGCTCGCGAGCCCCCGAGAGTGCTGGCCCGAGATCGCGCACTGCTGTTCACGCTCACTCCTTCCGCGACGGGGTTTCATCAACTTCCCCTTGGTCGACCAGGTACCTCGCGCAACGCACCCCGAAAGTGCTGCAGCGATAGCGGGGAAGTTTTAGTCCGAGGCGCTCCGGCTGATCGTCCTCAGCTTCTGGGGCATGTCCATTCTGGCAGTGGCGCGATCTATCGTCTCAGCAACCTTCTGAAAGTCACGTTCTCGTTGAGCCAACTCATCGGTCTCAACCAGCGAAAGTCGGTGAAGTGCGGTTAGCACGACAGGCGCCGCAACTTTGCCGAGCCCTAGTGGAAGCCCCCAGTAATGAGCCGACCGAAACGGGCCGCGGCGATCGGGGGCCATGGTAAGAAGCACCTTGATGTGAGCATTTTCCAGTTGCGCGAGCGTAGTCACTATCAGCAGCTCTTCATCAACCCTTGCTCCATCGTCTGCAAGACCGCTTGCGACTGCTTTGGCAAGGGCACGTACTTTCTGCAAGTTCACGGTATGGGCGGCCGCGAAGAGCGCTTCGGCGAGCAACTGTCGACCATCTGAGTCCGCCATCGCCGCGGCGACGACATCCTCAGGCGTCATCGACATTTCGTCGGCGGTGCAACCGAGCATTTGAGCGGCGGAGTCGAGTCGCGCACCACCGAGCTCGTCCCAGGCGCCGACGACTAGTTGGCGAAGGTACGGCAAGGAAGCTGCAGCGATGAGCGCCCCTGGCGGACCGCCGATGGAGAGACCAACCCCGGCCGCGACGACTTCCGTCGTCGCCTCCACCAGCTTCGCTTGCTTTCGCGCAGCCCGTCTGGCTCTGCGACCCTTCGTCGGCGGCGTAGGTGCGTCGGACACGCCGCGAAGAATAGAGCCTCATAGCGCGGCTGTCCTTGCGGCGAGGCCGTCCTAGCGGCCTCGAGCGACCAAGCCGCGGTCGGCCAAGCCCAGGTCAGCCTGATGTATCCGGATCTGCCGCATTGAGGTTCGGCCCGCGGAGAGGTGGTTGCTAGCCTCGCCGCATGGCCGACGACCCACGCGCCTACTCCTCCGGAACCGAGAAGGCTCTTTTCGAACTCGCGCGCGGGCGATGCTATTTCCCAGATTGCGACGCCGCAACGACGGTGTTTGTTGAGGGCTCGCCATCGGTGAATGTGCAGATAGCGCATATCGAGGGTGCATACAAGAATTCTCCGCGGTACAACCCCCACATGACCGACCGAGAACGCGCGGGGTTTCCGAACCTGATGCTCATGTGCACCCCTCACCACAACTTGATCGATCGCATCCAGCCCCAGGACTACCCCGTGGAGCGGCTTCGCGAATTCAAGCGTGGGCGAGAATCTGGGGAGACGGCTCGGCGCTTAATGATTTCACCGAAGAGCAGTTGATCGCTGCCATCGAATCCGCTATCTCGTCGATTCGAATGACCCGAGAAGTCACTATTGAAGTGAAAAGTGGAATCCTCATTGACAACGCTGCGATTACTGGGCCTCTCGGTGAGATGCAACGGGTGATTGACCTCAATCCTCATCTCCGCATTAACCCGCAATGCATTGTAGCGATCATCCGCAATGTCGGTGGCCTCGCGTCCACTGTCGAAGATGTTACCGTCTACTACAAAGTGGCCAGCACTGAAGCAGAGATGAACTGGTCTGGCCAAAACACGTTCCGCTCCACAACCCCGCGCTTCCGCACAGACTGGAGGTCGGGGCTTCATGCAAGTGGCTCATCTCGATGGTGTCATTCGAGTTCGCGCGCCGGGCGGCGAAGGCAGCGGGTACGGAATTCACGCACTTTCGGATCGACGTCCGGCTGGGCTCCGGCGAGACCATCTCCTCGGAGACCTACGGCGCAGAGAAGTTGGCGACCGAGTCTTCGTCCAGTTAACCGACCGTCATGGTGGGTCAGCGGCGTCTTCCCGGTCATTGGAGCTCTCATAGCCTGCGCAGCGACCTGCTTGACCACGCAGCGTGAGTCGACGCTGGTTGGATCGCGCACGTTGGGACAACCGGTGTCATTCCGCAAGTGGGACGTCACTCGAAGCCCCGATCTGCCGCCGTCGGGGCAGTCACTAGGAAGCATCCGAGCCTCCCGCTCGACGTTGCACTCCGCCGCATGCATGCGGCGGGCGGTCTAGCGTCTGTGGTCCGTTGCCGGTCGCGTAGGCGGCGGACCGGTCGGTAAGGCCAGCACGCCGCGTGAGATGAGCGATGTCTGAACCGACGATTCTGCTGCCGTTCCAGCCAAGCACGATGTCGACAGCGCAGTTGGCGGCCGTGTCATATCTCGCCCGCTACTCCGGCCACACGCACATGCTCTGCGCCCAACAGCTGCGTCGGTGGTTCGACTGGTGCGGGGCCAACGGCCTCGACCCGCTGAATTGGGATCCTGCGAGTTCACGTCGATCTGTATATCCGACAGGCTGGGCGACGCCGGGCTAGTGGACTGCACTGTCACCACGATGATGCACGCCGTCCGCCGCTACTTCAGGTTTGCCCACATCGACGGACCCATCTCCTCCGACCCAGCCGTCTACAGGGAACCGGTGGCGGTCTTCGCTTGCCTCGCCGCGGCCGTCAGCGGCACGGTCGGGATGCGCTCAATTCAGAGAGTCGTGGCCACGTGCGGGGCTCTTCTTGCGTTCACGGGAGGGTGATGAGCGTCGACCCCGATTCGGCCAGGAAACGATTGATGAGCTGCGCTAAGCCGGTGAGGATGTTCTTCAATTCGATGTCGATCTTCGTGTCGGTCGTGCCCTCATGGAAGATGCGTAAGTGGAGGGTCGGTTGGTCTATCGCAAGGCGAACACCGTCGTCGGCCGGAGAGCGGGTGTGCGTGTCGAGGCGGACCTTGAGCGACGGCACAACTTCGTGCAGGTACATGTGCTTGTCATCGTTGCTCAGCCGGGCCAGTGATGCGGTCCAGGTGCGACGTGGTGGCGTACTGCCGGGGGCCGTACTGCGTCACGCCGTTGTAGGGCTGGACCGCCTCGAACCAGCTGCGATGCCTTGTGCTCACGCCGCGAAGCATCGTCTTGGCGGCCTTGGCGAAGCGCCCAGGAGTCGAGCAGACGGGGAACTGCGTCCTGCGCTGCGGCAAGCCGGTGTCGAGCCACGCGACATGGAAGACCAGGTGATCGGCCGTGGCTCGTAGATGGTGAAGGGACTCGCTCGCCAATAGGCGCCGTCGACGTTGGTAAGGGGGATGACGTCGCCCCAGTCCATAGTGATGGGTGGGTTCGAGTGGTCGGCATGTCCGAGTGGAATCGTGGCGGTGGGCAGAACTGTGATCATCCGAGCCGCGGACGCGCACTCACGAACGAGGTCGTTGTACCGATCCACCGCTCTCGACAAGCTTGGCCTGATGGAGTGCAGATCGCGAGCGATTTCGAAGCGCGGATTAACCTCGAATGTGTGGTACCGCCGTTCATCGTCGAAGGAGATGAGCACTGACGTCTGGGGCGCCTCCCTGCCACCAATTGGGGGCACCGGCTCAGGCGTCATGGGCGAAGGCTAGCCGTCGGAACTCAGCCCACCCATGCGCATGGCGGACGGCCTGACCTTAGACGCCGGCGACATTTTCCTTGGATGCCCCAGCCCCCCGCATCAGAGGGACCACGCGGGCCGGCCACAGTGCGGCCGACGGCAAGCGGCCGGCCGGCTGGACTTCGCGCGTCTTTCCGCGAAGACTCCACACGCCCGCTATGGCCCAGACAAGGCGCACGAAGTCACTCGCGACATTCAGCTCAAGTCACGGCCCCTAGACCGCATTTGCCTCAACGAGATAGCCGATGCAGCTCCCAAGCAGGGTCGCGTTCGACTCTGCCTCCTGTTGCTCGTAGGCCTCCCAAATCCGTCAGAAAGGCCGACACAGCCGGCGCAGCAGACGCCAACACAGCGACGAGAACCTCAGGTTCAAGCGCCGGTGACAACTTCAAAACGCCCGCCTCACCGGCGCCGTAACACTGGTTGACACGGTCGTCCTGAAGCAGAGCTTCGCGAACTTGAGTACTCATCGTCCTCGCGGGAAACGGGGGCTCTCCAGAACCGGGCCGGCAACGCCAGGCACCGACCCCAAGGCCTGCACTGTGATCACCCATCTGGGGCCCTCGTCACGCATCGTTTCGCGCTCCCACTCGACCCCCACGACCCAATCCGGCCACTCAGACCGCAATCTCTCAATCTCACCGTTCTGCAGCGACGCCTCCGTGCTCAGACGCTCCTCAAGTTCCCGCGCCTCTCGGTCCAACACAGCAATACGGTCCTCAACCTGCTCAAGCGCATTCCCCAACGCATCTGCCTGCACGGCACTCACTCGCTCCGACCGAACTCGTCACCGCAACGGTCCCGTCCAAATCAACGTGCCAGTGACCCAGCACCGGGGCCAACAACTGCGTGAGAACCGACCGCCAACGCTCAAAGTCCCGCTCCGCAGGAACGTCAACCACCCGAAACACAATCTCAGACATCCCCTCACCAGCCCGAGCGTTCACGACATCTGCAATCCGTGCCGGACCCGGCGTGGACCTCACCACCCGGGCAGCGGCAGCCGCTCTATACCGACGGTCCGGGACCCGGTTCCGAGCCACGACCTCGAACGCAGCAATCCACGAGAACACGAAGTGGAGCAGCCGCTCCGCATCATCAGAGTCGAGAACCTCTCTCGGCTCGAGCACCGCGTAGCCCGAAACCAGTCGTACTCGGCCGGACTCGGTGCGAAGGACGACTCTGCGGCAGACCGCCGAGAAGCGACTGAATTGCACGATCCTGATGGTCAGAGGCACCCACCCTTGCTCGCGTAGGGCGGTGGACGTTCTCGTTCATCCCAGTCCACCGACCAACCGCCGCGTCATACGCTTGAAGACACGCCTCGACGGTCCTTGCAGCGTTCCCAGCTGCGAGCGCCTCGTCCGCATCTCTCAACAGCGCGGCCAACTCGGGTCATCAATCGCGTCGGAGAGCATGACCCGAGAGATGTTGTGCCCGTACTCAGCCTGAACCAGCGAATTGATGTACGAACTCGCCACCGACACGTACAACGGCAACTGGTCCCGATCCGGCTCACGGCCATGGTGCTGCACCGTGTTCCGCTCCAGATGCAAGCTTCTGATAGTTGGCCACTCACGGGACCTCCAGGCCCCAGCAAATCCTCAACGACTTTGCTGTAGACCGTGTCTAGGTGATCCCGCGGCCCCAGTTCGATCCCTCGACGAACAGCCACTAAGTACGAGGCACGCTCCACGGTCGCATCCAGCGAAACGACCGCTGCCCCCCGGCCGTAACGGCCGGCGGTCCGCGCGCGTGCGACCGCAGACTCAAGCATCAGCCGGAGCGCGACCAGGTCACGCACAGTCTGCGCATCGTGGCGTTGCGGTGCCTGATCCGGCGAAGTCGACATAGCGCGAGACTAAGCGAGCCAGGCGGATGCGTAAGGGGTCTGTGTGCCACGCAAAGCAGCACGAGCACCAACTCAAATCTCGGTCGAGGCGCGACAGAAACCCGACGCAAACTGACGCCGCAGCGGCTGGATCATCTGAGAACCCTGGAGACCGTCCCGTGGTCCAAACCATCGGCATGGTCGATCTAGGTTGTCAGTTCCGGGTCGCCCGACAGCGACAGAGACCATCACCTCCCGCCGATTTCTGCCACCCACCACTCAGGCTGCCGCCGTCGCCGTTTCTCGAACGGGGCCCGCCTTTTTCGCTCATCGAACCGACGTCCCCGTTCCTTCCCGACCGTCGATCAACAAGCGCGAGGCCGCTGGGCACATCCGCTTGGCTGCGACGACGTCACCCGGCATCTCGTCACACCCGCGTCAAGCCGGGTTGCGGGCGCTGCTGGGACGAGCGCAGCTAGTTGATGTAACCCTCTGTGCTCGCGTCCTCTGCGGCGCCGTGACCGGCTGCGCGGAGCTGGCCGATGGCTGTCCCGAACCACTCTCTCCAAGAGCATTCACGCGGTTTGGCAACGGACTGTTTCCGCCGAGCTTGTGCGCAAGGAAGTCGAGCATGGGGACCAGCGGCCGTTCCACGGCGCCCGGCTCGGTGCTCGTGGCCTTGCCGCATTCGCGTGTCCACGCCTCCGCGTCTCCGCGGGCCCGACGAACGAGTGACACGATGAGATCGACGGGACGACGAACAAGTCGCCAACCCACCTACTGAGGACCTGAGATGGCCGGCGGTGATGACCAAGATCCATCCGCTGATTTCAGTGGCGTCGCATTAGGGACCCGCCTTGTTCTGGAGGCCTTCAGATTTCGTTCGCTGCCGAGGCTTCCGAGACGGCCTCCCTGCGTGCCATGGCTCATGACGCAGACCTACTGCCAGCCCTCACGTCGAAGTTGGAAGACCTGCTGTCATGCATTCCAGCGGAGCAGCAGATCTCGTACGACGTTCAGGGCCTAGCCGATCAAGGAACAGACGTGGCTGTACGGCTGTCGTCGGGAACGAAACAGCACTACTTATGCTTCCAGGTCAAGTCGCATCGCGAACTTATGGAGGGTGACCTTACAGGGAAATTGCGACAGCAACACAGTGAGTCCGTCGACCGCTACGGCAACAAGGCGCTGTGGTGTCCTGTCCTGGCCGCAGACATCAGCCAGCCCGTGCCGGATCTCCAGCGTCGGCTTCGCGCTATTCGAAACGCCTTCGTTAAGAAGCCTCGGACGATGGTGATCGACCCCGGTCATATTGCCGGGTTCCTTCGACTCACACACACAGATGAGCGGACTCGTAACGCTCACCGTCAGGTCCGGACGGGATCCCGTCGTAGCCGACGCGTTGGCGGACGTGCTACGCCATCCTGTCCACAGCGCCGTGCTGATCCACTTGGCTGCAGAGACCTTCACTCCCAATTCGGGAGGAGTGGCGGTAGCCGACATCCTTCAGTGCCGGTGGCTCCAAAGAGTCTCGTGGCGTACGCCTTGGGAGTCCGGTCACGACGGTCAATCGCCGCTTTCGGAAATGGCGTGGGACCGAGAGCACCTTAAAAGATTCCGATTGCGGGATTGGTCGGGTGATCCAGAGACGGAGGGACTGAACACGGACCTATCGCTTCCGACACCGGACACGTTGTCCTGGTTTCTCCGCCAATGTGACGAAGGATCAATTGTCGGCGAGGAGCAGTCTCGACTCGAGGCACGGTTGCCTCACGTGCTTGACGTACTGGTAGACACGTGCGAAATCGATGTCGATGAGCGCGGCATGGTTGCACTCCCGGCATGGGAACATCCCGCGCTCGTCGCACTTGCTGGCGAAGCGCGGGTGAAGTACGGCCTGTCGTCCGCTGAGATTGCTGAACATCTGGTGCAGGTGCTGCTGCCCGCGGTGGGAGCGCCGCCATTGGATTCGTTGGACGGGATCGATTAACGACAGGTTTGGGTTCCGCTGCGACATCACGCTGTTGTGACGTCTGTCGATCTGTCGGACCCTGCGTGGGAACCACACCTTCGTCACACCGTGGCGGCGCCGGGGCGGCTTGAAATGGCCTTCCCTGCCATCCTGTCTGAGTGATTAATCCGGGCGGTACCCCAATCTCGACATGGCAAGGCGCCGAGGTTGCCGCCGTCGATGTTGCGAGCGTGGGGATACGCGGACGCGGCGCTAACGAATGCTGGCGCCGACGCAGGCATCGACATCCGGGGCGCACGCGTGGTCGCGCAGGTCAAACATCGCTCGGCTCCAACCGGCAGGCCAGACCTGCAACGACTCTATGGAGCCCGCGGCTGGGGACGGAGAGCATGTTCTTTCTCTCACTCGCGGGGTATTCGCCACAGGCGATCGCTTATGCGAAGCTGAATCACATCGGCCTCTTCAGCTACACACGGGGCGGTACGGTCACTGCACACACCCGTCGCCGACGCCATACTGCCCGCTGTGGGCCGAACGCTTCGGTCTCCCTAGCGCCTGGTTCGGTCACGACGGGAATGACTTCCAAATGGGCGGCGGGATCGGCTCCTACGTAGGTGCTGCTGTGGTGGGCCTGATCGCCTTCCTCATCTTCGCCCTTGTGGGCGGCAGCGACGCGGAGAGCGTGAAGTTATCGGCGTTCGTCGGTCTGTTCGTGTTTGTGGCGATACTTAGGTTCCTCAAAGACGGCAACTAGCCCGGGTCTTTCACGTGATCCCTGGTGAGCGTGTTTGGCGCTGTGTTGTGGCTGGTGCGGGCTGTTGGCTCGGGGGGGCGATGAGGATCAGCCCGACTGTCGCGTCGGGTGGGCGGTTCTCCGGGTCCTTGGGTCGTGGCGGGCGGGTCCGGGTGGTCAGGCGAACGCGGCGCGTAGTCGGTGGAAGCCTTCGGCGATGTGGACGGCCCAGCGCCAGGTCTTGTCGATCCGGAGCCGGATCTGTCGGGCGCCGTCGGGTGATGCGGGCGGCGACGTGCAGGACCCGGTAGCGGAACGTGGCGATCTCGCAGCGGGCCAGCTCGGGGACGTCGGCGAAGCAGATCAGCTTGGTCCAGCAGACCAGGTCGACCGCGGTCAGGACGACCTCGAGCCAGGCGTCGTTCTCGTTGCAGCCCGGCAGGGCAGGTTCCGCAGCCCGGTGGCCTTGGCCTCGCGGATCCGGTCCTCGACCCGGGCGTGTTGGCGGTGGCGCAGCTCCAGCCCGGCGGCCTGCCCGGGCACGATGCCCGGACCGGTGCCGGGGTGTTGGTGAGGATCGCGGTGATCCGCATGCCCGTCGACGTCGGTGAAGGTGAGCTGCGCGCCGGGGTGGGGGCGTTCCTTGCGCAGGATCAGCCGGGACCCTGTCGGCCAGCCGGTCAGGTCGATCAGGCCGGTGGCCTCGGCCACCCAGGCGCCCTCGCGGATCTCGCCGTCGGTCTGGATCGCCGGGTGCCAGCACTCTTCGGGGATCACGTCGACGATGCCTTGGATCCGCGTGTCCACGGGGAATCCGAAGGAGAACCCGACCCCCCGCTCGACACAGGCCGCGGCGAACGCGTGGGTCGCGCCGGCCGAGTCCGAGCGGGCCAGCACCCGCGGCCCGTCCGGGTCGCCGGGCCGGGGCCGGGCGTGCTCGGGCAGCGCGGCCAGCGCCATGTCCAGCACGGTGATGTGGTCGGCGGCGGTGTTCGAGCCGGCGTTGCCCGGCCGCAGCAGCCCGGCCAGCGCCTCCCCGCCGGCCACGTCGGGGCGGTCCAGGAAACACAGCAGCGGGTGGAACCCGAAGGTCTTCTTCCAGGTCGCGGCGGCGTTCTCCTTCTCGCTGTGCGCGATCGTGATCGTGGCGTCGAAGTCCAGCCGCAGCTCCTCGGCCAGGTCCGGGCCGGCACCCGCGGCCCACGCCTTCGCCCGGGCCGCCGCCCGCGCCTCGCGGACCGACTCCAGGTGGCGGCGTCGATCCGGTCCAGCACCCGCCACGTGGTCGGCATCGAGGCCACCGGCCCGAACAGGTCCTGCCGGTCACCGAGCACACTGATCCCGCTGATCGCGTCCGCGCCGTCAGCGACCGCGACCGCCAGATCGGTGAACACCCGACCCGGCGCATGCACCGGGACGCCCCGGTAGGTGTCGAGCAGCGCCGCGGTGACCGCCTCGACCAGGCCGGTGTACTCCGCCATCTCCCGCAGCAGCCCGACCCCGGCATGCGACACCACACCATCCCCGTCCGCGCTGACCACGACCCGCCGTACCCGCTTGCTACGCTTCACCTCGCAAAGTGCCTCTCCTGTTGGGTGACTCCTGACCTTCGCAAGCCAGAGTTTCCCAAGCAGGACAGGCACTTTCGCGTTCCCGGGCCCGTGTCACCCAGAATCAGCGTGAAACACCCGGGCTAACTCTCGTCAGCTGGCAGGCGCGGGCGGACGCGCGTCACTTCGCCTTTGCCGCGGGTCTGCAGCCCCTCGTTCGTGTGTTCAGTTGAAACTGAGTCGGCCCGGGAGGGGTGCAGCGCCTCCGGGGTCATGAAGACGATGAGAATCAGCTCGTTCTAGGGTTTCGACGCGCACGCTCACCGAACCGGTCGAGGGCTTCCAGGACCTCAGTCGCCTGCCAGACGATATTCCTCCTCTGACCTTCGCCGTGCACGGTCTTGGGCTTGGAGAGGGCCCCGGCCTCTTGGAGCTGGCGCAGCGCGTTGTCGGCGGCTGGCTGGGTGACCCTCATCGTTTCTTGGACCAGTTTCGAGGTCACCGACGGCTGGCGCAGCAGGAACGGCAGGACCCGCCAGGCAACCGCGTCTTTACGGGCACGAAGGTTGCTCGCCCATTCGTCATGCAGCGTCTTCAGGTCGGCGGCGAGTTGCTGCCCATTGCGAACGGCGGCGAATGCTGCCCGGCTGAACTCTTCGATGATGAGGTTCGCGTCGCCGGCGCGGTACACGGTCAGCGCGTCGTAGTAGGCCTCAGTGTCGGACAGCAGCCCCGCGGACACCGGAACGGTGGTGCGGGTGGTCGCTCCACCGTTGCGAAGCATGACGTGGACGAGGGCCCGGCCTGCGCGGCCGTTTCCATCGTTGAACGGGTGAATCGTTTCGAACTGGGCGTGCGCGATGGCTGCCTGTGCCACCAGTGGGAGGTCGGTCCGCTCGGAGAACACGCACAGGTCCTTGATCGACTCTTCGATCCTGGAACCCTGCGGCGGGACGAACTCGGCTCCATGAGGTGAGTAGTCGGTGCCGCCGATCCAGACCTGCTGATCACGGAACCGGCCGGGGTCGGCTCGGTCCTGGTCGTGCATGAGGGCCTCGTGGATGGCCACGATGTGGTCGGGTGTCAGTGGTCCGGTGAGCTCGAGGGCGCGGTTCATTGCCTCGACGTTCGCCTGGACGAGTCTGGCGTTCGACCCGAACTTGGCCAGGCCGACGTCGGCCAGAGACAGGGCCTTGGCGCCGACGGTGATGTCCTCGATCTGTGAGGACGATGCGGACTCGGTCCGAAGAAGCACCGCGGACAGCGGGGCGAACTCCCCGTCGAACATGACTGAGAGTTCGGCATCGAACCGCGTGATCGCCGCCCGTGCGTCTTCCGCCCTCGCAGCGACGTCGGGGTCGACGTCGAACCGCATGTGCTCGATGGCCGCGGGCACCGCCGCCCGGTACGGTCTTCCCACGACCGACAACCGCCGGCGATCCATCGCCTGAACAGGCGTCGTCGGCTCCCAGGGAACGTCCTCCCAGGAGAGCGTCAGCCCTGGCGTCTGCGTCACATCGATCCTTGTCTCGGCCGTCTCGTTAGAAAAGGATATCTCATTATCCTTTTCTACGAGGCGATCGCGAGGCAAGGATCGTCACCTACTTCAAGTCGAGTCCTCGATCGCCCGGTCGGACGGCAGGCGGGAGTGCACGACCCAACGTGCGATGAATCTCGGCGACGCCAGGAGCGACGGGGCCCGCTGCCTCGAGCATCTGGTAGAGCCGTTTCGGCCACAGCGCTTCTATGCCGCGGATGGTGAAAGAGCCACCGAAGAGGGGCCAATCGGCGTCCACGAAGCAGAGCACGCCGTGAACCGGGACGTCCGCCGGAAGCAGGTTGCGCACGACGTCTACCTGCCGCAGAACCCCGTCAACCAGCTTGGTCCGGTCGCGCGAGCCGACGAGCAGCTTCTCGGTGCGCGGGCGAAGTAGTCCGCCCTCGACCTTGAGGCGTGGGCGGCCCTGGTACCTCTTGGGGTCGATGACGTAGACGCCGGTCGGCGCAACGACGATGTGGTCGATGTTTGCTCGGCTGCCCGGGATTCGGCGGTCGTGGAGCACGCGAAGCGTGTCTGAGGCGATCTCGTTGAGGCGGTTGCCGACCCGTTCCTCGCCGACCGCGCCGACCTCCCACGCCTTGGTGGACTGCGGGTCGTCGCTCATGCGAAGGATGAGACCGCCGAGCTTCGGATGCTTGGTTCGGATGCGTTCCTCGCGTCTCGCTTGCCGGCGTTCGAACTCTCTACGGGCGGAGGCGCCGGGAGTGCCGGGATCGATGGCTGACTCTGTCGCCGGTACCTCGTCGACGTCGTGGGTCACGCACCGGACGGTCTTGCTGGACCGCTCGTAGACCGCCTCGGCCCTGGCCGGCAGCGCGCACCCGCAGACGCGGCAGTGGCCGGCGTACCGCAGGCGCATCAGCTTGTCGTCGGACGCGGGCAACTCGTTCACCGCGAGACCGTAACCATGCATCCACGTCCCGGACCGGGAATCCAACAATCTCGGGACAGCGGATCGAGTCCACAAGAGGGCCGGTGGCGAGAGTTCTCCACAGATCACGCGACGGCCAGGCCGCGGCTGGCCAGCAATGAGGTGTCCTGGAGGCTTGGCACAAGCCAAGCGGCCCCGACCAGTGCTGTAACACCGGCCGAGGCCTTGATCCTCAAGCTGGCGAGAGCGAGAGAACCATGGCCGCATCATCTCAAACCCCACGTCGACGCCAGGGCGGGCTCCGACAGCCCGGATCCCGAGTCGCTGCGGGAGTCACTCGGCCTCCGACCCATCTCGTACGCCATGTCGACCGGACACCCGGACCAGCGACCGTGTCCCTCCTGGTGCTGGGTGGGAGACAGCGACGACGGCGAGCACGAGATCATCGCCCGGCACCCGATGAAGGCCTTGCACCAGATCGACTCCGTGATTCGGACGGTGGCGTCGCTCTACCCCGGAGAGCCCACCCTGGGGATCGGCGATCGGAGGGTCGGCACCGCCACCGTCGAGTCCGATCTCACCCAGCTGGGCTCGGCAGATCCCGTCGTGTCGCTGTACCTGCGGCGGTGGGAGGACCAGCGGCCGAAGTACGACAAGCGCTTGGCCCTCACGCTCACCGACGCCAGGGAGCTGGCCGCGGTCATCACCCATCTCGTCGACCTGGCGACCGGCGTCGCTTCTACTGACGAACGAGTCGCACTCGGTCAGTAAGGATCGGACGCTGCCGCGGCCGTCGAGACGCGAATGCGAAGGACAGTTGGCCATTGGTTGCGGTCATCGTGTCCGATCACGCGCTCCCAACGGCGCTTTATTGGGTATGGAGAGACCTCACGTCGACCCGAGCTACGACGAACCAGTCGCCGCTGGGGCCGTCTTTGTCCACGCGGTCGCCCGGTCATGGCTCGACCCGATCGCGCCGGATCGGACGCTTCGAGATTTTTCAGAAAGTTGCGTCGAGATCGGACAAATTCCGTCGCCAGGTGTGGCCTCTCCATGTGTCGCAACCATGCGGGAGACGCCCGCACGGAAACCAGTGAAAGGAACCGGGCCATGACCATCGCCCACGCTTCAAGCATCACCACGGTGTCCCTGCCGGACGGCAAGGACGCCGACCTGCTCACCATCGCCGAAGCCGCTGCCATCGTGCGCATGCCGCTGAACAGCATGCGCTGGCACCGGCAGAACGACACGGGTCCGCGGTTCTTCAAGATCGGGCGCCACGTCGTCACCACCATCGGTGACCTCCGGGACTGGATCGAGGAGCAGAAGCAGAAGGACTCATCGGGTCGCCGGTAGGGGACAATCAGGGATCCGGGATCGAGGAGGTCGCCGTGGCCAGCATCGAGAAGCGACGCAGCAGGAGCGGAAGCGTCTCGTGGCGGGTGCACTACCGCACCCCCGCCGGCGCCCAGCGGAACAAGACCTTCGACACCAGGGGCGACGCCGACCGGTTCGCCGCGTCGGTGGAGGCCTCGAAGTTCGACGGGATGTTCGTCGACCCGCAGCGGGCGAAGATCACGATGGGGGAGTGGGCCGAGACCTGGCTGGCGGGTCAGGCCCACCTCAAGCCCTCGACGCTCAACCGGTACGAGGGCATCGTGCGCCACCACGTCCTGCCCCGCTGGCAGAACGTCAAGCTGCACCAGGTCAGCCACGCCGACGTCCAGTCCTGGGTCACGGTCCTGGCCCGCACCAGCTCACCGGCCACGGTCCGCAAGATCCACCGGGTGCTGTCGCTGATGCTCGACCTGGCCGTCCGTGACGGACGGCTGGCCCGCAACGTGGCGGAGAAGATCAACCTCCCGCGACCGGTCCGGCACGAGCAGAAGTACCTCACCATCGCCCAGGTCGAGGCGCTGGCCGACGAGTGCGGCTACCCCTCGCTGTACAGCATCCACCGGCCGAGGGCCGAGCGACGCAACCCCGGGTACCGGCTCGTCGTGCTGTTCCTGGCCTACACCGGCGTCCGGTTCGGCGAGATGGCCGCGCTGCGGGTCGGCCGGCTCGACCTCGAGAGGCGCCGCGCGGTCATCTGCGAGTCGGTCACCGTGGTGCCCGGTCACGGGCTGGTCTGGGGCACGCCCAAGACCCACCAGCGCCGCGAGGTGCCGATCCCGGCGTTCCTGGCCGCCGAGCTCGTCGACCACGTCGCCGGCAAGGGCCCCGAGGACCTGGTGTTCACCGGCGTCCGCCGCGGCCAGCCGCTGCGGCCGGCGATCTTCCGCCGCGGCCACTTCGACGCCGCCGCCAAGGCCATCGGCATCCCCGACCTGCACCCGCACGAGCTGCGGCACACCGCCGCCAGCCTGGCCATCGCCCACGGCGCCGACATCAAGGTCGTCCAGCAGATGCTCGGCCACCACTCCGCGACGATGACGATGGACACCTACGGGCACCTCTTCGACAACCGGCTCAGCGAGGTCTCCGACGCCCTCGACGCGGCCCGCACCAGCCAGGGCGTCACCTCGAAACACGGCCCGCCGCAGCCTCCGGAAGGCGGTCCGGACGAGGTGATAACCAACTCGGCATCGATAACGACACACGGTCTGACGTGGGAAAAGACGGATAACGATATATCGGCTGTTGCCAAATCGTTGCCTCAGGCCGACATAATCAGCCTGACCGAGTATCGCACCAGGAGCATAACCCCAGGTCAGAAGCCTAAGAAGAAGGGCGCCCCCGGTAGGATTCGAACCTACGCTCCCGCCTCCGGAGGGCGGTGCTCTATCCCCTGAGCTACGGGGGCTCAGGTGCGGGGACGACCTTACCGGCGGGGTGCGCGGCGGTCGGAAACTGGTGAGCGGTGGAGTGGTCTCCGTGACGGCACTGCGCGCATACGATGCCGAGCGATGAGACACACAGCCATCACGGTCGCCGGCTACCCGTCGGGCCAGACGGACTTCGACCCGATCTTCGCGAGTGCCGGTCTGGCCGAGCGCCAGCAACTCCTTGGCCTGGTGCAACGGATCGCCGACGGGATCGTCGACCCGGACAACGGCCAGTTCACCTCGATCGTCGTGATCGGACACTCGGACCGGCAGGATCTTCGCCACGATGACCTGCGACGACCGGCGCAGCAGCGAGATCGGCGCGGCTCGGGACCGGGGGGTCTCGGCGTGGGAGTCGGTCAAGGCGACGGGTGACCGAGCGGCTCGTGGTGTCCGGCGTCGAGGCTGGGACTGGTGCGAGACCGCCTCTTCCGTGACCGGGTCCCTGATGTTTGCTGCCGCGGGCATGCTTCAGCACGATCCGCCAACCTCAGAAGAGCAGCGTCGCCTCAACCGGCGGGTGGTGTTCCTGGTCAGCACGGTTGATGCGTCCTGACGACTCTCGAGCGTTCGGGGTTTCGAGGCTCGCTGCGCTCGCACCTCAGCCGCCGAGTAGGACCCGTCCAGTGACTCACTGGGTTTCGTGACGGGACTTCGTCCCTCCTCAACCAGCGGCTGATATCGATGCGGGGGCGTCCACCGGCGCGGATAGCCTTGGGCGGTGACTCCGGAGCAGCTGTCGGATGCGGTCGTGGGCGCCCTTGAGGGCGCTCGTGGACCGGCGGTGAGCTGACGCTGCCGGACGGGGTTCCGGACGCGGTGACCATCGAGCGGCCGCGGCAGGAGGGGCATGGGGACTATGCGTCGAACGTGGCTCTCCAGCTGGCGAAGAAGGCGGGGACGAACCCGCGGGCGCTGGCCGAGCTGATCGCCGCGGAGCTGCGGCAGGCCGAGGGGGTCGCCGAGGTCGAGGTCGCGGGGCCCGGGTTCCTGAACATCACGGTCGACGCCGGGACCCAAGGGCAGGTCGCGGCGGACATCGTGGCGGCCGGGGCGGCGTACGGGACGGTCGAGCGCTCTGAACGGCGAGCGGATCAACGTCGAGTTCATCTCGGCGAACCCGACGGGGCCGTTGCACCTGGGGCACACGCGGTGGGCTGCGGTCGGGGACGCGCTCGCGCGGGTGCTGGAGGCGGCGGGGGCGGAGGTCGCGCAGGGAGTTCTACATCAACGACCGCGGGTCGCAGATGGACCTGTTCGGGGACTCGATCCTGGCGCGGGCGCTGGGGGAGGAGGTGCCGGAGGACGGGTACCAGGGGGAGTACGTCCACGACCTCGCCCAGCAGGTGCTCGCGGAGAACCCCGGGATCCTCGAGCTGCCCGAGGAGGAGCGGCGGGTCGGCGTTCCGCGAGGAGGGGTACCGCATCCAGCTCGCGAACCAGCAGGCGGAGCTGGCGGAGTTCCACACGACGTTCGACATCTGGTTCAGCGAGCGGGGGCTGCACGGCGACTCGACGTCGGCTTCGCACGGGACGACGCACGCCTCCGGCGCGGGCAGCGTCGCACTGGAGAAGCTGCGGGGGGAGGGGCATCTGTACGACGCCGACGGGGCGTTGTGGATGCGGACCACCGACTTCGGCGACGACAAGGACCGGGTGCTGATCCGGAGTAACGGCGAGCTGACGTACTTCGCCAGCGACACGGCGTACTACCTCGACAAGCGGGCGCGGGGGTTCGACCGGTGCATCTACCTGCTGGGTGCGGACCACCACGGGTACGTCGGGCGGTTGCGGGCGATGGCGGCGTGTGCGGGGGACGACCCGGACGCCAACATCGAGGTGCTGATCGGGCAGCTGGTCAAGATCATGCAGGGTGGCGAGGAGCTCAAGCTGTCCAAGCGGGCGGGCACGTTGGTGACGCTGCGGGAGCTGATCGACCTGATCGGGGTGGATGCGCTGAGGTACACGCTGGCGCGGTATCCGGCTGACTCGCCGTTGACGCTGGATGCGGCGGAGATGACGCGGCAGGCGTCGGACAACCCGGTGTTTTACGTGCAGTACGCGCATGCGCGGGTGTGTTCGATTCTGCGGAATGCGGAGGAGCTTGGGTTGCGGGGTTTCGTGACAGGCCTCGCCCTCCTCAACCAGCGGTCGGCGCGCCCTCCTCAACCAGCGAGGACTGGCGCCTCCTCGACCGCGGTCTCCTGACGCATGAGAAGGAGGGGGAGCTGTTGCGGGCGCTGGCGGAGTTTCCGCGGGTGGTGCAGGGGGCGGCGAGGTTGCGGGAGCCGCACCGGGTGGCGCGGTACCTCGAGGAGACCGCGGCGGCGTACCACCGCTTCTACGACTCCTGCCGGGTGCTGCCGCATGGGGGACGAGGAGCCGAACGACCTGCACCGGGCGCGGCTCACGCTCGTCGACGCGACGCGTGTCGTGCTGGCCAACGGGCTTGCCCTGCTGGGCGTGAGTGCACCGGAACGGATGTGACCACGCACGAGGCCGGGTGGGCCCATGCTGCCGGCGCGCTCGACGGGCCGTCGTGGCTGCGCCTGCCCGACGACGTCAACGCGCTGCATCCGCTGCTGTGGAGCAGTACGGCGCGGCGTACGGATGACGGGGGGCTCGAGGTCGGCGGGGTCGACGTCCGCGACCTGCTGGCGGAGCACAACTCGCCGGCGTACGTGCTCGACGAGGCGGACTTTCGTCAACGGGCCAAGGCGTTTCGGGAGGCGTTCAGCGACTACGACGTCTTCTACGCCGGCAAGGCGTTCCTCTGCACGACCGTTGCGCGGTGGGTGCAGGAGGAGGGGCTGAACCTCGACGTCTGTTCGCCGGGCGAGCTGACGGTCGCGCTGAGGGCGGGGGTCGAGCCGGCGCGAAGATCGGCTATCACGGGAACAACAAGACGTACCCCGAGCTGCGGCGGGCGGTGCATGAGGGCGTCGGGCGGATCATCGTGGATTCGTTCCAGGAGATCGAGCGGCTGAGCGAGATTGTTCGTGAGGGGGGTTTCGAGGCTCGGGCCCGGGGGGCGCTCGCACCTCAACCACCGAACCAAGGGATCCCGTGAACGTGATGGTGCGGGTGACGGCGGGGGTGGAGGCGCACACGCACGAGTACATCGCGACGGCGCACGAGGACCAGAAGTTCGGGTTCTCGATCACCAACGGGGACGCGTGGCGGGCGGTGCAGATGGTGCAGGAGGCAGAGGGGCTGAACCTGCTCGGCCTGCACTCCCACATCGGCAGCCAGATCTTCGACTCCTCGGGCTTCGAGGTCGCAGCGAGGCGAGTGCTGGCGCTGCACCACCGCGTCAGCGAGGAGCTCGGCGTGACGCTGCCCGAGCTCGACCTCGGCGGCGGGTTCGGCATCGCGTACACCACCCAGGACGACCCGTCGCGACCCCGCGCAGCTGGCGACCGAGATGACCAAGATCGTCGAGCACGAGTGCCGCGCGCTCGGCATCCCCGAGCCGCGGCTGAGCATCGAGCCGGGCCGCGCGATCGTCGGGCCGTCGGTGTGCACCGTCTACACCGTCGGCACCGTCAAGCAGGTCGCGCTCGACGGGGGAGCGGTGCGCACCTACGTCAGCGTCGACGGCGGGATGAGCGACAACATCCGCACGGCGCTGTACGGCGCCGACTACTCGTGCACGCTCGCCAACCGCAAGAGCGAGGCGCCGCCCGTGATCGTCGCGCGTGGTCGGCAAGCACTGCGAGGCGGGCGACATCGTGGTGATGGACGAGTTCCTGCCCGCCGACGTGAGTCCGGGCGATCTGATCGCGGTGCCGGGCACGGGCGCCTACTGTCGCTCGATGGCCTCCAACTACAACCACGCGCTGCGGCCGCCGGTCATCGCGGTGCGCGACGGCGAGACCAGCGTGCTGCTGCGACGCGAGACCGAGGATGATCTGCTCGCAACGGACATGGGACGTGGAGGAGCAAGCATGAAGGTGGCCGTCCTCGGCTGCGGGTCGGTGGGCTCGCAGGTCGTGCGACTCCTCCTGGAGCAGGCCGACGACCTCGAGGCGCGCGTCGGCGCGTCGATCGAGCTCGCCGGGGTCGCCGTACGCCGCATCGACGCGCCGCGCGAGGTCGACGTACCCGACGGGCTTGCTGACCACCGACTCCGCCGGCCTCGTTGCCCGCGACGACGTCGACCTCGTCATCGAGACCATCGGCGGCATCGAGCCCGCGCGCTCGCTGATCCTGTCCGCGCTCGAGCACGGCAAGTCCGTCGTCACCGCCAACAAGGCGCTGCTCGCCGAGGACGGGCCGACGCTCTTCGACGCGGCCGACAAGGCCGGGCGGGACCTCTACTACGAGGCCGCGGTCGCCGGCGCGATCCCGATCCTGCGCCCGCTGCGCGAGTCGCTGGCCGGCGACAAGGTCACCCGCGTGATCGGCATCGTCAACGGCACCACCAACTTCATCCTCGACAAGATGGACACCGCTCGGGCAGCCGGGTTCAACGAGGCGCTGGAGGAGGCGCAGGAGCTCGGGTACGCCGAGGCCGACCCGACCGCCGACGTCGAGGGGTTCGACGCCGCCGCGAAGATCGCGATCCTGGCGAGCCTGGCGTTCCACACGCGGGTCACCGCGGCCGACGTGCACCGCGAGGGGATCACCGAGGTCACCGCGTCCGACGTGCGGTCGGCGCAGGAGATGGGCTCGGTCGTGAAGCTGCTGGGGATCGCGGAGCTGGTCTCGGCTGACGGCTGGGTTTCGTGACGGTCGCTAGCGCGCCTTCCTCAACCAGCGGAGGCTAGCGCGCCTTCCTCAACCAGCGGTCGGGGCGGTCGTGCTGTCCGCGTGCACCCGGCGATGATCCCGAGGTCGCACCCGCTGGCATCGTGCGCGAGGCGTTCAACGCGGTGTTCGTGGAGTCGGAGGCCGCGGGGCAGCTGATGTTCTACGGGCCCGGGCGCGGGCGGGGCGCCGACGGCGAGCGCCGTGCTCGGCGACCTGGTCACCGTCGCCCGCAACCGCCTGGCCGGTACCCGCGGCGCGGGCGAGTCGGCGTACGCCGACCGGCGGGTGCTGCCGATGGGCGAGACGATCACCCGCTACCACGTGGCGATCGACGTCGACGACCGCGCGGGTGTGCTGGCCGCGGTCGCGACGGCGTTCGCCGACCACGGCGTCTCGATCCAGACCGTGCGCCAGGAGGGTCGCGGCGAGGACGCCCAGCTCGTCGTCGTCAGCCACGCGGCCACCGACGCCCAGCTGTCGGCGACGGTCGCGGCGCTGCGCGAGATGGACATCGTCCGCGAGGTCACCTCGGTGATGCGCGTCGAGGGCGGCGACGAATGAGGCCCGCGCCCCATCAGTGGCGAGGGCGTCATCGAGGAGTACCGCGAGCTGCTCGACATCCCCGACGGCGTCCCCGCGATCACCCTGCGCGAGGGCGGCACGCCGCTGGTGCCGTCGGCGTGGCTGTCCGGGCTCACCGGCGGCGAGGTCTGGCTCAAGGTCGAGGGCGACAACCCGACCGGCTCGTTCAAGGACCGCGGCATGACGACCGCGATCTCGTGCGCGCTCGCCGAGGGCGCCGAGGCCGTGGTCTGCGCGTCGACCGGCAACACCTCGGCGTCGATGGCGGCGTACGCCGCCCGGGCCGGCCTCAAGCCGCTCGTGCTCGTGCCCGAGGGCAAGATCGCCGCCGGCAAGATGGCGCAGGCGCTGATGCACGGCGCGCAGGTGATCATGGTCCGCGGCAACTTCGACGACTGCCTGCGGATGGCCCGCGAGATGGCCTGGCACTACCCGGTCGCGCTGGTGAACTCCGTCAACCCGGTCCGGCTCGAGGGCCAGAAGACCGCGGCGTTCGAGATCGTCGACTTCCTCGGCGACGCCCCCGACTACCACCTGCTGCCGGTCGGCAACGCCGGCAACATCTCGGCGTACTGGCTCGGCTACCGGCAGTACAAGGAGATCGGCCGCGCCACCAGGCTGCCGGTGATGCGCGGGTTCCAGGCCGAGGGCGCGGCGCCGCTGGTGACCGGCGAGCCGTTCCCCGACCCCGAGACCAAGGCCACCGCGATCCGGATCGGCAACCCCGCCTCGTGGAAGCTCGCCGACGAGGCGCGCGACGAGTCCGGCGGCCGGTTCGAGTCGGTCTCCGACGCGCAGATCCTGGCCGCGCAGAAGCAGCTCGCCTCCCGCGACGGCGTCTTCGTCGAGCCCGCGTCGGCGGCCGGCATCGCCGGGCTGCTGCTGGACATCGGCAAGCGTGACTCGTACGTCGGCGCGACGGTCGTCGTGACCGTCACCGGCCACGGGCTCAAGGACACCGCGACCGCGCTGGAGGGCTTCGGCTCGGTCGTCGACGTCGTGGTCGACGCCGACGTGGCGGCCGCGGCCGAGGCGGCGGGGCTCGAGCGGATCTCGTCGTGAGCTTCGTCGCCGGCCCGGTGCGGGTCGCCGTACCGGCCACGTCGGCCAACCTCGGCCCGGGCTTCGACTCGCTCGGGCTCGCGCTCGACCTGCACGACGAGCTGACGGCGTCGGTGACCGACGAGGGGCTCGTCGTCGAGGTCGAGGGGGAGGGCGCCGGCACGCTCGCGCTCGACGAGAGCCACCTGGTGGTGCGGTCGATGTGGGCGGGGTTCGCGGCGATGGGCGTCGCGCCGCCGGGCATCCGGCTGCAGTGCCGCAACGCCATCCCGCACGCCCGCGGACTCGGGTCGTCGTCCGCGGCGATCGTCGGCGGGCTGGGGCTGGCGCGGGCGCTGGTCGCCGACGGCGCTGCGCTGTTGCCCGACGCCGACCTGGTCTCGCTGGCCGCCGACCTCGAGGGCCACCCCGACAACGTCGCGCCCGGCCGCGCTCGGCGGCTTCACGATCTCCGGCCGCGAGGGCGACCGCTGGTACGCCGTCGCGGCGCCCGTCGACCCCGCGTGCGGGCGGTCGTGTTCGTGCCGCCGTTCGCGCTGTCGACCGAGCTCGCGCGCGGGTTGCTGCCCGAGTCCGTCCCGCACGCCGACGCGGCGGCCGACGCCGGCCGGACGGCGCTGCTCGTCGCCGCGCTGGGCGGCGCGCCCGAGCACCTGCTGGCGGCGACCCGCGACTACCTGCACCAGTCCTACCGCCGCGCCGGCGATGCCCGACTCGCTCGCGCTCGTCGACGCGCTGCGGGCCGACGGGGTGCCGGCGGTCGTCTCGGGCGCGGGCCCGACGGTGCTCGCGTTCGTCGCGGACGGCGTACCGGGGCTGCGCGACTGCCGAGTCGCTCGTGGCGCGCTGTCCCGAAGGCTGGGTGGCCCACGCGCTCGGCGTCGACCGGGACGGCGTACGCGTGGTGCCCTGAGCGGCGGTGAGCCTGGCACCGTCCGCGGCGCTGAAACGGTGCCAGGCTCACCGCTGCCCCGCCGGTGCGCGGCGGTGATGCGGCGGTGAGCCTGGCACCGTCGCAGCCGACAGAACGGTGCCAGGCTCACCGCTGGCCCGGGAACCGCAGGGTGTGTGGGGGAGATGCCACGCCGCCCCCGGGCTGGTGCTAGGGTTGGCGCCGCGTCCGAGAGACCGGTCATCCGCTGACCCGGACTCGACGCACTCTCATCTCTTTCGCGCCGGATCCCCGGCGCACGCCGACGGCGTCTGCCGGACGGCTGATACGTGGGAAGGACCTCACGTGACGGAAACCACCGAAGCCACCGGCTCCGCTGCCGACGCCCCCACGGGCGCGGCGAAGAAGCGCAGCGGGGGGCTCAGCACCATGCTCGTCGCCGACCTCAAGGCGATGGCGAGCGGCCTGGGCATCAGCGGTGCCGGCTCCATGAAGAAGCCGCAGCTGGTCCAGGCGATCAAGGACGCCCAGATCGAGTGGCCAGTCGGGTGGCCAGTCGGCCAAGAAGAACAAGTCGGCCGACAAGCCCGACCAGACCGACAAGGTCGAGAAGCAGCGCCAGGAGCCCGAGGCCCGGTCGGACCGGTCGTCGGAGCAGCCGCGCGAGGAGCGCGAGCAGTCGGAGCAGCAGTCGGGCAAGCAGGACGTCGGCAGGAACGGCAGCAGGACCAGCAGGCCCGAGACGACCGCAAGGACGACCGTGGCCAGCAGGACCAGGCCCAGAGCCGCCAGCAGGACCAGCAACAGCCCCAGCAACAGGGCAAGCAGCAGGCCAAGCAGCAGCAGAACGAGCAGCAGGCCAAGCAGCAGAGCGACCAGCAGAGCGAGCAGGGCCAGGACGCGGAGGGCGGCAGCCGCCGCAACCGGCGTCGTCGCGGCCGCGACCGCGAGCGCACGCCGCAGACCGGGCAGCAGCCCGCGCAGGGCGGCGGGCAGCAGAGCCAGCAACAGGGCCAGCAGCCGGGTCGCAGCCCGCGCAACGAGCCCGACACCACGATCCTCGACGACGACATCCTGGTGCCGGCGGCCGGCATCCTCGACGTCCTCGACAACTACGCCTTCGTGCGGACCAGCGGCTACCTGCCCGGCACCGAGGACGTCTACGTCTCGCTGTCGATGGTGCGCAAGTACGGCCTGCGCCGCGGCGACGCGATCGTCGGCCAGGTGCGCCAGCCCCGCGAGGGCGAGCGTCGCGAGAAGTTCAACCCGATGGTGCGCATCGACGCCGTGAACGGCGCCGACCCCGACTCCTCCAAGCACCGGGTGGAGTTCTCCAAGCTCACCCCGCTGTACCCGACCGAGCGGCTGCGCCTGGAGACCGGGCCCGACAACCTGATCGGCCGGGTCATCGACATCGCCGCCCCGATCGGCAAGGGCCAGCGCGGCCTGATCGTGTCGCCCGCCAAGGCCGGCAAGACGATGGTGCTGAAGTCGATCGCCAACTCGATCACCGCCAACAACCCCGAGTGCCACCTGATGGTCGTGCTCGTCGACGAGCGGCCCGAGGAGGTCACCGACTTCGAGCGCTCGGTCAAGGGCGAGGTCATCTCCTCGACCTTCGACCGCCCGGCCGCCGACCACACCAGCGTCGCGGAGCTCGCCATCGAGCGGGCCAAGCGGCTGGTCGAGCTCGGCCACGACGTGGTCGTGCTGCTCGACGGGATCACCCGCCTGGGCCGCGCGTACAACCTCGCCACCCCGCCGTCCGGCCGGATCCTCTCCGGCGGCGTCGACTCGGCTGCGCTCTACCCGCCGAAGAAGTTCTTCGGCGCCGCGCGCAACATCGAGAACGGCGGCTCGCTGACCATCCTCGCCACCGCGCTGATCGAGAGCGGCTCGCGGATGGACGAGGTGATCTTCGAGGAGTTCAAGGGCACCGGGAACATGGAGATCCGGCTGCGCCGCGAGTTCGCCGACAAGCGGCTCTTCCCGTCCATCGACGCGGTCCAGAGCGGCACCCGCCGCGAGGAGATGCTGATGGGCTCCGAGGAGCTGGAGATCGTCTGGAAGCTGCGCCGGGTGCTGTCGGGGCTCGAACCCGAGAAGGCGCTGGAGCTGCTGCTGGGCCGGCTGAAGAAGACGCAGACCAACATCGAGTTCCTGCGGGCAGGTCCAGCAGACCACGCCGACGCCGGAGTAGCCGAGTCTCACAGGTAGGTGTCAGGGACCGGACCGACGATCTCCATGTGATGTCGTACGGCGATCCGGTCCAGCAGCTCCGGGGTCGCCGTACCGGCTGCCTCCGCTTCCGCGAGATCCTCGAAGAAGCCGACCATGCCGGCCGGCGAGAACAGGTTGAGCTTCACCCCCGGTGTCGCCGAGACGACCTGGAAGGTGTGCGGCGTGCCGAGCGGCACGTAGACGAAGCTGCCCGGCGGGCAGGGCTCGCGCCTGTCCTCCAGGAACATCAGGTACTCGCCCTCCAGGACGTAGAAGGCCTCCGCCGCGTCATGGTGACGGTGCAGCGGTGGCCCGAAGCCCGGGGGCTCGCGCTGGGTGCGGAGCAGGCTGAAGGCGCCGTCTGTCTGCTCGGCATCGGCGAGCACCACAGCCTGGAAGTTGCCGAGGTCGAGCAGGTTCCCGCCGTCCGGGAGGTACGACGAAGGCGTCGGCCATGTCGGACAGGGTCGCCGTCGGTTGGGTCAGCGTCAACGGGATCGGTGGTTTCGAGGCTCGTCGCTGGCGCTCCTCGCACCTCAACCAGCGATCGGGAGCGGGGGGCGGGCGGGAACCCGCGATTGGCATCGGCGTTGGGCCGAGTGGCAAACTCTGCCTGTTCGGTTCCGGTTCACGTCTCGCTCGTCCGAGTGCGTGGCGACCCGGCGCCCCTTGAAAGGACACCCATGAAGAAGGACATCCACCCGGACTACCTGTTGACCGAGGTGACGTGCACCTGCGGCAACACGTTCCAGACGTACAGCACGGCGAAGAACGGCATCATCCACGCCGACGTGTGCTCCAACTGCCACCCGTTCTACACCGGCAAGCAGAAGATCCTCGACACCGGCGGCCGCGTGGCCCGGTTCGAGGCCCGCTACGCCAAGAAGCAGAGCGCGGACACCCCCAACCAGGGCACCAAGTAGCCCAGCCACGACGCCGGCCACCGCTCAGCGGGGCCGGCGTCGTTCGTTTGTCAGCAGCCCGACCCACCCGAGGAGAAGCCGTGTTCGAGGCAGTGGCCACGCTCGTCGACGAGCACACGGCTCTGGAGGGTCAGCTCTCGCAGCCCGAGACCCACGCCGACGCGCGGCTGGCCAAGAGGCTCAACCAGCGGTACGCCGAGCTGACCGCGATCGTGACCACCTGGCGGGAGTGGCAGCAGGCCGGCGAGGACATCGAGGCCGCGCGCGAGCTCGACGACCCCGACCTCAACGCCGAGGCCGACCGCGTGGAGGCCCACCGCGAGGAGCTCGCCGAGAGACTCCGCCGGCTGCTCGTGCCGCGTGACGCCACCGACGACAAGGACGCCATCGTCGAGGTGAAGTCGGGGGAGGGCGGCGAGGAGTCGGCGCTGTTCGCCGGCGACCTGCTCCGCATGTACCAGCGGTACGCCGACCGCAGCGGCTGGACGACCGAGGTGCTCGACGCCACCGAGTCCGACCTCGGCGGCTTCAAGTCGGTGACCGTCGCGGTCAAGGCCAAGGGTGCGAGCGAGCCCGGCCACGCGCCGTACGCGCTGCTGAAGTTCGAGGGCGGCGTACACCGCGTCCAACGGGTACCGGTCACCGAGTCACAGGGCCGGGTCCACACCAGTGCCGCCGGGGTGACGGTGATGCCCGAGGCGGAGGAGGTCGACGTGCAGGTCGACGACAACGACCTGCGCATCGACGTCTTCCGCTCGAGCGGGCCGGGTGGCCAGAGCGTCAACACCACCGACTCCGCGGTCCGGATCACCCACCTGCCGACCGGGATCGTCGTCAGCTGCCAGAACGAGAAGAGCCAGCTGCAGAACAAGGAGCAGGCGCTGCGCATCCTCCGCGCCCGGCTGCTCGCGATGGCGCAGGAGGAGGCCGACGCCGCCGCTGGCGAGGCCCGCCGCAGCCAGGTCCGCACCGTCGACCGTTCCGAGCGCATCCGCACCTACAACTACGCCGAGAACCGCATCTCCGACCACCGCACCGGCTACAAGGCCTACAACCTCGACGTGGTGCTCGACGGTGACCTCCAGCCGGTCATCGACTCGGCCGTCGAGGCCGACCTCGAGGCGCGCCTGGCGGCGGTCGCCCATGAGTGATTGACGTGAGGCGCCGCGACTTGCTGACCAAGGCCGTACGCCGTCTGGCCGAGGCCGGAGTGGCCAGTCCGGAGGCCGACGCCGAGACGTTGCTGGCCCACGTGCTCGGCACCGACCGCGGCCGTCTGGTCCTGGTCGACGACGTCGGCGGCGACGACGCCGCGGCGTACGACGCCCTGGTCGCCCGGCGGGCCGCGCGCGAGCCGCTGCAGCACCTGACCGGCAAGGCCCACTTCCGCCACGTCGAGCTGGTCGTGGGACCGGGCGTCTTCGTGCCGCGACCCGAGACCGAGCTGCTCGCCGGCTGGGCGGTCGAGCAGGCGAGTGCGCTCGACAAGCCGGTGGTCGTCGACCTCGGCACCGGCTCGGGCAGCCATCGCCAAGGCCGTCGCCGACGAGGTGCCCGCCGCGCGGGTGCACGCGGTCGAGATGGACGATCGCGCCCACCGCTACGCGACGGTCAACCTCGCCGGCACCGGCGTCGACCTGCGGCTCGGAGACCTGGGCGCCGCGTTCGACGACCTGGCCGGCACGGTCGACGTCGTCGTCAGCAACCCGCCGTACATCCCGCTCGAAGCCTGGGAGTCGGTGGCCGTCGAGGCCCGCGACCACGACCCCGCCCTCGCGCTGTGGAGCGGCGACGACGGCCTCGACGCGATCCGCGTGGTCGAGATGCGGGCAGCCCTCCTGCTCGCGCCAGGTGGCGTGGTCGGGGTCGAGCACGCCGACGCGCAAGGGGAGTCCGCGCCGGCGGTGTTCGCGCAGGCAAACGATCTGGGGAGACGGTGGACCGATGTCCGCGACCACGTCGACCTGGCAGGTCGGCCGCGATTTGTCACCGCGCGACTGGCACGATGAACGCCGTGCCAGACAGAAGAGCCCGACGTCCCGTCGAGCCGGGCGACGAGCCGGACGACCAGCCGAGGACGAGCAGGACGACGAGCTGGACGACGAGCAGGACGACGAGCAGGACGACGAGCAGGACGACGAGCAGGAGCAGGACGCTGCCCAGCGAATCGGCACCACCTCCGACGACGACCGCGAGACCGCACTGGCGACCGCCAGCCTGGCCGTGCAGCGCGGCGAGCTGGTCGTGCTGCCGACCGACACGGTCTACGGCATCGGCGCCGACGCCTTCGACGCGGACGCCGTCAAGGCCCTGCTCGACGCCAAGGGCCGCGGTCGCGAGATGCCGCCGCCGGTGCTGATCAGCTCCGCGACCACGCTCGACGCCCTCGCGACCGGCGTACCGGAGTACGCCCGCCTGCTCGTCGACCGCTTCTGGCCGGGGCCGCTGACCATCGTGTGCTTCCAGCAGCCCTCGCTGCAGTGGGACCTCGGCGACACCCGCGGCACGGTCGCGATCCGGATGCCAGACCACCGGCTGGCCCTCGACCTGCTCGAGCGCACCGGCCCGATGGCCGTCAGCTCGGCCAACCTCACCGGACACCCGGCCGCCACGGACGCCGACCAGGCCGAGGAGATGCTCGGCGACCAGGTCGCGGTGATCATCGACGACGGCCCCTCGCCGGGGGGCGCGGCCTCGACGATCGTCGACGTACGCGGCCTCAACGGCAAGGTGCTGCGCACCGGCGCGATCTCGCTCGAGGACCTCAACGACGCCCTCGACGACATCGAGGCGACGATCGAGGACGAGGACTAGGCGGCGCCTCTTGAGGGAATACGTCCTGGTCTTCATGGTGGCGGCCACCGTCACCTACCTGCTGACGGTGGTGGCGCGCGAGATCGCGCTCCGCACCGGCGCGGTGGCCAAGGTCCGCGACCGCGACGTGCACGCCGAACCGATCCCCTACCTCGGCGGGCTGGCCATGCTCGGTGGCCTCGTGGCGGCGTACTTCGTCGCCCGCGAGCTGCCGTTCCTGTCCAGCCGCAGCGACCCGTTCGTCTTCCGCGACGCGGGCATCGTGCTGATCGCGGGCGCGATGATCTGCGCGATCGGCGTCCTCGACGACCTCTTCGAGCTCGACGCCCTCACCAAGCTCGGCGGTCAGATCCTGGCGGCCGGGTTCCTGGTCTTCCAGAACGTGCAGTACCTCTTCTTCACCGGCGCCAACGACGTCCAGATCGCCTACGACCCCGCGCAGGGCGCTCTGCTGACCGTCTTCATCGTGGTCGCCACCGTCAACGCGGTGAACTTCGTCGACGGGCTCGACGGCCTGGCGGCCGGCGTCGTCTGCATCGGCGCCATGGCGTTCTTCGTCTTCTGCTACCAGGTCTCGCGTTTCAACGACCAGTCCCTGGCGACCACCGGCGCGCTGCTCTCGGCCATGCTCGCCGGCGCGTGCATCGGCTTCCTGCCCCACAACTTCAACCCCGCGCGCCTCTTCATGGGCGACAGCGGGTCGATGCTGATCGGGCTGGTGCTCTCGGCCAGCGCGATCACGCTGACGGGCCAGTTCGATCCTGGCGACATCAGCAAGGGCGCGATGGGTACCCAGGCCAGCTTCCTGGTCACCTTGCTGCCGGTCCTGCTCCCGCTGGCGATCCTGGTCGTGCCGCTCGCCGACCTGGTGCTGGCCGTCGTACGCCGCACCCGCGCGGGCCGGTCCCCGATGGCGCCCGACAAGCAGCACCTCCACCACCGGCTGCTGGAGATCGGCCACTCCCAGCGCCGCGCCGTGCTGATCATGTGGATGTGGGCCGCTCTGATCGCCTTCGGCATGGTGCTCGTCAGCCTCTACACCGGCCCCTGGATGTGGCTCTCCCTGGTCGTCATGTTGGCGCTCACCGTGCTGTTGACGTTCGTGCTGCCGAGGGTGCGCAAGCCCGCGATGCTCGACTTCGAGGGCAGCGAAGCCACCTGACGTCCGAGTCGGCGGGTCTGCGCGCCGTACGACGGCCGAGTTGGCGCGTGCAGGCCGCACGATGTCGTGCCGAGATGCAGATCCGCCGACTCACCCCTCAACTGGGCAGCAGATGTGCCGACTCGGCGCTGTCCTGAGGTGCAGATGTGCCGACTCGGCGTTGTACAGAGGGGCAGTTGTGCCGACTCGGCACCCTGACGTCGCGGGCAACTGACGGGTCTGGAAGGGTGGGGGGCACCCGAATCCCCACCCTCCGGGACTTTGTGCTAACTTTCACAAGCACCCCGACCGACGACCAGATTGGCCGCCGACCGATGATGACGAACCCCCGCTACCGCCCCCTTTCGGGCGAGGTCGGGGTACCCCTGCGCTGTGGTACTTTCGCGCAGTCGCCGGGCTTCGGGGGAATGCCTTCCAGCGGCACCGAAATCCCCGACGGAAGCGATCTGGGTGGATGGCCGATGACGGCTCGCGCGAGGTGCTGCGGGGCCGCGACCTCATCGGGCTCGGCGGTCTTCTCGCCGGCTCGGTCATCGCTTGCACCGCCCTCGGCTACCTGCTCGACCAGGCGGCAGACACGGCTCCGGTCTTCACGCTCGTCGGCATCTTCTTGGGCATGGTCGCCGGTGCGGTCGGCTTCTGGGCGCGGGTCCGCTCCGCACTCCGAGACCCGGGCTCGTCATGAGGTGGTCCGATGCACGAGCCTCTGAACATGACCGAGGGCGTGACCCGCCAACGTCACAGCCGATGTCACAGCCCACGGCTGAGCCGGGCCCGGCAAGCGCGCCCCAGAAGGCCAGCCTGTTCCGCGTCCTGCGCGACCAGAAGAAGATCGTCGCGGTGGCCGCGGTCATGGTGGTGGCGACGTACTGGATCGCCGGACAGTTCGGTGAGTGGGAGCTCGCCGGCTGCATCTCCGGTGGCGTGCTGCTCGGCCTGGCCAACCACGTGATGACCGAGCGCTGGCTGCTGGGCATCATCACCTCCGGCGCCGAGCCCACGCGCGGCCAGATGATCGCCTCGACGCTGGCCCGCCTCGGTGTGCTCACCGTGGTCGCCGTCGGCGCGGCGATCGTCTTCTGGCCCAACGGCATCGGTCTGCTGCTCGGCCTGGCCATCTTCCGCTTGATCGCCCTGGTGATGACGGGGCTGCCCCTGCTGAAGGAGTTGAAGCAAGGATGATCAACGCGCTCGTGCTCCCCACCCTGCTGGCCGGGCTGCGCCTCGCCGAGGGCGGCGAGGAGGAGTGGTGGCAGCGACATCGAGATCGGCCACCACGTCACCCGTGAGTTCGCCGGCATGACGTTCCACATCGACACGATCTTCTCCACCTTGGTCGCCGGCGCGATCGTGCTGATCATGGGCTTGATCCTCCGCTCCCGCCTGACCAAGGATCCTGACGAAGGGCGCGTGCCGTCGCGCCTTCAGCTGATCTGGGAAGGTGTCGTCGGCGAGGTCAACCGCCAGGTCGAGGACAACCTCGGCAGGATCCACCCCTATGTCGCGCCGCTGGCGATCTCGCTGTTCTTCTTCATCCTGATCGCCAACTGGTTCGAGCTGATCCCGAGCAGACCCAACGAGGATGCGCCGCACCTGCTGGTGGCGCCGACGGCCGACACCAACCTCACCTACGCCCTCGCAGCGATCACCATCGTCAGCGTCTGGGCCTACGGCATTCGCACGAAGGGCTTCAAGGGCTACTTCAGCCACTTCCTGGAGCCGTTCCCGGTGCTGCTGCCGCTGAACATCCTCGAGGAGCTGGTCAAGCCGATCACGCTGGCCCTCCGTCTGTTCGGCAACATCTTCGCCGGCGGGATCATGCTGGCGCTGATCGGGCTGATCCCGATCTGGGCCGGCTGGCTGCCCAACATTCTCTGGAAGGCCTTCGACATGTTCATCGGCGGCATCCAGGCCTTCATCTTCGCGCTGCTGGCCGTCTTGTACTTCGCCATGGCCGGAGCCGGCCACGACGAGCACGACGACGAGCACGCGGACGACGGAGCTCACGACGAGCACGACGACGACGCGCCGCTCGTGGAGGGCGCCGAGGCCCCCGCACTCGCGCGCTGAGCGCGCGTACGGCAACGTAGTCCAACAATTCGCCGGGACACCGGCACCACCAAGAGGAGAGGCAGTTCCCATGGCAGTAAGTGATGAGGCCGTCCAGCTCGCCGGCGCGTTCGTCGGCGGTGGCATCGCCCTCGCCGGTGGCGCGATCGGTGCCGGTGTCGGTGACGGTCTGGCCGGTTCGTCCTACATCCAGGGCGTGGCCCGCCAGCCCGAGGCGCAGGGCCGCCTCCAGACGATCTTCTTCCTGACGGTCGGTCTGGTGGAGGCGATGTTCTTCATCAACCTCGCCTTCATGGCGATGTTCGTCTTCGTCCTTTCCTGAACCAGCACGACCAGGTCGAACAGGACCTCCAGACAAAGGATCCGTAGATGACAGGCGTTGTGGTTCACATCGTCCCGATGGCCGAGACCGAGTCCAACTTCCTCGTGCCCAACGGCACGTTCCTGGTCGAGCTCGCGGCGTTCGCGCTGCTGTTCTACCTGCTGGCGAAGTACGTCATCCCGCCGATCAACCGGGCGATGACCAACCGCCAGGAGGCGATTCGCACCCAGTTCGCCGAGCTCGACAAGGCCCAGGCCGACGCCAACGCCGCCGAAGCGGAGTTCAAGGCGCAGATCGCCGACGCCCGCCACGAGGCTGCGCGCATCCGTGAGGAGGCGCGCGAGCAAGGGGCGCAGATCATCGCCGAGATGCGGCAGCAGGGCGAGTCCGAGAAGGCACGCATCGTCGACGGCGCACACGCGCAGATCGCCGCCGAGCGGCAGCAGGCCGTGGCCTCGCTGCGTGCCGAGGTCGGCACGCTGGCCACCACCCTCGCCGGCCGGATCGTGGGCGAGAGCCTCGACGACGACGAGCGCAGCGGCCGGGTCGTCGACCGCTTCCTGGCCGACCTCGACACCCTCGAGGCCTCCAAGGCAGCTGGACAACGGCTCGGCGAGCGGGGCCCGCTGATGCTTCGAGGCGCCTCTGCCGAAGCCCGCGCCGAGCTGGCGTCGCGGCTAGGGACCTCCGGCACTCTCGAGGACTCCGCGACCCTGGGGGAGCAGCTGCTCTCGGTCGCAGGAGTGCTGAGGTCCGAGGCGTCCCTGCGGCGGGTCTTCACCGACGCCTCGATCGAGGGCGAGGCCAAGGCCGGCCTGGCCGGCAACGTGTTCACAGGCAAGGTCGGCGACAAGGCCCTCGACGTGGTCAAGGTGGCGGTCCAGCAGCGCTGGACCAGCTCCCGCGACCTCGCGGCCGTGCTCGAGGAGCTCGGCATCCAGACGCTGGTCCGCTCGGCCGGCGCCCAAGGGGCGCGCGTGAGCGACGAGCTGTTCGCGGTCGCCCAGGTCATCGACGCCAACCCCGACCTGCGCGGTGCGCTCTCCGACCCCGCTCGCTCCGACGACGACAAGGTCGGCCTCCTCGACTCGGTGCTCGGCGGCAAGGTGCTGCCGGCCACGCTGCGGCTGGTCGGTCACGCCGTACGCAGCCACGGTCCTGTCCGCACCGCTCTCGAGAACATGCAGCGCGTGGCCGCCGACGCGCAAGAAGAGCTGCTGGCCGTCGTCCACACGGCGCGGCCGCTCGGCACCACCGAGGTCACCCGCCTGACCCAGGCGCTCGGCAAGGCCTACGACGCCACCGTGCACCTCCACGTCGTCGAGGACGCGTCGTTGATCGGGGGCTTGAGGGTCGAGATCGGCGACGACGTGATCGACGGCAGCGTCGTCAGCAAGCTCGACACCGCCCGCCGGCGCATCGCCGGCTAGCTCCACTCGGGCAGAGTCACCACACCCAGACCACCCCCGCTCCAGTAGCAACAGGGAAGAGGCAACAAAGATGACGGAGCTCTCCATTCGTCCGGAGGAGATCCGCGACGCGCTGCAGAAGTACGTCGACGACTACAAGCCGTCGGCTGCCAGTCAAGCGAGGAGGTCGGCACGGTCGCGCAGTGCCGGCGACGGCATCGCGCGCGTCGCAGGGCTTCCCTCGGCGATGGCCAACGAGCTGCTGGAGTTCGAGGACGGCACTCTCGGCATCGCGCTGAACCTCGACACCCGCGAGATCGGCGTCGTCGATCCTGGGCGAGTTCGACGAGATCGAGGAGGGCCAGACGGTGCGACGCACCGGTGAGATCCTCTCGGTGCCCGTCGGTGACGCGTTCATGGGACGCGTCATCGACCCGCTCGGCACCCCCATCGACGGCCTCGGCGAGATCGAGTCCGAGGAGCGCCGCGCCCTCGAGCTCCAGGCTCCCGGCGTGATGATGCGCAAGTCGGTGCACGAGCCGCTGGCCACCGGCATCAAGGCCATCGACTCGATGACCCCGATCGGCCGTGGTCAGCGCCAGCTGATCATCGGTGACCGGTCGACCGGCAAGACCACCATCGCCATCGACACGATCATCAACCAGAAGCAGTACTGGGAGACCGGCGACCCGGAGAAGCAGGTGCGCTGCATCTACGTCGCCATCGGCCAGAAGGGCTCCACGATCGCCGCCGTGCGCGGCGCCCTCGAGGAGGCCGGCGCGCTGGAGTACACCACGATCGTGGCCTCACCGGCGTCCGACAGCGCGGGCTTCAAGTACCTCGCCCCCTACACCGGCTCGGCCATCGGCCAGCACTGGATGTACGACGGCAAGCACGTCCTGATCATCTTCGACGACCTCACCAAGCAGGCCGAGGCCTACCGCGCGGTGTCGCTGCTGCTGCGCCGCCCGCCGGGCCGCGAGGCCTACCCGGGCGACGTCTTCTACCTGCACAGCCGCCTGCTCGAGCGCTGCGCGAAGCTGTCCGACGACCTGGGCGCGGGGTCGATGACCGGTCTGCCGATCATCGAGACCAAGGCGAACGACGTCTCGGCGTACATCCCGACCAACGTCATCTCGATCACCGACGGCCAGATCTTCTTGCAGTCCGACCTGTTCGCCGCCAACCAGCGCCCCGCCATCGACGTCGGCATCTCGGTGTCGCGAGTCGGCGGCAACGCGATGACCAAGGCGATGAAGGCGGTCACCGGCTCGCTCAAGGTCGACCTCGCGCAGTTCCGCGCGATGGAGGCGTTCGCGATGTTCGCCTCCGACCTCGACGCGGCCTCGCGCCAGCAGCTCGACCGCGGTCAGCGGCTGATGGCGCTGCTCAAGCAGCCGCAGTACTCGCCGTACCCCCTCGAGGAGATGACCGTCTCCCTGTGGCTGGGCACGACCGGTCGCCTCGACCGGGTGCCCACCGGCGACGTGCTGCGCTTCGAGCACGAGTTCCTCGACTACCTCCGCCGCTCGCACGCCGAGCTGCTCGACGGCATCCGCGAGTCGACGAAGTTCGAGGACGACACGGCCAAGTCCGTCGAGTCGGCGTACGACAAGTTCCTCGACCAGTTCGAGACCTCCGAGGGCCAGTCGATCAAGGTCGGCCACGAGGCGCCGGCCGAGGCGCTGCCCGACGAGGAGCTCGAGCAGGAGCAGATCGTCAAGCAGAAGCGCGGGTGACGTGACCCATGGCCGTATCGCTGCGTGAGTACCGCGCGCGGATCAAGTCGGTGGAGTCCACCAAGAAGATCACGCGCGCCATGGAGCTCATCGCTGCGTCCCGCATCATCAAGGCGCAGCAGCGAGCCCAGCAGGCGGCGCCGTACGCCCGTGAGCTGACGCGGGCCGTCTCGGCGCTGGTGACCTACTCCAACGAGAAGCACCCGCTGACCACCGAGCCCGAGAACCCGCGCCGCGCCGCCGTCCTGATCGTGACCAGCGACCGGGGCCTGGCCGGTGCCTACTCCTCGGGCGTGCTCAAGGAGGCCGAGCGGCTCGCCGAGCGGCTGCGCGCGGAAGGCAAGGAGATCGTCACCTTCATCGCCGGGCGCAAGGGTGAGGCCTACTACCGCTTCCGCCAGCGCCAGGTGCGCGAGTCGTGGTCGGGCTTCTCCGACCAGCCCCGCTACGAGAACGCCCGCGCCATCGGCGAGGCGCTGATCGGGGCCTTCGTGGCCGACACCGACAACGAGGACGGCGTCGACGAGGTCCACCTCGTCTACACGCAGTTCCGCTCGATGCTGGTGCAGGAGCCCCACAGCGTGCGGATGCTGCCCCTGGAGGTCGTCGAGGGTGAGGAGAAGCCCGAGGCCGACGAGGTGCTGCCGCTCTACGAGTTCGAGCCGAGCGCCGAGGTGGTGCTCGACGAGCTGCTGCCGAGGTACGTCCAGAGCCGGATCTTCTTCGCGCTGCTGCAGGCGTCGGCCTCCGAGCTGGCGGCCCGCCAGAAGGCGATGAAGTCTGCGACCGACAACGCCGAAGAGCTCATCAAGAAGTACACCCAGATCGCCAACCAGGCCCGCCAGGCCGGCATCACCCAGGAGATCAGCGAGATCGTCGGCGGCGTGAACGCGCTGGCCGACGCCAACGCCGCCGCCGACTAGAGACAGACCCCAATGAAGACGGGGCCCGAGTGGGCCCAGGAGTGAGTGAGAGACATGACTGCCACAGTTGAAGACACCCAGACCCAGTCCGGTGCCGGGAGCTCCGGACGCATCGCCCGGGTCATCGGCCCGGTCGTGGACATCGAGTTCCCGTCCGACTCGATGCCCGAGATGTACAACAAGCTCGAGTGCGAGCTGACGCTGCTCGGGCGAGACCAGGACCCTCTCGCTCGAGGTCGCCCAGCACATCGGCGACGGCATGGTCCGGGCGATCTCGCTGCAGCCGACCGACGGAGTCGTCCGCGGCGCCCAGGTCACCGACACCGGCGGGCCGATCTCGGTGCCGGTGGGCGACGTGACCAAGGGCCACGTGTTCAACATGCTGGGCGAGTGCCTCAACCTCGAGGAGGGCGAGGAGCTCGAGATCACCGAGCGCTGGGGCATCCACCGCAAGGCGCCGGCGTTCGACCAGCTCGAGTCGAAGACCGAGATGTTCGAGACCGGCATCAAGGTCATCGACCTGCTCACGCCGTACGTGCTCGGCGGCAAGATCGGCCTGTTCGGCGGTGCCGGGGTGGGCAAGACGGTGCTGATCCAGGAGATGATCGCCCGCGTCGCCAAGGACCACGGCGGTGTGTCGGTGTTCGCGGGCGTCGGCGAGCGCACCCGCGAGGGCAACGACCTCATCACGGAGATGGAAGAGGCCGGCGTCATCGGGCAGACCGCCCTGGTGTTCGGCCAGATGGACGAGCCGCCGGGCACCCGCCTGCGCGTCGCGCTGTCGGCGCTGACCATGGCGGAGTACTTCCGCGACGTCCAGAACCAGGACGTGCTGCTGTTCATCGACAACATCTTCCGGTTCACCCAGGCGGGCTCCGAGGTCTCCACGCTGCTGGGCCGGATGCCGTCCGCGGTGGGCTACCAGCCCAACCTGGCCGACGAGATGGGCACGCTCCAGGAGCGGATCACCTCGACGCGAGGTCACTCGATCACCTCGATGCAGGCGATCTACGTGCCGGCCGACGACTACACCGACCCGGCACCGGCGACCACCTTCGCCCACCTCGACGCCACGACCGAGCTGTCGCGCGAGATCGCCTCGCTCGGCATCTACCCCGCGGTCGACCCGCTGACCTCGACGTCGCGGATCCTCGACGCCCAGTACATCGGTCAGGACCACTACAACTGCGCGATCCGCATCAAGCAGATCCTCCAGCGCAACAAGGAGCTCCAGGACATCATCGCGATCCTCGGTGTCGACGAGCTCTCCGAGGAGGACAAGATCATCGTGTCGCGGGCGCGCCGCATCCAGCGGTTCCTCTCGCAGAACACCTACGTCGCCAAGCAGTTCACCGGCATCGAGGGCTCCACCGTCCCGGTGTCCGAGACCGTGGAGGCGTTCAACAAGATCGCCGACGGCGACTACGACCACGTGGCGGAGCAGGCGTTCTTCATGTGCGGCGGTCTCGACGACGTCGAGCGCAAGTGGGACGAGATCCAGAAGAGCCTCTGATGCCGAACACGATGCAGGTCTCCCTCGTCGCGGCCGACCGCGAGGTCTGGTCGGGCGAGGCGACCGTGGTCAACGCCCGTACCCTCGCCGGCGAGATCGGGATCATGGCCAACCACCAGCCGATCATGTCGGTGCTGGCCCCCGGCCAGGTCGACGTACGCACGGTCGACGACGGGCACTGGGTGGCCGCCGTCGACGGCGGCTTCATCTCGGTGGCCAACAACCAGGTGCGGCTGCTGTGCGAGTACGCCGAGCTCTCGCACGAGAGCTCCTACGAGGAGGCCAAGCGGCTCCTCGACGAGCGCAAGGCCCGAGACGAGAGCACGAAGGAGTAGGGCAGGGGCTCCTCCCGTGCCCGCACCTCGGAGAGGTGGACGATGCCGGTCTGGCAGTGGCTGCTCGACGTGGCCGGTGTCGTGCTGGGTCTCGTCCTGCTCTACGGGATCGCGCTGATCGTCCGCCGTCGGGTACTCGCCCGCCACGGCGGGACCTTCGAGCTGAGCCACCGCGTCCGGACCGACAAGTCCGGGCGCGGCTGGGTTCTGGGGCTCGGCCGCTACACGCCCACCACGCTGGAGTGGTTTCGGATCTTCTCGCTGAACCCACGTCCCAAGTACGTCTGGGAGCGGGCCGACATGGCGTACGTCGACCGGCGCGACCCGGGCGGCGTCGAGCAGCTCTCGCTCTACCCCGACCACGTCGTCATCCGCTGCACCACCAGCGCCGGTGACCTCGAGCTGGCGCTGAGCCAGGAGGCGCTGATGGGCTTCCAGGCCTGGCTCGAGGCGTCCCCGCCGAGCGCGGCTCAACACCTGTGACAGCACCTGTGACGAGCCGCAACACTCTGGGGCCCGCAACGCCGTCGCGACGGCGTTCATCCTCAACGGGCTGGTCTTCGCGACGCCTGTTCTCGCGGGTGCCCGACCTTCGCGAGCGCCTCGACCTGACCAACGGCCAGCTCGGCCTGCTGCTCCTGGCGATCTCCGTCGGCTCCCTGCTGGGCCTGCCCGTGAGCGGGCGTGCTCGTCGAGCGGTTCGGTGCGGCCGGGGTGTGTCCGAGGCGGAGGGCGTGCTCACCGCGGTGGGCATGGGCGTCGTCGCGCTGGGCGTCTCCGGCCTCGAGGCCGAGCCGGTGGTCGCGGCCGGCCTGGGCCTCTACGGCTTCGGTACGGCGGTCTGGGACGTCGCCATGAACGTCGACGGGCGCCGAGGTCGAGCGTCAGCTGGGCCGCACGGTGATGCCGCGGTTCCACGCCGCCTGGAGCTTCGGCTCGATCGGCGGCGCCGGGATCGGCGTGCTGGCCGCACGGTTCGCCGTACCCCTGCCCGTGCACTTCCTCGCTGGTCACGCGCGGCCGCGCTGGTGACGTTGCTGGTGGCCGTGCGGTCGTTCCTGGTCGCGGTCGAGCACCACGAGGACGAGGCCACCGCGGCGTCCGGCCGCTCGGCGTGGCTCGAGCCGCGCACCGTCGCCATCGGGGCGATGGTGCTGGCCTTCACGCTCGCGGAAGGCTCGGCCAACGACTGGCTCGCCCTGGCCCTGGTCGACGGCTACGACGCCCGGCACTTCGTGGGGGTCGCCGGGTTCGCGCTGTTCGTGGTCGCGATGACGACCGGCCGCCTGCTCGGCCCGTTGCTGCTCGACCGGTTCGGGCGCGTGCCGGTGCTGCTCGGCTCGGCGGCCGCGTCGTTCGCGGGTCTGCTGCTGGTGATCATGGGCGGGCAGCCGGTGCTCGCGGCGGTCGGCATCGTGATCTGGGGCCTCGGCGCCGCGCTGGGCTTCCCGGTCGGGATGAGCGCCGCGGCCGACGACCCGCGACGCGCCGCCCGGCGGGTCTCGGTGGTCTCGACGGTCGGCTACGGCGCGTTCCTGGCGGGCCCGCCGCTGCTGGGCTTCGTGGGCAACGAGGTCGGCACGCTCGACTCGCTCTACGTCGTCGTCGCCGCGATGGTGCCGGCCGCCGTGCTGGTGCTCGCGCGTGTCGGCGGCCGCGCCGGCCGAGGACTCGCAGTCGCTGTCGCCCGTGTGGGAGGAGCGCGCTATAGCGCGGTCTCACCAGGCGACGACGGCACCCCGGCTAGGGTGTGCGAGCCCGCTTCGACACGAGTGCTGCCGGGCGGTGGCCTTGCCGGTGTTGCCGGCCGCGTCGATGCAGCCGGCCCTTGACGACGATGCGGACCGCCTTGGTGGCCTTGGCGAACTTCCTGGCGGCCTTCTTGGTCAGCTTGACCCGCAGCTTGGCGGTGGTGGCCTTGGTCAGGACGACCGTGCTGGGTGCCGATCAGGCGGGGCAGCTTGAGCCGCTTGGCGACCTTGCCCGGCAGCTTGACCTTGAAGGTCAGCTTGCCGGCCTCGGTGCCGCCGAGCACGGCCTGCAGGACGCCCTTCTTGGCCACGGTCTTGAGCTTGTCCTTGCCGAGCAGCATCACCAGGCCGGGAGCGGTGGTGTCCTTCGCGGGTGTGGTCGTGCCGCCACCGCCGGGTGCCAGCGGGGGTGATGTTGGTCACGAAGCTCAGCAGGTTGTTGAGCGGCAGGGCGTCGAGACCGAGGTGGGTGAGGTTGAGGGTCACGTTCTTCACGCCGTCGGTGACCGCCTTGAGCACGTAGACCACGACCGCCTGGGCGCCCGGCGCCAACGTGCCGAGGACGCAGGTGAGCGCCGCAGCGCACGAGCCCAGGGTGCTGGTCACGCTGACCAGCTCCAGGCCCGGCGGCAGCGCCAGTCCGAGCTGGCCGCCAGTGATCGGCGCCAGCCGGTCGTTGGCCACCGAGACCGCGTAGGTGAAGACCGTGCCGGCAGCGAGGTTCGACGGGATCTGGGTGAGCTGGGTCAGCGCTGCGTCGAGGCCGCACGAGGACCCGGTCAGGTCCAGGCCCCAGCCGTTGAGGGTCAGTGGCACGCCGCTCAGGTTGGTGATCTCGAGGGTCCACAGGCCCGAGGTCGGACTCGCCGAGCAGCGCCGACAGCGGCTCCTGCGGCGCCACCAGCGCGACGTGGCCGAGCAGCGTCGCCAACAGGTCGGAGACGGGACCCGAGACCAGACCGCCCACGTCCGCGAACGTCGTACCGCCGAAGAAGGCGTCCGTCACGCCGCCGTTGCCGTTGGTCAAGGTGACCACGGTGCCTGCGGGCGAGGTGAGGGTGGCCAGTACGTCGCCCGCGTCGCCGGTGATGTCGAGGTCGGCCGCGACGTCCTCGACCGACCCCGGCAACCCGCCCGCCAGATGCTGTAGGTGAACGACGCGCTGTCGTTGGCGGGGATCTGCCCACCGGCCAGCGGGCCGCTCGCCACGGTGTGGGTGTCTGCAGCGGAGCCGTCGCGGGTGGCGTACTCGATCGCCCAGCCCTGGATGCGTGCCGCTGCCGCCGATGACCTGGTCGAGCACCGTGAGCGTCCACGGTGCCGTCGACGTCCTGGCCGCGGAGGTTGGCCAGAGCCTCCTCGGGGGCGAGCAGGGTCTGGACGACGTTGTTGACGTAGTTCGCCTCGGCCGCGGAGCCGGGCGCAATCGTCTCGCCGGCGTCGTCGTCCCACCAGGTGCCGTTGAAGACGTTGTCTGCTGGCGCCGCCGTTGGCGCTGGTCAGCGTGAGCACGTCGCCGAGTGGCGAGGTGAGCGTGACGAGCAGGTCGCCGGGGTTGGTGTGGGTGATGTCGGTGCGCACGCGCAGCCACGAGATCACGCCGTCGGCCGGGCCGTGATCGTGCTGGTCGCCGGGAGGACCGCGAGGTCGGGGATCGCGACGTCGGCCGGGTTGGTCAGCGACTGCGTGGCGTTCACCGCGCAGCCCAGCGAGGGCAGGGTCGGTACCGCCGACGGCGGGCGCGGTGGCGAGCAGCGGGGCGCCGGCCAGCACGAGGCGCCGGTGACGAGGGGTGCGGACAGGGTGCGCCGAACACGTGTGGACATGGGGGGCTCGTCCTTGGTCGGGGGGAGGAGGCGCTCCGAGCGCCTCGATTGCTCGAAGGGTAGGTCGGCTCCCTATGTCGCCTGTTGGCAAATCGAGGAAAACTCAACAATTAGGGTGAATAGCGGCTAGGCAACTCGTTGACTGTCTGGCGGCCAGCTGACCCCCTACGGTGTGCCCATGACGGGCCACCCCGCGCTGGCGGACGCCTCGCCCACCCCCGCGTGGCTCGACTCGCCGCTGCGCCCGGAGGCGCGGCCCGCCCTGCCGGCCGACACCACCGCCGACCTGGTGGTCGTCGGCGGGGGCTACTCCGGGCTCTGGACCGCCGTGCTCGCCAAGGAGCGGGACCCCTCCCGCGAGGTGGTGCTGCTCGAGGCGCAGCGGATCGGCTGGGCGGCGTCGGGTCGCAACGGCGGCTTCTGCGCGGCATCGCTGACCCACGGGAAGGACAACGGCGAGCAGCGGTTCCCCGACGAGATCGACACGCTCGAGCGGCTCGGCCGCCAGAACCTCACCGAGATCGAGTCGGCCATCGGCCGCTACGGCATCGACTGCGACTTCGAGCTGACCGGCGCGCTCTCCGTCGCCACCGAGCCGCACCAGGTGGCCTGGCTCCGGGAGGCGGCTCAGGCCGGCGAGGGCGACTACCTCGACCAGGACGCCGTCCGCGCCGAGGTCGCCTCGCCGACGTACCTCGCCGGGCTCTGGGAGCGCGACACCAACGCCCTCGTCGACCCCGCCCGGCTGGCCTGGGGGCTGGCCGACGCGGCGGAGCGGCTCGGCGTACGCATCCACGAGGGCACCGCCGGTGACGGCCCTCGACCGAGACGGGTCGGGGATGGCCGTTCGTACGGCGTCCGGTCACGCCGTGCGGGCACCGCGGGTCGCGCTGGGCACCAACGCCTTCCCCTCGCTGGTGCGGCGGCTGCGCTGGCACACCGTGCCGGTCTACGACTACGCGCTGATGACCGAGCCGCTCTCGGCAGAGCAGCTGGCCTCGGTCGGCTGGCGCAACCGGCAGGGCATCGACGACTGCGGCAACCAGTTCCACTACTACCGGCTGACCGCCGACAACCGGATCCTGTGGGGCGGCTACGACGCGATCTACCACTTCGGCCGCCAGATCTCGGACGACCTCGACCAGCGGCCGGCCACCTTCGAGCTGCTGGCACGGCAGTTCTTCGAGACCTTCCCGCAGCTGGAGGGACTGCGGTTCAGCCACCGGTGGGGTGGGGCCATCGACACCTGCACCCGGTTCTTCGCCTTCTACGGCACGGCGTACGCCGGCCGGGCGGCGTACGCGCTCGGCTACACCGGCCTCGGCGTCGGGGCCAGTCGGTTCGGCGCCAACGTGATGCTCGACCTGCTCGACGGCGTCGAGACCGAACGTACGGCGCTGCGGATGGTGCGCACGAAGCCGCTGCCGTTCCCGCCCGAGCCGTTCGCGTTCGCCGGCGTGCAGCTCACCCGCTGGTCGCTGGCGGCCGCCGACCGCAACGGCGGGCGGCGCAACCTGTGGCTGCGGTCGCTCGACCGGATGGGCCTCGGCTTCGACTCCTGACCCGCGCTGGTCGAGGAGACCGATTCGTCTGCGACGCCAAGCCGAGAAAGTCTGGCACGGAAACCGTGCAGACGAATCGGCGTTCCTCAACCAGCGGCGCGAGTGACGAAGGCGGCGATGCCCTCCAGCTCACTCACCCGCGACTCCTGGTGCAGGTACGGCATGTGGCCGGTCGGGAAGTAGGCGTGCTCGATGCGGCCGAAGGCCTCCTCGGGCAGGCGCAGGTGGGCGACCATGTCCTCGGCGGCGTGGTAGGGCGTGGCGAGGTCGTAGTAGCCGTACTCGATGCGCACCCGCAGGTGCGGGTTGACGCGCATCAGCCGCTCGAGCTTGTCGGCGACGTTGATGGGCTTGCCCTCGAACTCCTCGAACGACCACTTCTTGATGGTGTTGGCGAACACCTCGTAGGGGATGTCGAGGGTGCTGCCGAGCTCGCCGCGCAGGTAGTGGTGCAGCGCGGCCGCGAACGGCCCCTCGATCGCGTCGCTGGACGGGTCGGCGTCCATGTTCTCGGCGATCCGCGAGGAGAGCGGCCCGGTGAACCGGCCGTCGATGCGGCCGACGGTGAGGCCGCGGTCGCGCAGCACCTCGGTGCACCAGCGCCAGTGCTCGATGCGCAGGTCGGCGCGGTCGACGTAGTCCTCGCTCACCCCGGCCAGCCGGGCCAGGGTGCTGACGATCTCGGCGCGCTCGTCGGCGGGCAGCCGGTGACCGCTCGCGAGCGCCAGCCGGTAGCGGCCGGCGGCGAACTCCTCGGCCTCGGCGCGGACCTCGTCGAGGGTCCGGCCCTCGTGCAGGCCGTGGTAGTGGGCGATGGCGGCGTAGGTCGGCAGGAAGTTGAGGCAGGCCTCGTCGTAGCGCAGGTGCCCGAAGTCCTGGCTGCCGAAGTCGAGGACGCTCGAGACCAGCACCAGCCCGTTGAGCGCCAGGGCGTGCTTGGTCGACAGCCGCTCGGCGACCGCGACGGCGCGCACCGTGCCGTAGGACTCGCCGATCACGTACTTCGGCGACATCCAGCGGTCCTCGCGCGTGCACCACAGGCGGATCAGCTCGGTGACCTGCTCGACGTCCTTGGCGTAGCCGTGGAAGTCCTTGGGCTTGCCGCCCTCGACCGCGCGGCTGTGACCGGTCGACATCGGGTCGATGAACACCAGGTCGGAGACCGCGAGCAGGGTCTCCTGCGTTGTCGACGAGCCGGTACGGCGGCGGGGTGCGGTCGTCGACGTCGACGCCGTCGACCCGGCGCGGCCCGAGCAGGCCCATGTGCAGCCAGACCGACGACGAACCGGGACCGCCGTTGAACACGAAGGTGATCGGGCGCTCGGTCACGTCGGCGCCGTCGAGGGTGTAGGCCGTGATCGACAGCTCGGCGCGGGCCTTCCAGCCCTTGAAGACGTCCTTCTTGACGCTCCTCCTCGCGCAGCACGACGCGGCCGGTGCGGGCGGTGTAGGCGATCTCGCCCGGGTGGTCTGCAAGGTGTGGTGGGTGACGACGAGGTCGTCGACGCGGCTCCTTGCTTCCGTCGGGCTTGGTCTCGGCCGTTCTGCGTCGTCTGTCACTCCTCGCTCCTTCACGTTGCTCGCCGCTCTGGCCACCCGGGCACCCACAAGCACGTCGCCGGCCTCGCGGTTGGCGTACCTGGCCAGGATGAACAGCAGGTCGGAGAGCCGGTTGAGGTAGGTGATCGCCAGCTTGTTCATCGTCGGCCCGTGCTCGTCGTACGCCGCCCATGCGGAGCGCTCGGCCCGGCGTACGACGGTGCGGGCGACGTGGAGCTGGGCGGCGCCGGGCGTGCCGCCGTTGAGGATGAACGACCGCAGCGTCGGCAGGTCCTCGTTGTAGTGGTCGCACCAGGCCTCGAGGCGGTCGACGTACTCCTGCTCGATCCGCAGCGGCGGGAACTCGGGGTTCTCCACGACGGGCGTGCAGAGGTCGGCGCCGACGTCGAACAGGTCGTTCTGCACGTGTATCAAGACGGCGCGGACGTCCTCCTCCAGGTCGTGCGTCAACGCGACCCCGAGCTGCGCGTTCGCCTCGTCCACGTCGGCGTAGGCGTGCAGCCGCGCGTCGTTCTTGGTCGTGACGCTCATGTCGCCGAGCCGCGTCTCGCCGCCGTCACCCGTGCGTGTGTAGATGCGGGTGAGGTTCACCATGGCGGCGACTCTAGTGGCCGGATCTGGTTGAAAAATCCATCGGTGCCGAAGAGCAACCGATCTGGTGTGCCGGACGTCATTACGGGTACGGAGGCAGCGAGGCGCCACGGGGGCTCCTCATGCCGAAGGCCGGGCGCTCGGGGCACCGGAGGGGGTGGGTAGATGGAGATCGTGAGCGACGGTTCGACGCTGGTCCTCAGCGGCGACTTCGACGCGCGCAGCACGTGGGAGGTCCGCAACGCCCTCCGCGAGCAGCTCGGCCACGAACGCGACGTCGTCGTCGACCTCACCGACGTCACCTCGATCGACGTGACCGCGACCCGGGTGCTGGCCTACGCCAGCCGCGAGGCGTCGCTGTCGGGCAACCACGTCACGCTGCGCGGCTGCGGGCCCGCCGTCCGCCGGATGCTCCACCTCTCCCGCCTGATGCGCTTCGTCGACGTCGAGCGGGCCGCCGCCACCGCCTGAACTGATCGGTGGTTGAGGTGCGAGGGCGTTCACGATCGGCGTGTGACCTGTTCGACGCTGTCGGAAAGGCCACACGTCCGGTCGCGTTACCACGCGGTAGGCGCAGACCTACCCTCGGGTCATGCCCGATCAGCTGCCGGCGAAGGACCGCCCCTGGGTGATGCGGACGTACGCCGGCCACTCGACGGCCGCGGCGTCCAACGCGCTCTACCGCACCAACCTCGCCAAGGGGCAGACCGGCCTCTCGGTCGCCTTCGACCTGCCGACCCAGACCGGCTACGACCCCGACTCGCCGCTCGCGCGCGGCGAGGTCGGCAAGGTCGGCGTACCCGTCCCGCACCTCGGCGAGATGCGCAAGCTCTTCGACGGCATCCCGCTCACCGGGATGAACACCTCGATGACCATCAACGCCACCGCCATGTGGCTGCTGGCGCTCTACCAGGTGGTCGCCGAGGAGCAGGCCTCGCCACCTCGGACGAGCAGCGTCTCGAGGTCGCCCACCAGCTGGCGGGGACGACCCAGAACGACATCATCAAGGAGTACCTCTCCCGCGGGACGTACGTGTTCCCGCCCGAGCACTCGCTGCGCCTGATCGGCGACGTCATCGCCTACACGGTGCACGAGGTGCCGAAGTGGAACCCGATCAACATCTGCAGCTACCACCTGCAGGAGGCCGGTGCGACGCCGCAGCAGGAGCTGGCCTACGCGCTGTGCACCGCGATCGCCGTCCTCGACACGGTGCGGGCGTCGGGCCAGGTGTCGGAGGAGGACTTCGGCAAGGTCGTCGGGCGCATCTCGTTCTTCGTCAACGCCGGCGTGCGCTTCGTCGAGGAGATGTGCAAGATGCGCGCGTTCGTGCAGCTGTGGGACGAGCTGACCGAGCAGCGGTACGGCGTGACGGACCCGAAGATGCGCCGGTTCCGCTACGGCGTCCAGGTCAACTCGCTCGGCCTGACCGAGGCCCAGCCGGAGAACAACGTGCAGCGCATCGTGCTCGAGATGCTCGGCGTCACGCTCAGCAAGGACGCCCGCGCCCGCGCCGTCCAGCTGCCCGCGTGGAACGAGGCGCTCGGCCTGCCGCGTCCGTGGGACCAGCAGTGGTCGCTGCGGCTGCAGCAGGTGCTGGCCTTCGAGTCCGACCTGCTCGAGTACGACGACATCTTCGACGGCTCCCACGTCGTGCAGGCCAAGGTGGCCGAGCTGGTCGAGGACGCCCGGGCGGAGATGGACCGCGTGCAGGCGATGGGCGGGGCGATCGCGGCAGTCGAGTCGGGCTACATGAAGGAGCAGCTGGTCTCCTCCCACGCCGCCCGCCGCGCCCGCATCGAGTCGGGCGAGGAGAAGGTCGTCGGCGTCAACGTCTACGAGACCACCGAGCCGTCGCCGCTGACAGCCGACCTCGACGCCGCGATCCAGGCCGCCGACCCCGAGGCCGAGGGGGCCGCGATCGAGTCGGTGCGGGCCTGGAAGGCCGACCGCGACGAGGCGGCCGTCACCGAGGCGCTGGCACGGCTGGCCGCCGACGCCAAGACCGACGCCAACCTGATGCCGGCCACCCTCGCCGCCGCCCGCGCGGGCGCGACGACGGGGGAGTGGGCCGGCACCCTGCGCGAGGTGTTCGGCGAGTTCCGGGCGCCGACCGGCGTGACCGGCGCGGTCGGTGTGGCCGACGCGGGCGCCGAGCTCGCGTCGGTGCGCGAGCGGGTGCGGGCGACCGGTGAGGAGCTCGGCGGCCGGCTCCGGCTGCTGGTCGGCAAGCCCGGCCTCGACGGGCACTCCAACGGCGCCGAGCAGGTCGCCGTCCGGGCCCGCGACGCCGGCTTCGAGGTCGTCTACCAGGGCATCCGGCTGACGCCCGAGGAGATCGTCGCGGCCGCCGTGGCCGAGGACGTGCACTGCGTCGGGCTGTCGATCCTGTCGGGCTCGCACATGGAGCTGGTGCCGGCGGTGCTCGACGGGCTGCGCGAGGCCGGCCTGGACGACGTACCGGTCGTGGTCGGCGGGATCATCCCCGAGTCCGACGGACGCGCGCTGCTCGAGCGCGGGCGTCGCCGCCGTCTACACGCCCAAGGACTTCGGGCTCACCGAGATCATGGGCGGGATCGTCGACGTGATCCGGAAGGCCCACGACCTGGACTGAGCTGCTCGGCGCCACCGATTCGTCAGAGGTCCCGCGCGCTGGCCGACACCCGCAGGGTCGCTGACGTATCGGTGTCTAGGGTGGGTCGCGGTGAGCGACCTGCAGTGCCCGGCGCGCGTCTTCCTGGCGCGGCACGGCGAGGCGGAGTACGAGACCGCGCTGCTCATGGACCACGGCGGCTCGCTCACCGCCGACCGGCCGGGCGCAGGCGCGCGAGCTGGGCGAGCGGCTGCGCGGCGAGCGGATCGCGCACGTCTACTGCAGCACGATCTCGCGTGCGGTGCAGACGGCCGAGCTGGCGGCCGCCGAGCTCGGCGTCGGGGTGACCGTGCGCGAGGGGCTGGTCGAGCTCGCCCTCGGAGAGGCGCTCGGGCTGCCGGCCGACTCCGGCTTCTTCGACGACGCGATGGACGCCTGGGTGGCCGGCGACGTCGAGGCCAGGCGCCTGGGAGCGAGAGCGCGGTGGAGATCGCCGCGCGCGTACGGCGGGTCCTCGACGACCTGGCCGACCGGCACCGGGGCGAGGCGGTGCTCGTGGTCAGCCACGGCGGCGCGATCGTCGCGACGCTGGCCGTGCTGGCCTTCGCGCCCGGCCGCTCGACGCACGTGCCGAACGGCGCGTACGTCGAGCTCGAGGGCGACGCGGACGGATGGCGGGTCAGGTAAGGCTTCCCTAACAATCGTGTTAGGGTCCCGCCCGTGCCGAAGAAGGCCAAGGGGCAAGCTTGCCCAAGAAGAAGTGCTGCGTGTCCAAGGACAAGTGCAGGCGCTGCCCCCTGCTCGATGCTCAAGCGGGGCACGCTGCCGGCTGGGCTATACGGTCAAGAAGCGCAAGCTGGTGAAGATCGACAAGAAGAAGCTGCCCAAGGCAGCCTGACCGCTTTCTCCGAGGAGTCCCCGTGCCGGCAGCCCGTTTCGTGGAGCAGCTCAACACCCAGATCGGCAACGAGCTCGCCGCCCACAACCAGTACCTCGCCTGCGCGGTCTACTACGACGCGCTGACGATGCCGCAGATGGCGGCCTTCTTCTACGGCCAGGCGCTCGAGGAGCGCGACCACGCGATGATGATGATCCAGTACCTCCTCGACACCGACACCGACGTGGTCATCCCGGGCGTCGAGGCGCCGGTCTCGAGCTTCGCCGACGTCGTCGCCCCGGTGACTCTGGCGCTCGAGCAGGAGAAGCGGGTCACCGACCAGATCAACGGCCTGCTGAAGATCGCGCGCGAGGAGTCCGACTTCGCCTCCGAGCAGTTCATGCAGTGGTTCATCAAGGAGCAGGTCGAGGAGGTCGCCACGATGAGCGACCTGCTCGCCGTGGTGACCCGCAACCGCGACGACATCGAGGACATCGAGGAGTACGTCGCCCGCGAGCAGAACGGTGGCGACGCCGACCCGACCGCTCCGCGCGCCGCCGGCGCCTGAGCGCGGCAGACTGGCACCCATGGCGCGGGTGACGGTCGTGTCGGCGCGGGCGTGCGTCGGGCCTGACCTGCGCCGTCCGGCTGCTCGAGGACGGCCACCGGGTCGACGTACTCGCGCGGGACCTGCCGCTGGAGACGACCTCGGCCGTCGCTGCGGCGATCTGGTACCCCTACCGCGCGTTCCCCTTCGACCGGGTGCTCGCCTGGTCCGCACGGTCGTACGACGTCTTCGTCGGGCTGGCGGACGTCGCCGGGGCGGGCGTCGCGCTGCGCGGCGGGGTCGAGGTGTTCGCCACGCCGCAGGACGACCCGTGGTGGCGGCCGGCCGTGCCGCGCCTCGACCACGTCGCTGCCGCCGGCGGGGTACGCGCGACGCCTGGACCTTCCAGGCGCCGGTGGTCGAGATGCCGGTCTACCTGTCGTGGCTGTCGTCGCGGATCGACGAGCTGGGCGGCACGATGACCCGGCTCAACCTGCCGGCGCTGCCCGTCGGCGCCCGACGTGGTGGTCAACGCGACGGGCATCGGCGCGCGGCTGCTGGCCGCCGACCCGTCGGTGGGCCCGGTGCGGGGGCAGGTCGTGTACGTCGAGCAGGTCGGCCTCGAGCAGTGGTGGCTGGACTCCTCTGCCGACCTCACGTACGTCGTACCCCGTGCGCACGACATCGTGGTCGGCGGGACCGACCAGGAGGGCGACTGGAGCCGTACGCCGTCGCCCTCGGCGGCCGAGGAGATCCTGGCGCGAGGCCGGCGCCTGGTGCCGGCGCTGGCGGCGGCCCGGGTGCTCAAGCACCGCGTCGGCCTACGCCCTGCGCGACCGTCGGTGCGCGTCGAACGGGTCGGCGACGTCGTGCACTGCTACGGCCACGGCGGAGCCGGGGTGACCCTGAGCTGGGGGACGGCGGACGAGGTCGCGCTCGTGGGCCGGCCCTGAGTGGCGGATCTCCGGCGCCTGGTGCCGGGATCGACCACTCACCCAGGTCTCGAGGACCGTCAGCCGAACGGCGTACTCGGTCATCACCTCGTCGGCGTCCATGGCTCCCCTCAGAACAACCTGTCGGTGGGGTCGTCCATGCCGCGCAGCGCGTCGTAGTCGACGACGGCGCAGGCGATGCCGCGGTCGGTGGCGAGCACCCGGGCCTGGGGCTTGATCTCCTGGGCGGCGAAGATGCCGCGGACCGGGGCGAGGAGCGGGTCGCGGTTGAGCAGCTCGAGGTAGCGGGTGAGCTGCTCGACGCCGTCGATCTCGCCGCGGCGCTTGATCTCGACGGCTACGGACGCGCCGGTCGCGTCGCGGCACATCAGGTCGACGGGCCCGATGGCGGTGGGGTACTCGCGGCGCACCAGCATCAGCCCGTCAGCGAGGGTCGCCGGATGCTCGGCGAGCAGCTCCTGGAGGTGCTTCTCGACCCCGTCCTTCTGGAGGCCGGGGTCGACCCCGAGGTCGTGGAGGGAGTCGTGGTGGACGTCCTCGATGAGGATGCGCAGGGTGTCGTCGTCCTTGCCGGTGACGACCCACTCGACCTGCCCGTCGTCGTTGACGCCCTCACGTACCTTGCACGGCGGCGACATCCAGTTCAGCGGCTTGTAGGAGCCGCCGTCGGAGTGCACCAGCACCGATCCGTCGGCCTTGATCATCAGCACCCGGGTCGCCATCGGCAGGTGGGCGGTGAGCCGGCCGGCGTAGTCCACCTGACACCGCGCCACGACGAGTCTCACGCCGCGGGAATCTACACGTCCCCGGTGACGGCGAACGCGGCGTACCCGACGACACGGCCCGGGCCGCTGCAGGTGTCCGCGGACGTGCTCCGGTCCAGCAGGTCGACGACGAGGTCGTGTCGGCGGACCCAGGCGAGCAGACCGCGCAGCGCGTCGGCGCCGCATGCGTCGGCGGACCCGATGGCGCCCGGATCCCGGTCCAGCACCGCCTGACAGGTACGCCGGTCGAGTCGCTGCGCGGTGGCCTCGTCGTGGTAGTGCGACAGGTCGGTGCTGGTCACGACGAGTACGTCGGCGGGGCCCGGCACCGCGTCGAGGAAATCGGCGACCAGCTCCGGCGGTCCGGTGCCCACGGCGACCGGCAGGCAGGCCCAGCCGTCGAGAAGCACGCGCTGCAGGAACGGCAGCTGCACCTCGAGGGAGTGCTCACCGGCGTGCGGCCGGTCGTCGCGGACCACGTGACCGGTGCGCTCCATCAGGTGGCACAGCTCCTCGTCGACGGTCACGTCGCCCAGAGGCGTCGTCCACGCGGTCGGTGGTGGGGACTGCCAGGCCGTGCAGCGCCACGTAGTGCGCGGGGCCGAGCACCACGACCCTCCGGACGGCCGGGTCGACGCGCGCGTACGCCGTCGCGGCGGTCGGCCCTGAGCAGACGTACCCAGCGTGCGGGACCACCACGGCGCGCGGCGCGGGTGGCCGGTAGTCCGGACGGGCCTCGTCGAGCAGGGAGTCCACGGTCGCCGCGAGTGTCTTGGAACGGCCCGGGTAGAACGTCCCGGCCACGGCCGCGGGTCGGGTCATCTGCTGGAGGGCACGACGTGGACCGGCAACCGGCGCCGGCCCCAGGTCGCGGCCGGGCCGTCGTACACGCCGGGGAGCGCCGTGCCGCACCGGGTGCACCGTCCGTCCTCGTCGAGGCGGTAGCGGCGGAGGTCGTACCAGTCCCGCACGACGACGGCCTCCCCGCAGCCCGGGCAGTACGTCGTGCCGCCCTCGTCGTCGTGGACGTTGCCCGTGTAGACGTACCGCAAACCGTTGCCCAAGGCGATCCTGCGGGCCCGGCGGAGCGTGCGCGGAGGCGTGGGCGGCACGTCGCGCATCTTGTAGTCGGGGTGGAACGCCGTGAAGTGCAGGGGCACGTCGGGGCCGAGGTGCTGGGCGACCCACCGGGTCTCGGCATCGATCTCGGCGTCGGAGTCGTTGTGCCCCGGGATCAGCAGCGTGGTGATCTCGAACCACACCTGGGTCTCGTCGTGCAGATAGCGGAGGGTGTCCAGCACGTCGTCGAGCCGGGCCGCGCACACGCGGTGGTAGAAGTCCTGGGTGAACGCCTTGAGGTCGACGTTCGCCGCGTCGACGTGCTGGTAGAACTCCCGGCGCGGCTCGGGGCACATGAAGCCCGCGGTCACGGCGACGGCGCGGACACCGCGCTCGCGGCAGGCGTCGGCGACGTCGGCGGCGTACTCCCAGAAGATCACTGGGTCGTTGTAGGTGAACGCGACACTGCGACAGCCCAGCCGCTCGGCAGTCGCGGCGACGGCCTCGGGGGAAGCGCGGTCGCTGAGCGTGTCGATCTCGCGGGACTTCGAGATGTCCCAGTTCTGGCAGAACTTGCAGGCCAGGTTGCAGCCGGCCGTACCGAACGACAGCACCGCTGACCCGGGCAGGAAGTGGTTGAGCGGCTTCTTCTCGACCGGGTCGACGCAGAACCCGCTCGAGCGGCCGTAGGTGGTGAGCACGATCTGGTCGTCGACCCTGGCGCGGACGAAGCACAGCCCGCGCTGCCCCTCTCGCAGGCGGCACGCCCGCGGGCAGACGTCGCACTGGATGCGCTCGTCGTCGAGCCGGTGCCAATGGCGGGTCGGCACGGTGTGCGGGTCGTCGAGAGTGAGCGTCTCGTCCATGGCGTCCTCGTGGTCCACGGTACGCCGGGGGAGCTACGGCGTGACGGTTTCCACACCGGCCCAGGCGTTGTCCCGTGGGAGGATTCGGCCCATGACGAGCACCTCCCAGAGCCCCGTCGAGACCGCCGAGCAGCGTGAGTTCACCCGCATCGGTGTGATCGGGCTCGGCACGATGGGAGCGGGCATCGCCGAGGTGTTCGCCCGCAACGGTTTCGAGGTGACCGGCGTGGAGATCAACGACGAGCACCTCGAGCGCGGCCGTCAGCACCTCGAGCACTCCACCGCGCGGGCGGTCGCCCGCGGCAAGCTCACCGAGGCCGAGCAGGCCGACCTGCTCGGGCGGATCACCTTCACGACCAGCATGAAGGACCTCGCCGACGCCGACTTCGTGGTCGAGGCCGTGGTGGAGTCCATCGAGATCAAGAAGTCGGTCTTCCGCGAGCTCGACGACATCGTCAGCCCCGACGCGATCCTCGCCACCAACACCTCGTCTCTGTCGGTGACGGAGATCTCCACTGCCAACCACAGTCCGGGCCGCGTCGTCGGCGTGCACTTCTTCAACCCCGCGCCTGTGCAGCGCCTGGTCGAGGTGATCCGCACCGTCGTGACCGAGCCCGAGGTGCTCGCCGACGTGGAGCGCCTGCTCGAGAGCGTGGGCAAGAGCCCGGTCGTCTGCGGCGACCGCGCCGGCTTCATCGCCAACACGCTGCTGTTCGGCTACCTCAACCACGCGGTCGCGATGTACGAGGCCCACTACGCCACCCGCGAGGACATCGACGCGGCGATGCGTCACGGCTGCGGCTACCCGATGGGCCCGCTCGCGCTGCTCGACCTGATCGGTCTCGACACGGCGTACGAGATCCTCGACACGATGTACAAGCAGGGCCGCGACCGCCTGCACGCGCCGGCCCCGATCCTCAAGCAGATGGTCACCGCCGGGCTGCTGGGCCGGAAGTCCGGTCGCGGCTTCTACACCTACGAGGAACCCGACAGCTCGACGGTCGTCCCTGACCACCTGACACCCTCGCCCGACGACGAGCCGCAGCTGCGCCGCGACATCAGCCGCGATCGGCGTCGTCGGCACCGGCACGATGGCGTCGGGCATCGTCGAGGTCTTCGCCAAGGCCGGGTACGACGTGCTGTACGTCGGTCGCTCCGACGCCAAGGTCGAGGGCGTGCGGGAGACCATCGAGCGCTCGCTCGACAAGGCCATCCAGCGCGGCAAGCTCGAGGAGCCCGCGCGGGAGCAGGTGCTCGGCCGGCTGACCGGGTCGACCTCGATCGAGGACCTCGCCGACTGCGACCTCGTCGTGGAGGCGATCGCCGAGGACCTGCGCGTGAAGACGACGCTGTTCGAGAACCTCGACGAGATCTGCAAGCCGGGCGCGATCCTGGCGACCACGACCTCGTCGCTGCCGATCATCACCTGCGCGATGGCGACCAAGCGGCCGCAGGACGTCGTCGGCATGCACTTCTTCAACCCCGCGCCGGTCATGCGTCTCGTCGAGGTCGTATCGACGGTCGCCACCGACGACGACGTCGCCGAGACGGCGCGCGCGCTGTGCGCGAAGGTCGGCAAGGTGGCCGTGTCCTGCGGCGACCGGGCTGGCTTCATCGTCAACGCGCTGCTGTTCCCCTACCTCAACGACGCGGTCAAGATGCTCGAGGCGCACTACGCGACCGCCGACGAGGTCGACACGGCGATGAAGCTCGGCTGCGCGCTGCCGATGGGTCCCTTCGAGCTGCTCGACGTCGTCGGCAACGACGTCTCGCTGGCCATCCAGCGCGAGCTGTACCTGGAGTTCCGCGAGCCCGGCTTCGCGCCCGCGCCGCTGCTCGAGCACCTGGTCACCGCGGGCTACCTCGGCCGCAAGACCAAGCGCGGGTTCCGGGACTACACCCACGTCTGAACTGAAGCCGTTGGTCGAGGAGGGCCGCCTGGCGGCCCGTCGCGAGACCCGGTGACGGACTCGCTTGCCTGTTGCGGGGTCTCGTGACGGTCGCTGCGCGACCTCCTCGACCAGCGCCCAGGAGGTATGGCCTGGCGAGCCGTGGATACCTACCAGAAGGCTTGCCCGGGAAGCAGACCCTCGACGCCCGGGCGGAAAGGCGGACGTGATGGCCGTCGAGACCGGACGCATCACCACCGACATCCCGGCCCGGATGGACCGGCTGCCGTGGGCGCGTTGGCACTGGATGATCGTGATCGGGCTGGGGGCCGTGTGGATCCTCGACGGCCTCGAGGTGACGATCGTCGGCTCGATGTCGGAGGCGCTGAAGCCGGGCGACACCGGCCTGGGCCTGAGCAGCTCCGACATCGGCCTGGCCGGCGCGGTGTACGTCGCCGGCGCCTGCCTCGGCGCCCTGTTCTTCGGCCAGCTCACCGACCGCTTCGGCCGGAAGAAGCTCTTCCTGATCACCCTCGCCGTCTACACGGTCGCCACCGTGCTGACGGCCTTCTCGATGAGCCCGCTGTGGTACTTCTGCGCGCGGTTCCTCACCGGTGCCGGCATCGGCGGTGAGTACGCCGCCATCAACTCCGCTATCGACGAGCTGATCCCCGCGAGGTACCGAGGGCGCGTCGACGTCGCGATCAACGGTTCGTTCTGGGTCGGCGCCACCGGTGGCTCGCTGCTGACGATCCCGCTGCTCGACCCGACCCTCGTCGACGAGGCGTGGGGCTGGCGGCTGGCCTTCGGGCTCGGCGCGATCCTGGCGGTCGGCATCCTGATCGTCCGCCGGCACGTGCCGGAGAGCCCGCGCTGGCTGTTCATCCACGGTCGCGAGGACGATGCGGAGAAGATCGTCAAGGACGTCGAGCGCACCGTCGAGGAGGAGACCGGCAAGGAGCTCGGCTCCGTCTCCGACTCCATCACGATCCGCCAGCGCAAGACCATCGGGTTCGGTCTGATCGCCAAGACGGTGTTCACGCTCTACCCCAAGCGCACCATCTTGTGCTTCTCGCTCTTCGTGGGCCAGGCGTTCCTCTACAACGCGTTCTTCTTCACCTACGGCGACAGCCTGACCACGTTCCTCGACGTGAAGCAGACCGGTTGGTACCTCGCCGTGTTCGCCGTCAGCAACTTCCTCGGGGCGTTGCTGCTGAGCACGCTGTTCGACACCGTCGGGCGGGTCCGGATGATCGCCGGCACCTACATCCTGTCCGGGGCACTCCTGGCCGGGACGGGCTTCTTCCTCGGCGACGTCACGGCCGTGACCTTGACGATGATGGGCTGCATCATCTTCTTCTTCGCCTCGGCCGGCGCCAGCGCGGCGTACCTGACGGCCAGCGAGGTGTTCCCGATGGAGACGCGGGCCTTGTGCATCGCGTTCTTCTACGCCATCGGTACGGCGGCCGGCGGCATCACCGGTCCGCTGTACTTCGGCAAGCTGATCGACGACGCCTCGGCCTCGGGAGACATCACCAAGATCGCGATCGGCTACTTCGTCGGCGCCGCGCTGATGATCGGCGGCGGCATCGTGGCGGCCTTCCTCGGCGTGCATGCCGAGGGCAAGTCGCTGGAGTCGCTCGCGCAACCGCTGACCGCAGAGGACGACGCCCCTTCCGGTGACGTGCCCGGCAGCGGAACCACCCAGGACGAACCCACCCCGGCAGGAGGACGACGATGACCCCGATGCCACCTCCCAAGGCCTCGACCGAGGGGCCACGTGACCGGCACGTGCACTACGAGATCGGCCAGCTCCTGCGCGCCGCACAGGCGCAGGGACCCCAGAGGCCCGACGAGCTCAAGGCGCTCGTCGGCGCGGAGTACTGGGAGTCCGGACGCTTCGACAAGGCACTGGCTCTCGCCGTCTCCGACGGCCTGCTGACCCGCCAGGGCGACGGGCGGCTGGCCGCGGTCTGACCTCGCGGTCGAGGAGGGCCGTCGGCCCGTCACGGACCCGGTGAGCGGAGCACCGCTCACGGGCCTCGTGACGTCGCTGCGCGACCTCCTCGACCAGGGGTCAGTCCAGGCAGAACTCGTTGCCCTCGGGGTCCTGCATGACGATGGTCCCTGCCTCCATGGGCGGCGTGGGCTCCAACCGGCGCAGCTTGGTCGCGCCGAGGGCGACGAGCTCCGCGCACTTGGCCTCGAGGGCTGCCATCCGTTCCTCGCCTGCGAGGCCCGGGGCGGCGCGGACGTCGAGGTGGACGCGGTTCTTGGCGGACTTGCCCTCCGGCACCTTCTGGAAGAACAGCCGCGGCCCCTGGCCGTCCGGGTCGACGGAGGCCGAGGCGTCGTTGCGGTTCTCCTCGGGGACGTTCCAGGCGTCGAGTGCCTCGTCCCAGGTCTGGTACGGCGGGGGCGGGCTGTCGAGCTGGTAGTCCAGCACCTCGTTCCAGAACCTGGAGAGCGCGGCAGGGTCGGCGCAGTCGAAAGTGACCTGGACGGTGAGGGACATCAGAGTGCCTTCCTGTCGGTGCGGTGAGCGTAGAGGTCGCGCAGCAGCGCGATCTCGGCGCCGTGGTGGATCACCTCGCGGTGGATGTGGATGACCAGTGCGGCGAGCGGTTCGTCGGCGTACGGTCCCTCGGCGGGTCCGCACGGCCCGGCCAGGCCGTCCTCGCGCAGACCACTGACACCCGCGACCCAGCGGCCGTAGCCCTCGTCGAGCTGGGCGAGCGCGCCGGCAGCCGTGCCGGCGTACGTCCAGGTCTCGTAGTCGGCCGGCGGCCCGCCGAAGTGGGCGGCGTTGCGGGCGCCGAAGACGCCGACGACGAGGTGGCCGATCCGCCACGCGATCGTCGTGACCGGCGCGGGGTCCGGCTCGTCGAACGCGAAGTCGATGGTGAAGTCACCCGAGCCTGCCTGCACGGGGGCGTCGCCGGTGCCGCGCGGACGGACGTTCCAGCAGCCGGGCACCGGCTCCCAGAGGTACTCCTCGTCGGTCAGGCCCTCGAGACGCGGGCGCAGCTGGTGGGTCCAGTGCCACTGCAGCTGGTCGAGCAGGAGCGGGTTCCATCGGAGGTCGGTCTGCGTGGTCATGCCGCCATCGTGCCGCAGAACCAGGACAGATCCTGTCCGCTATCGGTGCCAGACTGGGAGCCATGGCCGACCCGACCGAGCGAGTGCTCCGGCTCCTGGGACTCCTCCAGCAGCGTCCGGTGTGGACAGGTCCGGAGCTGGCCGAGCGGCTGGGGGTGACCGATCGCAGCGTGCGCCGCGACGTCGAGCGGCTGCGCGCGCTGGGGTACCCGGTCAACGCCACCCAGGGCGTGGGCGGCGGCTACCAGCTCGGCGCCGGGCTGGCGCTGCCGCCGCTGCTGCTCGACGACGAGGAGGCGATCGCGACCGCCGTGTCGTTGCGCCTCGCCGCCGGCGGCACCGTCGCGGGCGCGAGCGAGGCCGCCGTACGCACGCTGGCCAAGCTCGACCAGGTGCTGCCCGCGCGGCTCCGGGCCGAGGTGCGCGCGCTCCACGACGCCATCGTCACCCTGGAGGGCGGCCGGGTCGAGGTGGACGCCGACGCCCTGCTCGTGCTGGCCCGGGCGACGCGCGACCGGATGCGGGTCGAGCTGACCTACACCGCGGCCGAGGCCCAACCCTCCGTACGCCGCGTGGAGCCGTACCAGCTCGTGGCCACGGGTCGCCGGTGGTACCTGCTCGCCTTCGACCTCGACCGCGACGACTGGCGCACGCTGCGGCTGGACCGGATGGCCGACGTGCGAGCGACGACCTTCCGGTTCCGGCCGCGCGAGGCGCCGGACGCAGCGGCGTACGTGCAGCGCTCGGTGACCGTGAGCCCCTACCAGCACGAGGCGCGGGTCCTCGTGCACGCGCCGGCGGCCGTGGTGCGCGAGCGGATCCCGCCGACCGTCGGGTCGGTCGAGCCGGTCGGTCAGGATGCCTGTCGCGTGGTGGCAGGAGGCAACAGCCTCGAAGGGATGCTGTGGCACTTCGGCACCCTCGGCCACCCGTTCACGGTCGAGTCCCCGGCGGAGCTCCGGGAGGCCGCCAGGGCGTTCGGGGCCCGGGTGCTGGCCGCCGCCGATGTTGCGAAAGGAACGTAGGCTGTCGACATGGTCTGGGTGCTGTTGGCGCTTCTCGTCCTCGGCGTCGCCGCCGCGGTCCTCGCGGTGCGCAGCAGCAAGCGCAAGGAGCTCGAGCGGCAGCAGGCCGAGCTCGAACCGGTCAAGAAGCTCGCCTTCGAAGACATCACCGCCCTCGGCATGGAGCTGCAGGACCTCGACGAGGACCTCGCCGGGCACGAGCTCGACAAGGGCACCCGCGCCGACTACCAGCGGGCGCTGGACGCCTACGAGTCTGCGAAGTTCTCCGGCGACTACATGACCAAGCCCGAGGAGATCACCAACGTCACCAAGATCCTCGACGACGGTCGCTACGCCATCGCCTGCGTCCGCGCCCGTGTCGCGGGTCAGCCGCTGCCGACGCGGCGGCCGGCGTGCTTCTTCGACCCGCGGCACGGCATGGCGGTCGAGGACGTGCCCTACGCCCCACCCGGCGGCGTGGAGCGCGACGTGCCGGCGTGCGCGCTGGACGCCGAGCGGGTCAAGGTCGGCGCCGAGCCCGACACCCGCCAGGTGATGGTCGGCTCCGAACGGGTGCCGTACTGGCAGGGCGGCCGCGCCTACGCGCCGTACGCCGCCGGGTACTTCGGGTCCTTCGGGCCGATGGAGTGGATGTTCGTCGGGCTGATGTTCGGCGGCGGCTTCGACGGCCTCGGCGAGGGCCTCGGCGAGCTGGCAGGCGGTATCGGCGAGGGCATCGGCAACATCGGCGAGGGCATCGGCGACATGTTCGGCGGCTTCGACTTCTGAGCGCCAAGACCGCTGGTCGAGGAAGGCGCGCCAGCGCCTGTCACGAGACCCGGTGACGTGACTGTGGTCTCGTGACGGGCCTGACGGCCCTCCTCGACCCACGAGTGGGGTGGATAGCCTCGAAGAGTGCTGCACGCGACGACGCTCGGGGAGAGCGGGTCCTGGGTCGTCTTCTGCCACGGGCTGTTCGGGCAGGGCAAGAACTGGACGCAGGTCGCCAAGGTGGCGCCGAACGGCACCGGGTGCTGCTGCTGGACATGCCGCAGCACGGGCGATCGGAGTGGACGCCAGACTTCGACTACCTGGACGCGGCCGACCAGGTCGCGGCAGCGCTGGAAGACCAGGTGGCCGACGAACCCGTCGCCGTCGTGGGCCACTCGATGGGCGGCAAGATCGCGATGGTGCTGGCGCTGCTACACCCCGGGCGGGTCGAACGGCTGTGCGTGGTCGACGTCGCGCCGGTCGCGTATCGCAGTGCCCACTCCTTCGACCGCTACGTCGACGCCATGAGTGGCCTGGACCTGGCCTCGCTCTCGTCCCGCGCCGACGCTGACCGGGCGCTGACCGAGGCCGTGCCGGACGCCGTCGTCCGCGGCTTCCTCCTGCAGAACCTGCGCCGGCATCACGATGCGGCGCAGAGCGGGCCGGGCTGGTACTGGCAGCCCAACCTCCAGGTGATCGGCGACCGCCTCGACGTGATCACCGGCTGGCCCAGCGACCGGCTGGCCGAGGTGGCGCCGTACGACGGTCCCGTGCTGTGGGTGCGCGGCGAACGGTCCGACTACGTCGGCGACGAGCACGCCGAGGCGATGGCCGCGCTGTTCCCGCGGGTTCGCAAGGTGACCGTCAAGGGCTCGGGGCACTGGGTGCACAGCGAGCAGCCCGAGGCGTTCGCCAGCGTGATGCGCGCCTTCCTCGGCGACTGACCGGACCCCTACTGGGGCTGCTCGGGCAACCGGCCGTCGTACCAGCTCGTCGCGCCCCGGCCGCCTGCGCGCGACAGCGAGATGTGCACGTGGTTGCGGTGCCGCAGCGTCGGGGAGCAGCGGCGCAGGCTCGGGCACGACGAGCTGCGGTAGTCGGACTTGGTGAAGCCGTCCCACGAGGACCACATGTGGTCGTCCCAGATCAGGTACATCAGGCCCATCTGCCGGGCGAGCGAGTCGGTGTTGCCCTCGGCGTCGGTCGCGAACAACAGGGCACGCAGCTGTGTTGCCCGCCGCCTGTCCTTCTTCCTGGTCGCGTCGAGCACCCAGTCGAAGGCGCGGCCCTCGTGGTGCTCCGAGGTCGAGCCGTCGCATGCCCGCCAGATCGTGCCGACGCCGCCGCCGAAACTCTCGACGATCCAGTCGGCGAGCACCTCGGTGCCCAGCTTGGCGCCGTCGGCACAGTGCTGTTGGGGCTGGTACGGCGCGTAGTCCTCGACCGGCGATGCGTCCGCGCGTGAGGGCGCCAAGGCGGCCCACAGCAGCGCGACCGCGAGCATGCAGGCCACGCGCGGGGGGACGCGATGGGGGGACATGGCCGAACGAGGCTAACCCCGGCCAACGGGCGCGCGGGCGGAAACGGGGATCAGCGCTTGCGGGCGCGGTAGGCCGCGACGGCGGCCCGGTTGCTGCACGCGGTGTCGCAGAAGATCTTCGACCGGTTGCGGGAGAGGTCGAGGACGATGCCCTCGCAGTCGTCCTGGGCGCACACTCCGAGGCGCGACATCTCGTCGGTGCGGATCACGTCGATCATCGCCATCGCGGTCTCGGCAGCGATCCGGTGGTCGAGCGGGGACTCGGGGTCGACGACGTGCAGATGCCAGTCGAACCCGTCGTGGCGGACCAGCCGCGGCACGGCGCGGGCCTTGCCGAGCAGGTCGTTGACGAGCTCGACCGCGTCGTCGCGCTCGGCGGTCAGCAGGGTCCGCAGGCGGGGTCGGAGGCGGCGTACGGCGTCCAGCTCGGCGTCATCGCGGTCGTGACGGCCGGTGTAGGAGAAGCGGGTGAAGAACGCGTCGAGGTCGGCGACCGAGGTCATGGTGTCGGGAGGCTCGCCGGAGTTGACCAGGGTCACGGCCGCTTGCAGCGACAGCTCGGTGTCATGTGCGAAAACCACGTTGACACATTACACCATCGGGGCGTAGTGTCATGTGTCATGACCACGTTGGCGGATGACACCACGGTCGTGACGCGGACGCCACGGGCGCGTGACGGGGCTGGTGCTCGCGCTGGTGTCGGCGGCGTCGTTCGGTCTGTCGGGTGCGCTCGCCCGTGGCCTGTTGGCCGAGGGCTGGACGCCCGGTGCCGTGGTTCTCGCCCGCATCGCGATTGCCGCAGCCGTGGTGGCGCCGCTCGGGGTGGTGGGGATGCGCGGCCGCTGGCCAGTCCTGCGCGCGCACTGGCGCACGGTCGTCGGCTACGGGCTGTTCGCCGTCGCGGCCCCGCAGTTCTTCTACTTCTCCGCGATCGCCCACATGGAGGTCGCGCCCGCTCTGCTGATCGAGTTCACCGCTCCCGCGGCCGTCGTGGTGTGGCTGTGGTTGCGCCACGGCGAGCGGCCCGGTCGGCTGACGCTGGCCGGTGCCGGCGTGGCGGCACTCGGGCTGTTGCTGGTGCTCGACCTGCTCTCCGGGGCTGACCTGAGCCTGCTCGGGGTGCTGTGGGCTCTCGGTGCGATGGTCGGCTGCGCGACGTACTTCGTGATGTCCGCCGACGAGGACAACGGCCTCCCGCCACTCGCCCTGGCCGCCGGTGGGTTGGTGGTCGCCGCCGTGGCGCTGGCCTCGCTGGGTCTGGTGGGAGTGCTCGAGATGGCGGCGTCCGCCTCGTCGGTCGACCTCGCCGGAGCCACGCGTCGCCTGGTGGGTGCCGGTCGGCATCCTGGGCGTGGTCACCGCCGCCCTGTCCTACGTCACCGGCATCGCGGCCATCCGCCGACTGGGGTCGCGGCTGGCGTCGTTCGTCGCCCTGGCAGAGCTGCTCTTCGGCGTGCTGTGGGCCTGGGTCCTGCTCGACGAGCTGCCGCGGCCGGTGCAGCTGCTGGGCGGCGTGCTGGTCCTGGCCGGCGTGGTGGCCGTCAAGCTGGGGGAGCGGGACACCGCTGGGCGACGGCTGAGGTTGCCGTTGGCGTCACTCGCTGGAGGATCCGCCGGGCGGCCCGATTGACCCGTGGGTGGATCGGCATGGACGTGGACGTGGGCGCCGATCGCGCTGACCCGGCAGCCTTGTCGGCTGTGCAGCGCAACCGGAGCTGTGGGGACCAGCTGTGGCACCGCTTCAGGCGACGATGCCGCGATCGGTGGCGGCGTGACGGGCGCACGAGCCGACACTGAGGCCGACGGCCAGATGCGGCAGCTGACGCAGAGTGTGGGGCCGGCACCAGTTGACAGACGTCCGCACTGTCGCGACACCGCGAGGGCACTCGCTACGCGCCTACCGTGCGTCCTGACGCCTGATGAACACCTCGCGGACGATGAGCAGGATCGCCGCGGCGGTGGGGATGGCCAGCAGCGCGCCGACGACGCCGAGCAGGGCCGCGCCGACCAGGGCCGCGATCACGGTGGCGGCGCCGGGGATGTCGACGGACTTCGACATCACCCGCGGGTAGATGACGTAGTTCTCCACCTGCTGGTAGATGACGTAGAAGATGACGCACGCGACGCCGATCTTCCAGTCGGTCGCGAAGGCGATCGCCGAGACGATGACCGCGCCGATGGTGGCCCCGATCAACGGGATCACGTCGAGCAGCATCACCACGAACGCCAGCGCGACGGCGTACTCGCCGAGGCCCACGACGAACAGGAAGATCAACGACGTGATGCCGGCGCACGCGGCCACGACGAAGGCGCCGGCGACGTAGCCGCCGACGCTGGCCACGACCTGGTCGCCGAGCTTGCTGACCCGCTCGCGACGGGAGGCCGGGGCCAGCCGGTAGAGCGCGCCGCTTGGTGGCCTCGAGCGAGGACAGGAAGTAGAGCGTCAGCACGATGATCAAGAAGGCGTTGGCGAGCGCGCCGAGCAGGCGGAGGCCGAGGCCGAGTACGCCGCCGAAGATGCTCTGGCCGAAGTTGCCGTCCTGGACGTACTCGCGAGCCTTGTCGATGACGTCGAAGCGCTCGTCGAGCTCTTGGACCTGCTTGTTGCGCTGCAGCTGGTCGAACCACTCGGGCGCGTTGTCGGTGATCTTGGTGACCTGGTCGGTGATCACCGGCACGATCGCCACCAAGAAGAGCGCCACACCGACCAGGAACAGCACGATCACCATCGTCACGGCGAGGCTGCGTCGCAGCCCCCGACGCTGGAACCACTCGACCGACGGGTTGAGGCCGGCGGCCAGGAACAGCGCGACGACGATGAGGATCAGCACCCCGCCGATGCGCTCGAACTGACCGAACAGCCACATCGCCAGCACGAAGCCGAGGCCACCGAAGAAGCCGATGTAGAACGGCGAGTGGCGGTCGAAGCGCGGCCCCGGCCGACCGAGGTCCGCCGGTCGGTCGTCGTCGTGCTCGTCGGCGGTCGCGTCGTCGTCGTCGGGCGGAGCCGGCGACCGGGTGGCGACCTTGGCTGGCCCCGGGGCGGACTTGGCTTCGGTGGGGGGAGTGCCGGTGGACTTCCCCCGCCCGAAGATCAAGCGCCGGCCTTGTCGTCGCCCGAGGACTTCTTGCGAGACGACCCGCTCGACGACTTGGTCGCGGCGGCGCCCTGCTCGTTGCCTGCGTCGTCGCCGGCGAACCCGGCCACCACGTCGCGCAACGAGGCCAGCTGGGCGGTGATCGCGTCGCGGCGCTTGCCGATCCGGTCGACCTCCGCGCGGATGCTGGCGAGCTGCCGCTCGAGCGTCGGCCTGCGCCGAGGAGCCCACCGACTCGGCCTGGGTGCGGGCGGAGGACACGATCTGCTCGGCCTCCCGCCGCGCCCGGGCCAAGGTGGCCTCGGCCTCGGTGTGGGCCTGCTCGCGGTGGCTGGTCGCCTGGGCCATCGCCTCGCGGGCGCGCTGCTCGGCGGCGGTCGCGCGCTGCTCGGCCTCCTGGACCAGGCGGGTGGTCTCGCCGGTGGCGGTCGCGTGGTGCTCGGTCGCCTCGCGCGCGAGCCGCTCCTTCTCGACCGCCAGCGTGCGCCGGGCCTCCTGGACCTCACGGTCGGCGGCGGCCCTGGCCTGCTCGGCCTCGCGCTTGGCGCTGATCCGGCAGGTCGTTGGCCTCCTGCTGGGCGGCGAGCCGCACCTGGTCGGCCTCGCGCTGGGCGCTGGCCTTGACGTCGGCGGCCTCGGTGCGGGCCAGAGCGCGTTCCTGCTCGGCATCGGCCATGATCCGGGCCCGGGTCTCGTCGAGCTCCTTGAGCTGGACCAGGCGCATGTCCTCGGCCTCCCGCGCGGCGTCGGCGCGCATCGCCTGCGCGTCGCGTTGGGCCTGTTCGCGGATCTCGGTGGCGTCGCGGAGGGCGGCGGCCCGAACCTCGCCGGCCTCTTCCTCGGCCAGCCGCAGCATCGCCGTGGCGCGGCCGCCGAGGCCGGCGTACGACGGGTTCTTGTTCTCCTCGAGCTCCTGTCGGGCGGCCTCGAGCGCGGCCTCGAGCTCGCCGATCCGGCCCTGGGCCTGGCCCAGGCTGCCGTCGAGGCGCTGCCGCTCGCCGGAGAGCTGGCGCAGGTGGTTGTCGACGGCGGCCTTGTCGTAGCCGCCCCGCCGCACCGTCGGCAGCGACGGCGGTGGGCGCCGGGGCGGGCGGCGCCATCGTGGGTACGACGCGCTGTGGCGCGGGCTGCTGGCGCCTGCGGGGCGGGCTGGCTGGTCTGGCGGGCGTAGACCTGGGCCGCCTCGGCCACCGAGCCCGCGGGCGGCGGAGCGCGGAGTCTGCGGCGTCGGTGGGTCGACCGGCTCGCCGGAGAAGCCCGTTGGGGGCGGCTGCTGGCGCAGGCTGCTGGACGGGCGTCGGGTCGACAGCCGGTTGTTGCCTGGTCTCCTGGGCGGGTCCGGCGATCGGCGGCATCACCGGGCCGCCGCTGCGGCAGTGCGGCGGACGACTGCTGGGCGGACTGCTGGGCCGGCTGCTGGGCGGACTGCTGGGCCGGGACTGCCGGCATCACTGGCGTGCGCTCCGACGTCGGGATCGGTGTCCGCGCTGTCCTCGGCGTCGTCGGTCTCCTCGAGGAGGTCGTCCTCGGGGTCGTCGTCGAAGATGGACAGGCCACGGTCACTCATGCAGCGTCACTCCCTCGGGTGCTGGTGCTGTGGCGGGCGCGGCGCACGGCCGCAGACCCAGTCTCCACGATCGGCGCATGGTCAGCCCACCCCGCCTCGCAGGAAGCCTGGGTTAGGCGCGGCTCAGACGCCGCGGAAGCGGTTGATCGCCTGCTCGTGGCTGGCCGCGCAGCTCGCCGTCGCGGACGCCGAGGCCTTCCTCCGGGGCCAGGCACAGCACGCCGACCTTGCCCTGGTGGGCGTTGCGGTGGACGTCGAGCGCGGCCTGGCCGGTCTCCTCCAGCGGGTAGGCCTGCGAGAGCGTCGGGTGGATCATCCCCTTGGCGATCAGCCGGTTGGCCTCCCACGACTCGCGGTAGTTGGCGAAGTGGGAGCCGATGATCCGCTTCAGGTTCATCCAGAGGTAGCGGTTGTCGTACTGGTGCATGAAGCCCGTCGTGGAGGCGCACGTGACGATCGTGCCGCCCTTGCGGGCGGCGTACACGCTGGCGCCGAAGGTCTCGCGGCCCGGGTGCTCGAAGACGATGTCGACGTCCTCGCCGCCGGTGAGGTCGCGGATGTCCTTGCCCGAGCCGCCGCCACTCGGCGGGGTCCTGGGTGTCCTCGTCCTTCCAGAACCGGTAGTCCCGCTCGGAGCGGTTGATGATCAGCTCCGCGCCCATGGCCCGGCAGATGTCGGCCTTCTCCTCGTTCGAGACCACGCAGATCGGCGTCGCGCCGCCGTTCAGGGCGTACTGCGTGGCGAAGCCGCCGAGCCCACCGCTGGCGCCCCAGATGAGGACGTTGTCGCCCTGCTTCATGCCCGCGCCGTTGTGGCTGACCAGCTGCCGGTACGCCGTGGAGTTCACCAGGCCGGGGGAGGCGGCCTCCTCCCAGGTGAGGTGGGCGGGCTTGGGCATCAGCTGGTTGGACTTGACCAGGGCCAGCTCCGCGAGCCCGCCGAAGTTGGTCTCGAACCCCCAGATCCGCTGCTCGGGGTCGAGCATCGTGTCGTTGTGGCCGTCGGGGCTCTCGAGCTCGACGCTCAGGCAGTGCGCGACGACCTCGTCGCCGGGCTTCCACCGGTGCACGCCCGGGCCGGTGCGCAGCACCACGCCGGCGAGGTCGGAGCCGACGACGTGGTAGGGCAGGTCGTGCCGCTTGGCGAGCGGGCTGAGGCGGCCGTAGCGCTCGAGGAAGCCGAAGGTCGACACCGGCTCGAAGATGCTCGTCCAGACGGTGTTGTAGTTGATGGCGCTGGCCATCACCGCGACGAGCGCCTCGCCCGGACCCAGCTCGGGGACCGGCACCTCGTCGACGTGCAGCGACTTGCGCGGGTCCTTGTCCTTGCTGTCCAGGCCCGTCGAACATGCCGACCTCGTCCTTGTGGACGGTCACCGCCCGGTAGGACTCGGGCACTCGAGGGCGGCGTACTCCTCGCCCGAGGTGTCCCCGGCGAGGATGGCGTCGCGGATCTGCTGCACGGTCTGCAAGTTAGCGCCGCTCGTCGGTCCGTGGGCCGGTCTGTGCGGCACCTAACACTCCGAGCGTTGCCGCTGAGTCGACGTGAGGGCCGTCGGGTTGCGTCACGATGTCCCGGCGAGCGGCGGCGGTCCGCTGTCCGCAGTCACCGGGTTTCGTGGACGGTCGCTGCGCGACCTCCTCAACCAGCGGACGCCGGCTCCACGAGCTCGACGAGCACGCCGCCGGCGTCCTTGGGGTGGACGAAGTTGACGCGGGAGCCGGAGGTGCCGCGGCGCGGCTCGTCGTACAGCAGCCGCAGGCCGCGCGCGCGCAGGACGTCGGCGACCGCCTCGACGTCGCTCGACCCGGTAGGCGACCTGCTGGACGCCGGGGCCGGAGCGGTCGAGGAACTTCGCGATCGTGGAGTCGGGGGTGAGCGGCGCGAGCAGCTGGATGCACGAGCCGGAGTCGCCGACCGCGACCATCGCCTCGCGGACGCCCTGCTCCTCGTTGGTCTCCTCGTGCACGATCTCCATGCCGAAGGCGTCGCGGTAGAACGCGATCGCCTCGTCGAGGTCGGGCACGGCGATGCCGACGTGGTCGATGGCCGTGAACAGGTGGCCGGGGAGGCATCGGGCAGGCTCATGCGGTCATCGTGCTGCGGGCAGCCGCGCCGGAGCCATGCCCTGTGACGTTTTCCTCATCGGGCACGGGCTCGCGGCCTCGCCCCTCACCGGGGCCGCGTGGGTATCGTCGCCAGGAGGACAACCGCAGACCGCAGGAGGCATCCATGTCCGGATCCGTCATCGTCGCCGGCGCCCGTACGCCGATCGGCAAGCTGCTCGGCGGGCTCAAGGACAAGTCGGCCGCCGACCTCGGCGGCGTCGCCATCGCCGGCGCGCTCGAGAAGGCCGGCGTCTCGGGCGACCAGGTCGACTACGTGATCATGGGCCAGGTCATCCAGGCCGGTGCGGGCCAGAACCCCGCTCGCACGGCCGCCGTGGCCGGCGGCATCCCGATGAACGTCCCGTCGATCACCATCAACAAGGTCTGTCTCTCCGGCATCAACGCCATCGCGCTGGCCGACCAGCTGATCCGCGCGGGCGAGGTCGACATCGTGGTCGCCGGCGGCATGGAGTCGATGACCCAGGCCCCGCACCTGCTGCCCAAGTCGCGCGAGGGCTTCAAGTACGGCGACACCGCGCTGGTCGACTCGATGGCCTACGACGCCCTGTGGGACCAGGCGACCGCCCAGGCGATGGGCATGCTCACCGAGCAGTGCAACACCGCGGCCGACAACCTCACCCGCGAGGAGCAGGACGCGTTCGCCGCCCGCTCCCACCAGCGCGCGGCCGAGGCCTGGAAGAACGGCGTCTTCGACGACGAGGTCGTGCCCGGTGACGGTGAAGACCCGCGGCGGCGACATCCAGGTCACCTCCGACGAGGGCGTGCGCGGCGACACCACGGTCGAGTCGCTGGGCAAGCTGCGTCCGGCGTTCAGCAAGGACGGCACCATCACCGCCGGCTCGGCGTCCCAGATCTCCGACGGCGCCTGCGCGGTCGTGATGATGAGCAAGGCGAAGGCCGAGGAGCTCGGCCTGGAGTGGCTCGCCGAGATCGGCGCGCACGGCCAGGTGGCCGGCCCCGACTCGACCCTCCAGCAGCAGCCCGCCAACGCCACCGCGAAGGCGTGCGAGAAGGAGGGCATCACCCCCGCCGACCTCGACCTGGTCGAGTTCAACGAGGCGTTCGCCGCGGTCGGCATCGCCTCGGCCCGCGTCGCTCGGGCATCTCCGAGGACAAGGTCAACGTCAACGGCGGCGCCATCGCGCTCGGCCACCCGGTCGGCATGTCCGGCGCCCGGATCGTGCTGCACCTCGCGCTCGAGCTCAAGCGCCGCGGCGGCGGCGTCGGCGCGGCCGCGCTGTGCGGCGGCGGCGGCCAGGGCGACGCCCTGATCGTCCGCGTCCCGTCGTCGGCGTCGAGGACCGACCGCGGTCGAGCAGGGCCGCAAGGCTCGTCACGAACCTCGGTCAGCCCGCTGGTCGAGCGCGCCGAGCGGTGACGCGCGCGCGGTCGCGCGGCTGATCTCCTGGGTCGAGGACGAGTCGCCGCAGCTGCGCGAGGTGATGGCGGCCCTCGCGCCGTACGCCGGGCAGGCCCAGATCGTGGGCATCACCGGGTCGCCGGGAGTCGGCAAGTCCACCTCGACCAACGCGCTGGTCGGGCGAGCTGCGCAAGGCCGGACAAGCGCGTGGGCGTGCTGGCGGTCGACCCGTCGTCGCCGTTCTCGGGCGGCGCGCTGCTCGGCGACCGGGTGCGGATGCAGGACCACGCGCTCGACCGCGACGTCTACATCCGGTCGATGGCCTCGCGTGGTCACCTCGGCGGGCTGGCGTGGAGCACGCCTCAGGCGCTGCGGGTGCTCGACGCGGCCGGTTGCGACGTGGTGCTGGTCGAGACCGTCGGCGTCGGCCAGAGCGAGGTCGAGATCGCAGGGCTCGCCGACACCACTCTCGTGCTGCTCGCCCCGGGCGCGGGCGACGGCATCCAGGCCGCCAAGGCCGGCATCCTCGAGATCGGCGACATCTACGTGGTCAACAAGTCCGACCGCGACGGCGCCGACCAGCTGCGGCGCGACCTGCGCTCGATGATCGCGCTGGGCGACCGCCCGGAGGGCGCCTGGAAGCCGCCGATCGTCAAGACCGTCGCCCATCGGGGCGAGGGGATCGCCGAGGTCGTCGAGGAGATCGACAGGCACTTCGCCTGGCTGGGCGCGTCGGGCGAGCTCGACGCGCCGCCGTACCCGCCGGGTGCGGGACGAGATCGAGGCGATCGCCGTGACGGCGCTGCGCCGCCGCTGGGGCGACGTGCACGCCCGCGTCGAGCTCGACGACCTGGCCGCCGCGGTCGTGGCGGGGGAGTCCGACCCCTACACCGCTGCCGACACCCTGCTGGAGAACCTGTAGCCAACCGCCCGTCACGAGACACGTGAGGTCAACAGGGGTCTCGTGACGGGCCTGGCGGCCCTCCTCGACCAACGAAACCCCGATACTGAGGGCATGCCACCGAAGCGCGCCGCTGCCGTTCGACCCGATCGACGAAGCGGCGCGGCAGTGGGGACTGCGGTGGGACCGGGTGCCGGCGATGCACGCGGTCACCTCGCTGATGCGGGTCCAGCAGCTGGTGATCGGCCGGCTCGACGCGATCCTCAAGCCGCACGGCCTGACCTTCGCCCGCTACGAGGCGCTGGTGCTGCTGGTCTTCTCGTCGCGCGGCTCGCTGCCGCTGGGCAAGATGGGGGAGCGGCTGCAGGTGCACCCGACGTCGGTGACCTCCATCGTCCGGCGGCTCTCCCGCGACGGGCTGATCGTGCGCACGCCCCACCCCGAGGACGGCCGGGGGGTGCTCGCCGAGATCACGCCGCGCGGCCGCGAGGTGGTGGAGGCGGCCACCCGTGACCTCGTGGCCACGGACTTCGCGCTGGAGGCCCTCTCCGACGACAAGCTGGGTGAGCTGTCCACGCTCCTGCGGCCGGTGCGCGAGGCGGCCGGCGACTTCAAGGAATGACCGACCGACGCGACGCCGTACGCCGGGTCGGCCTGGCGCTGCCGCGGACCTACGAGGCGCCAGGTCAGGGGCCGCTGGAAGCTCAGGGTCGGCGCGATCGTGTACGTCGCGTTCTCGCTCGACGAGCTCTCGATGGGCTTCGGCTTCCCGAAAGCCGAGCGCGACGGGCTGATCGCCTCCGACCCGGACACCTTCTTCCTGCCGCCGACCTCCGACCTGCGCTACCAGTGGGTGTGCGCGCACCTGCCGCGACTCGGCGACGACGAGATGCGCGAGCTGGTCACCGACGCCTGGCGGATGTGCACGCCGAAGATGCTGCACGACCTGCCGGAGCTGCCGGAGCCGGCCATGGCGGCGTACGGGTTCCTCGACGCGGGGGAGTACGGCGAGCTGCGGCCGCTGCTGCACCCCTACCTGCACTTCACCGACGGTGCGGTCGTCGCTGCGCGGGCCGGACGAAGGTGCTGGAGTGGTTGCGGGAGAACGGCGCCAAGCCGCCGACGTCGGTCGAGGTACGGGACGGCCAGATCTACCGCTGGGTGCGATGACTGCCGCTGGATTCGAGCCGAGCTCGTCGACCGCGATCTCGCGCGATTCGCGAATTAGTAGGACGTCCTACTATTTCGGTATGACGGACTCAGCACGTGCCCGCTGGCAGGCCCGCTACGACGCCTCGCGGACGCGCGAGGCGGACTTCACGACGCTGTCCGGGATGACCGTCGAGCCGGCGTACGGCACCGACGAGTCGGAGTGGCCGGGGGAGTTCCCGTTCACCCGCGGGCTCTACCCGACCGGCTACCGCGGCCGCACGTGGACGATCCGCCAGTTCGCCGGGTTCGGCAACGCGGAGCAGACCAACGAGCGCTACCGGATGATCCTGGGCCGAGGCGGCGGCGGCCTCAGCGTGGCGTTCGACATGCCGACCCTGATGGGCCGCGACTCCGACGACCGCAGGTCACTCGGCGAGGTCGGCCACTGCGGCGTCGCGATCGACTCGGCGGCCGACATGGAGCGGCTCTTCGCCGGCATCGACCTGGGCGCCGTCACGACGTCGATGACGATCAGCGGCCCCGCCGTGCCGGTGTTCTGCATGATGCTCGTCGCGGCCGAGCGGGCCGGGGTCGACACGGGAGCCCTCAACGGCACGCTCCAGACCGACATCTTCAAGGAGTACATCGCCCAGAAGGAGTGGCTGTTCACGCCGGAGCCGCACCTGCGCCTGATCGGCGACCTGATGGAGTACTGCAACGAGCACATCCCGGCGTACAAGCCGCTCTCGGTCTCCGGCTACCACATCCGCGAGGCCGGCTCGACAGCCGCGCAGGAGCTCGCGTTCACGCTGGCCGACGGGTTCGGGTACGTCGAGCTCGGGCTGTCCCGCGGGCTCGACGTCAACACCTTCGCGCCCGGCCTGTCGTTCTTCTTCGACGCGCACGTCGACTTCTTCGAGGAGATCGCGAAGTTCCGGGCGGCTCGGCGGATCTGGGCGCGGTGGATGCGGGACGTGTACGGCGCGACGTCCGAGAAGGCGCAGTGGCTGCGGTTCCACACCCAGACGGCCGGCGTCAGCCTCACCGCGCAGCAGCCCTACAACAACGTCGTCCGCACCGGCATCGAGGCGCTGGCCGCGGTGCTCGGCGGCACCAACTCGCTGCACACCAACGCCCTCGACGAGACGCTCGCGCTGCCGAGCGAGCAGGCCGCCGAGATCGCGCTGCGCACCCAGCAGGTGATCATGGAGGAGACGGGCGTCGTCAACGTCGCCGACCCGCTCGGTGGTTCGTGGTACGTCGAGGCGCTCACCGACCAGATCGAGGCCGAGGCCAACGCCATCTTCGACAAGGTCCTCGCGATGGGCGGAAGCACCCTCACCCACGCCGACACGGAGAGCCTCGCCGCTGCCACCGAGCGCGGCGAGGAGCCGATGACCAAGGGGCTCCTGCGGGGGATCGAGGAGGGCTGGTTCATGTCCGAGATCGCCGAGGCCGCCTTCAACTACCAGATCGCCCTCGAGAAGGGCGAGAAGAAGATCGTCGGCGTCAACACCCACACCGACTCGGTCACCCATGACCTGGAGATCCTGCGGGTCTCCCACGAGGTCGAGGTCGAGCAGGTGCGCGTGCTGGCCGAGCGCCGCGCGGGCCGCGACGACGCCGCCGTACGCGCCGCCGTATCGCACCTGGTCGACGTCGCCCGCACCGACGACAACATGATCCCGGCCATGCTCGAGGCGGCCCGGGCCGAGGCGACCCTGGGCGAGATCTGCGACGCCCTGCGCGCCGAGTGGGGCGAGTACCGGGAGCCGGCCCGCTTCTGAGGGCCTGACCCCGATTCGTCTGCGTTCCTGAGCGGGAAGAACCCGGTCAAACCGCTGACGAATCGTGACCGATGCGCGTCTAGGGTCGGAAGCATGAGCGAGAGCGACAACGAGACCTACGGCGGCTACAGCGTCGACGACGAGGACCAGCCCCAGGGCGACGGCGAAAGTCTCAGCGACGACCGCGGGCTCACCGAACCGCTCGACGAGGGCTACTCGCCACCGGAGAGGTGGTCGGTCGGCCAGGGCTACGGCAACACCCCGCTCGAGGAGGAGCTCGGCGAGTCCCTCGACCAGCGAATCGCCCAGGAGGAGCCCGAGAAGGACCCGTACGCCGAGGCGGAGCGCGAGGCCGAGCACCCCGAGGAGTACGAGTTCCTCGACGACGGCGAGGTCGGCGACGCCCGTGCCGGGCGCTTGGTCGCGCCCGACGAGGGTGCCCACGAGGACGTGGACTCCGAGGACTGGGCCGACGACGTCGGCATCGACGGCGCCGGCGCGTCCGCCGAGGAAGCCGCGATGCACGTCGTCGACGGCGACGGGCCCGAGTCGAGGTGACCCGCGAGAGGCGGTGAGATAGGGCCGCTTCTCGCGCTGGAATGGACACTGGCTCACCGCCGGCCGCGAGCCCCGCGGCGGACCCGAGTTGGTCGGCTCCCGGGGCTTCGGGAAGATAGCCGCATGACCCAACAGCCGTTCTCCCGCCCGGGCGCGATCGACCTGTCGGGTCTGAAGCGACCCACGTCCGCCCCGCCCGCCGGTGGCGCCGCACCTGCCGCGGCCGGCGAGGCCCGCGGTGGCGACGCCGCCGCCGGGTCGGCGTACGCCGTCGACGTCACCGAGCAGAACTTCCAGACGCTGCTCGAGGCCTCGATGACCGCCCCCGTCGTGCTCGTCTTCTACTCCACCGGGCAGGCGCCCGAGAGCGCCACGATGGCCAGCGACGTGGCCACGGTGGCCAACGAGTACGACGGCCGGTTCCTGGCCGGCCTGATCGACATCGACGCCTCGCCGGCCATCGCCCAGGCCATGCAGATCCCGCAGGTGCCGATGTTGTTCGTGCTGCTCGACGGCCGGCCGGCCACCCAGCCGATCCCCGGCATGATCAAGCTCGACGAGCTGCGCACGCTGTTCAACCAGCTCGGGCAGCAGCTCACGGCCCAGGGGATCACCGGCAGGCACCAGCCGCGGTCGGGAGGCGCTCCGGCGAACGGTGGCGACGAGGAGCCGCAGGAGCCCGCTGCCGATCCGCGCTACGCAGCCGCCCAGGATGCCCTCGGCGAGGGCGACATCGACAAGGCGGTCGCGGAGTACCAGAAGCTCGTCGACGGCAACCCTGCCGACACCGAGGCTGCCGCCGGGCTGGCGATGGCCAAGGTCCTGCAGCGGACACAGGGCGCCGACCTGACCGCCGCCCGCGAGGCCGCCGCGGCCAGCCCCGACGACGTCGACGCCCAGACGTTGGTAGCCGACCTCGACATGCTCGGCGGGCATGTCGACGACGCGTTCAACCGGCTGATCGACCTGGTCCGGCGGACGTCGGACGCCGACCGCAACAAGGCCCGCGAGCACCTCCTCGGCCTGTTCGCCGCCGTCGGCAACGACGACCCGCGGGTCCGCAGGGCCCGCCAGAACCTCGCGTCGGCGCTGTTCTGACGCCCACCGCTGGTCGAGGAAGGCGCACTAACGCCTGTCACGAACCCGGTGACGTGGCAGCTCGCCGGGTCTCGTGACGGTCGCTGCGCGACCTCCTCGACCGGCGGTTACGCCAGCGCCGAGCGGCCGGCCTCCAATCGCGCCACCGGCACCCGGAACGGCGAGCAGGAGACGTAGTCGAGGCCCGCCGACTCGAAGAAGTGGATCGAGGCCGGGTCACCGCCGTGCTCACCGCAGACGCCGAGCTTGAGGTTGGCGTTCACCTCGCGGCCGGCCTTGCTGGCCGTGCGTACGAGCGCGCCGACCCCCTCGGTGTCCAGCGACTCGAACGGCGAGACCGGGAAGATCCCCTGCTCGAGGTACGTCGAGAAGAACGACGCCTCGACGTCGTCGCGCGAGAAGCCCCAGGTCATCTGGGTCAGGTCGTTGGTGCCGAAGGAGAAGAAGTCGGCCGACCCGGCGATCTTGCCGGCGGTCAGGGCCGCTCGCGGCAGCTCGATCATGGTGCCGATCAGGTGCGGGATCTCGATGCCCTGCCTCCTCCTGCACGCTCGATGGCGATCTGCGGTGATCTGAGCCTTGACGATGTCCAGCTCCCGCACGCTGGCGACCAGCGGGATCATGATCTCGGGCTCGGCCCTCGCCGCCCGCCTTGAGCCGGGCCGCGGCGGCCTCCAGGATCGCCCGGGCCTGCATGGTGAACAGGTGGGGGATCGCGATGCCGAGCCGGACGCCGCGCAGGCCGAGCATCGGGTTCTGCTCGTGCATCCGCTGGACGGCGGCGAGCAGCTTGCGCTGCCGCTTCTTGCGCTGGCCGCGTGCGTCGGCGATCGCCAGCGCGACCGAGAGCTCGGTCAGGTCGGGCAGGAACTCGTGCAGGGGCGGGTCGATGAGCCGGATCGTCACCGGCAGCCCGTCCATGGCCTCGAAGATCCGGGTGAAGTCCTCACGCTGGAGCGGCAGCAGCTCGGCGAGGGCGGCCTCCTGCCCTTCGTCGTCCTCGGCCACGATCAGGTTCTCGACCAGCTGCCGGCGGTCGCCCAGGAACATGTGCTCGGTCCGGCACAGACCGATGCCCTCGGCGCCGAAACGGCGGGCGCGCGAGGCGTCGTCGGCAGTGTCGGCGTTGGTGCGGACCTTCATCCGGCGGGCCCCGTCGGCGTGCTCCATCAGCCGGGTGACCGCCTGGACGACAGGTTCGTCGACCTCCTCGCCCTCGAAGTGGCGCACGACCGAGGACGGGGTGACCGGGACCGCGCCGAGGAACACCTCGCCGGTCGACCCGTCGATCGAGATCACGTCGCCCTCGTGAACGGTCGGGCCGCCGCGCACCTCGAACAGACCTTCGCGTGCGTCCACCTCGAGCGCCTCGGCGCCGCACACGCAGGTGCGGCCCATGCCGCGCGCCACCACTGCCGCGTGGGAGGTCTTGCCGCCACGGCTGGTCAGCACGCCGCGGGCGACCATCATCCCGTGGAGGTCGTCGGGAGTGGTTTCCTTGCGGACCAGGATCACGTCCTCGCCGCGGTCGGCCCACTCCACCGCGGTGGCCCAGTCGAAGACGGCCTTGCCTACGGCGGCGCCCGGGGAGGCGTTCATGCCCTTGGCGATCAGGTTGCGCTCGGCCTGTCTCGTCGAAGCGCGGGAACATCAGGTTGGCCAGCTGCTCGCCGTTGACGCGGCGCAGCGCCTCGTCCATGTCGATGAGGCCCTCGTCGACCATGTGCACCGCGATCCGGAACGCCGCCTCGGGCGTGCGCTTGCCGACGCGGGTCTGCAGCATCCAGAGCTTGCCGCGCTCGACGGTGAACTCGATGTCGCACATGTCGCGGTAGTGGTGCTCGAGCTTGGCCATGATCCCGAGCAGCTCGTCGTGCGAGGCCTTGTCGATGTCGGCCATGTCGGCCAGGGACACGGTGTTGCGGATGCCCGCGACGACGTCCTCGCCCTGCGCGTTCTGCAGGTAGTCGCCGTACACGCCCTGGTCGCCGCTGGCCGGGTCACGGGTGAAGCACACGCCCGAGCCGGAGTCGGCGCCGAAGTTGCCGAAGACCATGGCCTGCACGTTCACGGCCGTGCCGAGGTCCTCGGGGATCTGCTCCTGGCGGCGGTAGAGCACCGCGCGGTCGGTGTTCCAGGAGTCGAAGACGGCGCGAACGGCGAGGTCGAGCTGCTCGCGCGGCTCCTGCGGGAAGGGTCGTCCGGCCTCCTTCTCGATGATCGCCTTGTAGGTCTCGATCAGCTCCTGGAGGTCCTCGACGCCCAGGTCGGTGTCGGCCGTCGTTCCGCGATCCTTCTTGAGGTCGTCGAGGGCGTCGCGGAACAGCTCGCCCTCGATGCCCATGACGGTGCCGCCGAACATGTGGAGAAGCCGGCGATAGGAGTCGTGGGCGAACCGCGGGTTGTCACTGCTGGACGGCCAGGCCCTGCACGGACTCGTCGTTGAGGCCGACGTTGAGGACGGTCTCCATCATCCCGGGCATCGAGAACTTCGCCCCGCTGCGGACGCTGACCAGCAGGGGGTCGCCCGGAGCGCCGAGGCTGCGGCCCATCGCCTCCTCGAGACTCTTCAGGTGTGCGCTGATCTCGTCGGCGAGGCCATCGGGCTCACGTCCCTCGGCGAGGTAGGCGCGGCAGGCCTCGGTGGAGATGGTGAAGCCTGGCGGCACAGGTAGCCCGAGGTTCGTCATCTCGGCGAGGTTGGCGCCCTTGCCTCCGAGAAGGTCCTTCTCGTCCTTGTTGCCCTGGGCGAAGTCGTAGACGTAGGTGACCATGAGGCAGTCAAGCACGCTCATCGCTGGTTGAGGAGGGCCGTCAGGCCCGTCACGAAACCCGGCGACGGGGAGGCTCGCCTGCTCGGTCACAAGGTTTCGTGACGGTCGCTGCGCGACCTCCTCAACCAGCGAAGGGGCGGCCGGACTCGGCGTAGCCCGGGACGCCGGTCTCGACGGCGGCAGCGCGGCGCGGATGCGGCGGGCGGTGAAGTCGGCGCAGCGCTCCTCGACCTGCTCGAGCGTGCAGAACTCGGCGGTGCGGATCTCGCGTGGCTCGCGTGACGATGCCGTCGAGGATCTCGGCGTCGTGCTCGTGCCCGTCGAAGACGAGGCAGACGGCGTCGTCCCAGCCGCCCCACGGCGGGAGCCAGTCGGTCAGCAGGAGGCCGCCGGGCTCGATGCTCAGCGCGAGCTCCTCCTCGATCTCGCGGCCGACGGCGAGCCGCGGGGACTCGCCCACCTCGACGACGCCGCCGGGGAGGTCCCAGTCGCGCTTGTAGGTGAGGTGGCACAGCAGCACCCGGCCGTCATGGTCGCGGACCAGCAGCTGGCCGATCGCGCGCTTGCGCGGCAGGAACGAGTTGAGCAGCGCCCGGAAGCTCTCCGGCTCGCTGAGCGGCGGGTCGCTCACCAGCCGTGCCAGGACGACGTACGACGCCGTCTCGTCGCGGTCGCCGTGTCCCTGCTCGACCCGGCGCAGCCCCTCGCGTCGCAGCCCGCTGCGGGTGGCGACCCTGAGCGAGGCCTGGTTGTCGGGCTCGACCTTGGCCTCGACTCGCCAGTATCCGAGCCCACCCTGGCCCTCCTCGGACAGCGCGTAGTCGGCGAGCATCCGCACGGCCCTGGTCGCGAAGCCTCGGCCGCGCTGTCCCTGGAACAACACCCACGACAGCTCGCCCACGCCGGGGGCGGTCCGTCGGACGTCGACGCAGCCCGACGAGCTTGCCCTCGGCCTCGGCGACGAACGCGACCACGCTGCGGTCGTCGTCGTACGCGGTGTGCCAGCGCTCGATCGCCGCCCGCTGCCGCTCGGGTGACACACCGTCGACCGGCCATCCGAACCAGTGCGCGATGACCTCGTCATGCCCCGCCACGGCTTCCTCGACGTCGTCGAGCTGCCAGCGGCGGAGGGTCACCACGCCGTCGGTGAGCGTCGGCTGCTCGGGGACCTGCGCCACGTCTCGAACCCTAGCCGGGGCCGGGGTCTCCGGATCGGCGGTGCGTCAGTGTCCGTTTCCTCGAACCCCGGACCGAACAGTCACTCACCGCCCCCGGCGCAGAACGCAACATTCAGTCACCGCCCCGGCGCAGAACGAACCTCACACACCGCCGCCCGCGACTTGCGGAACCAGACGGTGGCGAGGGGAGGCAGGACCAGGGTCGCGTAGGCCGGCTGGCCGTCGTGGTCGCCCTCGACGGCCTCGATGGAGCCGAGGTTGCCGACGCCGGACCCGGAGTAGGCGGCGGAGTCGGTGTTGACGACCTCGTCCCACTGACCGGCCGACGGCAGGCCGAGGCGGTAGTCGCCGTGGGGCATGGCCGCGAAGTTGGCCACGCAGACCAGGTCGGGAGCGCCTTCGGCGGTCCGGAGGAACGAGAACACGTTGCGGCCCGCGTCGTTGGCGTTGATCCAGCGGAACGAGCCGGGGTCGTCGTCACGCGACCAGATCGCGGGCGTGTCGACGTAGGCACGGTTGAGGTCGCGCATCAGGTCGTGCACCCCACGGTGCTCGGAGTGCTCGAGCAGCCACCAGTCGAGCTCGCGGGCCTCGGCCCACTCGGACTCCTGGCCGAGCTCGACGCCCATGAAGATCAGCTGCTTGCCGGGGTGGGCCCACATGTAGGCGAGGAAGGCGCGCACGTTGGCCAGCTGCTGCCAGCGGTCGCCCGGCATCTTGCGCAGCAGCGAGCCCTTGCCGTGGACGACCTCGTCGTGGCTGATGGGGAGCACGAAGTTCTCGGCCCAGGCGTAGACGAGGGCGAAGGTGAGCTCGTTGTGGTGCCAGGCGCGGTGGACGGGCTGGCGCTGGAAGTAGCCCAGCGTGTCGTGCATCCAGCCCATGTTCCACTTGAAGCCGAAGCCCAGGCCGCCGGAGTCGGTGGGGCGGGTGACGCCGTCCCAGCTGGTCGACTCCTCGGCGATGGTGATCGCGCCGGGGACGCGCTTGTAGACGGTGGCGTTCATCTCCTGGAGGAACTGCACGGCCTCGAGGTTCTCGCGGCCGCCGTGGACGTTGGGCTGCCACTCGCCGGCCTCGCGGCTGTAGTCGAGGTAGATCATCGACGCCACGGCGTCCACGCGCAGGCCGTCGACGTGGTACTCCTCGAGCCAGTACAGCGCGTTGGCGACCAGGAAGTTCCGTACCTCGCGGCGGCCGAAGTTGAACACGTACGTGCCCCAGTCGGGGTGCTCGCCGCGGGAGGGGTTGGGGTCCTCGTAGAGCGGCGTGCCGTCGAAGCGCGACAGCGCGAAGGTGTCCTTCGGGAAGTGGGCCGGCACCCAGTCGACGATGACGCCGATGCCGGCCTGGTGCAGCTTGTCGACGAGGTAGCGGAAGCCGTCGGGGTCGCCGAACCGCGCGGTCGGGGCGAAGTACGACGTGACCTGGTAGCCCCAGGACCCGCCGTACGGGTGCTCCATCACCGGCAGGAACTCCACGTGGGTGAAGCCGAGGTCGACCAGGTAGGGCACCAGGTCGTCGGCGACCTGCTGGTAGGAGTAGGAGTCGCCGCCCCAGTGCTTCTTCCAGGAGCCGAGGTGCATCTCGTAGACCGACATCGGCCCGTGCACGGCGGGCCGGTCGCCGCGGTGGGCCATCCACTCGTCGTCACCCCAGGTGTACGACGACTCGAAGACGACCGAGGAGGTCGCCGGGGGAGTCTCGGTGTGGAAGGCCATCGGGTCGGCCTTCTCGCGCCACTGGCCGTCGGCGCCGAGGATGAGGAACTTGTACTTCGTCCCGTTGCCGACGTCGGGCACGAACAGCTCCCAGATCCCCGACGAGCCGAGCTGCCGCATGGGGTGCTCGCGGCCGTCCCAGCTGTTGAAGTCGCCCTTGATCCGCACGCCCTCGCGCGTGTGGCGCCCACACCGCGAAGGACGTGCCCTCGACGGGTGCGGTGCCGAGACCCTCGTAGCGGTGCCGATGGGCGCCGAGCACCGTCCACAGCTGCTCGTGCCGGCCCTCGTTGATGAGGTGGACGTCCATCTCGCCGAGGCTCGGCAGGAACCGGTAGGGGTCGTCGCGGGTGATCGCGCCGTGGCCGTAGTCGATCTCGACGCGGTAGTCGGGGACGTCGGCGACCGGCAGCGTGCCGGCCCAGACGCCGGCGTACTCGTGGTCGAGCTCGACCCGCTGCGGCCGTCGGCGCTGTCGTAGACGACCGTGACGGTCTTGGCCAGCGGTTTGAAGACGCGGACGGTGACGTCGCCGTCGCCGGTGTGCGGCCCGAGCACCGCGTGGGGGTGGCCGTGGCCGCCGTGGACCAGCAGCTCCAGCTCGTCGGCGCTCACCTGAGTACAGCCATGCTGCGAACTCCTCTCGGCCTCAGCCCGCAAGCCGCTCGATCGCGGTCAGGGGGACCGGTACCCACGTCGGCCTGTTGCGGGCCTCGTAGACCGCCTCGTAGACGGCCTTGTCGGCGACGTACGCGTCGAGCAGGGTCTGCTCGTCGTCGGTGAGGTCGCGTCCTGCGTAGGCCTCGAGGAAGGCGGCGCAGTTGCGATCGGCCCACTCGGCGGCCCGGAACGCGCGTTGCTCGGCGCCGGTGTCGTCGGCGCCCGCGGCTGTGCGCTCGGCGACGCGCGGGGCGTAGTCGAAGGAGCGCAACATGCCGGCCACGTCGCGCCACGCCGAGTCGGGCAGCACCCGCTCGGCGAGCGGCTTGGCCGGCTCGCCCTCGAAGTCGACGATCTTCCAGCCCTTGACGGTGCGCAGGGTCTGGCCGAGATGGAGGTCGCCGTGGATCTGCTGCACCTGGACGCCGGGTACGTCGGCGACGGCGGCGAACCTCGCACGCAGGCCGTCGGCGTACTGCGCCAGGTCGGGCACCACGTCGAGCGCGGCGTCGAGCCGGGAGGCCATCGCGGCCGCCAGCTCGGCCTTCTGCTCGGCGGTGCGCACGTGGGTGGGGAAGTGCTCGGCCAGGGACTGGTGCACCTCGGCCAGGGACTCACCGAGCCGGGCGGCCTCGGCGGCGAAGTCGCCGCCGACCTCGTCGGCGTGGAGGTCGGCCTCGGCGAACAGGTTGCGCACGCTCGCCAAGGCGGCGTCCCAGCCGTCGCTGGCGGTGCGCAGGAACTGCTGCAGCATGGCCAGCTGCAGGGGAGCGCCGCTCTCGCCGGTCGAGTCGCCAGGCACCTCGAGCCAGCCGTAGAGGTGGGCCACGTGGTCGGAGCCCGCCTCGGTCAGCACGCGGTGCACCGCGATGTCGGGGTTCACGCCGGGTGTGACCTTGCGGAACACCTTGAGCAGGGCGTCGTCGCCGAAGGCCATGGAGGAGTTGGACTGCTCGCCGGAGAACAGCGTCGAGTGCGCCTCGGTGTCGAGGTCGTGGCCCGGCAGCCGGTGGAACGTCAGGACCTCGCCCTTGGCCTCCTCGTCGAAGGCCCGAGCCAGCCCGCCATCGCGTCGCGGTCGTGCACGGCGTCGTAGGCGTGCACGTAGCCGCCGAGCTCGGGCTCCTCCCACCAGCCGACGAACGCGTGGCTCAGTCGCTCCACCCGCTCGGCGTAGAAGGCCAGCGGGAGCTGGTAGAGCCTCCGCGCTGCCGTCGTCGTAGGTGAGGGTGACGATCTCGATCGACGCCTCGGCGGGCGTGCCGGTCTCGACCCAGCCCAGGCGGCGTACGTCGGTGACCTCGAACTCGCGGCCCTTGCCGCCGAACCAGCGGGCGCCCTCGATGAAGCTCTTCAGGTCGTCGAGGGGCCCGTGCTGTGACTCGGTCATGGTGCGCTCGCCTCCTCGGTCGGGCGGACCAGGCGGAACCAGTAGAAGCCGTAGCCGCCGAGCGTGAGCAGGTAGGGCAGCTCGCCGATCGCCGGGAAGGTGACCCCGCCGAGCAGCTCGATGGGCACCATGCCCTCGAACCGTCGCAGGTCGAGCTCGACCGGCTGGGGGAACCGCGAGAGGTTGTTGACGCAGACGATCACGTCGGTGCCGTCGGGCGTCTCGTGCTCGCGCGCGTAGGACAGCACCGTGGCGTTGGAGCCACCGAGGTCGCTGAAGGTGCCGAGCCCGAACGCCGGGTGGCCGCGGCGGGCGTGGATCATCCGGCGGGTCCAGTGCAGCAGGGACGAGGCGTTCTCGAGCTGGGCCTCGACGTTCACGCTCTGGTAGCCGTAGACGGGGTCCTGGATCGCCGGCAGGTGCAGCTTGCCGGGGGTCGCGGCGGAGAACCCGGCGTTGCGGTCGGGGGTCCACTGCATCGGCGTGCGGACGCCGTCGCGGTCACCGAGCCAGATGTTGTCGCCCATGCCGATCTCGTCGCCGTAGTAGAGGACCGGCGAGCCGGGCAGGGACAGCAGCAGCGCGGTGAACAGCTCCATCTGGTTGGTGTCGTTGTCGAGCAGCGGGGCCAGCCGACGGCGGATGCCGATGTTGGCCTTCATGCGCGGGTCCTTGGCGTACTCGGCCCACATGTAGTCGCGGTCCTCGTCGGTGACCATCTCGAGGGTCAGCTCGTCGTGGTTGCGCAGGAAGATGCCCCACTGGCAGCTGTCGGGGATCGCCGGCGTCTGCTCCATGATCTCCGAGATCGGCCAGCGCGACTCGCGGCGGACCGCCATGAAGATGCGCGGCATCACCGGGAAGTGGAAGCACATGTGGCACTCGTCGCCACCGCTCTCGAAGTCGCCGAAGTAGTCGACGACGTCGGCCGGCCACTGGTTGGCCTCGGCGAGCAGCACCCGGCCGGGGTACTTCTCGTCGACGAACTTCCGGACCATGCGCAGGAACTCGTGGGTCTCCGGGAGGTTCTCGCCGTTGGTGCCCGGCCGCTCGTAGAGGTAGGGCACGGCGTCGAGACGGAAGCCGTCGAGGCCCATGTCGAGCCAGAACGACATCGCGTCGAGGATCGCCTCGTGGACCTTCGGGTTGTCGTAGTTGAGGTCCGGCTGGTGGGAGAAGAAGCGGTGCCAGAAGTACTGCTGGCGGACGGGGTCCCAGGTCCAGTTCGACGGCTCGGTGTCGACGAAGATGATGCGGGCGTCCTCGTAGAGCTCGTCGGTGTCGGACCAGACGTAGAAGTCGCCGTAGGGGCCGTCGGGGTCGGACCGGCTGGCCTGGAACCACGGGTGGGCGTCGCTGGTGTGGTTGACGACGAAGTCGATGATCACGCGGATGCCGCGCTGGTGGGCTTCGTCGAGGAAGGTGTGGAAGTCCTCGACCGTGCCGATCTCGGGGAGGATGTCGGTGAAGTCCGCCACGTCGTAGCCGCCGTCGCGCAGCGGCGAGGTGAAGAACGGCGGCACCCACAGGCAGTCGACGCCGAGCCACTGCAGGTAGTCGAGCTTCTCGGTGAGTCCGCGGAAGTCGCCGGTCCCGTCGCCGTTGGCGTCGCGGAAGGACCGGACCAGCACCTCGTAGAACACCGCCGTCTTGAACCACTCCGGGGTGGCCTGCGACTCGGTCGACGCCTCGACCTCGTGGACCTCTTCCGAGATGTCGATCTGTTTCGCTGGTCGAGCCGGGCGTGGAGACCTCCATGTCGCGAGCCCGTGTCGAGAACCCGGTGACCTCGACTGGGGTCTCGACACCGCTCGCTGCGCTCGCGGGCTCGACCAGCGACGTCGGTCGCGGCCCGTCACGGCTTCCTCACGCTCAGGATGTGAGCCGGCTCGTGTCCGGGGTCCAGGCGCACGAAGTTGTGCTCCTTCCAGTTCCAGGTCTGCTCGGTGATCTCGTCGTACACGTTGAAGCTGTCGTGCCACCCCATCCCGAGGGCGGGCATGTTGAGGTGGACGGTGGTCTCGCGAGCGCCGTGGGAGTCGAGGTTGACCACCACGATGACGATGTCGTCTCCGGCGCGTTTGGAGAACACCAGGACGTTCTCGTCATCCGCCGAGTGGATGGTGACGTTGCGCAGCAGCTGCAGGGCGGGGTGCTGGCGCCGCACGCGGTTCAGGCCTCGCGAGGTACGGCGCGAGCGTGCGGCCCTCGGCCTGCGCACCGTCCCAGTCGCGGACCCGGATCTGGTACTTCTCCGAGTCGAGGTACTCCTCGCTGCCCGGCCGCACCGCCACGTGCTCGAACAGCTCGTAGCCGGAGTAGACGCCCCAGCTCGGCGACCCGCAGGCCGCCAGCACCGCACGGATCTTGAACATCGCCGGGCCGCCGTACTGGAGCGACTCGTGGAGGATGTCGGGGGTGTTGACGAAGAAGTTCGGCCGCATCACGTGGTCGGTGTGGTGGGACAGCTCGCGGAGGTAGTCCTCGATCTCCCACTTGGCCGTGCGCCAGGTGAAGTAGGTGTAGGACTGGTGGTAGCCGATCGCGCCGAGCGTGCTCATCATCGCCGGCCGGGTGAACGCCTCCGCCAGGAAGATCACGTCGGGGTCGGTGCGGCGGATCTCGCGCAGCAGCCACTCCCAGAAGGCCACCGGCTTGGTGTGCGGGTTGTCGACGCGGAAGATCCGCACGCCGTGGGACATCCAGAGCTTGACGATGCGCAGCACCTCGCGGCAGATGCCGGTCGGGTCGTTGTCGAAGTTGACGGGGTAGATGTCCTGGTACTTCTTGGGCGGGTTCTCGGCGTAGGCGATGGTCCCGTCGGCGCGGGTGGTGAACCACTCGGGGTGGGCCTCGACCCACGGGTGGTCGGGTGCGCACTGGAGCGCCAGGTCGAGGGCGATCTCCAGGCCGAGGCTCTTTGCGTGGGCGACGAACGCGTCGAAGTCCTCGAACGTGCCGAGATCGGGGTGGATGGCGTCGTGGCCGCCGTCCTCGGACCCGATCGCCCAGGGGGAGCCGGTGTCGTCGGGTCCCGGGGTCAGGGTGTTGTTGGGGCCCTTGCGGTTGACCTGGCCGATCGGGTGGATCGGCGGCAGGTAGACCACGTCGAAGCCCAGGTCGGCGGCGTAGTCGAGCCGCCCGAGCGAGGTGCGGAAGGTGCCGCTGGTGACCTTGCCGGTCTCGGGGTCGACGGTGGCGCCCTCGGACCGCGGGAAGAACTCGTACCAGGAGCCGAACAGCGCGCGTTGCCGGTCGGCGTACATCGGGTAGGGGCCCTCGATGGTGACCAGCTCGCGGATCGGGTGGGCGGCCAGCAGCCGGGTCAGCTCGGGGGACTGGAGCGCGGCGAGGCGCGCCTCGACCGGCCGCTGCGGTGTCCTGGGCAGCGGCGATCGCACCCTCGATGACCTCCTTGTCGTGGGCGTCGGCCCCGCCCTCGAGTGCCAGCTCGTCGCGGACGCGCTCGAAGAGCAGCCGCCCCTCGGTGAACATCAGCTCGACGTCGACGCCCGCGGGGATCTTCAGGCCCGCGTTGTGCTGCCAGGTGCCGATCGGGTCGGACCACGCCTGCACCTCGAAGGTCCAGGCGCCCTCGACGTCCGGGGTCACGAACGCCTCGTAGTGGTCGGGTCGCTCCGGGTGCTTGGCCAGCGGGACCGGAGCCCTGCGGGTGCCGCTCGGATCGGTCGCGACGACCTCGGCCCCCAGCCTGTCGTGACCCTCGCGGAAGACCGTCGCCGAGACCGGCATCGGCTCGCCGACGGTCGCCTTGGCCGCCTGCCGGCCGAGGTCGACGACAGGCATGACGTGGAGGATGGGGATTCGCCCGACCATGCTCCCCACCATTGCGGGTCGCCGGGTGGCCGTGCAAGCCGTCGTTCGGGTGTGCGGACACCGGCTACCTCCGAGACGCCACTCGCCAAATTGGATCGATCCAGAGGATTGGCGCTACCTTCCTCAGATGCGTGCGATCCGTCGATTCACCGTCCGCCCCGTCCTGCCCGACGTGCTGATGCCGTTGGCGGACCTGGCGGGCAACCTGCGGTGGTCCTGGCACCCGCCGACCCAGGACGTCTTCGCGGCAGTCGACCCCCAGGTCTGGGACTCCGTCGAGCACGACCCGGTGCGCCTGCTGGGTGCCGTGGCGCGCGACCGCTGGCGCGAGCTGGCCGACAACGACGCCTTCGTGCAGCGGCTGGACTCCGCCAAGGCGGACCTCGACGGCTACCTCAGCGCCGACCGCTGGTACCAGCGCAAGGCGGGGGCCGACGCCCCCCGCGCCATCGCCTACTTCTCCCCGGAGTTCGGCATCACCGCCGTGCTGCCGCAGTACTCCGGCGGCCTCGGCATCCTGGCCGGCGACCACCTCAAGGCCGCCAGCGACCTGGGCGTCCCCCTCGTGGGCGTCGGCCTGCTGTACATGCACGGCTACTTCAAGCAGTCGCTCTCGAGCGAGGGCTGGCAGCAGGAGACCTATCCGGTCCTCGACCCCGACGAGCTGCCGCTGTCCCTGCTCCGGGAGGCCGACGGCACGCGCGCCTCGGTGTCGATCGAGATGCCCGGCGGACCGCCCCTCGTCGCTCGGATCTGGGTGGCCAGGGTCGGCCGCGTGCCGCTGCTGCTGCTCGACTCCGACGTCGAGGGCAACCCCGACAACTACCGCGAGGTCACCGACCGCCTGTACGGCGGCACGAAGGAGCACCGCCTGCACCAAGAGCTCCTGCTCGGTGTCGGCGGCGTGCGCGCCCTGCGCGCCTACTCCCGGATCACCGGGGCACCGGCTCCGGAGGTGTTCCACACCAACGAGGGTCACGCCGGCTTCCTCGGTCTCGAGCGGATCCGCGAGCTGACCGTCGGCGAGGGTGGCCCGAAGCTCGACTGGGACACCGCCCTCGAGGTGTCACGCGCGTCCACCGTCTTCACCACACACACGCCGGTGCCCGCAGGCATCGACCGCTTCCCGCGCGAGCTCATCGAGCAGTACTTCGGCGCGGCCGGCCCAACGGCCGGCGTCCCGCTCGACAAGGTCCTCGCGCTCGGTACCGAGGACTACCAGGGCGGTGACCCCGCGGTCTTCAACATGGCGGTGATGGGCTTCCGCCTCGCCCAGCGGGCCAACGGCGTGTCGGTGCTGCACGGCCACGTCAGCCGCGAGATGTTCAACGGCCTGTGGCCCGCTTTCGACGAGGCCGAGGTGCCGATCGGCTCCATCACCAACGGCGTGCACGCGCCCACCTGGGTCGCCCGCGAGGTCATCGAGCTGGCGACCGCCCGCGGAGCGGACTCCGACGGCGACGACGTCGACTCCTTCTTCCGGGCCGTCGACGAGGTCCCTGGCACCGAGATCTGGGCGGTCAAGCGCGAGCTGCGCGAGCGCCTGGTGCACGACGCACGGCGTCGCCTCGCCGGCTCCAGCGCGACCCGCGGCATCGCCAAGGCCGAGCTCGGCTGGGTGGACACCGTGCTCGACGCAGACGTGCTCACGATCGGCTTCGCGCGCCGCGTGCCGTCGTACAAGCGGCTCACGCTGATGCTTCGCGATCCCGGCCGGCTCAAGAAGCTGCTGCTCCACCCCGAGCGCCCGGTCCAGCTGATCATCGCCGGCAAGGCCCACCCCGCCGACGACGGTGGCAAGAAGCTGATCCAGGAGATCGTCAAGTTCGCCGACGACCCCGAGGTGCGCCACCGCATCGTGTTCCTGCCCAACTACGACATCGCGATGGCGCAGCCGCTCTACCCCGGCTGCGACGTGTGGCTGAACAACCCGCTGCGTCCCTACGAGGCCTGCGGCACCTCCGGCATGAAGGCCGCGCTCAACGGTGGCCTGAACCTCTCGATCCTCGACGGCTGGTGGGACGAGTGGTTCGACGGCAAGAACGGCTGGGCGATCCCCTCGGCCGACGGCATCGAGGATCCCGACCGACGCGACGACATCGAGGCCAACGCGCTCTACGACCTGATCGAGAACGACATCGCCCCGAAGTTCTACGACGTCGACCACGACGGCGTGCCCACAGGCTGGCTCGAGATGGTCCGCCACACGCTGAAAACGCTCGGCCCCAAGGTGCTGGCCACCCGCATGGTCCGCGACTACACCCGCAACCTCTACACCCCAGCCGCCGTCAACGGCCGCGCACTCAATGACGACTACGAGGGAGCGGCTCAGCTGGCCGGCTGGAAGAAGAAGATCAAGGACGGCTGGGCAGACGTGCGTGTCGAGCACGTCGAGAGCCACGGTGTCGGCGATGCCCCCGAGGTCGGCGACGTGCTGAACGTGCGCGCCTTCATCGCCCTCGGCTCGCTGTCGTCCGACGACGTCGACGTCCAGATCGTGCACGGCGTCATCGACAGCGACGACGCCCTGGTCGGCACCACCGTCGAGTCGTTGTCGCCCATCGAGGGCTACGACGGCGGCCGCTACCGCTTCGACGGCACCGTCACCCTCGACCACTCCGGCGCCTTCGGCTACACCGTTCGCGTCATCCCCAAGAACGCCCTGCTCGCCTCCACCGCCGAGCTCGGCGTCGTCGCCCTGCCCGCGTAATCGCTGGTCGAGGAGGGCCGCCTCGCGGCCCGTCACGAGACCTCGGAAGAGGCTGCTCGTCCGTCACCGGTTTCTTGACGGTCGCTGCGCGACCTCCTCAACCAGCGGTGACTACGTCTGGCGCAGCACCACGACGGTGCGGGGGCCGAAACTGAGGACGTCGCCGGCGTCGACGGGGGTGCCGGTGGGGTGGTCGACGCACGTCGAGAGGACGACCTCGCCGGACTGCACCCAGTCGTTCTTCGGAAGAGTGACCTCGACGGGCTCGTCGGCAGAGTTGAGCCAGATCATGAACGAGCTGTCGTGCTGCTGCTCGCCGCGGGGGCCGGGGGAGCGCAACGGGTCGCCGGACACGAACATGCCGATCACCCGCACGCTGTCGTCGAACCAGTCCTGGGCCTCCATCTCGCGACCGGACGAGTGGATCCAGGCGAGGTCCTTGGCGCCGCCCTCGATCGACGGCGTGCCCGCGAAGTGGTGTCGTTGACGTAGCGCCGGATGGTCTCGGCGCAGCCTGAGCGCGGTCTTGGTGAGCTCGTAGACGTCGAGCCACGCGTCGTCGGGGCGCCAGTCGACCCACGACACCTCGTTGTCCTGGACGTAGGGGTTGTTGTTGCCTCGCTGCGTCCGGCCGCGCTCGTCGCCGGCGGTGATCATCGGGCACCCGCTCGACAGGCACAGGGTGATCATCAGGTTGGCGGCCTGCCTGCGCCGAAGCGCAGCGATCTCCTCGTCGTCGGTCTCGCCCTCGACGCCGTGGTTCCAGGAGCGGTCGTGGTCGGAGCCGTCGCGGTTGTGCTCGCCGTTGGCGGCGTTGTGCTTGCGGTCGTAGGACAGCAGGTCGCGCAGGGTGAAGCCGTCGTGCGCGGTCACGAAGTTCACCGAGGCGTACGGCGAGCGGCCGTCGTCGGCGTACAGGTCCGACGAGCCCGACAAGCGCGACGCCACGCCCCGGATCGGGCCGGGGGACAGCCAGAACTCCCGCATCGTGTCGCGGTAGGTGTCGTTCCACTCCACCCACGGCGGCGGGAACGAGCCGACCCGGTAGCCGTCCATCGAGGCGTCCCACGGCTCGGCGATCAGCTTCACGTTCCGCAGCACCGGGTCCTGCTGGATGGTGGTCAGGAAGGCGCTGCGCATGTCGATCTCGTGGCCGCTGCGCGCGAGCGCTGACGCGAGGTCGAAGCGGAAGCCGTCGACGTGCATCTCGCTGACCCAGTAGCGCAGCGAGTCGAGGATGAGACGCAGGGCGTGGTCGTTGGACGCGTCGACGGTGTTGCCGCAGCCGGTGACGTCCCAGTAGGCACTGCCGGGCGCGCCGGAGCGCTTGTAGAAGCCGAGGTCGTCGAGGCCGCGGAAGGAGTACGTCGGCCCGGCGGCCTCGCCCTCGGCCGTGTGGTTGTAGACCACGTCGAGATAGACCTCGATGCCGGCCTCGTGGAAGCTCCTGACCATCTGCTTGAACTCGGTCACCTGCTGCCCGCGGTCACCCGAGGAGCTGTACGCGGCGTGCGGCGCGAAGAAGCCGATCGAGTTGTAGCCCCAGTAGTTGGTCATGCCGCGAGCGGCGACGGCCGGCTCGGTGAAGAACTGGTGCACCGGCATCAGCTCGACCGCCGTGACGCCCAGGTCGTTGAGGTAGTTGGTCACCGTGGGGGTGCCCAGACCGGCGTACGTGCCGCGTAGGTGCTCGGGGACCTCGTTGTGGAGCTGGGTGAAGCCCTTGACGTGCAGCTCGTAGATCACGGTGTCGCGCCAGCGCCGCCGCATCGGGCGGTCCTCGCCCCAGTCGAACTCGTCGTGCACCACGACGCTGCGCGGCATCGCCGGCGCCGAGTCGACGGTGCTGCGAACAGTTCGCTCGCCGTCGTAGTCGAGCAGCGCCGGCCCGGGTGTGGGCTCGCCGGTGATCGCCTGGGCGTAGGGGTCGAGCAGCAGCTTGTGCGGGTTGTAGCGACGGCCGTGGCGCGGATCCCAGGGACCGTCGGCGCGGAAGCCGTAGCGCTGGCCGACGTACACCCCGGGGACCTGGCCGTTCCAGACGCCGAGCGTGTGCTCGGTCAGCTGGTAGCGGGTCTCGGTGCCGCCGGGGCCGTCCTCGTCGAACAGGCACACCCACACGGCCGTGGCCTCGGGCGCCGACACGGCGAAGTTCGTGGCCTCCGGCCCCCACGTGGCTCCCAGGTCCTGGTGCCGTCCGGGCCACACGTCGAGCGTCTCGTCGCGCGTGCTCCAGGCCCAGCTCTCGGGAATCACCCGACCCATTGTGCTGGCAGGCCGACTGCACCCGTCGACGGCTCGCCACGTCGAGACGCTCGCTAAGGTCAGGCGTCCGACGAAGGGAGACAACCATGGGCGAGTTCGTCCGCCTCGAGGTCGCCGACGGGGTCGGCACCATCCGTCTGGACCGGCCGAAGATGAACGCGCTGAGCGTCCAGATGCAAGACGAGATCCGCGACGCGGCCGCCGAGTCGTCCGAGCGCGACGACGTGCGGGCCGTCGTCCTGTACGGCGGCGAGCGGGTCTTCGCGGCGGGCGTCGACATCAAGGAGATGGCCGACATGTCGTACGTCGACATGGTCCGCCGCTCGGGCGTCATGCAGTCGGCGTTCACGACGGTGGCGCGCATCCCCAAACCGGTCGTCGCGGCCATCAACGGCTACGCGCTGGGCGGCGGCTTCGAGCTCACGTTGTGCGCCGACGTCCGGTTCGCCGCCGAGGACGCCGTCGTCGGCCAGCCGGAGGTGCTGCTCGGCGTGATGCCCGGCGCCGGTGGCACGCAGCGGCTGACCCGCCTGATCGGCCCGAGCAGGGCGAAGGACGTCATCTTCACCGGTCGCTTCGTCAAGGCCGACGAGGCGAGCGCGCTCGGCATGGTCGACAAGGTCTTTCCTGCCGACCGGGTCTACGAGGAGGCGGTCGCGTGGGCGGGGCAGTTCGCCGACTCCGCGTCGTACGCGCTCCGGGCCGCCAAGGAGACCATCGACCGCGGCCTCGAGACCGACCTGGACACCGGGCTCGAGATCGAGCGGCAGCAGTTCGCCGCGCTGTTCGCGACCGAGGACCGTGACATCGGGATGCGGTCGTTCGTTGAGAACGGGCCCGGCAAAGCGCGGTTCGTCGGCCGTTGAGGCCCACGAGGTGGGAGGCTGGTCCCGGGCCCATCCCCCTGTGAGACGAGAGGTGCGGAACCGACGTGGCTGACGACGACACCGGCACTGGCAACGGACCTGCGACGGAGCAGAAGCCCAAGCGTGGCGCCGCCGCAGCGGCGAAGGCCAAGGCCGGTGCCGACTTCGTGCGGCTCCGCGTCGCCCAGCTGGTCTGGCTGGTGTGCGTGCTGGCCGCGTTGATCCTCGCCGCCGGCGCCCTGCTGATCGCCCTCGGCGACGACACGGTCAACCGGAGCAGTGACCTCGTGAAGTTCGTGCTCGACCTGGGAGACCGGCTCGACCTGGTCTTCTTCGATCGGCAGGACGGCGTATTCGCCTTCAAGGGGCAGGACGACGCGGAGACGAAGCGGGCGCTCGTCAACTGGGGCATCGCCGCGCTCGTCTGGCTGATCGGCGGCAAGATCGTCGACCGGATCGTCCGTCCCTGAGGGCCCGACGCATCAACGCGCGCTGACAGGGCACTGAACTTTCCGCCACGGCTGCGCATCTGACCAGCTGTCCGACCGTACGTCCGAGGGGATGACCCATGACCAAGTTATTCGCCCGCGCGGTACGCCGCACGGCCGCCGGCGCGGCTCTCGCGCTGGTGGCGACCGGGACGGCGCTCGTCGCCACACCCGCGGGCGCCGCCAGTGCGTCACTCACCTACAACTGCACCGAGAACTCGCCACTGCTCACCGACCCGTCCTACGACCTCGCGGCCGTCTTCGCCACGAATGCCCCCGCGACCCTGGGCTCCGGGCTGTCGGCGAACATCACCACCACCGCGACGGTGACGATGCTCTCGCCCCTGGCCGATGACCTGCGTGGCCTCGGTGTGGCCGCCGTCGACGGCACGGCCAACGCAACCGGCACGGTTGACGGGGTCGCGCGCCAGACGACCCTGACGATCCCGAACACCGCGGTCCCGACCACGCCCGGCACGACTTTCAACATCGTCGGCAGCGGTCCGAGCGGGTCCATCACCGGTGGTGCGGCCGGAACGACCATCCTGCTCGGGGCGGGGAACTTCACCGCGAACATCACGGGCTACAGCTCGACGGCGTGTGGCCTTCCCGACCATCGTGTTCACCTGCAGCCTGCTGCCAGCGGGCCAGAACCTGCTCGTCGACACGGTCAGCGTGGTGAAGGCGCCGACCACCGTCACCCTCACCGTGCTGGAGCCGCCCGTCGAGTACGGCGAGCAACCGACCGTGATCGCCGTCGTGGCGTCCTCGGTGGGCAAGCCCAAGCCTGACGGGGCCGTGGAGTTCACCTTCGACGGGACGACGATCAAGATCGAGGTCAAGGGCGGCAAGGCGACGGCCATCTTCCCGGCCGCGGTCGACCTTGGGCTCCAGCAGGTGACAGCCGTCTTCACGCCGACGGACCCGAACCTCGCCTCCAGCACCGCGACGAAGAACTTCCGCGTCGTGCGTGACCAGACCACCACGGAGGCGACGGCGGTCTACCGCGAGCTCCGCGACCGGCTCGTGGCGAAGGCGAAGGTCTTCGCCGAGCACGGCACAGAGGTGAGCGGCTCGGTCAAGTTCGTCCTGAAGCGCAACGGGGTGAAGATCCGGAGCTCCATCAAGCTGCTCAACAAGTTCGACAAGGCCAAGAAGGTCTTCCGCAACGTCAGCAGGCCCGGTCGCTACGCGGTGATCGCCCGCTACCTCGGCTCCGACACGCTCAAGCGCTCGGTCGAGCGGGTGAAGCTGGTGATCTGAGACGCCATGAGCACGAGCTCTCCCACCCGGTTGCGGTGGGGGGGGCTCGTGTGACAGGCGCCTCACCTGTGAGTCATCGCACGACCTCGCGGGGGCGCGGGGCCGGTTACGCGCTAGTAGCCTCTGGGCCGTGACCACGATCGTCGTTTGCGTGAAGTACGTGCCAGACGCCACCGCCGACCGGCACTTCGAGGCGGACAACACCGTCGACCGGGTCGGTGTCGACGGGTTGTTGTCGGAGCTGGACGAGTACGCCGTGGAGCAGGCGCTGCGCTTGAAGGAGAAGGCCGAGGACCCCGATGGGGTGACCGTCACGGCGGTCTCGGTCGGCCCGGACAAGGCTGTGGACGCGGTGCGCAAGGCGCTGCAGATGGGCGCCGACCAGGGTGTCCACGTCGTCGACGACGCGATCGCCGGCTCGGACGCGATCGCTACCTCGCTGGTGCTGGCCGCGGCCGTCAAGAAGGCCGCCGGGGGCGACGTACCGGACCTGGTGATGTGCGGGATGTCCTCGACCGACGGTTCGATGGGCGTGGTCCCGGCGATGCTGGCCGAGCGACTGGGGGTCCCGCAGGTGACGCTGGCCTCGGTGGTGGAGACGCAGGGAGACCAGGTGCGGATCAAGCGCGACGGCGACACCGCGACCGAGGTGATCGGCGCCACGATGCCGCTGGTGCTCTCGGTGACCGACCAGTCCGGCGAGGCACGGTACCCGTCGTTCAAGGGGATCATGGCGGCGAAGAAGAAGCCCATGGAGACCTATTCGCTGGCCGACCTCGACGTGCCGGCCGACCAGGTCGGGCTGTCGGTGGCGTGGTCGGTGGTCGAGGACACCGAGGCGCGCCCGCCGCGCACCCAGGGCGAGATCGTCAAGGACGAGGACGGCTCCGGCGCCAAGGCGCTGACCGACTTCCTCGCGTCCAAGAAGTTCATCTAGCGAAGTTCATCTGAGCAGGAGCGTTCACTGATGTCCGAGGTACTCGTTCTCGTCGACCACGCCGAGGGCGCGGTCAAGAAGCCCACCTACGAGCTGCTCACCATCGCGCGGCGGCTCGGTGAGCCGTCGGCGGTGTTCATCGGGTCCCCCGCGGTTGGGGCGGAGGTCGCCGAGGCCGTGGCGAGGTACGGCGCGGAGAAGGTCTACGTCGTCGACGACGCCGAGATCAAGGGGTTCCTGGTCGCGCCGAAGGCCGAGGCGCTCCATCAGATCGTCGAGAAGACCTCGCCGGCCGCCGTGTTGATCACCTCCTCGCCCGAGGGCAAGGAGATCGCGGCCCGGCTGGCCATCAAGACCTCGTCAGGGCTGATCACCGACGCCGTCGACATCCAGGAGGGTCCGGTGACGACGCAGTCGGTGTTCGCCGGCAACTACACCGTCACCGCGAAGGTCACCCAGGGCACGCCGATCATCACGGTCAAGCCCAACGCCGCGACGCCCGAGGAGGCGTCGGGGGCCGGCGCCGTCGAGGAGTTCGGCGCGACGATCTCCGACGCCGCGAAGACCGCCCAGATCGTGGCGTCGCAGCCGCGCGAGAAGACCGGCCGCCCCGAGATGACCGAGGCCGCCATCGTGGTCTCCGGCGGGCGCGGCACCGGCGGCAACTTCGAGCCGATCGAGGCCCTCGCCGACGCGCTCGGTGCCGCGGTCGGCGCCTCGCGCGCCGCGGTCGACTCCGGTTGGGTGCCCCACAGCTACCAGGTCGGCCAGACCGGCAAGACCGTCTCGCCGCAGCTCTACGTCGCCGCCGGCATCTCCGGGGCGATCCAGCACCGCGCCGGCATGCAGACCTCCAAGACCATCGTGGCCATCAACAAGGACGACGAGGCACCGATCTTCGAGCTGGTCGACTTCGGTGTCGTCGGCGACCTGCACGCCGTGCTCCCCGCCGCCGCCGAGCAGATCAACCAGCGCAAGGGCTGACCAGCTAGCCAGTAGACAAGAACGAACGATCGTTCTATTCTGGCCCGGTGAGCAAGGGCGAGGCCACCAAGACGTCGATCCTCGACGAGGCGCTGCACGTCGCGTCGCAGGTCGGCTTCGAAGGCCTGTCCATCGGTCAGCTCGCCGACCGGACCGACATGAGCAAGAGCGGGCTGTTCGCTCACTTCCGCTCCAAGGAGCAGCTCCAGCTGCAGACCCTGGACCATGCCGTCGCCCGGTTCACCGACGTCGTCGTACGCCCCACCCTCAAGACCCCCCGCGGTGAGCGGCGCGTCCGCGAGCTGTTCGAGCGCTGGCTCGACTGGGAGACCGAAACCCTGGCCGGCGGCTGCGTGTTCGCCACGGCGTCGATCGAGTACGACGACCAGCCCGGCCCCATGCACGACTCCCTGGTCCGCCAACAGCGTGACTGGACCGAGTTCATCACCACCGTCGCCGGCACGGCCGTCTCCGAGGGCGAGTTCCGCGCCGACCTCGACACCAAGCAGTTCGCGTTCACGCTGCAGGGTCTGATGTTCGGGTACCGCCACGCCGGCCGGCTGCTCGCGCGACGCGGACGCTCTCGACCGCACCCGCGCCGCCTTCGAGCAGCTGCTCGACTCGTCCCGCTAGATCCCACCACCACCCACCTCCAGGAGTGAGAATGTCTCGTCCGCAGAAAAGCACGATCGTTCGTTTACAGCACGGGGCGCGGCGGGCACTGTTCCGCGCGGCCGACCTCGTCGCGCCCGGCGTCGCCGGGCGGATCGCCCGCGACCTGTGGTTCACGGTGCCGCCCCTGATGGCCGCCACCCGACTGCCCGTCGGCGGCGAGGCGTTCGAGGTCGAGTCGCTCGGCGCTCGCGTCCGCGGCCACGTGTGGGGCGCCGGACCGGTGGTGTACCTGGTGCACGGCTGGGGCGGCCGGGGTCCCAGCTCGCGCCATACGTCGAGCCGCTGGTGGCTGAAGGGTTCCGCGTCGTGATGTTCGACGCCCCTGCACACGGCGACTCCGACCCCGGCCCGTCCGGTCCGCGGCGCACCCACGGCGTCGAGTTCGGCAAGGCGCTGGACGCCGTCTTCGCGAGGTTCGGCCCCGCCGAGGCCGTGGTCGCCCACTCGCTCGGTGCCATCTCGACGTACCTGACCCTCCGGTTCGGCTGGCTCTCCACCGGGCGCCTGGTGCTGCTGGCGCCGATGGTGGCCGCCGAGCCGTTGTTCGACCAGTTCCAGCGGGTGCTCGGGTTTCGGCGCCCGGACGCGACGGGCCTTCGACCGCCACGCTGGAGGAGTTCGTCGGGCGTCCCGATGGCCGAGTTCGACGCGATCCACCAGGCTTCGCACGTCGACCCCGTGCCCACGCTCGTCGTCCACGACCGCGGTGACCGCCAGACGCCGTACGCCGACTCGGTCCGGCTCGTCGCCTCGCTGCCAGACGCGCGGCTGGTGACGACCGACGGCCTGGGCCATCGGCGGATCCTCAAGGACGCCGCCGTGGTCCGCCAGGTCCTGACCTTCCTGCAGAGCGCGGACGCCCGCGAAGGCGCGGCGTAGTCGGGTGCGCGGTGAGCAGGAGCCCGTTCGCCGTCCAGAACCGGCCCTGGCCCACCGCCGCACGGCAGTACCCCGCCTACCCTGGACGGGTGAGCATCCAACAGCAGGTGGCGGAGGCTGCCGGCCGGGCGCGTACGGCGTCCCGCGTGCTGGCGCTGGCCACCCGCGGCGAGAAGGACTCCGCCCTCACCGCGATCGCGGACGCGCTGACCACGCACGAGGCGGTGATCCTGGCTGCCAACGCCGAGGACGTCGAGCGGGCGGAGGCTGACGGCACCAGCAGCGGGATCGTCGACCGGCTCCGCCTCGACAGCGCCCGGGTGTCGGCGATGGCCGACGGACTGCGACAGCTCGTCGCGCTGCCCGACCCGGTCGGCGAGGTGGTGCGCGGCGACACCTTGGCCAACGGACTCGAGCTGCGGCAGCTGCGAGTGCCGTTCGGCGTGGTCGGAATGATCTACGAGGCCCGTCCCAACGTCACCGTCGATGCGACGGGCATCTGCCTGAAGTCCGGCAACGCGGTCCTCCTCCGTGGGTCCTCCAGCGCCCGGCGCAGCAACGAGGCGCTCGTCGACGTGATCCGAGGGGCGGTCGAGGTCTTCGGACTCCCGGCCGACGTCGTCCAGCTGGTGCCCGGTGACACCCACGAGAGCGTCAAGGCGCTGATGCGCGCCCGCGGCCTGGTCGACGTGCTGATCCCGCGCGGCGGGGCCGGCCTGATCCGGTCGGTGGTCGAGGAGTCGACCGTCCCGGTGATCGAGACCGGGGTGGGCAACTGCCACGTCTACGTCGACCGCGCCGCAGACCTCGAGATGGCCCTCGACATCGTCGTCAACAGCAAGACCCAGCGCACCAGCGTGTGCAACGCCGCCGAGTCGCTGCTGGTCCACGCCGACGTCGCCGACGCGTTCTTGCCCCAGGTGGTCACGGCCTTGCAGGAGGCCGGGGTGACCGTCCACGGCGACGAGGCGTTCGCGGCGTACGACGGCGTGGTGGCGGCCACCGACGACGACTGGTCCACCGAGTACCTCGACTACGACATCGCCGCCGCCGTCGTCCCCGACCTCGACGCCGCGATCGAGCACGTCACCCGCTGGTCGAGCGGCCACACCGAGGCGATCGTGACCAGCGACCTGGCCGCCGCACGGAGGTTCGCGGCCGAGGTCGACGCGGCCGCGGTCCTGGTCAACGCGAGCACGCGGTTCACCGACGGCGGCGAGTTCGGCTTCGGGGCCGAGATCGGCATCAGTACCCAGAAGCTGCACGCCCGCGGGCCCATGGGCCTGACCGAGATGACGTCCACCAAGTACGTCGTCACCGGCGACGGTCACGTGCGCTGATCAGTCGTCTCGAGGCCCGGTAGAGTTCCGGCCATGTCGACGCTGCTGATCGCCGCCGCTGAGGAGCACGAGACCTGGGGCGGTGTGAACCACTGGGTCATCGGCGGCCTCTCGCTGCTGATCCTGCTGGCCGCCCTGGGTGCCCTGATGGCCTTCGGCGGCGGACGAGAGCACAGCTGAACGTTCAGGGTCACTCATTGGGCCCAACGCCTGCGACCTCGTCCCCTCGGCCCCGCCCGGCGTCGGCGGGTCGGCGTGATGGGCGGCACCTTCGACCCCATCCACCACGGCCACCTGGTGGCGGCCTCCGAGGTCCAGGCCTGGTTCGACCTCGACGAGGTCGTCTTCGTCCCGACCGGGGCACCGTGGCAGAAGACCGATCGCGACGTCTCGCCACCCGAGCACCGCTACCTGATGACGGTGATCGCCACCGCCGCCAACCCGAGGTTCTGGGTGTCGCGGGTCGACATCGACCGCGACGGCCCGACGTACACCATCGACACCCTGCGCGACCTCAACGCCGCGATGCCCGATGTCGAGCTCTACTTCATCACCGGTGCCGACGCGCTGGCCGACATCTTCACCTGGCGCGACGCGGACGAGCTGTTCGAGCTGGCCAACTTCGTCGGCTGCACGCGCCCCGGCTACACGATGGACCCCGACACGTTGTCCGCCATTCCGGCCGAGCGTGTGACGATGGTGGAGATTCCCGCCCTGGCGATCAGCTCGACCGACTGCCGCGAGCGCAAGCGGCGGGGCGAGCCGGTCTGGTACCTCGTCCCCGACGGCGTCGTCCAGTACATCGCCAAGCACGACCTCTACTCAGCCAGCCCACCTCCTGAACCAGCCAAGGAAGACTCACCGTGACAGCCACCGACCGGGCCGTCGAGCTCGTCGTCACCGCCGCCCGCGCTGCGTCAGACAAGCTCGCCAGCCAGATCGTCGCCTTCGACGTCAGCGACCAGCTGGCCATCACCGACGCGTTCCTGATCGCCAGCGGCTCCAACGACCGCCAGGTCAAGGCCATCGTCGACGAGGTCGAGGACAAGCTCCGCGAGGTCGGCGCCAAGCCGTTGCGCCGCGAGGGCGAGCGCGACGGACGCTGGGTGCTGATCGACTACGGCGAGATCGTGGTGCACGTCCAGCACGAGGAGGAGCGGCAGTTCTACGCCCTCGAGCGGCTGTGGCGCGACTGTCCCGCCATCGCGCTGCCGGCAGACGTCGCCTCCCACAGCCGGTGACTCGTCGCCTCGTCCTGGTCCGCCACGGGCAGACCGCCTGGAACGCCACCTACCGCGCGCAGGGCCACGCTGACATCTCCCTCGACGACACCGGCCGGGCGCAGGCACGGGCCGCGGCGCCGTACCTGGCCGAGATGAAGCCCGTCCGCGTCTGGTCCAGCGACCTGGCCCGGGCGCTTGAGACGGCCGAGATCTTCGCCGCGGCAGCGGGTCTGCCGGTGAAGACCGACCCCAGGCTCCGCGAGTACGACGTCGGCGTGCGGTCCGGGCTGACCACCGCGGAGTTCGCCGAGCGGTACCCCGCCGAGCATGCGGCCTGGCTTGTCCACGACGAGTCACTCCTGGTCGAAGGGGAGGAGTCCAGCACCCAGGTACGCACCCGGGTGCTGCCTGCGCTGCGCGAGATCCTGGCCGGCCTGGATGCCGAGCAGACCGCCCTGGTCGTCATGCACGGCGCCTGCCTCAAGGTCGGGCTCGCCGCCCTGCTCGGCTGGCCGCACGACGTGTCCCGGACGGTCCGCGGCATGGACAACTGCGGCTGGGCCGTTCTCGGCGAGCATCACGTTCGCAAGGGGTTGGTCCTGGTGTCCTACAACGAGACCGCGACGGTCGGCCCGCACCCAGCCCGAGCCGCTGGAGGCGATTTCGCGTCCGATGAAGCCGTTGGCTAAGATTCCGCGAGTTGCCTGCGTGAGCCGGTGACACCCGATCTGGGGCTGTGGCGCAGCTGGTAGCGCACCTGCATGGCATGCAGGGGGTCAGGGGTTCGAGTCCCCTCAGCTCCACCAGACGCAATTCTGCTGCGCCGGGCGCCGCTGGTAGCGGCTCTGTCGATGGGCATGCAGGGGGTCAGGGGTTCGAGTCCCCTCAGCTCCACCAGACGCAATTCTGCTGCGCCGGTTCCAGGCCGGAGTCCCGAGTCGACGGTGGCCGTCCGATCACGGGGGGAACTCGGACGGCCACCGGCGGAACACACCCTTACCCGGCCGAGGCCGAGTCGTCCACCAGGACCCCAGGTGCACCTGGGGTTGTGCTGGACGGATTGGGGTGTGTCGGGATACCCAGGTGGGTAGTCGGCCCCGTTCGATGCTGGGGGGCTCGGACGGGGCCCGACTAGTCAGCTCGAACACGTGGTCCCGGTTGGCGCGGTGTGAAGTCGGTCGGCGACCGGCCGCCTCCTGCTCGAATCACCCCGCGAGGGTGCGGAGGTGACCTCGGATGACCTGGACTCCCGCCTCGCAGGGGAGGCGGCCGAGGCACACGGCCAGGGTGGGGCCGTCGACGAGGGCTCGGAGGCGGTGCAGCTCGGTGTCGTGGTGGTCGCCGGTGAGGTCCAGCTCCTCCAGTGCCCGGGTCAAGCGGGATGTCACCACCTCCTCGTGTTCGGCACGATGTGATGCCAGCGCATCGTGCCGGTCCTCGGACGGATCCGCCTCGACGCTGGTGCTGTCGGGTCGCCGCTCGGAGTAGACGTAGCCGCGCTGGGCGATCTGGTACCGCTGCCACAACGGACCGTCGGGATCCTCGTCGGGTGACGCGGCGCGCGGACCTTCGACCAGCAGGCGCAGCCAGACGAGCTCTTCGTCGATGCGTGCGGGGGTGTTCGGCATCAGGCTGGTGACGAGGTTGAGGGCCACCTGGTCCGGTTCGCCGACGGTGAGGCGGAACCGGCCGGTGGTCCGGCGGCTCTTCACCTCGGCCGCGGCCAGGACCCGGAGGTCGGCCTCGGCTCGCAGGAGGTCGTCGACCCGGTTGCGCGAGGTCCCCAGCTCGTCGGCGAGAGCCCGCCTGCTGAGGGCGCCGACTCCGCGGTCGCGCACGATGGCGAACGCCGCCTCCCGGAGGAAGTGGAACCTGCTGGCGTGGTCGACCTTGCGTGGCATGGGTCGTTCGTACGCGATTTGCGCGGTCGGTGTCGGCGGTCATCCACAAGTCCGGGTCCGGGCCATGGTGGCCCAGCTCCCGGCACCTTGAGAGGCGTCGTACCGGGCCGGGCCGGCCCACTTCCGGGCCCCCACAGACGCGCGCAGTCGGGCCGGGGTGGCCCGGATGGACGACGCTGGGTGTCCCCGGAGCTGGGCCGGGGTGGCCCGGATGGGCGACTCTGCGCACCTCGGGAACTGGGCCGGGGTGGCCCGCGGCGCGACCTCGCTAGAACTCGTACCCGAACGCGGCAACGTCTTCTGCATAAACCTCGCCGACACGGCGGCGTGTCTTCTCCGTGTAGAAGTCCTGGTAAGGGCCCCTCGTACTGCTGGCGTTGGCGCGCGGAACATCACCGACAGGAAGCCCGAGATGGTCGAAAACGGAGCGCACGCCGAGCTCGAGCTCTTCGGTCCGGCCGATGAAGTCGGCCTGGCGTTGACGAGTCGTGAGGAAACGCAATTGGGGGGTCCTCAATCGCGGCAAGTCCTCTGGGCCCTGCATCACGAAGTTCTCAAAGCCTTCGTAGCGTGTTGCGACAACACGCATGAAACGGTTGGTGCGGAGCCGGTCGACGGCCCCGCCATGCCCCGCGTCAGCGTTGGTCTTGGCGTCTTGGATCATCGACCACCAAGACACCATCCGGTCCCAGGGGTTTCGGACGAACCCGAAGATGAAGTAGTCCGAAAGTGCGGGTTCGGCCTTGAGGATGCCGCCGAGGTGGGCGTGCTTCGGAAGGGAACCATGTGCGTTCCGCGCATCCGGCAATGCCGAGCTCAGGAGTCCTCGAACCGTGTTGCCGCCGGTCTTTTGCACGTGCACGAAGACCAGTCGGTACTGATCAGAGACTCGCACCGCGCCATCCTATGCTCGCGTCTCGGTCATCGAGCCTCGCCCTGTCTGGACCGCGGGCTGACGCTTCGGGGTGGGCGGGGTTACCTTGCCCGCATGAGGCGAGCGCCGCACGAGAACGTCGCGACCGTGCTCGTCGAACCCGAGCGGCTCGAGGACCTCGAGCTCGCGCTGATGGTGCTCGACATGCGGGTCTGGCCGATCCGCACCGCGCCCAACTGCCTCGACGGGCGGCGTACCGAGTTCCAGGTACGTCGCCGGCTCGTCGAGGCCCAGCGCGGCGGGTGGGACTGCGCCAGCGAGTGGGTCGCCGTCTGGATCGCCTTCGGCCCGTCGTGGCGCACGGGAGACGAGCCGCTCCCGTGGGAGGCCCACCGGGCGCTGTGGCGGGTTCTCGACGACGCCGCTGCCCACGTCCGGTTCCACCGCCGGCTGGGCGGGGTCACGCCGCTGCTGGTCCAGGAGGACGTCGCTCGCTGACGGGCGGGTGAGGGCTTGAAGATCCGAACCCCCGGCAGATGACCTGCCGGGGGTTCGTGCGCTGGCCGCCGTCCTACGCGGTCAGGGTCTTGGGAGCGGCCCCGCTGGGGCCGTCACTTGTCTGATGCGCCAGGAACCGGATTGGTTCAGTGGAACGGCGAAGTTTTCTCAGAAGTGGTGGCCGCCTCACCAGTTGGGCGTGACCCCCGGCACGTTGGCGGGGAGCGCGAGGCCCGGGGGGTGGAAGACGTAGGACACCCCGCCGGTGGACTCCTGCCAGACCTTCTCGAAGTTCTCGCGCGTGTAGATGCTGCGCACGTTGTCGTTGGAGTTGGCTGCCGGGTCGTTGAGGATCGGGTCTCCGTCGGCGGTGAAACCGACGATCACCAGCAGATGTCCGTTGGTCTCGTACCCGGCCTCGGGCATGTCGCCCAGCTTCCACGACAGCGACACGATGATGGGGATGCCGGCGGCCACGAAGCGCTCCACCTCGGCCAGCGAGCGGAGCCGGGTGATGAAGGAGTCGAGGCCGTAGGTGTGCGCGTACGCCGCGTTGAACGGCCAGTTGCCCGCACCGTCGTAGGCGAAGTCCCAGGTATGGAGGGCGGCGTGGTCGACCTGCGGGTCGGCGTACGGGATGCCGGCCAGCTCGTCGGGGCTGGGGGAGGCGCCGAAGTGCGCCATCACCATCGCGCTGGAGGTGGGGGAGCACCACACCTCGCCACCGCCACCGAACTCCGGGTACTCGCCGGAGTGGGTGTTCTGCGCGAACCGCGGAACGGCGAGCTCCACCGACCCGCTCAGCGTGAACGAGCTCGTCGCCTTGTGCTGGTCCGGGTACGCCGCGCTGGTCATCGTGGTCACGGCGTCGAGCCGCGGGCTCGTCGTTGCGCCGTCGGGACGCAGCAGGCGGACCCGGGTCTGGAAGGCCACGGGCTTGCGCTTCTTGCGGCTCGCGAAGGTGTCGGTGAGCACGGTCCCGTCGGTGTCGCCCTGGCCGTTGAGGGACGTGCGGTGGATGTCGCCGGCTGCGAAGTCCATGCCGGAGGTCCAGCGGCCCAGCACGTACCACTTCGACCACGTGTCGTCGGCGTAGCGGCCGCGGAACAGGGTCTCCACCCACGTCCCGGTCGGCGTGAATGCGTTCCAGGACGTGATGGCCTGGTCGACCGGGTAGCCGACCTCGACGACCGGCGAGGTCCAGGTGCCGACGTCGTAGGTGCGGGCGGTGCCGCTGCCGAACGGATCGATGTACGACGAGGTCGGAAGGACGCCGGCTGCCAGTGTGACCGACCCGCTGGCGATGGCGACCGAGTCCGATGTGCCGGCGCCGAAGTCGGCGTCGGAGGTCCAGCGCGCGAGGTCGATCCCGGTCGGCCCGGATGTCTTGGCGGCCTCTGCGGGTGACGCCGCTGTCAGCAAGAGTGGAGCGGCGGTCACGCAGGCCGCCAGCAGCACGGTGAATCGATTCGGCATGGTGGCTCCCGAGTGGACGACTTCGCTCGATCCTGGCCCACGACCGAAGAATGTGGAAGCCCGCTCGGCGTCAGCTGATCGTGATGCCCCCGTCGACGGCGATGGTCTGCCCCACGACGTAGGCACCGGCGGGGGAGACCAGCCAGACCAGCGTCGCCGCGATCTCCGTGGGGTCGCCCAGACGGCCGACCGGCACGCGCGTCATCGCGAGGTCGAGGTAGCCATCGGGGTACTGGTCGGTCATCTCGGACTCGAAGAACCCCGGCGCGAGCGCGTTGACCCGGATGCCCTTGCGGCCGGTCCACTGCTGGGCAAGGTCGCGGGTGAGCCCGAGGAGTCCCGCCTTGGAGGCGGAGTACGCCGCCTGCGGGAGACCGCCGGTGGTCAGGCCCAGGACTGAGGAGATGTTGACGATGCTCGACCCGGGCTGCATGACCCGGCCGCAGGCCTGGGCCATCCAGTAGCTGCCGTTGAGGTTGACGTCGATGACCTGGCGAAACTGCTCCGGGGTCTCGCGGGTCGCCGGGACTGCGGTGCCGATGCCGGCGTTGTTGACCAGCACGTCGACCCCGCCCAGCTCGGCCACGGCGGCCTCGACCAGCGCGGTGCACGACTCCGGGTCGCTGACGTCGGTGGTCACGGTCAACGCCCGGCGCCCGGTCGCTCGTACCTGCTCGGCGGTCTGCTCGAGCATCTCGGTCCTGCGAGCTCCCAGGGCGACGTCGGCCCCGGCCTCCGCGAGGGCGATGGCGAAGGCGACGCCGAGCCCGCTGGAGGCGCCCGTCACCACCGCGACCTTGCCGTCGAGCCGGAACAGGTCGGTGATCGTCATGGCGGCAGCCTATGAGGTGCCGGAACCTTCGGGGCTGGTGGGGTTCAGGAGGCGAATGGTGCGGCTGACCAGCAGAAATGGCCAAAAGTAGGATAGGGGGGTGCCACGGGTCACCCGTACTCTTGACACATGACCAGCACCCCCATGCGGTCCGCCGGTGGTCGCCAGACGAGCCGCGAGGAGCGCGTCGAAGAGCGCCGCACGCAGCTGGCGCAGTCGGCGCTGGCCACCCTCGGCGAGCTGGGCTACGCGAGGACCTCACTGCGGGAGATCGCCCAGAACTCCGAGTTCACCCACGGCGTCGTCCACTACTACTTCGCCGACAAGGTCGAGCTGATCACCCACTGCGTTCGGCTCTACAAGACCCAGTGCGTCAACCGGTTCGACGAGATCGTGCTGACCTCGAAGGAGGCCGCCGACCTGCTCGAGCAGTTCGCGGCCAAGCTCGTCGAGACGATGACGACCGAGGCTCCGCTGCACCGGCTGTGGTACGACCTGCGCACGCAGAGCCTGTTCGAGGACTCCTTCCGCGACGACGTTCTCGAGATCGACCGCACTCTCCAGGGCATGATCTGGCGGGTCGTCATGCGCTACGCCGAGCTCTCGGGCACGACGCCGCTGCTCGAGCCGCAGGCGGCGTACGCCTTGTTCGACGGGCTGTTCGAGAAGGCCTTGCTGGGCTACCTCTCGGGGGACGCCGAGGCCGCGGCACGCCTCGCCGAGCGGGTGCGCTGGCTCCTCCCGCAGATCTGCCCTGGCGCTTCGTCGGCCGCGTGAGCGGCTAGTGCGTCGCGCGTCGGCGACGCGGCGCGGTACCCTGGCCCCATGACGTACCGGTCGCTCCTTCTTGGACAGCCGCGCTGATCACCCGCTGATCGCGCGGCTACCCCTCCGTGTGAGGGGTTTTTTCATGTCCGAGACGCACGCAGACGAGGCAGCCGAGGAGCGCCGATGAGCACCAGCGAGAGAGAGCCGATGACCCAGTCGATGTCGGAGTCCTCCCAGGGACAGGAGGCCGCGACGTACGACGTCGCCGCGGTCGAGGCGAAGTGGCAGCGGGTCTGGGCGGACCTGGATCCGTTCCGCGCCGACGACGGCTCGACACGGGAGAAGCGCTACGCGCTGACGATGTTCCCCTATCCCAGCGGAGACCTGCACATGGGCCACGCCGAGGTCTTCGCGCTGCACGACGTGATGGCGCGCTACTGGTGGCTGCGCGGCTACGAGGTCCTGAACCCGATGGGGTTCGACTCGTTCGGCCTGAACGCCGAGAACGCAGCGATCCGCGACAACGAGCACCCGGCGACGTTCACCTACGCCAACATCGCCATCTCCACCGAGTCGTGCAAGAAGTTCGCGACCAGCTTCGACTGGAGCCGCACGTTCAACACCTCCGACCCCGAGTACTACCGCTGGACCCAGTGGCTGTTCCTGCGCTTCCGCGAGCGGGGGCTGGCCTACCGCAAGCAGAGCCCCGTCAACTGGTGCCCCCAGGACCAGACGGTGCTGGCCAACGAGCAGGTGATCGACGGGCACTGCGAACGCTGCGGCGCCGAGGTGACCAAGCGCGACCTGACGCAGTGGTACTTCAAGATCACCGAGTACGCCCAGGAGCTGCTGGACAACCTGGACGTCCTGGCGCCCAGCTGGCCCGACCGCGTGATCACCGCGCAGCGCAACTGGATCGGCCGCTCCGATGGCGCCCATGTGACCTTCCCCGTCGTGGACGGACCCGACATGACGGTCTACACGACGCGGCCCGACACGTTGTTCGGGGCGACGTTCATGGTGGTGGCGGCCGACGCCGAGCTGGCCCGTGAGCTGGTCACCGACGACCAGCGGCCGGCGTACGACGCCTATCTGGAGGAGGTCCGGAAGGAGTCCGACATCGAGCGGCTGTCGACCGACCGCGAGAAGACCGGCGTGTTCCTGGGTCGCTATGCCGTCAACCCGGTCAACGGGCAGCAGATCCCGATCTGGGCGGCCGACTACGTGCTGGCCGACTACGGGACCGGCGCGATCATGGCGGTGCCCGGGCAGGACCAGCGCGACTGGGACTTCGCCAAGCGGTTCGACCTGCCGATCATCCGCACGGTGCGGGTGCCCGACGGCTTCGACGGCGAGGCGTACGTCGGCCAGGGCGAGGCGATCAACTCCGCCAACGACGAGATCTCGCTGAACGGCATGGGCGTGGCCGAGGCCAAGTCGGCGATCATCGCCTGGCTGGAGCAGCAGGGCACGGGCCAGGGCGCGGTGAACTTCCGGCTGCGCGACTGGCTGCTGTCCCGCCAGCGCTACTGGGGCGCGCCGATCCCGATCGTGCACTGCCCCGACTGCGGCGAGGTCGCGGTGCCGGACGCCCAGCTGCCCGTCGTGCTGCCCGAGCTGCGTGGGTCGGACCTGACGCCCCGCGGAGTGTCGCCGCTGGCGGCCGCGGAGGACTGGGTCAACGTCGAGTGCCCGTCGTGCGGCGGACCCGCCAAGCGCGACAGCGACACGATGGACACCTTCGTGGACTCCTCGTGGTACTTCCTGCGCTACTGCTCGCCGCACGAGGACGACAAGCCCTTCGACACGGACCTGGTCAACACCTGGGGACCGTGCGACGTCTACATCGGTGGCGTGGAGCACGCGGTGCTGCACCTGCTGTACGCCCGGTTCTTCACCATGGTCCTGAACGACATGGGCCTGGTGGGTTTCCGCGAGCCGTTCTCGGCGCAGCTGAACCAGGGCACGGTCATCAACCAAGGCGCCAAGATGTCGAAGTCCAAGGGCAACGGCGTCAGATTGGGGGAGCAACTATCGGCTTTCGGCGTGGACGCGGTACGGCTGACCCTGGTCTTCGCGGGGCCGCCCGAGGACGACATCGACTGGGCCGACATGTCGCCGTCGGGTTCCCTGCGGTTCCTGCAGCGCGCCTGGCGGCTGAGCGGGGACGTCACGTCCGAGCCCGGCACCGAGCCCTCCGGGGGTGACGTGGCGCTGCGGCGCGTCACCGCTCGCACGGTGCACGACGCGGCCGAGCTGGTCGACGGCTTCAAGTTCAACGTCCTGGTCGCCCGCGTCATGGAGCTGGTCAACGCGACCCGCAAGGCGATCGACGGCGGTCCCGGCGGCGACGACCCCGCGGTGCGCGAGGCCGCGGAGGCGGTGACGATCCTGCTGTCGTTGGTCGCGCCGTACGTCGCGGAGGAGATGTGGGAGCGGCTGGGGCACCAGCCGACCGTCGCCCGGGCATCCTGGCCCTCGGTGGACGAGAGCCTGCTGGTCGACGAGACGGTGACCTGCGTGGTGCAGGTCCGCGGCAAGGTACGGGCGCGGCTGGAGGTCGCGCCCGACGTGTCGGACGCCGACCTGGAAGCCGCGGCCCTGGCCGACCCCGACGTCGTGCGGGCCATCGACGGCGCGACGGTCCGCAAGGTGATCGTGCGGGCGCCGAAGCTGGTCAACGTCGTCGTCTAATACCCTCGGGCGCATGCCGGTCGCCGTCGTCACCGACTCGACGGCGAGCCTGCCCGCGCGGGTGGTGGCCGAGCACGGCATCGTGGTGGTGCCGCTGCAGGTGGTCATCGGCGCACAGGTCTTCGACGAGGTGCTCGACGAGGGCCCGCCGGGAGAGTCCGGTGGCGCCACGCCGGCGATGGTGGCCCAGGCGCTGAAGGAGTTCCGCCCGGTCAGCACGTCGCGGCCGACGCCGAGCGCGCTCCTGGAGGTCTACGAGCGCGCGGCCGCCGAGGGCGCGACCGAGGTCGTCTCGATCCACCTGTCCGGAGAGATGAGCGGCACCTTCGAGTCGGCCCAGCTGGCCGCGAAGGACGCATCGGTGCCGGTGCACGCCGTCGACAGCCGCCAGGTCGGCGTGGCCACCGGGTACGCCGCGCTGTCGGCCGCCGAGGTGGTCGCTGCCGGTGGGACGGCGCTCGACGCGGTCCAGGCCGCCCAGGCCCGGGCGGCGCGGGCGACGTCCCTGTTCTACGTCGACACCCTGGAGTACCTGCGTCGTGGCGGCCGGATCGGTGCGGCGGCGGCGATCTTCGGCGGCGCACTCTCGGTCAAGCCGCTGCTCAAGATCACCGACGGCAAGGTGGCCAACCTCGAGAAGGTACGCACCGCCAGCAAGGCCCTGAACCGTCTCGAGGCCCTCGTCCTCGAGGCCGCCGGTGACGCGCCGGTCGACGCATGCGTGGCCCACCTGGCCAGCCACGGTCGCGCCGAGCAGCTCGCCGAGCGACTGGCCGAGGAGCTCGCCGACAACCTGGGTGGCCGCGAGGTCTGGTGCACCGAGATCGGTGCCGTGCTCGGCGCCCACGTCGGCCCCGGCATGGTCGCCGTCTGCGTGGCACCGCTGCTGCATTGATTTGCCCCTCCGCTGCGCTTCGGGGCGTGTCCGCCGCCCCATGAGGTCGCTCCTTCCTCCTCGCTAGCTCGCCCAGGGGCTCGCCACGCTCGTCGTGCAGGAGCGACCGGACGGCGGACGCTGTCGAGCACAGGTTCCCGACGGCTGTCCACAGGCTCGCCGAGGCCGGTGGCGCGCGTCGTCGGGGCTGCCTACCTTCGCGGCATGGTGGGGGGAGCGGGGAGACGACCAGGCAGGCGAGCCCTCGAGGCGGCCAGGGCGCGCCGCCTCGAGGTGTTCGGGGCCGAGCTGGCCGCCGTTCGAGGCAGCCGCGCGCCCGCCCTGGACGACTCCACCCACACCCGAGTGCGTCCGGTGAGCGAGCCGAGGCCGGGAGCGGAGGAGCTCGACGCGGCTGTCCCGACGCCGGGGCGCCACGCGGCGCGCGGTCGGCTGACGCTCGGGCCCGCGCAGCTGGTCGTGGTGGCGCTCGTGGTGCTCGCCGGGATCGGGGTCGCCGCCTGGTGGCTGCTGGGCGGCGCGGATCCCGAGGTCGCCGCGCCCCCGCCGCGGCCGGCGGCCGACCTGGTGAGCCTGACGGCGTCGCCCACCTCCTCGGCCGAGGCGGGCGACGCACGCGGTTCGGTGACGGTCGACGTGTCCGGAAAGGTACGCCGACCCGGCATCGCCGTGCTCGACGTCGGGTCGCGGGTGGTCGACGCGCTCGAAGCCGCCGGCGGAGCCCGGGCCGGCGTCGACCTCACCGACCTCAACCTGGCCCGCGTGCTCGTCGACGGTGAGCAGATCCTCGTCGGCGTCGCGCCGCCCTCGGGTGTCGCGGCGACGATCAGCGGAGGGACCTCGCCGGTCACCACGCTGGTCAACATCAACATGGCCGACCAAGTGGCCCTCGAGTCGCTCCCGGGGGTCGGCCCGGTCACCGCCCAGTCGATCTTGACCTGGCGCACCGAGCACGGCGCCTTCACCTCCGTCGACCAGCTGCTCGACGTCGACGGGATCGGCGAGGCCACCTTGGCCGAGCTGGCCCCGTTCGTGACGCTGTGAGCGACCGGCCGCCCACGCGCGGACCAGACCTGCGGCTCCCCCTGCTCGGGCTCGCCGCCTGGGCCGGTGCCCTCGTGACGTACTGGCGGCCTGCGAAGCCAGGTTGGACCCTGGGGCTGCTGCTGGTGGCCTCGGTGCTGCTCGTGGTCACCGCGGTACGTCGGCCGGCCCGACGACGAGCGGCAGTCACCGGGCTGGCTGCCGTCGTGGTCGCGACCGCTGTCGGCGCGATAGCGGCCACGCAGGCGGCCGCCGTGCGAGACGGCCCGGTCGCCGAGCTCGCGCGCGAGCGCGCCCTCGTCACGCTGACCGGCACCGTCACGGCCGACCCGAAGCGCATCCCGGGCCGCTTCGGCGAGCGGGTGCTGGTCCGCGTCTCCGTCGGTCGGCACCAACCGGTGCTCGTCTTCGGCGACGACGACTGGGAGCGGTTGGTGTTGAAGGAGCGGGTGCGGTTCACCGGGCGGCTCGCTCCGGCCGACGACGACGACGTCGCCGCGACGGCCACGCCTCGCGGGCCGCCCGAGCGCGTGGCCGACCCGGGACCGGGCTGGCGCGCTGCCGAGGCGGTGCGGGGCTCGATCCGCGAAGCGGTCGCGCATCGGCCCGCGAGCCAGGCGGCGCTGGTGCCGGCGCTGGTGGCCGGCGACGACGCGGGGATGCCGCGGGAGCTGGCAGAGGACTTCCGGACGACCGGCTTGACCCACCTGACGGCCGTGTCGGGGACCAACCTGACGTTGGTCGTCGGCTTCCTCCTGGTCGTCGCCCGCTACGCCGGCGTGCGCGGACGCTGGCTCGGGGTGGCCGGCGCGGCGGGGGTCGCCGGCTTCGTCATGCTCGCGCGCACCGAGCCGAGCGTGCTGCGTGCCGCGGCCATGGGCACGGTGGCGCTCCTCGGCCTGGGGCGCGGTGGCTGGCACCGCGGCGTCCGTGGCCTGGGCGCAGCCGTGGTCGGTCTGTTGCTCGTCGACCCCCGGTTGGCTCGCACCGCCGGGTTCGCCCTGTCGGTGCTGGCCACGGCGGGGATCCTGCTGGTCGCACCGTCGTGGCGCGATGCGATGGCGCGTTGGCTGCCGCGCTGGCTGGCCGAGGCCGTCGCCGTGCCGGCGGCCGCCCAGCTCGCGTGCACGCCGTTGGTGGCGGCGATCTCGGGGCAGGTCAGCCTGGTCGCGGTCGCGGCCAACCTCCTGGTCGCGCCGGTCGTCGGTCCGGCGACTGTCCTCGGGCTGCTCGGCGGGCTGGCCGGCTTGGTGTCCGACCCGCTCGGCCGCGTGTTCGGCACCCTTGCGGGCTGGTGCGTCGGGTGGATCGTGACGGTGGCCGAGCACGGGGCGGACCTGCCTGGAGCGGCCCTGGGCTGGGAGACGACGGCGTGGTCGCTGGCCCTCCTGGTGGCGCTCACCGGCGCGGCGGTCGTCGGCGGGCCGATCGTGCTGCGGCACCGGTCGTCCGGCGCCGCCGTGTGCCTGCTGCTGCTGGTGATCCCGCTGATCGGTCCGCCGACGCCGGGTTGGCCGCCGGCGGGCTGGGTGTTCGCGGCGTGCGACGTCGGCCAGGGTGACGCACTGGTGCTGCGCGCCGGCCCTGGAAGCGCCGTGGTCGTCGACGCCGGGCCCGACCCGCGCGCTGTCGACGACTGCCTGCGGCGGCTGGGTGTCGACCACGTCCCTTTGCTCGTGCTCACCCACTTCCATGCTGACCACGTCGACGGTGTGAGCGGAGTCCTGCGCCGGCGCAGCGTCGGCGAGGTCGAGGTCACCCGGCTGGCCGACCCCCCCGGGAGGGGTGGCGGCTGGTCCGGTCGGCAACAACCGCGGCCGGGCTGGCGGCCGTCGTCGCGCCGTACGGCGAGACGCGCACCGTCGGCGACGTCTCGCTCCAGGTGCTGTGGCCGACACCCGACTCGCCCACCGACGGACCCGGCGACGGCAGCACGGCCAACGACGCCAGCGTGGTGCTGCTTGCCGAGGTCGCCGGCGTTCGACTGCTGCTGACCGGCGACATCGAGCCGGACGGCCAAGTAGCCCTGGCCCGGACCCTCCCCGGGCTGCGGGTCGACGTGCTGAAGGTGCCGCACCACGGCAGCCGCCACCAGGACCTCGGCTGGCTCGACTCGCTGGGAGCGAGGTTCGCCGTCGTGTCGGTGGGCGCGGACAACGACTACGGCCACCCGGCCATCGAGATCATCGAGGCCTTGTCGGCGAGCGGGACGGGGGTGCTGCGCACCGACCGCGACGGTGACGTCGTGATCGCCGTCCGTGACGGTCGGCTGGTCGCCGTGACGCGCGGCTGATCGTGTCGGTGACGTGTGACAGGCTGACGCTCGATGAACGCGCGAGCTCGCGGGCCCCGGGCCGAGGACGTCCTGGGCCGGGTGACCCTGGTGACCGGCAAGGAGGAGTTCCTCAACGAGCGCACCGTCGTCGCCGTCCGCGACGCCGTGCGCCGCCACGACGGTGATGCCGAGATCTCCGAGACCGAGGCGGCCGGGCTGACCCTGGCGGTGCTCGGCGAGCTGTCGGCGCCGTCGCTGTTCTCCAGCACCCGTTGCGTGGTGGTGAGGTCACTGGAGAACCTCCCCGACGAGTCCGTCGAGGGGCTGCTCGGCTACGCCGCCGCACCCGTCGACGACGTGGCCGTGGTGCTGGTGCACGGCGGCGGGCCGAAGGGTTCGGGAGTGCTCACCAAGCTCCGCAAGCTGGCAGGGGTGAGCGAGGCGAAGTCCGAGGAGCTGCGGGCCTCGGACTTTCCCGGCTTCGTCGCCGAAGAGGTACGCCGCCACGGCGCCAGCATCGACAAGGACGCCGCGACCTTCCTGGTCGCGGCGGTCGGACAGGACCTGCGTTCGCTGGCCGCAGCGGCCGACCAGCTCACCAACGACTTCCCCGATGAGTCGCTGACGGTCGACAAGGTCCGCAAGTACTTCGGTGGGCGTGCCGAGGCCAAGTCGTTCGCCGTCGCCGACGCGGCCTTCTGGGGCCGGCGGCGAGTGGCGCTCGAGGAGCTGCGCTGGGCGATCGACGGCGGGACGGCCCCGGTGCTGGTCACCTCGGCGTTCGCAGGCTCGGCCCGTGGCGTGGCCCGCTACAAGTCGGCACCGCGCGGCCTGCGCGAGGCCGACCTGGCCCGGGAGGTGGGAGTGCCGCCCTGGAAGCTGCGCACGATCCGCGACCAGTCGCGGGGCTGGTCCGACCGCGCCATCGCGCAGGCGGTCCGGGCCGTCGCCCAGGCAGACGCCGACATCAAGGGCGCCGCCAGCGACGCGTCCTACACGCTGGAGCGGCTGGTGCTGACGATCACCGGTCTGCGCGACGCGCCCACCACAGACTGACTGCCCCGAGACGCAACAAACCCGCCCGGTGGGACCGGGCGGGTCGTTCGTCTCGGCGGTCGAGCTGGGCGAGACCTCAGAGCGACGCGGCGCGCTTGGCCATGGCCGACTTGCGGTTGGCGGCCTGGTTCTTGTGGATCACGCCCTTCGACGCCGCCTTGTCGAGCTTGCGGCCGGCGTCGCGGGCCAGCTCGACGGCCTGGTCCTTCTCACCGGCGTCGGCGGCCTCGCGGAACTTGCGCACCGCGGTCTTCAGGCCGGTCTTGACGGCCTTGTTGCGCTGGTGACGCTTCTCGTTCTGCTTGATCCGCTTGATCTGGGACTTGATGTTCGCCACGTGGCAAGCCTTCGTTCGGTCGGTTCGGGATGGTTGCTGAGTCCGGGGCGGGCACCCCAGGCTGATGATCCAGGCGGGCGCACACGCGAGGGGAAACGATACCGGAGGGCCCTGCGAGCCCGAAATCGTGATCGGCCCAGGTCAGGCGATGCCCAGCCGGCGTTCGGCACCCACCAGCATCCGCCGCGACTCGGTGATCCGGAAATCGTTGAGCGTCGGCAGGTTCACGTCCACGGCGTGGGCCGCGCCCCAGGCCAGCGTGCAGGCGAAGCCCACCAGCCAGGCGTCGACGGCGGTGTCGCCGGCCGCGACGAGCCCCGGGGAGGACGCCAGGGACACGTCGAACCACGGGGAGTCGACCCGCTCCAGCCGGGCAAGCAGCGGGTCGACCCACAGCGGACCGACCGAGGCGTTCCCCCAGTCGACGAACACCAGGTCACCGGTCGCTCGCTCCAGCAGGTTGTCGTTGCGGATGTCCCAGTGCACGAGCCCACGCTCCTGCTCCCCGAGGGCGCGTACGAGCGGTTCCCAGGTCCCGGTGTCGCGCCGGATCCAGTCCGGCAGCAGGGAGCGAGGAATCTCGTCGGCCTGCGCGACGCGGTCGGCCCAGGTGTTGAAGTTCGCGCTGAGGTCGGCCAGCCCGCCGTTGTCCGGGTCGGGCGCCGGTGGGTCCGGCACCCGCTCGGCCAGCACCTGGGCCAGCCGATCGGTCTCGCGGAGCAGGAGGTCCATGGTGGCGTCGTCGTGGAGGTCGGGGTGGGTGCCCTCGACGTCCTCGAGCAGGATCGCGACCCACTCGCCGTCGTCGTACGACGCCCGGAGGTCGGCCCACAGCTCGTGCGAGCCGATCAGGGTCAGCGCGGTGACCTCGCGGCGGAACAGCTCGGGCGTCTTCGGGTTGAGCGCGCTGCCGACCGCCTTCACGAACGCCCGGCTGCCGTCTGCCCCCACGAGCCGGGTGGCACATCCCGGCGACATGCCACCGACCTGGTCGCGCGCCTCGACGATCGACGAGCCCAGCTCGTCGGCCGCCCAGGCCCTGACGTGCTCGGGCATGGCGGACCAGGGCGCGCGCACGCCGACCGCGCGCGGGCTCACCAGCCGCGCCGCTCGCACAGCCACTGCCACACGACGTCGCCCTGCCAGCGCTGGTGGTCGCGGATGTACGGCGACGTCGGCGGCACGGGGTCGTCGCCCGCCTTGAAGAAGTACCCGACCACGAGGGCCAGCAGGGCGTCGACGTGGTCGGCGGGCACCTCGCGGGTCAGCGGCCGGGAGGCCAGCACGGCGTCCACGTCGAGCCCGTCGCCCCGCGGGCCGATCATCATGAACAGCGTGTCGAGCCACGGTGCACCGACCACGGGCCAGTTCCAGTCGCAGATCACGGCCGTCCCGTCGGGCCTGAGCAGCACGTTGTCGTCGCGGACGTCGGTGTGCACGACGGTCTCGCCCCCGCACACGGCCGCGAAGCCGGCGGCGAGCTCGGCGGCCTCGGCCCGGTGCGGCAGGTCGGGACGGGTGGCGGCCACGTGGTCCCAGAACGCCGGCCACGCGCCGAACTCGTCGGCGAACTGGTCGAGGTGGAGGCCGGCGGGTGCCGGCGTCAGCTCGCGGGTGGCGATCTCGATCGCGTCGAGGGCGGCGTCGAGCTCTGCCGGCCGCCACGGTCGCCGCGGCGCCCGGCCCTCGACGCACTCCAGGCCGAGCACGACCCAGTCGCCGTCGTGGTCCCAGAGCAGCCGGGGTGCGGGCACGCCGGTCGGCAACGCCCGCAGCTTGCGTGCCTCGTGGCGGTAGGACTCCGCGAACAGCTTCTGCGCCTTGTCCGACGCGGCCTTGACGAAGTGCTTGGTTCCGTCGGCGCAGGTGAGCACCGACGCGAAGCCCGGCGTGAACCCGCCGCCCTGCGAGACGGCGTCCACGACGGGCGACCCGCAGCGCTCCTCGACGAGCGCGCGGACCGTCGGCGGCAGGTGCGGCCAGGTCAGCCGCTGGGCCGTGCGGCCGTGCGGGATCGTCGTCGGGATGCGCACGCCGTCATCCTTGGGGATTCGTCTGCGGATTGCCTGGGTTTTTCGCGCTCAGGACCGCAGACGAACCGGTCTGTGTCAGGCGGCCCGCCGCCGCAGGGCCGCCAGGTCGGTGACGATGATGCGGCCACGGCTGAGCTCGATGACGCCGTCGTCCACCAACCTGCGCAGCACCTGGTTGACCGAGGGGCGGGTGCCGCCGACGAGCTCCGCGAGCTCGTCCTGGGTCAGCGGGATGGTGACAGTTGAGAGGGGAGCTTCTGCGGCCGCACCGAAGGTGACGGCGAGCGCCGCCAGGCGTCGTACGACGCGGCGCTCGAGCGCGTCGTACATGGCCTCGAGCAGCTGGGCCGACAGCTCGTCGACCCGCTGGGCGAGCAGCCGGCTCACCAGCCGCTCGAGCCGCGGGTTGCGCTCGCGGAGATCGTGGAAGACCGCCGCGGGGATGCTGAGCGTGCGGACGGGCTCGATGGCCACGACGCTTGCGGTGCGGCGGCTCTCCTCCTGGGTCAGGAGGGAGACCTCGCCGAAGTGGGAGTCCGGGCCGAGGATGTTGACGATCGCGGTGTCCCCGGAGGGTCGCGTGACCCGGATCGCCACCCGGCCGTCGAGGATGATGTGGAAGGTGTCGGACCTCTCCCCCTCGCTCACCAGCACCTCGCGTCGCGCGTAGGTGTTGACCTTCGAGGCCTTCAACAGCAACTTGGCGTCATCGTCGGGGAGGGATCGCAACACTCTGGGAACGTCCACGCCGCACAGTCTGCACCGGGTGGGAGCCGGGACGTGGTCGGTCACGGCACGGCCTGTGCCGGCATCATCCGGTCGATCGTGCGTAGATCGCCACTGTGTCAGCGCGCTGACAGACCGATCCCGTTGTGCGGTGCACAGTGACACGCACGACTCTCCGAGAGACGTTTTCGGAGGGGACTCGAGCCGGCGACCAGCCGTGTGGGGCGGCTGGTGGCGGGTTCACGGGGAACGGTGAGGGCCTGGGCGACCGGGCCCTCACACCCACGTCCGGACCCGGTGGCCAACGGAATCGGAGCCGCGCGGGGGTGCGTGGAACAATGAGCGACTACTGACTGCCGCACTCGCCGCCAGTCGTCCTCACCGCCATCGAGCCCGAGAGTCCCACGTGCCCCAGCCAGCGCCCGCGCCCGGACAATCCTCCGGACAGTCCGCGCCCGGCCAGACCGATCCGCGGCTGATCCGCAACTTCTGCATCATCGCCCACATCGACCACGGCAAGTCGACGCTGGCCGACCGGATGCTGCAGCTGACCGGAGTCGTCGACGAGCGCAGCGCGCGGGCGCAGTACCTCGACCGGATGGACATCGAGCGCGAGCGCGGCATCACGATCAAGAGCCAGGCGGTGCGGATGCCCTGGACGGTCCCGCCGGACAACGAGCAGGGCGCCGAGCCGGGCAGCTACGTGCTGAACATGATCGACACGCCGGGTCACGTGGACTTCACCTACGAGGTCTCCCGGAGCCTCGAGGCCTGCGAGGCCGCCGTGCTCCTGGTCGACGCGGCCCAGGGCATCGAGGCGCAGACGCTGGCGAACCTGTACCTCGCGCTCGGCGCGGACCTCCACGTCATCCCGGTGCTCAACAAGATCGACCTGCCGTCCGCGCAGATCGACAAGTACGCCGCCGAGCTGGCGGGCATCATCGGCTGCGACGTCTCCGACGTGCTGCTCACCTCGGCCAAGACCGGCCTCGGCGTCAGCGAGCTGCTCAACGAGATCGTCAAGCAGACGCCCCCGCCGGTCGGCGACGCCGACGCCCCGCCGCGGGCGCTGATCTTCGACTCGGTGTACGACACCTACCGCGGCGTGGTCACCTACGTGCGGGTCGTCGACGGCAAGCTGAGCCACCGCGACCGGATCAAGATGATGTCCAACGGCGTCGTACACGAGATGCTCGAGGTGGGCGTGATCAGCCCCGAGCCCGTGAAGGCCAAGGAGATCGGCGTCGGCGAGGTCGGCTACCTGATCACCGGCGTGAAGGACGTGCGCCAGTCGCGGGTCGGCGACACCGTCACCAGCCAGCACCACGGCGCGACCCAGGCCCTGGCCGGGTACAAGCACCCCAACCCGATGGTCTACTCAGGTCTCTACCCGATCGACGGCGACGACTACCCCGACCTGCGCGACGCGCTCGAGCGCCTGCAGCTCAACGACGCGGCACTCGCCTACGAGCCGGAGACCTCCGGCGCCCTCGGCTTCGGCTTCCGCTGCGGCTTCCTCGGCCTGCTGCACATGGAGATCGTGCGCGAGCGGCTCGAGCGCGAGTTCGACCTCGACCTGATCTCCACCGCCCCCAACGTCGTCTACGAGGTGCTGATGGAGGACGGCAAGGTCGTCGAGGTGACCAACCCGAGCGAGTACCCCAACGCCGGCAAGATCGCCGAGGTCCGCGAGCCCGTCGTCAAGGCAACCATCCTCAGTCCGGCCGACTACATCGGCACGATCATGGAGCTCTGCCAGTCCAAGCGCGGCAACCTGCAGGGCATGGACTACCTGTCCGAGGACCGCGTGGAGATGCGCTACACGCTGCCCATGGGCGAGATCGTGTTCGACTTCTTCGACCAGCTGAAGTCGCGGACCAAGGGCTACGCCTCCCTCGACTACGAACGCTCCGGCGACCAGGCGGCAGACCTGGTGAAGGTCGACATCCTGCTCCAGGGGGAGCCGGTCGACGCGTTCTCGGCCATCGTGCACAAGGACGCGGCGTACTCCTACGGCGTGATGCTGGCCGGCAAGCTCAAGGACCTGATCCCGCGCCAGCAGTTCGAGGTGCCCATCCAGGCCGCCATCGGGGCCCGGGTGATCGCCCGCGAGAACATCCGCGCGATGCGCAAGGACGTGCTCGCCAAGTGCTACGGCGGCGACATCACCCGCAAGCGCAAGCTGCTGGAGAAGCAGAAGGAGGGCAAGAAGCGGATGAAGATGGTGGGCCGCGTCGAGGTCCCCCAGGAGGCTTTCATCGCCGCGCTCTCCACCGGTCCCGCGTCGGAGAAGTCAGGCAAGAAGTAGTCGACCAGGCCCCGCGCGGGCCGGACTTGGCGTGAGTTCCCTGAGACTTGGCGTACCTCGCTAGTCACGCCAAGTTCAGGATTCCCCGGCCGGCCGGAGAAGTCTCGGCGGCCCGTAGCATCGCCGGGTGCGCCGCGAACCGTTGTCCAGTCCGTCCCCGCGGGCGGTCGCGGTGGTCGAACGGGACGGCAAGGTGCTCGTGATCCGCCGTCACCTGGACGGGCGCGACTACGCCGTGCTGCCGGGTGGCGGCGTCGAAGCAGGGGAGACCCCCGAGCAGGCTGTGGTCCGCGAGCTCCGGGAGGAGTGCACGCTCGACGGCGAGGTCGCGGAGCTGTTGCTGGAGGGCGACCACGGCGGCCGTCGTGCCTGGTACTTCCGGGTCACCGGTGTCGAGGGCGAGCCGGTGCTCGGGGGCGAGGAGGCCGAGGACCAGGGCGAGACCAACAGCCACCACCCGATGTGGGCCGGCCCGAAAGACCTCGAGCTGATGGACCTGCTGCCCGAGGGGCTGACCGAGCTCGTCGTCGGCTGGCTGTGGCCACCGCGTGTGCGCGTGGCCGCGACCCCGGCCGACTGGCAGGTCCTCGAGCGACTGTGGCAGCTCTACAGCCACGACCTTTCCGAGTTCCGGGGCATGACCCCCGCGCCCGACGGCACCTTCGGGCGCGGCCACCTGGCGTCGTACACGCCTGACGACCGCGACGTGGTCGCGTACCTCGCCGAGCAGGGTGACCGCCCGGTCGGCTTCGCACTCGTTCGCGGCGTCGAGCACGACGCCCGGGTGATGGGGGAGTTCTTCGTCGTGCGGTCGGCCCGCGGTCGCGGACTGGCGAGAGGGTTCGCCGAGCACGTCGTGCGCGCCCACCCGGGACCGTGGGAGATCGCCTTCCAGGACGACAACGACAAGGCGGCCAGGTTCTGGCGACGGCTGGGTGCCGAGCTGCTTCAGGGCACGAAGGAGGACGCTCGACCGATCCCGGACAAGCCGTACCTCCCGCCCGACCGCTGGCTCACAGGTACGGCGCCCGGATGAGTCTGGAGCTGCCCGCCGGCGTGCTCGAGATGCGCGCTCGCGGTGACGACTGGGCCGCCTGGGTCGACGGCCTGCCTCGGCTCGTGGCTGAGCTCCTCGAGGAGTGGGAGCTCACCATCGACGGTGGCCTGATGAACGGCTTCTGCTCGTTGGTCGTGCCGGTCCGCACCGCCGACGGCCAGGCGGCCGTGCTGAAGCTCCACGAGGATCTCGACGACGAGTCGGAGTTCGAGCACCTCGCGCTCCAGCACTGGCACGGCAACGGGACGGTGCTGCTGCTGCGTGCCGACCCGCGCCGCTGGGCGATGCTGCTCGAACGCCTGCACCTGCGCAACCTCGAGACGATCCCCGACGACGAGGCGTGTGAGGTCGTGGCCGGCTTCTACCGCCGGATCCACGTCCCGGCGCTGCCCCAGCTGCGCACCTTGACGTCGTACGTCGACCGCTGGGCCGCCGACCTGGCCGCACTGCCGCAGGACGCGCCCATCCCCCGACGGATGCGCGAGCAGTGCCTGTCGCTCGCCCGCGACCTGGTGGCCGACCCGGCGTCCGTGGGAACGATGATCCACGGCGACCTGCACGGCCAGAACGTCTTGGCCGGCGACCGTGAGCCCTGGCTGGTCATCGACCCGAAGCCGATGAGCGGCGACCCCCACTACGAGCCGGCGCCGATGCTCTGGAACCGCATCCAGCAGGAGCAGCGTTCGGGTGGCGACCTGCGCGGGCTGCTGCGGCGGCGCTTCCACTCGCTGGTCGACCACGGCGGGCTCGACGAGGACCGCGCCCGCGCCTGGGTCGTGGTGCGAATGGTGCTGAACGCCTCGTGGGCGGTCATCGACGGGGACCCCGACCCGGAGTGGATCACCACCTGCGTGACCATCGCCAAGGCGGTGCAGGACTGACCGGTTCACAGACGATGGCCGGGTGGCGCTGACCTACCTGGTGCTCCCAGACTGAACCGATCGCCTGAACCGAATGGGGGGCGCCGACGTTTCCTGCGGGTGAGGAGGTGACATGGCCGAGGACAGCCCGACCCCGAGCCCGGTGGCGTTGATGCAGCAGCTGCACGACGAGCACGCGGGCGCGCTGTGGGGCTACTGCCTGCGCCTGACCGGCCATGACCGCTCTCATGCGGAGGACCTCCTGCAGGAGACGCTGCTGCGCGCGTGGCGCAGCTCGCGGCTGCTCGACGAGTCGCGCGGGTCGGTGCGCTCGTGGCTGTTCACGGTGGCCCGCAACCTGGCGATCGACGAGTGGCGCACCAAGCGCACGCGCACCGAGGTCGCCGTCGCGGAGCCGCCCGAGCCCAGGAACGACACGCGCGACCACACCGACCAGCTGCTGCTCTCCTGGGTGGTCGCCGACGCCCTGTCGCGGCTCAGCGAAGACCACCGCGCCGTGCTCCTGTGCTGCTACTACCGCGGCCTGTCGGTCGCCGACGCCGCCCGCCAGCTCGACGTCCCGGAAGGAACCGTGAAGTCCCGCACGCACTACGCGCTGCGCGCCCTACGCCTGGCGCTGGAGGAGATGGGGGTGACAGCATGACCGACTGCCATCTCGCCCACTCCGACGCGGCCTACGTGCTCGGGGCGCTGTCGCCGGCCGACCGGCTGGAGTTCGAGCGCCATCTGCCGGGCTGCGAGCGGTGCCGCCGGTCCGTCGCCGAGCTGGCCGGCCTGCCCGGCCTGCTCGGCCGGGTCCCGCGCGAGCAGGTCGAGGCGCCGCTCCCTTTCGAGCCGCTGCCCGAGACGGTCCTGCCGGCCCTGGTGGCCGCCGTACGACGCGAGCAGCGCCGCAAGACCGTCCTGGTCACGCTCGGGGCCGCCGCCGCGGTCGCTGTCGTCGCCCTGGGGGCGACCGCCCTCCAGGCCGCCCGCGATGACGGACCGACTCCTCAAGCCGTGCCGAGCAGCACGAGCAGCACCCCGAGCATGGCGCCGGCGCTCCCGATGAAGGTTGTCGGCGAGGACTGGGGCGTGCGTGCCGCGGTGCGTCTGACTCCCGTGGACTTCGGCACCAAGGTCAGCCTCGACATGTAGCTACGCCGACCGGGGCAGCGGTAGTGGCCACGCCTACGGGTACCACCTCGTCGCGGTTCTCGAGGGCGGGGGCACGGTCGAGCTGATGACCTGGGGGGCCAAGCCGGGTGACGTGCTCGACGACGAGCCGACCACGACCAAGGTGAAGCTCGATCAGATGGAGAAGGTCGAGGTGCGCAACGACTACGGCGACCTCTGCTTCGCCTCTAGGAGTCTGCTGACGGGGAAAATCACCCGTCCAGGGCCCCGCATCGGCCGGCGGACTCCTAGGGCGTGTACGCGTCCAGGAACCGGTCGCGGAAGTCGTCCATCGGCCACACCGGCGCATCGGGCTGCGGACGCAGGCCGTCGTGCCAGCCCCAGTCGTCGATGCGGCGGAGCACGGCGGGGTCGTCGGCGATGACGCTGATCGGCACGTCGTAACCGGCCGGCGTGCCCGAAACCGTCGTGACCGGCCAGTGGTCGCCGAGGACCACGAGCACCAGGTCGTCATCTGCGTTCTGCTCGACGAAGGAGGTGAGGGCGTCCAGTGAGTACTCCAGCGAGCGGACGTACGCCGCCTTGACCAGGTCCGCGTCGCGCCAGACGTCGTCGCGCTGCTCGCCCTCCTCCGGCATGCCGTCGAACACCGACCCGTCGCCGAGCTCGGCGGGGTCGACCATCCGCGGGAGAGGCACCCATGGGTTGTGCGAGGACTCGAGGTCGATCTCGGCCATCACCGGCCCGAGCGAAGGACGGTCGAGCTCGAGCCGGCGGAACGCCTCGAGCGCGAACTGGTCAGGCATCCGGCCGTAGCCGAACCGCGGGCCCTCGTAGCCGACGTTGCGCGAGTCGTAGAGCTCTTCCCAGCGGTAGAAGCGCTCGCCCTCGGGCCAGTCCATGGTGTTGGCGGGTACGACGCCCACCGAGCGCCAGCCCGCCTTGCGGAAGGCGCTGCTCAGGGTGAGGCGGTCGCGGTCGAGGAGCAGGTCGTAGGTGCCCTGGTTGTCGATCCACAAGCCCGACTGCAGGGTCGAGTGGGCCAGCCAGCTCATCGCCCCGAACGTCGGCGAGGTGAGGTAGGCGCTGCGCGAGCGGTAGCCCGCCGCTTCGAGCCGTCGGCCGTCCTCGTCGACGCTGTCGCGCAGCTGGTCGGAGGTCGGCAGGTCCTCCAGCGCGACCCTGCCATAGCTCTCCACGAAGACGAGGAGCACGTCCTTGCCCCGCAACGTGCTCAGCAGCTGCGAGGCGGGCACGTCCGCGTAGTCGTCGTCGGCGATCGCCTCGGACAGCGCGGCGCGCTCGCGCAGCCGCTCGCGGACCTCCGTGACGTGGGTGGCAGCCAGGTCGACCGCGGTGGCGGCTGCGACAGGTTCGCCGGGGGCCAGCCGCAGGCCGGTCATTGCGCAACCGGCCCAGACCACGGCCAGGGCGAGCACGACGCGTCCGGCGACCGGGCGGTGGCCGCGAGCCAGCCCGGCCGCGCGGTGCACGGCGTACGGGACGACGACCAGCACCGCGACCATCAGCAGCACGGCGAGGACGGTGACGGTGTAGGCGTTGGCAGTGCCGAGGGCGTCGCGCAGGAACGACACCCCGGCGCCGAGGTAGACGGGGTCGCCCAGCGGGTCGAAGCGCCGGGCGAAGGCGACCGAGACGCCGAGGTCGAGCAGCTTGAGCAGGGTGAGGGCACCGAGCGCGAGGCCGGCCCCCGTGGCCAGCCAGGCGGCCGGGCGGGCGGGCAGGAGGAGCACCAGGCCGACCAGCACCACGCCTTCGAGCGGGATCCGCGCGAAGGCCGCGGGGGAGAGTGCGCCGATCTCGTCCGGAGCGACCAGCACGGCCCAGACCACCAGGCACGCCAGCAGTCCGGTCAGCCGGGTCGCCCACACGTGGGGGTGGTGCGGCCGGCGCAGCCGCCACAGGTCCCACGCCTCGTGGGCGAACGACTCCGTCAGCAGCGCGAGCGCCACGAGCAGCGCGGCGGTGGCGACCGTGTCGGGCAGCAGACCGGACGCGGCCGCCACGAGCGCCACGCCCTGGAGCGCGGCGACGGCCTTGCACCAGGGCCGCGGCGGCGCCTGCCCGCGCAACCAGGGCAGGGGCACCTTCGCGGCGAGGAAGGCGTAGCGGGCCAGGCCGATCGCCAGCACCCACAGGCCGAGGTGACGGGCGACGTAGGTGCTGAGCACCAGCAGGAGGGCGGCGTCGGTCTCCATGTCGAAGCGTGCCCCGAAGCGGCTGACCGTGGCGGTGAGGCGTGCGACGCGGCCGTCGAGGGCGTCGGTGACCAGGACGACCGAGGCCAGGGCGACGACGAGCGTGACCGGCACGTCGTGGTCGAGCCCGCGAACGACCAGGGCAGCAAGGACGACCGTCAGTACGGCGCGGACGGCGGTGATCGCGTTCGCCGGCCCCCACGCGCTGGTCCACCGGTGAACCGTGCTCAAGCCGCCTCCGTGTCCTCCCTCGACCGACATCGCTACCTTCCTCCCACGAGGCGGCAACGGTTTCGGTTCAGGAGGTGGCGTTGGCGACGGCAGCGGCGTTCTGGGTGATCGAGCCGGGACACGGCGAGATCCGGCCCGCGACCTTGGCCGAGCCCGGCCCCGACGAGGTCCTCGTGCGCACGCTGCGCACCGGCGTCAGCCGAGGCACCGAGACGCTGGTCTTCGCAGGCCGGGTCCCGGAGAGCCAGCACGCCGTGATGCGGGCGCCGTTCCAGGAGGGCGACTTCCCGGGTCCGGTCAAGTACGGGTACCTCAACGTCGGCGTGGTCGAGCGCGGCCCCGCCGCCCTCGCCGGGCGCACGGTGTTCTGCCTCTACCCGCACCAGACGGCGTACGTCGTGCCGGCCAGCGCCGTGACCCCGCTCCCGGACGGCGTCCCGCCGGCCAGGGCGGTGCTGGCCGGCACCGTCGAGACCGCGGTCAACGCGCTGTGGGACGCCCGGCCGCTGGTCGGCGACCGGGTCGCGGTCGTCGGCGCGGGCATGGTCGGCTGCTGCGTCGCGCGCCTGCTGGCCGGGGTGCCGGGCACGACCGTGACGCTCGTCGACGTGGACGCCTCCCGCGCCCATGTCGCCGGTGCGCTCGGGGTCGGCTTCGCCGCGCCGGCTGACGCGCCGGGCGACCTCGACCTCGTCGTGCACACCTCCGGCACCTCGGCCGGCCTGCAGACCGCGCTCGGGCTCCTCGCTCCGGACGGCGAGGTGCTCGAGCTCAGCTGGTACGGCGACTCGCCGGTGACCCTGGACCTCGGCGGCGCGTTCCACTCGCGCCGTCTCGCGGTCCGGGCGAGCCAGGTCGGCGAGGTGGCCGCAGCGCGGCGGGGGCGGCGTACCCACGCCGAGAGGCTGGCGCTGGCCCTCCACTTGCTGCACGATCCCGTCTTCGACGTGCTGCTGACCGGGGAGTCGCAATTCGATGAGCTTCCTGAGGTGATGGCGAATCTGGCCGATGGCTCCCTGCCGGGGCTGTGTCGGAGCATCATCTATCCCGAGGAGGCCTGAGTGTTCACGGTGACGGTGCGCGACCACATGATGATCGCCCACAGCTTCCGCGGAGAGGCCTTCGGGCCGGCGCAGCGGCTGCACGGGGCGACGTACGTCGTGGACGCGGCGTTCACGGGCCCGCGCCTGGACTCCGACGGCGTGCTGGTCGACATCGCCCGAGCGGCGGACCTGCTCAAGGACGTGCTGTCGCGGCTGAACTACCGCAACCTCGACGACGAGGACGACTTCGCGGACGTCAACACCTCCACCGAGGTGCTCGCGCGCGTGGTCGCCGACCGGCTGGCCGAGCGGATCCGTCAGGGCGAGATGGGGGAGCCCGCACCAGACCTGGCCAAGATCGTGGTCACGCTGCACGAGTCGCACGTGGCGTGGGCGAGCTTCGAAAGGGTCCTGTGAGCCGTTGAACCTCCACCTCGTCGGGCCGGTCGGCCTCTCGGACCCCGCTCGGCCGAGCGGGGGGAACGTCTACGACCTGCGCCTCGCCGCGGCCCTGCGGTCTCGCGGGCGCGAGGTCGCCGTGCACGAGACCACGGTGGACGACCTGGGCGAGCTCCTCGACGCACTGCCCGACGGCGCGACCGTGGTCGTGGACGGGCTGGTCGGGCTCGGCCGCCCCCGACGCCTTGACCGCCGCGAGCGGGCGGCTCCACCTGGTGCTGCTGGTGCACCTGCCGATCGGGCTCGAGGTCGCGGGCGGCGTGCCGCAGCCCCAGTCCGAGGCCCAGTCCGAGGCCGAGTCCGAGGCCCAGCGCGAGGCACGAGCGATGGCAGCCGTCGACGCCGTCGTGTGCACCAGCCGCTGGACGCGCGACTGGCTGGCGGCGGCCTACGACCTCTCCGACGAGCGTCTGCACGTGGTCGTGCCCGGCGCCGACAAGTCCCCGCTCGCCGAGGGGTCGCCATCGGGTGAGCGGTTGCTCTCGGTCGGCGCCATCACGCCGGTCAAGGGCCACGACGTCCTCGTGGAAGCCCTCTCGTCCCTGACCGACCTGCGATGGACGTGGTCGCTGGTGGGAGCGTCCGTCGACGCCGAGCACGCCACCCGGTTGTGGGCGTCGCTGTGGGAGGCCGGCCTCGACCACCGCGTCACCCTCGCCGGCGCCCTGACCGGCGCCGACCTGGCCGCCGCCTACGCCAACGCCGACCTGCTGGTCCTGCCCTCGCGCCACGAGACCTACGGCATCGTGGCCAGCGAGGCCTTGGCTCGCGGCGTGCCGGTGCTCGCCACCGACGTGGGCGGCGTCCGTGAGGCGCTCGGCTCGGCCGGGGACGCCGTACCCGGACTGCTGGTGCCTGCCGAGGACCCCGCCGCCATGGCCGCCGCGCTGCGCGAGTGGCTGTCGACCGAGGAGCTGCGGTCGCAGCTGCGGCACCTGGCCGCCGAACGCCGGTCCGCGCTGGCGGGCTGGGAGGTCGCCGCGGCTGCCGTCGAGGAGGTCCTGGCGCTGGTGGCGACGGCGGGGTGAGCGACGCCAGCTTCGACCGCGACTCCTGGGAGGCGCGCTGGTCGCGGGCCTTGGACGAGCACGGCGACAAGCTCGCGAGCCGCCCACCGAACGCGCACCTGCTCGCCGAGGTCGGCGACCTGCGGCCGGGACGGGCACTCGACGCGGGCTGCGGGCACGGCGCGGAGGCGATCTGGCTGGCCGCGGCCGGTTGGGACGTCACGGCGGTCGACTTCTCCGCCACCGCGCTCGAGTTCGCCCGGTCGACCTCCAGCTCGTCGGCGAGGACGTGGCTGCGCGCATCACCTGGGTCGAGGGCGACCTCGGGAGCTGGAGTCCTGCGCCACGGAGCTTCGACCTCGTCAGCTGTCTGTACGTCCATGTCGCCGGCTCTGTGGGCGAGCTGGTGGCTCGGCTCGCCTCCGGCGTCGCGCCCGGCGGGAGGTTGTTCCTGGTCGGCCACCGACCGGTGGACCCGGAGACCGGGGAGCCGACTCCCGCCGCGGGGCAGGTACAGGTGAGCGTCGACGAGGCTCTCGCCGCGCTCGACCCGGGCGACTGGCGGGTGGTCGTTGCCGAGGAGCGGCGTCGCGCCCAGGCCGGCACGGGGGTGGATGCAGTGGTGCGGGCGGTCCGCTCCCCGACGCCGCGACCCGGATGACGTCATACGTTCTGGTCGCTACAGCGACCACTTCGTATGACGTCCCCGGCGAGGTCCAGTCGCTGACGGCACCTGAACCGAGGCTGGCGCACCTGCGTAGGGCAGGACGAGGAGGCGGGATGAGCGGACGGTGGTGGACCGCGGCTCGGGTCGCGGGCGGCCTGGCGGTGCTGGGTGTGCTGGCGGCGCACGTGGGTACCGAGCCGTTCGTGGCTGGGTTGCGGGCCGTGGGTCCGGGGTCGATCGGTGTCGCGCTGCTCGTCGTGGCCGGGACCACCGTCTGCAGCGCCCAGCGCTGGCGGCTGGTCGCCCGCGGGTACGGCGTCGAGGTGTCGCTGCGGGCGGCGGCGGCCGCGTGCTACCGGTCCCAGTTCCTCAACTCGGTGCTCCCCGGTGGTGTGCTCGGCGACGTCCACCGCGGCCTGACCCATCGGGCCATCCGCTCGGTGTTGTGGGAGCGGGTGCTCGGCCAGGCCGTGGCCGTCGCGTTCGCCCTGCTGGTCGTGCTCGTCGCCTGGCCGGCCGCGTCAGCCCCCTCGACCGCCGTCCTCGCGGCGATGGCCGTCGCCGGCATCGTCCTGGTGGCGGCCCTGGTCGTCGTCCTCGCCGATCGCGGGGTGCTCGAGCCGGAGGTCGTGCCGCCGGTCCTGGCGCTGTCGGCGCTCGCGGCCACCGGCCACGCGGCGGTGTTCGTGGTGGCGGCGCGAGCGGTGGGCGTCGACGCCGCGTCGACCACCCTCGTGCCGATCGCGCTCGTCGTCCTGGTCGCGGCGGCCGTTCCCCTCAACATCGCCGGTTGGGGCCCGCGCGAGGGAGCCGCCGCGTGGGCTTTCGCCGCCGCCGGTCTCGGGGCGGCCGCGGGCGCATCCGTGGCGGTCGCGTACGGCGTCCTGGCGCTGCTGGCGACACTGCCCGGCGCCGTTCTGCTCGCCGTACGCCGCTCCGCGTCGAGGGGTGACCCGCTGGAGGCACTGCAGGAGGCGGACCCGGTGGTGACCCGGCATGGCTGACCGCCCCTACATCCTGCTCAGCTGCGGGATGTCCATCGACGGCTACCTCGACAACGCGTCGAGCAAGCGCCTGCTGCTGTCCAACGACGCCGACCTCGAGCGCGTCGACGCGGTCCGCGCGGCGTCCGACGCGATCCTCGTCGGCGCGCAGACCATTCGCCAGGACAACCCGCGGCTGATGGTGCGGAGCCGAGCCTGCCGCGACGAGCGGGTGGCCCGCGGCCTGCCACCGACTCCGGCCAAGGTCACCGTCACGGCCGGCGCCCGGCTCGACCCGCGGGCCCGGTTCTTCGCCACGGGCAAGACCGACAAGCTCGTGTACTGCGCACGGCCGGCCGTCGCGGAGGCCCGCGAGCGACTCGGCGACGTCGCGACCGTCGTCGACGGCGGTCCCCAGGTGCGGATGCGCCGCCTCGTCGAGGACCTCCACGACCGCGGTACCCGCCGCCTGATGGTCGAGGGAGGCGGCAGCATCCACACGCAGTTCCTCACCGCGGGGCTGGCCGACGAGCTGCACCTCGTCGTGGCCCCCTTCTTCGTCGGCGACTCGCGGGCCCCGCGGTTCGTCGAGGACGGCAGGTTCCCCTGGAACCAGGACCGTCGCGCGAACCTCGCCGACGTCCGCCGGCTCGGTGACGTCGTGCTCCTCCGCTACGCACTCTCGGACCGCTACGAGGACTGATGACCCCACTCCAACCCGCCACCATCCGCACCCAGGTCTCGATCCCGCTCCGCTTCAGCGACGGCTACACGACCGCCGCTCGGGCGTTCACCTTCGACGGGCTGGTCGACGGCGGCGAGCACCTGGCGCTTGCGCCTGGGCGAGCGCCGGCTGCGCAGCCGAGACGAGGCCGCGACCTTGGTACGGGTGCACAGCGAGTGCCTGACCGGCGACGTGTTCGGCAGCGGACGCTGTGACTGCGGGCCCCAGCTGCGCGAGTCGGTGGAGAGGGTGGCTGCCACCGGCGGGCTCCTGCTCTACCTGCGCCAGGAGGGACGCGGCATCGGCCTCTACGCCAAGCTCGACGCGTACGCCCTGCAGGACGACGGCCTCGACACCTACGACGCCAACCTGGCCCTCGGCTTCGGGGCCGACGAACGCGACTACACGGTCGCCGCCCAGATGCTGCTGGCGCTGGGCGTACGCCGGGTGGTGCTGCTGACCAACAACCCCGACAAGGTGCGTCAGCTCGAGCTGCTGGGGGTCGACGTCGTGGGGCTACGTGCCGACCGGCGTGCACCTCAACGAGGCCAACGCGGCGTACCTCGCCACCAAGGTGCGCCGGCAGCAGCACACCCTCGAGCTGCCCGGCGATCTGACCGACCTCGAGCAAGACGCGAGCGCTCCAGAGGGCCCGGACGGCTACCCGCGCGTAACAACGTGGGTCTAGGGTGCCTGCAACGGTTGTGCCGGGGCGGCCCCCTGCCGCCCGACCGGACTGGTCGCAGCCCGACAATCCAGGGAGCCTCATGCCCACCACCATCGACCCCAGCTTCATCGACTCCCTGCCGCCCAACGTGGCCGTGCAGTTCCTCGAGCGGGTCGCCAAGTCCCCGCACCGCGAGGCGTTCCGCTACCCGGAGGGCGACGGCTGGAAGTCCGTCACCTGGAAGCAGGCGGGCGACGACGTCAGCAAGATCGCCGCCGGCCTCCTGTCCCTCGGCGTCCAGGCCGAGCAGCGCGTCGGCATCGCCTCCGGCACGCGCTACGAGTGGATCCTGGCCGACCTCGGCATCATGTGCGCCGGTGCGGCGACGACGACGGTGTACCCCTCCACCAACGAGGAGGACACGGCGTACATCCTCAGCGACTCCGAGTGCCAGGTCGTCTTCGCCGAGGACGACACCCAGGTCGCCAAGCTGACCGCCCGCAAGTCGGAGCTGCCGACGGTGCACAAGGTCGTCACGTTCGACGGCAAGGCCGACGGCGACTGGGTGATCACCCTCGAGGACCTCGAGAAGCTGGGCGACGACCTACCTCGCCGAGCACCCCGGGGTGATCGAGGAGACCGCGAAGGCGATCAGCGGCGACCAGCTCGCCACGCTGATCTACACCTCGGGTACGACGGGCCGGCCGAAGGGCGTGCGGCTGCGGCACAGCTCGTGGGTCTACGAGGGCGAGGCGATCCGAGCCCAGAACATCCTCAGCGAGGACGACCTCGAGTTCCGCTGGCTGCCGATGGCGCACTCGTTCGGCAAGGTGCTGATGTCGACCCAGATGGCGTGCGGCTTCGCGGCCGCCATCGACGGCCGGGTCGACAAGATCGTCGACAACCTGGGCGTGGTGAAGCCGACGTTCATGGGCGCGGCGCCGCGCATCTTCGAGAAGGCCCACGCGCGCATCGTCACCATGCAGGCGGCCGAGGGCGGGCTGAAGGAGAAGATCTTCAACCAGGCCTTCAAGGTCGGTCTCGAGGTCGACAAGCTCAAGCGTGAGGGCAAGTCGGTCCCGCTACCGCTGTCGCTGCAGCACGGGCTGTTCGACAAGCTGGTGTTCAGCAAGATCCGCGACCGCTTCGGGGGCCGCGTGCGGTTCTTCATCTCCGGCGCAGCGGCGCTCAACCGCGACATCGCCGAGTGGTTCCACGCCGCGGGCATCGTCATCCTCGAGGGCTACGGACTCACCGAGTCCTCGGCAGGCTCGTTCGTGAACCACCCCGACGACTACAGGTTCGGCACGGTCGGCCCGGTGTTCCCGGCCAGCGAGGTACGGATCGACGAGGCCGGCGAGATCCAGATCAAGGGTCCCGGCATCATGGACGGCTACCACAACCTGCCCGACGAGACCGCCAAGACGCTGACCGACGACGGATGGCTCAAGACCGGCGACAAGGGGGAGCTCGACCCCGACGGCTACCTGCGGATCACCGGCCGCATCAAGGAGCTGTTCAAGACCTCCGGCGGCAAGTACATCGCCCCGCCCGCGATCGAGTCGAAGTTCAAGGCCATCTGCCCCTACGCCAGCCAGTTCATGGTGTTCGGCAACGAGCGCAACTACGTCGTCGCGCTGGTCACCCTCGACCCCGACGCCATCGCCGAGTGGGCCAAGGAGAACGGCGTCAGCGGCGACTACGCCGCGATCGTGAAGTCCGACGCCTGCCACCAGATGGTCGCCGGCTACGTCGACGAGCTGAACAAGAACCTCAACCGCTGGGAGACCATCAAGAAGTGGGAGCTGCTCGACCACGACCTCACCGTCGAGTCCGGCGAGCTCACCCCCTCGATGAAGGTCAAGCGCAACGTCGTCGAGGACAACTACAAGGAGCTCATCGACAACTTCTACGCCTGAGCGGCCGCGGGGTCCGCCGAAGATCGTCCGAGCCTGCGGCGCACCAGGTGCGCCGCAGACAGGCGCCAGTGGCGCCTTCGAGGGTCATCCACCGGAACCGCACAGGAGACGCACAGGGTTGCGGGGTCCACTAGGGGCATGAGCAACCACGGACCCCACGACGAGATCGAGGCCCACGACCTCGGCCTCTCCCACGACCTGCCCAAGATCGTCGAGCGCCAGCGGCTCGCACGGCGCGGCATGCTGGCGATCTTCGGCGGCGTCGGTGTCGCCGCCCTCGCCGGCTGCGCCGATGACTCGTCGTCCTCGTCGGCCGCCGACACCTCGAGCAACGGCGGGCCCCCGAACGGCGCGCCGCCCGACGGCGGCGGGGGAGGCATGGGCGGCGACTCGTCGGTCGAGGTCGCCGAGGGCGAGATCCCCGAGGAGACCGCCGGTCCCTATCCCGGCGACGGCTCCAACGGCCCCAACGTGCTGACCGAGTCGGGCGTCGTACGCTCCGACATCACCAGCAGCTTCGGCGACGCCAGTGGCGTGGCCGAGGGTGTGCCGATGACGGTGAAGCTCAAGGTGTACGACCTGAACGGCGACGAGGCCACGCCGCTGGCCGGCGCCGCGATCTACCTCTGGCACTGCGACCGTGCGGGCAGCTACTCCATGTACGACGGCGACGCGGAGGGCGAGAACTACCTGCGCGGCGTGCAGGAGGCCGCCGACGACGGGACGCTGGAGTTCACCACGATCTTCCCGGCCTGCTACGCCGGCCGCTGGCCGCACATGCACTTCGAGGTCTACGAGTCGCTCGACGCGGCGACCAGCGCCTCGCAACAAGCTGCGCACCTCCCAGCTCGCACTGCCGCAGGACGTCTGCGAGACCGTCTACTCGACGGCCGAGGGCTATGAGCAGTCGGTGTCGAACCTGTCGCAGGTGAGCCTCGACAGCGACGGCATCTTCTCCGACGGCTACTCGCTCCAGATGGCCAAGGTGACCGGGCTCCGTCGAGGACGGATACGTCGCGACGCTCAACGTCCCGGTGTGACGCTCGCCGCTGGTCGAGGAGGGCCGTCAGACCCGTCACGAGACCCCGTGAGGGAGTCTGCGGCCCGCCACTGGGTCTCGGGCAGGCGCTAGCGCGCCTTCCTCGACCAGCGGTGGCGGTCAGTCGACGAGCTCGGTGGGCTCGACGACGACGTCGACGAGGGCGCCGTTGCGGAGCACGGTGATCTCGACGCGGGAGCCGATGGCGTCGTCGAGCAGGAGGCGCTGCAGCGAACCCGCGTTGCCGAGCGGCGTGCCGTTGACGGCGAGCACCAGGTCGCCGCGATGCAGGTCGGCGACCGCGGCGGGTGAGCTCTCGACGACCTCGACCACGCGGAGTGCGGTCTGCTGGCCCGTGCGAGAGGCCCACGCCGGCGGCACCGGAGCGGGGCTGCTGACCAGGCCGAGGTAGGCCCGGCGTACGCGACCGTCGTGCATCAGCTGGTAGACGATCCGGTTGGTGGTGGCGTTGATCGGCACGGCCAGGCCGAGCCCGATGCCGGCGACGGCGGTGTTGATGCCGACCACGTGCCCGTTGGCATCGGCCAGCGCGCCACCCGAGTTGCCGGGGTTGAGGGCGGCGTCGGTCTGGATGACGTCCTCGATCAGCCGGGCGGTGGTCCGTCCGCGCGCCGGCATCGAGCGACCCAGCGCGCTGACGACGCCGGCCGTCACGCTGCCGGCCAGCCCGAGCGGGTTGCCGACGGCGACGACGAGCGAGCCGACGCGCAGCGCGTCGGCGTCGCCGTACTCCGGCGGGCTCGGCACCGCCCGGTCCGTCCGTACGACGGCCAGGTCGGACAGTGCATCGACGCCGACGACGTCGAAGCGTGCGGTCGTCCCGTCGCCGAAGGCCGCCTCTCCCGATGTGGCCCCGCCGATCACGTGGGCGTTGGTGATCAGGTGGCCCTCGGCGCTGAGCACCACGGCCGAGCCGGCGGACTCTCCGCGCCCGCCGCGGATCCGCAGCGAGGCAACCCGCGGCGTCAGCGCTTCCGCGACGCCGACCACGATCGCCGAGTAGGCATCCAGCGGCTCCACGAGAACATCCAACGCGAGCCCGCCCAATCCTGCGTTCGCCGACAGCGCAACGGCGTGTCCCCATCCCATGCCTGCTGCGCGTCGCCTCGCCGACAGCGCAGACCGTCACTCCTGCTTGGATGAAGGCATGCCGTCCGCGCTTCCCACGGGCGAGCCCGCCCCTGCCGACGGCGCCCTTCCCGACGAGGCGCTGGCCGCGCTCGGCTCGCGAGCGTTCGGGTTCTACGTGCACGTGCCGTTCTGCACGGTGCGCTGCGGCTACTGCGACTTCAACACCTACACCGCCGAGGACCTCGGCCGGTCGGCGGAGGTGCGCGGGGCGTCGCGGTCGACGTACGCCGAGGCCGCCATCGACGAGGTGCGGCTGGCGCGGCGGGTGCTTGGGTGACGTCGACCTGCCCGTGTCGACGGTGTTCTTCGGCGGCGGCACGCCGACCGTGCTCAAGCCCGGCGAGCTCGGCTCGATCCTGGCAGCGATCGGCGCGGAGTTCGGTCTCGCGCCCGACGTCGAGGTCACCACCGAGGCCAACCCCGACAGCGTGGCCCTGTGGGACCTCGAGGAGCTGCGCCAGGTCGGCTTCGACCGGATCTCCTTCGGCATGCAGTCCGACGTGCCGCACGTCCTGGCCACGCTCGACCGCACCCACGACCCGCTGCGCGTGCCCGCGGTCGTCGGCTGGGCGCGGCAGGCGGGCTTCGGCCAGGTGAGCCTCGACCTCATCTACGGGACGCCGGGAGAGTCGGTCGGCGACTGGGAGACCTCGCTCGACGCCGCCCTGGCCTGCGCGCCTGAGCACCTGTCGGCGTACTCGCTCATCGTGGAGGAGGGCACCGCGCTGGCCCGGCGGATCGCCCGCGGCGAGCTGCCGATGCCGGACGACGACGACCTGGCCGACAAGTACCTGGTGGCCGACGAGCGTCTCGCGAAGGCCGGCCTCGGGTGGTACGAGGTCTCCAACTGGGCCCGCGACGAACGGGCCCGCTGCCGGCACAACCTCGGCTACTGGACCGGCGCCGACTGGTGGGGCGTCGGGCCCGGCGCGCACTCCCACGTCGGAGGCGTGCGGTGGTGGAACGTCAAGCACCCTGCGGCGTACGCCGACCGGATCAGCTCGGAGGTCAGCCCCGCGCACGCGCGCGAGGTGCTCGATGCCGAGACCCGCAGGGTCGAGCGGGTGCTGCTCGAGCTCCGGCTGTACGACGGTCTGCCCGTGGACGTCCTGGACGCGACCGGACGAGCCGCCATCTACGACCTCGTCGCGCGCGGCCTGCTCGAGCGGGTGGCCGAGCGCCTGGTGCTCACCACGCAGGGCCGCCTGCTCGCCGACGGCGTGGTGCGCGAGCTGCTTGCCCTGAGGACGTCCTCGCCGTCGCAGCCACCGCTGGTTGAGGGAGGCGCGCTAGCGCCTGTCACGAAACCACCGGTGGTCTCGTGACGGGCCTGACGGCCCTCCTCGACCAGCCGGACGGGCGTCAGCTCACGAAACGCAGGGTCAGCGGGTAGCGGTAGTCCTCGCCGTTGGCGGCTTTGATCGATGCCTGGATGAGGAACACCAGGGCGAACACGAGGAACACGAGTGCCAGCGGGATCACGACCAGCAGGCCGAGCCCGAGCGTGAGCAGCGAGAAGAGGACGGCGGCGCCGCCGTAGATCAACACCGAGATCTGGAAGTTGAGCGACTCCACCGCGTGCTTGCGCACGAAAGCCGACTGGTTCCCGACCGTCAGCATGATGATCAGCGGTGCCAGGAAGCCCATCGCGAGCCAGGCCGCCACGAGCGTGCCCCAGTGGGAGGCCGACGCCCAGTTGCGGTCGGTCTGGGTGAGCGCGCCCGGAGCGACGGGGTAGCCGTAGGCGGGCTGCTGGTAGGTGGGCTGCTGATAGGCCGGCTGCTGGTGCGCCGGCGGGGGCTGCTCGTTGCCGGAGTGCTGCTCGGGGTTCGGGGTCTCGCTCATGGCTTCCTGCCTCGGATCGGGCAGCCACGATGGCCGCTCCAGTGGTTCCAACGCTAGGTCTGGCGGGCGGATTCCACGATCGGTGAGTGCCCTGAGTGGCCCCTGAACCGCCGTTGGTTGAGGAGGGCCGCCAAGGCCCGTCACGAAACCAGCACAACCTCACCGTGGCTTCGTGACAGGCGCTAGCGCGCCTTCCTCAACCACCGGGCTGGGTCACGAAGTCGATGAGCTCCTCGACGCGGCCGAGCAGGGCAGGCTCGAGGTCGGCGTAGGACGACACCCGGCCGAGGATGTGCTGCCAGGCGCGCGCGGTGTCCTCCTGGGTGGCGTGCGGCCAGCCGAGGCGACGGCAGACGCCCTTCTTCCACTCCTCAGGGCGAGGAACGTCGGGCCAGCGCTCGAGGCCGAGGCGGTCGGGCCGGACCGCGGCCCAGACGTCAACGAACGGGTGTCCGACCACCAGCACGTGGTCGCCGACGCGGGGAGCGGCGCACCTCGTCGGCGATGCGGCTCTCCTTCGAACCCGCCACGAGGTGGTCGACGAGCACGCCCACCCGACGCTGTGGCCCCGGAGCGAAGTCCTGCAGGTGGCCCAGCAGGTCGTCCACGCCGGCGAGGTACTCCACGACCACGCCCTCCAGGCGCAGATCGTCGCCCCACACCTTCTCGACCAGCTCGGCGTCGTGGCGACCCTCGACGAAGATCCGGCTGGCTCGGGCGACGCGTGCTGCGGCTCCGTGCACGGCAAGCGACCCGGACGCCGTACGCGTCGGCTTCACCGGTCTCTGGCGGGCCGCGGCCGACAGGATCACCGGCCGGCCCTCGAGCAGGAAGCCGGGGCCGAGCGGGAAGGTACGCCGCTTGCCGCGCCGGTCCTCCAGCGTCAGCGTGTCGAGGTCGCGGTCGACGGCGACGATCGCACCCACGAAGTCGGTCATCACCTCCTCGACCACGGCGCCGATCTCGGCCGCGGCCGGGACGGCTCGGCCGTTCTTGGGAGCGCGCCAGTCGCTGGCGAGCACGTCGGAGCCGTAGCGGTCGGAGGGCACCGACCAACGCTAGGTGCGCGCGACCGAACCTCTGGTCAGGACGCGCCGGAGGAGTCGGCGTCAGCGTCCGAGCCGCGGTGCGACTCCTCGCTCCCGTCGGTGTCAGGCATGGTCAGGTTGTCGTCGTCGCCGCGATCGAGGCCGTCGATGTGCGGGTCACCCAGCTCCTGCCGCTCGGCGTCGTCTTCGCTCGGGGGTCCCGCCAGCGGGTTGTCTTCACCGGCGCGGAGGTCCTCGGGCAGCCCCTCGTCGGGAACGGACACCTGGGCGTAGTCGCTCTCGGGCTCCTGCTCGCTCTCGCTCATGCGACTGGTCTACCACCTACTCGTCAGGGACTGCTCCGCCTGGAGACCCCGCTGGACCGTTGACGAATCGGTGTTCAGACCAGCGGGAGGCGCTTCTGGCTGCGGGGCAGGTGCTCGTAGCCGCGGCGTACGGCGTTCGCGAGCCGATCGCGCGGATAGGGCCACTCGGCGGCGACCAGGGCTTCGTCGACCGGCACTCCCCGGGTGGCCAGGTCGCGGACCGTCTCGGCCACGATGCCGATGTCGTTGCGCTGCTGCTCGACGAACTCGCGGTCGACGGCGGCGCCGTGACCGGGGACCACGACGGACTGCCCGGTGGTGAGGCCGAGCACGACGTCAAGGGTCAGCGGCCACTCCATGGGGTAGCAGTCGGTGCCGAACGCCGGCACGTTCCCCTGGTCGGTCTGCTCCACCAGGTCTCCGGCGAGCAGGACGTCGGCGTCGGGGACGCGGACGACCAGGTCACCACCCGTGTGCCCGCGCCCTGGATGCACCAGCTCGACGAAGCGGTCGCCCAGGTCCAGCGAGACCGCTGACGAGAACGTGCGCGCGGGGACGACCACCTCGGTCGCCGCGACCTCCTCCCAGCGGGGGTCGTCCTCCTCCGCGGCAGCAGTGGCCCGTACCTCCGCGGCGTGCTCGGGGAGGGTCTCGGCGGCGGTCTCGTGGCAGATCAGCTCGGCGCCCTGGGCCTGCAGCACGCCGTTGCCGAAGGTGTGGTCCCAGTGGTCGTGGCTGTTGACGGCCCACAGCACGGGCTGGCTGCTGATGCGGCGCAGGTCGGCGACCACCTCGCGGGCCAGGGCCGCGGACGCCTGGGTGTCGAGGACGAGCAGGCCGGCCTCTCCTGAGACGACCGAGACGTTGACGTCGAGCCACGGGTACCGCGCCACCCACACGCGGTCGGCGACCTCGATGAACCCCGACACGTCAACGGAGCCTAGTAGGCTTGGCACTCACGACCGACGAGTGCCAGGCCAGTGCCAGGCCAGTGCCAGGCCAGTGCCAGGAGGAAGGGGAGCCGTGCAGGACGACCGCAAGCTCGCCGTTCTCCGAGCCATCGTCGAGGACTACGTCGCCACCCAGGAGCCGGTCGGCTCCAAGGCCCTGGTCGAGCGCCACTCCCTCGGGGTCTCGCCGGCGACGGTCCGCAACGACATGGCGGCGCTGGAGGAGGAGGGGTTCATCACCCAGCCGCACACCAGTGCCGGCCGGATCCCCACCGACAAGGGCTACCGGCTGTTCGTCGATCGGCTCACGACCCTGAAGCCGATGAGCGGCGCCGAGAAGCGCGCGATCGCCACCTTCCTCGACGGCGCGGTCGACCTCGACGACGTCGTGCACCGCTCGGTGCGGCTGCTCTCGCAGCTGACCCACCAGGTGGCCGTGGTCCAGTACCCCACCCTCTCCCGCTCCACGGTGCGTCACGTCGAGCTGGTCGCCCTGGCGCCGACGCGGCTGCTGGTGGTGCTGATCTTGTCGACCGGCAGGGTCGAGCAGCGGTTGGTCGAGCTCGACCACGCCGTCACCGACGACGATCTCGCCGACACCCGGGCGACCATCCACCGGGCCGTCATCGGCGAGACGATCGCCGGCGCGCTGACCGCCCTGCGGGCGCTCGACCAGGTCGACGACGGTGCGGGCAGCCCCACCGCCTTGGTCGTGGCGAATCTCGTCGACGCGATGTCCGACCACCGCTCCGACGAGCGGGTGGTGGTGGGCGGCACCGCCAACCTGGCGAGGTACGGCGACTCGTTCGACATCGACGTACGCCCCCTGCTCGAGGCCCTCGAGGAGCACGTCGTGCTGCTCAAGCTGCTCGGTGAGGCCCACCCGGGCGGCGTGGTCGTGCGGATCGGCCACGAAGGGCCCTACGAGGAGCTCTCGTCCACGAGTGTGGTCTCGACCGGCTACGGCCCGGGCGACGAGGCGCTGGCCAGCCTGGGCATCGTCGGCCCGACCCGCATGGACTACCCCGGCACGATGGTCGCGGTGCGCGCCGTCGCCCGCTACGTCTCGCGCATCCTCGACGAGGCGTGACCGAGAACCCCCTAAGGACTGTTGGTGAGCAAAGACCCCTATGAGCTGCTCGGCGTGTCCCGCGACGCCGACACCGAGGCGATCAAGAAGGCCTACCGCCGCCTCGCGCGGCAGCTGCACCCCGACGTGAACCCCGACCCGGCGACCCAGGAGCGGTTCAAGGAGGTCAGCCGGGCCTACGAGATCCTCAGCGACCCGCAGAAGCGGGCGACCTACGACCGCGGTGGCGACGTGTTCGCGGGCATGGGTGGCTTCGGTCAAGGGGCCGGGTTCTCGTTCACCGACATCATGGACGCCTTCTTCGGCGGCACGGCCGGCCCGGCGGGCGCCACGCGCGGCCCGCGGCCCCGCACCCGCCGAGGCCAGGACGCGCTCATCCGGCTCGAGGTCGACCTGGCCGAGGCGGCGTTCGGGGTCGCCCGCGAGCTCAAGGTCGACACGGCAGTCGTCTGCACGACCTGCCACGGTGAGGGCACCGCGGCCGGGTCGCAGCCCGTGACGTGCCAGACCTGTCACGGCGCCGGCGAGGTGGCCCACGTGCAACGGTCGTTCCTGGGCGAGATCCGCACGCTTCGCCCGTGCGCTGCGTGCCGCGGCTTCGGGACGATCATCCCCGACCCGTGCCGCGAGTGCTCGGGTGACGGACGGGTGCGCTCGCGCCGTACCCTCACCGTGAAGATCCCCGCCGGCGTCGACACCGGCACTCGCGTCCAGCTGGCCGAGCAGGGCGAGGTCGGCCCAGGTGGCGGGCCGGCGGGCGACCTCTACGTCGAGATCCACGTCTCGCCGCACCCGACGTTCAGCCGCCAGGGCAACGACCTCCACACCACCGTTGCGGTCCCGATGTCGGCGGCCGCGCTCGGCACGACGCTGACGCTGCCCACCCTCGAGGCCGACCTGGTCGACCAGGGCGACCGCGACGAGTCCGACGGCTCGTCCGGCGTCGAGACGTCGTTCGAGCTCGACATCAAGCCCGGCACCCAGTCCGGGTCGTCCCAGGTGCTCCGCGGCCGCGGGGTTCCCGGACTGCGGTCAGGTCGCGGCGACCTGGTCGTCACCGTCCTCGTCGAGACGCCGACCAAGCTCGACGCCCGCCAGGAGGAGCTGCTGCGCGAGCTGGCCGCGATCCGACACGAGGAGAACCCGACCGGCCAGGTCCGCGAGGAGAACCGCGGCATGTTCGGCAGGCTGCGCGACGCGTTCAACGGGCTCTGATGAGCCTGCCCGTCCAGTGGGTGCCGTCGCTGGACGGCGCCGCAGTGGGCGCGACGGTCGAGGTCACCGGCGACGAGGCACACCACGCGGTCGCCGTACGCCGGCTGCGGGTCGGCGAGTCGGTGATGCTCACCGACGGTCTCGGCCGGTCGGTCACCGGTCCGGTCGCCAGCACCGGCAAGCGCGTCTTCGCGGTCACCGTCTCGTCACTGGTCGACACACCTCCCCCGACGCCGTCGGTCACGGTGGTGCAGGCGATCCCCAAGGGCAACCGGGGTGAGCTGGCCGTCGAGATGCTCACCGAGCTCGGCGTCTCGCGGATCGTGCCATGGGCCGCGTCGCGGAGTGTCGCCGTCTGGAAGGGCGAGCGGGCTGCGAAGTCCCTCGCGCGGTGGCGTACGACGGCTCGCGAGGCGTCCAAGCAGGCGCGACGTACGTGGTTCGCCGAGGTGGGTGACCTGGCGACGACCGCCGACGTGGTGGCGCTCGTGTCTCAGGTCGACGTCGCCGTTGTGCTCCACGAGGCAGCCCACGGGGGGCTCGACGTCCTGGGCCCGGCCGGCTGCGAGTCCCTCCTCGTCGTCGTCGGCCCCGAGGGCGGTCTGAGCGACGACGAGGTCGCGGCCTTCGAGGCCGCCGGGGCTCGCGCCGTACGCCTGGGTAGCGAGGTGCTGCGCACCTCGACCGCGGGTGTCGCCGCCGTGGCCGCCCTGCTCTCGCGGACGCCGCGCTGGGCCTGAGCACCGATTCGTCTGCGGTCCTCCGGGTAACCGCCGCGGGGTCACCGCAGACGAATCGGTGGTGCCGCCGTTGTCAGAGGCCGGGGGCGTTGATCATCAACAGCTGCCCGCCTTCTCGCTTGTAGGTGAAATCGGGCTGGCCGTCGCCGTTGTTGTCGTCGCCTGGGGCCTTCTCGATCCACAGCGTGTGGGCTTGGATGTTGATCAGGTACGTGCCAGGACCGAAGGCCGCCGAGGCGTCGACGATCCCGGTCGACTCCCAGGCGCCCCAGTTGCCAGCCGGGCGGCCGTCGACGTCTGTGGCACCACCGTCGGCCGACTGGTCGACCTTCGCGACGACCTGCGCACTCCCGCCGTACGAGACGTGCCACAGGCGGGCGGTCGTGGCCGCCGGGTCGGTGGATCCCGCCGGGAACTGCTGGCTGGAGCCCGGGTCCTCGGTGAGGAAGAACCCGTTCTGGGTGGTCTCGATGTTGTCGGGCTGGTGGACCTCGGAGAGCGTCTTGACCGGGTTGTCATCGCCCTCGACGACGACCGTCATCTTCTGCACGATCGTCGGGTCGTCCGGGTCGAGGACCATCTTCCAGACCCGGCCATTCGTCGAGCGGAAGTTGGGCGTGTCCAGGCTCTGGGCTGCGGTCCGACCACGTCCCGAATCGACGAGGTAGACGACGTTCTCCTTGCCGGGGCGCTTGTCGTAGGCGATGTCCTCGATGCGCACGAACTGGAAGACGTTGTTGATGTCGCTCCAGTACTCCAGCACCCACTGCGGGCCGTCGATGCCGACGTTGGGGTTGGTGACCCGGAGGTCGGTCTGCCAGCTGCCGTTGGACGGCGGCGCGGGATAGCCGAAGTCGGCGGCGCGGACCTCGGACCCGTCGGCGTTCTTGCCGGTCGCGATGGCCTTGGGCACCGGGATGAAGTGACCGCTCACTTCGGTGCCCGATCCCGGGAGCACGTCGTAGTAGTTGCGTACGCCCGGCGTGTCGGACACGAACGCGTAGAGCGTGCCCTCGTCGTCCAGCAGCGAGTCTGTGTCGGGGGCGATGTAGCTGTAGACCTGCGACTGGCTCGGGACGGTCACCCCGGCCGGCCAGGTGATGCCGGTCAGCGGTCCGCTGGTGAACGTGTCGTCTCCGGAGAGCACGACGAGATCGTCGTAGCCGGGGATGGGCACGCTGTTCTCATGGTTGTGGCGACCCATCCCGTAGATCGGATGATGCTTCCCCGTCCGGACGTCGAGCGCGACGACGACGCCGCCCTCCTCGGCCCCGGCGTTGCTCACAGGCGGCGGCCAGGAGTCTTCCTGCCGCAGGACCCAGTCAGGGGTCTCTTCGTTGGTGAAGAAGATGTCGCGGTCGAAGCCTTCGGCGGCCGTCGCGAGGTAGTTCGAGCAGAAGCGCTGGTAGCCGCTGCTGCTGTCGATCACGAATGACCCGTTCAGGACCCCGGCCGAGTGTTTGTTGAGGACGAGTCGGCTGACCTGAGCGTTGTCGAAGTCGTTCTCGCCGTTGGCGGCGGTCGGGTTCGCGGTGTTGTAGGGGAACGGGACCTTGCCGGTCTCGTGGTTGACCAGGAGATCCACCCGGCCCTGACCCCGGGCCCGGACCGAGATCCCGTCAGGGATGGACTCGAATCGGTACCCGCTCGACAGCGTGTCGCCGACCGTGATCAGCGGCGTCACCGTCGCGCCCGTCATCACGGGCGTGAGCATGGCGGCCTGGTCCGTTCTGAACCCGCTGTTCCCACCTTCAGCGGCCACGGTTCCAGAGCCGGGCAACAGGACGCAGGCGACCAGGCCGAGGCTTGTGGCGACCCGGACGCATCGACGCGGAATGGCCATCGAATACCCCTCCTCCATTCGGGCGACCGTCGAGCGCACGGACGGCGCTCCCGCGGACCTGTCCACGCTGCCCGCGTTGCGGGACGGTGTCAATGCTCCTCGACGCGAGCCCTAGGGTCGGTCAGCGGCGGAGCAGCGCGCCGACCCGGTCGAGCTCCTCGTCGAGCTCGGACTGCTCGGGCTTGGTCAACGGCCTGAACAGCTCCACGATCGCGGGCCGGCCGTCGTCCACCCGCCAGAGACCCTCGAGCCAGCCGTCGACGAACACGGTGTTGCACAGGCCGCCGTTGACGCCCATCCAGCGCTTGCGCTTGGCGGGGTCGGTGACGCGGTCGCGGCCGGCGTGGGAGAGCCAGACGTTGTCGTAGAGGCCGAGCAGCCGCACGGGGGCGGCCGTATCGGGGTCGACGATGCTGCCCGAGGGCAGGTCGACGAGCTTCTTGCCGTTGGCGTCGGTGTGGTGGACCAGGTCGTCCATCGCGGCCAGGACCGCTGGGATCCCGGGCACCCCCGACCAGGCGGTGACGTCGGCGGCGGAGGCAGGACCGTACGCCGCCAGGTAGCGCCGCACGATCGCCTCCGGGTCGGGCTCGGCGAGCGGCCGGTCGAGCCAGGTGTCGACGTACTGGTAGACCACGCCGCCCGGCAGCTTCCAGCAGCCGCGCGGCGGCAGCTGGGCGAGCGGCGCCGCGACCCGGGCCAGGTGCGCGAGCGCGTTGGGCGGCACGTCGGGGAACGTCTCGGCCAGCACCTCGCCGAGGCGCTTGACCGGGAGCGGCCCGTCGGCCAGCGCGGCCCGCAGCGCCACGTCGAACTCGCCGAGGTCGACGTCGAGCGCCGGCTTGATGTTCTGGCTGACCTTGCGCTCGCGCTCGTGGATCGGCCGCGTGAACTGCCGCAGCATCAACGCGTCGTCGGCCACCAGCAGGTGCACGGTGCTGCGCATCGTCAGCAGCCGCACGAGCGAGCGCGACTCGAGACCGCGCGTGACGTCGTACGGGTCGAAGCGTCTCGAGCCGGGCGGCGAGCCCGAAGTACGGCGGCTGGTTGTCCTGGGCCTGCAGGCCGACGAGGTGCTCGACCATCGCCGGCACCGTGGCCGACGTGCGGGCGAGCAGGTGCTGGCGGTCGAGCAGGGTGCGGTTGAGCACCTGGGCCGAGAGCTCCACGTGCAGGAACCTAGCGGCCGACGACGACCATCACCCCGACGATGGCCGCGGCGAGCGCGACGCAGCCGGCGATCGTCAGCCACCAGACCCCGGAGCGCGACCGACGCACTCCGGGGATCCGGAAGAACAGCATGGGGCTACTCGATCACGAAGGTCTTCGAGTCGGAGTCGGGGTCGAAGCCCTCGGTGCCGCCGGAGGGGTCGTCGTTGGTGGCGACGAAGGTGTAGGTGCCCGGAGCGAGGCTGGAGACGTCGACGCTGACCGTCCACGGGAACAGCTTGTCGACCTGTCCGCCTTGCTCGGCCATGCCGAAGTCGCTGGCCACGACCTGGTCGCCCAAGCGGATCTCCCACTGGAAGGTCGCCTCGAACGCGTTCGCGACGCCCTCGGCCTCGAGCGTCCCGCCGGAGACGACCATGCCCTCCTCGGGCCGGGTGATGTTCATCAGCGTCACCGTCGCGGACAGCGGCGCGTTGGCCAGCGGCTCGGAGGCCGGCTCACCGAGCACCTGGTCGGTGTGCTGGCCGTCGAGCAGGAACTGCACGCCGGCCCGCTCCTTGGCCGCGCCCTGGACGCTGTAGACGACCTGCTGGATGGCCAGGCCGGCCTCGCGCTTGGACATGCCCGCGGGGCGGTCGTGCAGGGCCGTGACGTCCGGGCCGGTGAGGTCGACGGTGATCACGTCGCCGTCGTACGACGCGGTGGCCTCGGTCCCGGCCGGCCACACGCTGCGGTAGTCGGGGTCGCGCGGCGGGCCGGCGACCGCGGCGTACGCCGCCTGCGACACAGGGTCGCCGCCGATGCCGGGCTGGAACTCGCGGAACAGCACGGGGCCCCGCGCGCTGTCGCCGACGTAGTAGACGGGGACAGCCGCCTCGACCGGGGTGCCCGAGGGGTCCGCCGTCGTGGGCGTGTCGGTCGCCGACTGCGTCGGGCTGGGCTCGCCGGTGGGCTCGGACGACTGGCTGCTCGACGGGTTGGCGACCGGCGGGGAGCCGTTGCCGTCGTCGTTCAGCTGCGAGACGACCGCGATCGCGACGATCACGGCAGCGGTGCCGGCGACGGCGCCGCCGACGGCGTAGAGCCAGTTGCGGGAGCTGCTCATGGTGGTCTCCTTGCGGGTGCGCGTGCGGGATCGGATGGCGGTCAGCCCGTCGCCGGGCTCGACGCCGGAGACGGCGTCGGAGATCAGCTCCGAGAGGCGGGCGTCGTGGTGGGGGTCGAGGCGAGGGTCAGTCATGGGCTGCCTCCAGAGGGCTCGAAGTGATCTGCGAGCAGGTTGCGCAAGGTGGCGGAGCCGCGGGAGGCGTGGCTCTTCACGGCGCCGCGGCTGATGCCCAGCGCGTCGGCGATCTCCGCCTCGGACAGGTCGACGTAGTAGCGCAGCGCGATCACCTCGCGCTGGCGGCGGGGGAGCGCCTCCAGGGCGTCGAGGACGGCCGCGCGCCGCTCGGTGTCGAGGGCTGCCTCGTCCGCGCCGCGTACGACGGCGGGTGCGCGGCTGCCGTTCGGCGTGGGTCCGGACCACCTTGAGGTGGCGCAGCCGCGACCGCGAGCCGTTGACCACCGCGCGGCGCAGGTAGGCCAGCGCCCGCTCCGGCTCGCGCAGCGAGCCCCACTTGCCGTGCATCGCGACGAACGCGTCCTGCACGACCTCCTCGGCCGTGCCCTGGTCGCGCACCAGCAGCACGCTGAGGCGGACCAGCTGGCGCCAGTGGGCGGCGTACAGCTGCTCCACGGCGCCGTCGGCGTCCGTCTCGTACCAGCCGGCAGGGGATGGGCTCATCAGTCCCACCGTCGCCCTGCGCATCGCATGGACTGTCACGCTAGTCCCACGCGCGGGCCGCGGCCCGGGGTTTACACCGGCGTGTGAGGATGTCTAGCGTGAGCACGGATCCCGAGTGCCTGTTCTGCAAGATCGTCGCCGGCGACATCCCAGCCGACGTGGTCGTGCAGACCGACGACGCGGTGGCGTTCCGTGACGTCAACCCACAGGCGCCGACCCACGCGCTGGTCGTGCCACGCGCACACCTCGCCGACGCGGCCGCGCTCGCGGACGCCGAGCCAGGCAGTCGTGGCGTCGCTGGTCCGGGTGGCTCGCGACGTGGCAACCGCCGATGGTCTGGACGACTACCGGCTCGTGTTCAACACCGGGCCCGAGTGCGGGTCAGACTGTGTTCCACACCCACCTGCATGTCCTCGGGGGAAGGTCGATGACATGGCCACCCGGCTGATCGCTGCGACGACGGCTGCCGTCCTCGCTGCCGCGCTGGCCGGCTGCGGGTCCTCCGACGCGACCGACGAGGCCGACCGGATGCCCGTCGGCACCATCACGACGATGACGAGCGAGCCGACGCCCGAGGCGACCGACGGCACCAGCGACACCGCGACCGACGAGCCGCCGAGCACCGCCACGGGCGGTCACAGCCACCAGGGCGGTCCGACCAGGCCCAAGCCGCTGCGGGCAGGCGAGAAGCGGATGACGCTGCGGATGCCCGCGGCGTACACGCCGTCCGCGCCCAACGGCACCGGCACCGACGACTACCGCTGCTTCCTGCTCGACCCCCACCTGACCAAGGACGTCTACCTGACCGGCACCTTCGTCCAGCCCGGCAACGCCGACGTCGTGCACCACGTCATCCTCTTCACCGCCCCGCCCGACCAGGTCGCCGAGGCGGAGGCGATGGACGACGCGTCACCGGGCGAGGGCTGGACCTGCTTCGGCGGCTCGGGGCTGCGCGACAACGACGGCCTCAACAGCGCGCCGTGGCTCGGCGCGTGGGCGCCCGGCGGCAAGGAGTCGGTCAGCGCGCCAGGCTTCGGCAAGCCGCTCGAGGCCGGCAGCCGGATCATCATGCAGGTCCACTACAACCTGCTGGCCGGCCCGGGTCCCGACGAGTCCGCGACCCTGCTGCGCTACGCGCCGGGCACCGCCGACATCACCCCGCTCGAGACGATGCTGCTCCCGGCGCCGGTCGAGATGCCGTGCCGCAAGAAGTACGCCGACGGGCCGCTGTGCGACCGCGAGGCCTCGATCGCCGACCTGATCGACCGCGTCGGCGGGGCGGGCAACACCAACAACGCGCTGTACTTCCTGTGCGGCGGCAAGCCCAAGCCCAGCAACGTCACCTCCTGCGACCGGCCCATCGGCGAGCCCACCACGATCCGCGGGGTGGCCGGCCACATGCACCTGCTGGGCCGGTCGATCAAGATCGAGGTCAACCCCGGCACGCCCGAGGCGCAGACCATCCTCGACATCCCGATCTGGGACTTCGACAACCAGGGCAGCGTGCCGATCAAGCCGGTGCAGGTCGACTTCGGCGACGTGGTGCGGGTGACGTGCCGTCACGTCCAGTGGCTGCGCGACCGGCTGCCGTCGTTCGAGGGCATCCCCGACAAGTACGTCGTGTGGGGCGAGGGCACCACCGACGAGATGTGCCTGGGGATCCTGACGGTCACCCGCCCCTGACGGGCCGCTGCCCGGGTGAGCGCACTAGGGCTGGTACGGCGGGGCGACGCCCCAGCCCCAACGCGGCACGGGGGCTTCCTCGACGACCTCGGCGCCCGGCCGGGAGTTCTGGAGGGCCAGGCGCGTGCCCCACTCGACGTACCCGACGAACGCCGCGCGGAACTCGGGGTCGTCGGGCAGCCCGGCGTCGTCGGCCGCGAGGCTCATCAGCGAGGCGAACCGGAACCGCTGCTCGGTCGTGATCCCCAGCCCACGATGGTGGGCGAGCATGGCCTGGTAGCCGCCGTGCTCCTCGGTGTACGACGCCGGCCCGCCGAAGACCTCCACCCACCAGTCCGTCACGTGCGCGCGGTGCTCCTCGTGACCCCGCCGGGGAAGAACGGCGCCAGGAGCGGGTCCTGCTCGACCCGGTCGTAGAAGGCGTCGATCAGCCGCCGGAACGCATTCGGGCCTCCGGCCCACTCGACCAACGTCGGCCCAGTAGTCGAGTCAGTCACGTAATCATGTAATCACCCCTGGGCAAGCAGGGTCGCGAAACCGGCATGGGGAGCGGTGCGTCTGCTCCCGTAGCATGGAGAGCCGTTGCACCCGCCCCATCGCCGACCAGAGAGGCCGCCCACCAGGGCATCCATGACCGACAGCCACCAGCGCGTGGACGACACGACCACCGCCGCAGCAGGCCCGAGACATGCCGCACCACCAAGCACGTGGTCGTCGTCCCGAACAGCATCAACATGGTCAGCCTCCTGGGCCCCGGCGACGAGCACCTCGCCCTTCTCGAGCGGGCGTTCAGCGCCGACGTCCACGTGCGGGGCAACCAGATCACGCTCACCGGCGAGCCCGGTGAGATCGCCCTCGCGGAGCGGCTCCTCGACGAGCTCGTCACGATCATCCGCACCGGCCAGGGCGTCACCGTCGAGACGGTCGAGCGCGTGCTCCACATGCTGCGCGCCGAGACGACGGAGCGGCCCGCCGACGTGCTGTCGCTCAACATCCTGAGCAACCGCGGCCGCTCGATCCGGCCCAAGACGCTGAACCAGAAGCGCTACGTCGACTCCATCGACAAGCACACCATCACCTTCGCCATCGGCCCCGCCGGCACCGGCAAGACCTACCTGGCGATGGCCAAGGCCGTGCAGGCGCTGCAGGCCAAGAAGGTCAACCGGATCATCCTCAGCCGCCCGGCGGTCGAGGCCGGCGAGCGCCTCGGGTTCCTGCCCGGCACGCTGACGCGAGAAGATCGACCCCTACCTGCGGCCGCTCTACGACGCGCTGCACGACATGGTCGACCCCGAGTCGATCCCCAAGCTGCTGGCGGCGGGCACGATCGAGGTCGCGCCGCTGGCGTTCCTGCGAGGGCGCTCGCTCAACGACTCCTTCATCGTGCTCGACGAGGCGCAGAACACCACGCCCGAGCAGATGAAGATGTTCCTGACCCGCCTGGGCTTCGGCTCCAAGATCGTGGTCACCGGCGACGTCACCCAGGTCGACCTCCCGGGCGGCGTGAAGTCCGGCCTGCGGGTCGTCCAGGAGATCCTCGACGAGCTCGAGGACGTCTCGTTCCAGTGGCTGACCGCCCACGACGTGGTGCGGCACCGGCTCGTCGGCAAGATCGTGGCGGCGTACGACGAGTTCGACGCCCGCAACGAGGTCGCGGTCCACCGTGAGCAGAGGGACCAGCGTGAGCAGCGCCCGGCGCCCGCGCCGCGCGAACGCCGGTGAGCGAGAGCGAGGACGATCGCTCATGAGCATCGAGGTGCTCAACGAGTCCGGCCACGACCTCGACGTGCGCGAGCTGGCGCGGCTGAGCAGGTTCGTGATGGACGTGATGCGGGTGCACCCGCAGGCCGAGCTGTGCATCAAGGCCGTCGACGAGGCCACCATCGCCGAGCTCAACGAGCAGTGGATGGAGAAGGAGGGGCCGACCGACGTGCTCGCCTTCCCGATGGACGAGCTGCGTCCGGGACTGGTCAACGAGGACCCCGAGGAGGGCGTGCTCGGCGACCTGGTGCTGTGCCCCGAGGTCGCCGAGCGGCAGGGCGAGACAGCCGGCCACGGGCGCGACGCCGAGATCGAGCTGCTGACCGTCCACGGCATCCTCCACCTGCTCGGCTACGACCACGCCGAGCCCGACGACCACCGGATCATGTTCGGGCTGCAGGACGACCTGCTGGCCCAGTGGCGTGACCGGCGCTCGACCGACCGCAGTGAGTGACGCAGCGACGTGGGTGACCTCGGTGAACTCCGCTGACGTCTGGCTGCTGGTGACGGCGGCGGCCTGCGTCGTGCTCGCGGGCGCGTTCTCGGCCGCCGACGCCGCGCTGGCGTCGTTCTCGCGGGCCCGCGCCCAGGAGCTGGTCGCCGAGGGCCGGCCCGGCGCCAGGCGGCTGGTGAGCCTGCTCGACGACGCCCCGCGCTACCTCAACACCGCCCTGCTGATGCGCCTGCTGTGCGAGATCGCGGCGATCGTGATCGTCACCCAGCTGGTGCGCGACGCCTACGACGGCGCGTTCTGGCCGTCGCTGGTCACCTCGATCGGCGTGATGGCGCTGGTGTCGTTCGTGGTGATCGGCGTCGCGCCGCGCACGCTCGGCCGCCAGCACTCCCAGCGCGTCGCGCTCGCCACCGCCGGGCCGATCTCGTGGGTCACCTCGATCCTCGGACCGATCCCGCGGCTGCTGATCCTGTTCGGCAACGCGATCACGCCGGGTCGCGGCTTCCGCGAGGGGCCGTTCTCGACCGAGACCGAGCTGCGCGAGCTGGTCGACCTCGCCGAGGCGTCGGCAGTGATCGAGTCGGGCGAGCGCAGGATGATCCACTCGGTCTTCGAGTTCGGCGACACCAGCGTCCGCGAGGTGATGGTGCCGCGCGGCGACGTGGTCTACATCGAGCGGTTCAAGAACCTGCGGCAGACCATGTCGCTGTTCCTGCGCAGCGGCTTCTCGCGGGTGCCGGTCGTCGACGACAACCTCGACGACGTCGTCGGCATCGCCTACCTCAAGGACATCGTCCGCCGCGACTTCGAGGCGCCCGACGTGGAGTTCACCCAGCGCATCGACGAGGTGATGCGGCCGCCGTTCTTCGTGCCCGACTCCAAGCGCGTCGACGCGCTGCTCTCGGAGATGCAGGCCAACCGCCAGCACATCGCGATCGTCGTCGACGAGTACGGCGGCACGGCCGGCCTGGTCACCATCGAGGACCTCCTCGAGGAGATCGTCGGCGAGATCACCGACGAGTACGACGCCGAGCAGGTCGACGTCGAGAAGCTCGACGACGGCGCCGTCCGGGTCTCGTCGCGCTACCCGATCGACGACCTCGACGAGCTGTTCGGCATCGACGTCGAGGACGACGACGTCGACTCCGTGCTCGGCCTGATGGCCAAGCACCTCGGCAAGGTGCCGATCCCCGGCTCGTCCGTCGAGGCCCACGGCCTGCGCTTCGAGGCCGAGCAGGCCACCGGCCGCCGCAACCGCATCGAGACGGTGCTGGTCAGTGCCGTGCCCGCGGCCGAGCAGGAGCCAGATCATGACTGAGCCGCGACTGAGCCGTGACGACTCTCGGCCGAGGACGCCAAGCTGGTGACCCTGGCCCGCGGCGACCCGCGCGCGTACCGGCGCCGCGGAGGGGGCCGCCGTACGCGACCTCGACGGCCGCACCTACGCCGCCGCCGCCGTCTCGCTGCCGTCCCTGTCGGTCTCGGCTCTCGGCGTCTGCATCGCGATGGCCGTCTCGTCGGGCTCCCGCGGGCCTCGAGGCGGCCGTGGTGATGGGCGCCGGCTCGGCCCTCTCCGACTCCGACGCCGCCGCCCTGCGCGAGTTCGCGGGCGACGCCGTCGTCGTGCACCTGGCTTGACCGGACGTGATACCCGGTCGAGCCGGGTATCACGGACGTTCGTGACGGTTGCAACCAGGACAAAGGGGTCAGGAACGACACCGAAGTTCGCCGCGTACGCGTCGGAGCCGTGACCGTCACCGACCCGTGGGGGATGCCGATCTCCTGTACGGCGGAGGTCGCGCCGACGTACGGCGAGGCGATGCGGACGCTACCACGACCGGCGGTCGGGGGACGTCGAGCTGCTCCAGCAGGTGGTGGCGCAGGACCCCGGGTTCGCCGTCGGCCGGGCGACGGCGGCGCTGTGGGCGCGTCTTCGCGGACGCGCCCTTCGACGCGCGGGCCGAGCTCGCGGCGGCGAGGGCGGGCACGGCAGCAGCACGAGTGGGAGCGGTCGCTTCGTCGCCGCGGTGGCGGAGACGGTCGAGCGCGGCCGGTGGCCGGCGATGCCGCGGTGGCTGGCCCACCACGACGCGCACCCCGGCGACCTGATGGGCGCGATGGTCGCGGCCTTCCTGCTGGAGATGAGCGCCGACGCCCGACGGCGCCGCCGAGGCCGAACGCCGGGTGGCGCGCAGCCATGGACGCCGTGGGCGAGGACCCGATGCTGCTGGGCTACCTCGCGATGGCCGCCCAGGACCGCGGCGACCTCGACACCGCGCACCGGCTGGCGACCCGCAGCCTCGAGCTCGACCCGACCGGGTTCGCAGGCGGGCACCCGATCGCCCACGTGTACTTCGAGTCCGGCGACCACGCGAACGGTCTGGCCTGGCTCGACGGCTGGCTGCCGACGCACCGACCAGAAGGCGATGTTCGGAGGCCATCTGGTCTGGCACGCCGCCCTGCACCACCTGGCGCTCGGTGACGGCGACGGCGCGCTGGCGCGCTACCCGCGGTGCGGCGGGTCCACGGCCGGCGGCCGGCTGATCGACGGCCCGTCCCTGCTGTGGCGCTGCCAGCTGCTCGGGCACGTCCCGCCCGGCACCGATCCCGAGACTCCGCGCGGTCAGCGACGCTGGCCCGGCCCGCGATGGACGGCGTGCCCGTTCACGTTCCTGGGCGTCCACGTCGCGCTCGCGCTGGCCACGGCCGGCGACGCCGACGGCCTGCGCCGCTTCGCCCACAACGCGCGGAGCTTCGACGTGCCCGGCGCCGCGGCGCTCCTGCCCGACCTGGCGAGCGGCCTCGCGGCCTTCGTCGAGGGCGACCACGCCAAGGCCGCCGACGGCGCTGCTGCGCTTCGAGCCGCACCAGTGGGACGTCGGCGGCTCGCACGCCCAGCGCGAGGTGTTCGAGGACACCCTGATCCACGCGCTGGTCCGGGCCGGCCGCCTCGACGAGGCGGCCACGCGGCTGCGGGTCCGGCTCGACCGGCGCGAGTCGGCCCTCGACACCGGGCTCCTGGCGGAGACCGCGTCCGGGCGACGCGCTAGGTTGTGGCCGTGATTTCCGGGGGAGGTGCCTGGACCCAGCACGCGCAAGCAGTCGAGCGACTGCGCGCGTCGTACGCCGCGATCCCGGCGGGCCAGCCGGTGCGGCTGGCCAAGAAGACCTCCAACCTGTTCCGGCCCGCGCCAGGCCACCAGCGACCCCGGGCCTCGACGTCAGCGGCCTCGACGGGGTGATCGCGGTCGACGCACGGGCCCGCACGGCCGACGTGGCCGGCATGACGACCTACGAGCACCTCGTCGACGCCACGCTGCCCTACGGCCTGATGCCGCTGGTCGTCCCGCAGCTGCGCACGATCACCCTCGGCGGCGCCGTGTCCGGGTCTCGGCATCGAGTCGACCAGCTTCCGCAGCGGCCTGCCCCACGAGTCGGTCCTCGAGATGGACGTCTTCACCGGTGCCGGCGAGGTCGTCACCACCCGGCCCGGCGACGACCTCTTCGACGCCTTCCCCAACTCCTACGGCTCGCTCGGCTACGCCACCCGGCTGCGCATCGAGCTCGAGCCGATCCGCTCCCACGTCGCGCTGCGCCACGTCCGCTTCGACGACGCCGGGCTGCTGGCCAAGACCATCGCGATGATCACCGAGACGGGCGAGTACGCCGGCGAGCAGGTCGACGGCATCGACGGCGTCGCGTTCGAGCCGGGCGAGTACTACCTGACCCTCGCGCGCTGGTCCGACTACCCCGGTGGTGGCGGCGAGGTCGAGCGACTACACCGGCCAGCAGATCTACTACCGGTCGATCCAGCAGCGCGAGACCGACCTGCTGACGACCTACGACTACCTGTGGCGCTGGGACACCGACTGGTTCTGGTGCTCGGGAGCGTTCGGCGCCCAGAACCCCCGCCTGCGCAAGGTCTGGCCGCGCAGGTACCGCCGCTCCGACGTCTACTACCGGATGGTCGGCTGGGACCACCGCTTCCACATCGCCGACCGGCTCGACAAGCGCGCCGGGCGGCCCGCAGCGCGAGCGGGTCATCCAGGACGTCGAGATCCCGGTCGACAAGCTGCCCGAGTTCCTCGACTGGTTCGACGCCGAGATCGGCATGCGCCCGGTGTGGCTGTGCCCGCTCAAGCTGCGGCGAGCGCGAGTGGCCGACGTACCCGCTGACGCTCGACACGACGTACGTCAACGTCGGGTTCTGGGGCACCGTCCACGTCGGCCCCGACCGCGAGAACGCGCCGAAGAACCGCGCGATCGAGGCGAAGGTGCACGAGCTGGGCGGCCACAAGAGCCTGTACTCCGAGGCGTTCTACGACCGCGAGACCTTCGACCGCCTCTACGACGGCGAGCACCTCGCCGCCGTCAAGGCCGACCTACGACCCCGACAACCGGCTGACGAGCCTCTACGACAAGGCGGTGCGCAGGCGATGAGCCACCATGAGGATCGGCGACGCACTCGGGATGCTGCTCACCCAGGAGCTGCCCGGACGCTTCACGGCGTACGACGGCAGCTCGGTCGGCACCGGCGAGGTCGACATCACGCTGCACCTGAAGAACCGGCGCGGCCTGGCCTACCTGCTCACCGCGCCCGGCGACCTCGGCCTGGCCCGCGCCTACGTGATGGGCGACCTCGACATCCTGGGCGTCCACCCGGGCGACCCCTACGACGCGCTGGTGCTGCTCTACCGCAACCTCAAGTTCCGGCCGCCGACGCCGGCCGAGGCCTTCCAGATCGTCCGCGGCCTGGGCTGGGCCAACCTCAAGCCGCCGCCCGTGCCGCCGCAGGAGACGCTGCCGCGCTGGCGCCGTACGGTCGAGGGCCTGCGCCACTCGATGGGCCGCGACGCCGACGCGATCCAGCCACCACTACGACGTCTCCAACCGCTTCTACGAGATGGTGCTGGGTCCGTCGATGACCTACACCTGCGCGGTCTACCCCCACGAGGACGCCAGGCTCGAGGAGGCGCAGAACTACAAGTACGACCTCATCGCCCGCAAGCTCGACCTCAAGCCCGGCATGCGGCTGCTCGACGTCGGCTGCGGCTGGGGTGGGATGGTCCGGTTCGCCGCCCGCGAGTACGGCGTCAAGGCACTCGGCGCGACGCTGTCGGTCGCAGCAGGCGTCGTGGGCCAAGGAGGCCATCGACCGCGAGGGCCTGGCCAACCTCGCCGAGGTGCGCCACTCCGACTACCGCGACGTGCTCGAGACCGGCTTCGACGCGATCAGCTCGATCGGGCTGACCGAGCACATCGGCGTGCGGCAGTACCCCGCACTACTTCGGGTTCCTCAAGGACAAGCTGCGCCCGCAGGGCCGGTTGCTCAACCACTGCATCACCCGGCCGCACAACCGCCGCCAGGAGACCGGAGCGTTCATCGACCGCTACGTCTTCCCCGACGGCGAGCTGACCGGCGTCGGCCGGATCATCACCGAGGCGCAGGACGCCGGCCTCGAGGTGATGCACGCCGAGAACTTCCGGCTCCACTACATGCGCACGTGCGCCGCCTGGTGCCAGAACCTCGTCGACAACTGGGACGAGTGCGTGGCCGAGGTCGGCGAGGGCACCGCCCGGGTCTGGGGCCTCTACATGGCCGGGTCGCGGATGGGCTTCGAGCTCAACGAGATCGAGCTCGACCACGTGCTCGCGGTGAAGACCGAGGACGGCGTCGACGGCTTCCCGCTGCGCTCCACCTGGGCGTGATCGTCCCGCTGGTCGAGGAAGGGCCTCCGCTGGTTGAGGAAGGCGCGCTAGCGCCTGTCACGAAACCCGGTGACTGATCAGCGCATCAGTTCCGGGGTCTCGTGACAGGACTTCGTCCTTCCTCGACCAGCGAGCGACCGGCGAGGATGACCAGCGCGTACGCCGCCCCGGCGAGCTCGTCGAGCACGTAGTGCTCGCCCGCGTAGGCCAGGGTGAAGCACATCGCCACGCGGGTAGAGCAGGAGCAGCGGCCGGTACGGGCGGCGTACGCGGGACCACCAGAACCCGGCAGCCAGGGTCGCGAACGCGACGTGGAGCGACGGCATCGCGGCGACCGGGTTGACCAGGCCCTGGCCGAGCTTGAGGGCCGAGCCGACCATGTTCAGCCCGACCTGGTCGAAGCCCTCGGAGGTCAGCCGCAGCACCGGCGGCCCGCCGAGGTCACCCTGGTACGACGCCAGCCAGGGCGGGGCGGTCGGCAGCAGCACGTACGTCGCCAGGCCGGCGACCGCCAGGGTCACCACCATCGTCATCCACTGCCGGAACTCCGAGCGGTCGCGCAGCCAGGTCACGACGGCCGTGATGGGCATGACGAGGTAGTGCGAGCAGTAGACGAGGCTGACCAGCAGCGCGAACCACGGGATGGCCGTGCCGTCGACCGGGCCGGGGTGCAGGTGGGTCTGGAGCCACTGGGTCGGCGTGGTGCTTCCCATGCCGAGGAGGCTCCGCGAGCCATCGGTCGAAGTCGATGGGCGGCCACACCTGGAGCGGCAGGCCCAGCGCGTTGTGCACGTCGTGCGTGGGGTAGTCGCGGGCCGCCATCTGCTCGTCGCTGTAGGGCGAGGCGAACCCGCGGCTGTAGTCGTAGGCCAGCAGCACTGCCTGGAACGGCACCCAGTCGAGCATCATCCGACGCCACGCCGCCCAGCCCCGGCCGAGCAGGCCGATGCTCAGGAAGCCGGTGGCCAGCGCGGCGAGGCCGAGGCGGTCGGTGGGGATGCCGAACCAGGCCACGAAGACGGCCAGGCCGAGCGCGAACGCGGCGTACGCCCAGCGGCGACGCCGCCGCCACACCTCGTCGCCGTGCCCGTCGATGGCCGCCACGGGGCGGACACTAGCCTGAACGGTGTGACTGCCAGGGCCCGCGAGTACGCCGCCACCGTGCTGCGCCGCGAGCAGGTGTCGCCCCATCTCGTGCGCCTGGTGCTCGGCGACCTCGACGGCCCCGACGACTTCGCCTCGACCGGGATCCCCGACGAGTGGGTCGGTCTCGTCGTGCCCGGGCAGTTCCAGTCGCGCTACTACACCGTCCGGTCCTGGGACGGCGCCTCGCTGGTCCTCGACGTCGTGGTGCACGACGAGGGCCTGGTGACCGAGTGGGCCTCGCGCGAGTGCACCGGCGAACGCGTCACCATCGCCGAGCCCAAGGGCTCCTTCGCGATGCCGTCCTCGGCCGGCTGGCTGATCCTGGTCGGCGACCTCACCGCGATGCCGGCGATGGCCCGGATCCTCAGGTCGACCGACGTACCGACGCGGGTCTGGGCCGAGGTGCCCGACGACCTCTCCGGGTACCTGCCCGACGGCGCCGAGGTCACCTGGCTGACACCCCCGGGCCCGGGGGAGTCCGCGCTCGCGAGCGTCGTCGAGACGATCGACTGGCCCGACGGCGAGGGCTACTTCTGGATGGCGGGTGAGTCCTCGCAGATGCGGGCGATCCGCAAGCACCTGATGCGTGAGGTGCGGCTGCCCAGCACGGCGTACGACGTGATGGGCTACTGGCGCGGCGGAGCCCAACGCCAGCCGCGCGCGGTCGACCCCGGCCCGATCTGGCGAGCGGGCAAGGCGGCGGGCAAGTCCGACGAGGAGATCTGGGCGGCGTACGACGCGGAGGTCGCGCGTTGACCGAGTCGACGGCACCTACCGCAGCGGCTTCGTGTCGTTCGTCGGCCGGCCCAACGCCGGCAAGTCCACGCTGACCAACGCGATGGTCGGCCAGAAGGTCGTGATCACCAGCGACAAGCCGCAGACCACCCGCACCGTCGTCCGCGGCATCGTCAACCGGCCCGACGCGCAGCTGATCCTCGTCGACACCCCCGGCCTGCACCGGCCGCGCACGCTGCTCGGCGAGCGGCTCAACGACCTGGTCAAGACGACCTGGGCCGAGGTCGACGTGGTCGCGGTGTGCTTCCCGGCCAACGAGAAGATCGGGCCGGGCGACCGGTTCATCGTGCAGCGAGCTGGCCAAGGTACGCCGGACCGTCAAGGTCGCCGTCGCCACCAAGACCGACCTGGCCTCGCCCGAGCAGATCGGCCAGCACCTGCTGGACATCGCCGTGCTGGGTGAGTCGACGGACACGCCCTGGGCCGAGGTGGTGCCCGTGTCGGCCGTCTCGGGCAGCCAGGTCGACCTGCTCGCCGACCTGCTCGTGGGCCTGCTGCCGGAGGGTCCGCAGCTCTACCCCGACGGCGACCTCACCGACGCCCCCGAGGAGATCCTGGCCGCGGAGCTGATCCGGGAGGCGGCACTCGACGGCGTACGCGACGAGCTGCCGCACTCGATCGCCGTGGTGGTCGAGGAGATGGGTCTCCGCGAGGGCCGCCCCGACGACAAGCCACTGCTCGACATCCACGCGAACCTCTACGTCGAGCGCTCGTCGCAGAAGGGCATCGTCATCGGCCACAAAGGCGCCCGGCTCCGCGAGGTCGGCACCCGCGCCCGCCAGCAGATCGAGGCCCTCCTCGGCACCCCCGTCTACCTCGACCTCCACGTCAAGATCGCCAAGGACTGGCAGCGCGACCCCAAGCAGCTGCGCAAGCTGGGCTTCTGACCGCTCCAGACCCGATTCGTCTGCAGAACCGCCCGACGGCGCGCGACTCCGCAGGATCGCTGACGAATCGGAATCAGTCGGGAGCCCAGCAGATCCCGTAGTGCTGGCCGGCCTGCCACTGCTGCTCGGTGGGCCACTCGTAGCCCCAGCGGTAGTTCAGGGGGTCGTCGGCCTGGGCGGAGGCGGCGTCCTGGCAGACCTGCTGTCCGGCGGACCGGACCTTCTCGAGGCCCGGGTAGGTGCGGCCGGCGATGTCGACGGTGCGCAGTGCCCGCCACGCGTGGCCCGAGGAGCAGACCACCCGCCGGAAGCCCGGCGTACCAGGCTCGGCAGTGCCGCACATCGCGTAGCGCTCAGCGGCCAGTGGCCGGCCCAGCACGCCCCGGAGCCGGCCCACGAGCGGGGCCAGCTGCTCGTCTGCGGCGATGGCGACGGCGTCGCAGCGGTACCAGTTCGCACCCGCGTCGGACTGACGGAGGCTCGGCGTGAACCACACCGGCCGCAGCATGGTCAGCCTCCGTGCCTCGACCGTGCCGCCGACGAACTGCTCGAAGGCGCGCGGGCACTCCTCGGCGACCTGGGCCTGCACCCGGTCGGAGTCGACCGAGACGAGGTGGCCGTCGACGACGGTGTCGAGCTCGCCCACCGAGAAGGTGATGGCCGTGTGCTCGCCGTCGCACGGGACCGACTCGCCGTGCGCGATGGGGGCGACGGCGGCGGCGTAGCCGTAGTCGTAGCAGGCGCGGCTGCGGGGCGCCTTGACGGCGACCGGCGGCCGTCGGCGTGGGCGCCGTCTCCGAGGCCGTCGAGGCGCTCGGCGAGGTCGTCGCCGCGGTCGGCTCGGAGCCGCCGGAGTCCGCAGCGGAGCAGGCACCGACGACGAGGGCGACCGCGGCGCCGGCAGCGGCGAGCGTCGTACGACGTGGGCTCACTGGCTCGTCTTCGCCCAGCACACCGACCGGCGGTTGCCGGCGTTCCACTCGGCCTCGTGGAACCAGGTGTAGCCGTAGTCGTAGTCGACCGGGTAACCGAGCCAGGCGCCCACCGACTTGGAGCAGTAGTCCTTCGTGGTCAGCTCGGAGACCCGGTCGCCCGGGTAGGGGTCGTCGGGTTCGCCCAGCTTGATCGTCGAGACCGCCCGCCAGTCGTGGGCCTCGGAGCAGGGCACCTTCACCGAGCCCGCCACCGTCGGCCCCGCCGCGCACACCAGCCACTCGTCGTCCGGACGCTGCATCAGACCCTTCACGTCCGCGGGGATCGCGACCAGGTCCTCGGTCTGGTCGCCGCCTCCGACGACGTCGCAGCGATACCAGCGCGCACCTTCGTCCCAGGCCTCCTCCGACGGCCGGAACCACGCCCAGGTCAGCACGGTCCGCATCGCCAGGCTCTCGTCGGCGCCCAGCAGCTTCATGAACTTCGCCGAGCACGTCGTGAAGGCGAAGGCTCCCAGCTCGTCGGCGTCGTAGTCGGCGTCGTGCAGCTCCTCGGGCAGCGACCCGACGGCGTACGTCATCGCGGTGTGTTCCTCGCTGCAGTCCACGATGCGGGTGGCGTTGCTCGGCTGCGCGATGTCGTCGGTCGTGAGGTCACGGCAGGCGCCGAGCTCGGGCGCCTCGACGGCGTCGACCTGTTCCGGATCGACGCTCGCCGGGAGGTCCGCTGAGCACCCCGTCAGCGCGAGCCCGAGCACGGCGACCAGCACGACGACGGCACCGGTCGTGCGGGGCAGGGTTCGGCTCACAACACGCTCCGGGTTGGCGGTACGACCCGGTGATCCTACTGGCGGGGCTTGGTCCCGCCGCGCTCAGTTGGGGGTGCTCGACTCGAAGACCAGCAGCCAGTCCGGACCTCCCGCGGCGTTGACGGCAGGCCGCGAGTACGACGACCCACCGGCCGCCGCGGTGCTGGCACCGTTGGTGGGGTCGACCCACCGGGCGGTGAAGCCCGGCCCGAGGCGCGAGGTGTCCACCGTGATCGACTGCCCGCCGTTGGGCAGGTAGGCGACGCCGAGGGTGCCGTCGGGGGTGACGGCACAGGTGACGTAGGTGCTGCCGGAGAAGTACTCCCCGGACGTGCCGGCCTTGGCGCCGCGGCCCGAGGTGATGAAACCCGAGCCGTAGTCGGGAACCAGGTTCTGCCAGCCGTGGAGGCTCTCGAACGCCGTCCGCAGCGCCGAGAGCTGGCCGACGGCGGGGGTGGTCAACGCGGCGGCTGTGGGCGCCTCGTCCCAGACGGCCTCGCTGCCGTAGAACTCCCCCGGTGATCCCGACGTCAGCGCCCACGCGGCCTGGGAGCGCAGGTAGAGGTCGGTGACCCCGCCGTACTCCTCGTAGTGCGCCTCCGCCATCAACGCCGGCACGTGCTCGCCGCTGGGGGTCGTCTGCTGGTAGCCGGCCTGCACCATCGAGTAGCTCGCGGCGTAGGAGTAGACGAACGAGAAGTCAACCTTGTCGTCCCAGAAGGGCGAGTCGAGGCTGGTCTGGTTCAGCGTGAACTGTCGAAACCGAACCCAATCCGGCCAATCGGGTCACGCTGGCGGATCAATTCCTGACGACATTTCCGAGTTCGCAGCTGGGCGGATTCGTCCAACGCTTCCGGATGGAAACCTTCACCAGACTAGGCAAATTCAAGGAAGCCGCTGCGGCCGGAGAACAGGGACTTGCTCTCGAAACAAAGTATCTCGAGAACATGCTTGCCAAAGCCGACGCGGAAGCCGCTGCTGCCAAGAATGCTCCGAAGGATGACAAGAAGAAGGCGGACAAGAACGCGCCTCCTCAGCCTCCGCCAATCGACAAGAACTCGCCTGCTTTCAAGAAGCTCATCGACGACACTGAAAAGGCGATGATGTACTACTACCAGAACCTGATGAGCAATTACCAACAGCTCAATGATGCGCAGAAGACCATTGAATGGGCGCAAAAGGCTCTGGGCCAGGATCCGGAAGATTTGTTGACGCTGCTCACTCTTTCCAGCGTGTATGGCTTCTCGCCCTTCCACCGACGCAAAGGAAATGGAAAAGCAGATGAAGGAAGCGGAAGAGCATGGCAAGAAAGCACTGAAGAAGATCAATGATCTCCTTGCCCCCCAGCTGACAGGGAGCAGCCGAGTTGACGGAACGCGTCGAGGCAACGACAGAGACCACCGACTCGGGCCCCGGCGGCTACGCGGCGGCCCGGCTGCGACTCCTCCAGGAGGAGTCGCGGTCCGGGCCGCCGCGCCGTGCCGCGCTGGCCGGGCTGACCGACGACTGGCTGGCCGCGCTGCTCGCCGCGCGGCGCCGAGACCACCGGGATCAGCGGCGGCGTCGCCCTGGTCGCGGTCGGCGGATACGGCCGCGGCGAACTGTCCCCGCGCAGCGACCTCGACCTCGTCCTGCTGCACGACGGCTCCGCCGACTCCTCGGCCCTCGCCGCGCTCGCCGACCGCGTCTGGTACCCCGTCTGGGACCTGGGGCTGGCCCTCGACCACTCCGTACGCACCCCCGCCGAGGCCCGCAAGACCGCCGCCGAGGACCTGAAGGTCCAGCTCGGCCTGCTGGACGCCCGCCACCTCGCGGGCGACCCGGCCTCACCGCGGGCCTGCGCACCGCCGTCCTCGCCGACTGGCGCAACCAGGCGCCCGAAGCGCCTGCCCGAACTGCAGCGAGCTGTGCCGGAGCGCGCCGAGCGCCAGGGCGAGCTCCAGTACCTGCTCGAACCCGACCTGAAGGAGGCCCGCGGCGGGCTGCGCGACGCCACCGCGCTGCGCGCCGTCGCCGCCTCCTGGCTCGCCGACGCCCCGCGCGAGGGCCTCGACGAGGCCCGGCGCCGGCTGCTGGACACCCGTGACGCGCTGCACCTGGCCACCGGCCGCGCCACCGACCGGCTCTCCCTCCAGGAACAGGACCAGGTCGCGGCCGCAGCTCGGCCTGCTGGACGCCGACGCCCTGCTGCGCCAGGTCTACGAGGCGGCCCGGACCATCTCGTACGCCAGCGACGTCACCTGGCGCGAGGTGGGCCGGGTGCTGCGGGCCCGCGCCGTGCCGGCCGCGGCTGCGCGACTGCTCGGCGGCGGCGCGGCCCGCGCCGGCAGACCCGAGCGCAGCCCGCTCGCCGAGGGCGTCGTCGAACAGGACGGCGAGGTGGTGCTCGCCCGCGCCGCGCGCCCCGAGCGCGACCCCGTGCTCCCGCTGCGGGCCGCCGCGGCCGCCGCCCAGGCCGGCCTGCCGCTCTCCCTGCACGCCGTACGGCGGCTGGCCGCCGCCGCGCGCCCGCTGCCCGTGCCCTGGCCGCGCCGAGGCCCGGGAGGAACTCGTCACCCTGCTGGGCGCGGGCGAGCCCACCGTCGACGGTCTGGGAGGCGCTGGAGGCCGAGGGCCTGATCACCCGGCTGCTGCCCGACTGGGAGCGGGTGCGCTGCCGCCCGCAGCGCAACCCCGTGCACAGCTGGACCGTCGACCGGCATCTCGTCGAGACCGCCGTGCGCGCCTCCGAGCTCACCCGCCGCGTCGGCCGCCCCGACCTGCTGCTGGTCGCCGCGCTGCTGCACGACATCGGCAAGGGCTGGCCCGGCGACCACTCCGTGGCCGGCGAGACCATCGCCCGGGACGTGGCCGCCCGGATCGGCTTCGACCGCGCCGACGTGTCCGTCCTCGCCACCCTCGTACGCCACCATCTGCTGCTCGTCGAGACCGCCACCCGGCGCGACCTGGACGACCCGGCCACCGTGCGCTCGGTCGCCGAGGCGGTCGGCTCGCCGGGCACCCTGGAGCTGCTGCACGCCCTCACCGAGGCCGACGCGCTGGCCACCGGGCCCGCCGCCTGGAGCGCCTGGCGCGGCTCGCTCGTCGCCGACCTGGTCAAGCGGGTCGCCGCCGTGCTCGCCGGGGAGCCCGCGGACGGACCCGGAGCCCGCCGCGCCCACCGCCGAACAGGAACGGCTCGCGATCGAGGCGCTGCGCACCGGCGGCCCGGTGCTGGCCCTGCACGCCCGGACCGAGCCGCCGCCGGCCGGGACGCCGGCGACGGACCCGGAACCGATCGGCGTGGAGCTGCTCATCGCCGTACCCGACCAGCCGGGCGTGCTGCCCGCGGCGGCCGGGGTGCTGGCCCTGCACCGGCTCACCGTCCGCGCCGCCGAACTGCGCGCCGTGGAGCTGCCCGGACGGCGGCGGACGGCCGCGCGTCCTGCTGCTGAACTGGCGGGTGGCCGCCGAATACGGCTCGCTGCCGCAGGCCGCCCGGCTGCGCGCCGATCTGCGTCCGGGCCCTGGACGGCTCGCTGGACATCGCCGGCCGGCTCGCCGAGCGCGAAGCCGCCTATCCGCGCCGCGCGGGGCGTCGCGCGCCCCGCCGCCCGCGGGTCACGGTCGCGCCCGGCCGCTCCCGGCTGGCCACGGTGATCGAGGTCCGCGCCCAGGACGCCCCCGGCCTGCTGCACCGCATCGGCCGCGCCCTGGAGGCGGCGGGTGTCCGGGTGCGCAGCGCCCACGTCAGCACGCTGGGCGCCAACGCGGTGGACGCGTTCTACGTCACCGGGCCCGAAGGGCGCGCCGCTGCCCGGCGACGAGGCGGCCGCCGCGTGGCGCGGCCGCTGGAGGCGACGCCCTGCGCGGCGTGACGGGGCCAGAGCCCGGGCTCGCCGGACAGCGGGCAGACCTCAGCCCGAGCGGCGGCCGGGATACCCTGCGCGGGCGGATACCCTGGAGGCCGACCACCGCCCCCGACCCGAGGATTCGCGACCGCCGTGTTCGATACCCTCTCCGATCGCCTCGCAGCGACTTTCAAGAACCTCCGGGGCAAGGGCCGCCTGTCCGAGGCGGACATCGACGCCACGGCGCGCGAGATCCGTATCGCGCTGCTCGAGGCCGACGTGGCGCTGCCCGTCGTCCGGGCGTTCATCAAGCAGGTCAAGGAGCGCGCGCCTCGGCGCCGAGGTCTCCCAGGCGCTGAACCCGGCCCAGCAGGTCATCAAGATCGTCAACGAGGAGCTCGATCGGCATCCTCGGCGGCGAGACCCGCCGCCTGCGCTTCGCCAAGCAGCCGCCCGACCGTGATCATGCTCGCGGGTCTCCAGGGCGCCGGTAAGACCACGCTCGCCGGAAAGCTCGGCCGCTGGCTGAAGGGGCAGGGCCACTCGCCGCTGCTCGTCGCCTGTGACCTCCAGCGCCCCAACGCGGTCAACCAGCTCTCGCGTCGTCGCCGAGCGCGCGGGCGTCGCCGTCTTCGCGCCGCGAGCCGGGCAACGGCGTCGGCGACCCGGTCAAGGTCGCCAAGGACTCCATCGAGTACGCCAAGCACCAAGCAGTCCACGACATCGTGATCGTCGACACCGCCGGCCGCCTCGGCATCGACGAGGAGCTGATGCAGCAGGCCGCGGACATCCGCGACGCGGTCAGCCCGGACGAGGTCCTGTTCGTCGTCGACGCGATGATCGGCCAGGACGCGGTCAACACCGCCGAGGCGTTCCGCGACGGCGTCGGCTTCGACGGCGTGGTGCTCTCCAAGCTCGACGGCGACGCCCGCGGCGGTGCCGCGCTGTCCATCGCGCACGTCACCGGCAAGCAGATCATGTTCGCCTCCAACGGCGAGAAGCTGGACGACTTCGACGCGTTCCACCCGGACCGCATGGCGTCCCGCATCCTCGGCATGGGCGACATGCTCACGCCTCATCGAGAAGGCCGAGCAGACCTTCAGCCAGGCAAGAGGCCGAGAAGATGGCGGCCAAGCTGGCGAAGGGCCCCAAGGAGTTCACGCTCGACGACTTCCTGGCGCAGATGGAGCAGGTCCGCAAGATGGGCTCCATCTCCAAGCTGCTCGGCATGCTGCCCGGGCATGGGCCAGATCAAGGACCAGATCAACAACCTCGACGAGCGGGACGTCGACCGCACGGCCGCGATCATCAAGTCGATGACGCCCGGCCGAGCGCCAGGACCCGAACGATCATCAACGGCTCCCGCCGCGCCCGTATCGCCCGGGGTTCCGGCGTCGAGGTCAGCGCGGTCAAGAACCTGGTCGAGCGGTTCTTCGAAGCCCGCAAGATGATGTCGACGATGGCCCAGGGCGGCGGCATGCCGGGGATGCCCGGGATGCCGGGCATGGGCGGCGGCGCCGGCCGCGCAAGAAGAAGCAGCAGAAGCAGGCCAAGGGCAAGCAGCGCTCGCGGCAACCCGATGAAGCGCAAGGCCGACGAGCAGGCCGCGGCCGCGCGCCGCGAGCAGGCGGGCGCAGGGCGGCGCGTTCGGCCTGCCGGGCGGCGGCCAGGGCGGCCGCAGGACTTCGAACTGCCGGACGAGTTCAAGAAGTTCATGGGCTGACCGGCCCCCAGACCCGCAGACCACCGGCGTGCGCGGGCTCCTGCCACGGACGGCAGGGGCCCGCGCACCCGTATGTTCAGGCCCGCGCGATCAGCCCCGCACGCTCACACCCGCGCGATCAGGTACCGGAGAACGTTCGGCATCCACACCGTCCCGTCCGCGCGCTGATACGGATGCAGCGCCTCCGCCATCTCCTTGTCGCACCTGCGTGGGTCGGTCGCCCGCTCCGCCGCGTCGAACAGCCCCGTCGACAGCAGCCCGCGCACCGCGCTGTCCAGGTCGGCGTACCCGAACGGGCAGGCCACCCGCCCCGATCCGTCCGGCCGCAGCCCGGCCCGCTCCGCGAGCGTCTCCAGGTCGTCCCGGCCGCACGGCCGCCAGCGCGCCGGGGCGCACATCGGGTCGGCGAGCCGGGCGCCCACCCGCAGCACCGACGAGCGTGGCGCACCGCTCCGGCGGGCCCCAGCCGGCCAGCACCACCGCGCCGCCGCGCTCGGCGAGCGCCGCGGCCGCCGTGAGCGAGGACGCCGCCGCGCCGAGCCCGCCGGGGCCGCCCGCCGCCGGGGCGGGCGGTGGCTCGAAGGCGGTCACCACCGTGAAGCCGGGAGCCCGCGCGCCGCCTCCCGCGCGCTCGCCGACTCCGGACCGCCGAGCCCCAGCCGCACCGGGTCCGGCCAGCCGCTCCCGCGCCAGCGCGAGGCGTGGCTCGTCCGTGTCGACCCCGCAGACGTCCGCGCCGCGCCCGGCCGCCATGAGCAGGGCGAGCCCCGAACCGCAGCCCAGGCCCAGCAGCCGCGTTCCGGCGCCGAGTCCAGCCGTTCGTACACGGCCTCGTACAGCGGCACCAGCATCCGCTCCTGGATCTCCGCCCAGTCGCGGGCGCGGGCGTGGGGGTCCGCCGTGCGCGGCGGGGAGGGGTGCGGGCGGCGCCGCCGTACGAGCGTAGATGTCATCGAAAGGGCCCCAATCAGCGAAGAGCAGTGCCGTCGTCAGATCCGCCGTTGTGCGCCAGGGGGTGCCGTGTGGATGGTGGTGCCGGGCTCTTCCACAGGACACCCGCTCGTCGCGTCCCACCCCCGTATGCCAGAGAACTCCGCATCCGTCCCCGCGTCCAGAGCTTTCACGGCCGTGCTTGCGTGCCCCCTCCGTGCGCCCCCGCACGCCCTCACGTCCGCCCCGCTCCCGGAGGCGCCGCGACCGCTCTCATGGCCCGCTCCCGGGGCGCCGCGACCGCCCCCGGGCAATATTCGCCGCGGTCGGCCGCGCCGCCGCCGTACGATCGGCGGCATGGCCAAGGCACCCGTTCTCACCCCGCGCGCGGAGGACTTCCCGCGCTGGTACCAGGATGTGATCAACAAGGCCGAGCTGGCCGAGAACGGTCCGGTGCGCGGCACCATGGTCATCCGACCGTACGGATACGGGCTGTGGGAGCGGATGCAGGGCGAGCTGGACGCCCGCATCAAGGCGGAGGGCGTCCAGAACGCCTACTTCCCCCTCTTCATCCCGCAGTCGTATCTGACGCGGGAGGCCGAGCACGTCGAGGGTTTCGCGCCCGAGCTCGCGGTCGTCACCCATGGCGGCGGCAAGGAGCTGGAGGAGCCGGTGGTGGTCCGGCCCACCTCCGAGACGATCGTCAACGAGTACTTCTCGAAGTGGGTGCAGAGCTATCGCGATCTGCCGCTGCTGATCAACCAGTGGGCCAATGTGGTGCGTTGGGAGCTGCGGCCCCGGCTGTTCCTGCGGACGACCGAATTCCTCTGGCAGGAGGGCCACACCGCCCACGCCACGTACGAGGACGCCCGGGAGTTCGCCGCCCGCATCCACCGCGAGGTCTACGCCGACTTCATGGAGAACGTGCTCGCCATGGACGTCGTCCTGGGGCGCAAGACCGCCCGGGAGCGCTTCGCGGGCGCCGTCAACACCCTCACGCTCGAAGGGATGATGGGCGACGGCAAGGCGCTGCAGCTGGGCACCAGCCACGAGCTGGGCCAGAACTTCGCCCGCGCCTTCAACACCCGCTATCTGGTCCCGGGACGGCGAGCAGGAGCTGTCTGGCAGACCTCCTGGGGCAGCACGACCCGCATGGTCGGCGCGCTGGTGATGATGCACGGCGACGACGACGGGCTGCGGCTGCCGCCCCGGCTGGCCCCGGTCCAGGCCGTCGTCCTCGCGGTCAAGGGCGACGACGCGGTGCTGGCCGCGGTCCGCGAGACCGGCGACCGGCTGGCGGCGGCGGGCGTGCGGGTCCAGGTCGACGACCGCACCGACATCCCCTTCGGCCGCCGCGCCGTCGACTGGGAGCTGCGGGGCGTACCGGTGCGCGTCGAGGTCGGCCCGCGTGACCTGGAGGCCGGTACCGCCACGCTCGCCCGGCGGATCCCGGGCGGCAAGGAGCCGGTGCGCACCGACGCTGCTGGCCGAGGCGGTGCCGAAGGCGCTGGAGGAGGACCAGGCGCTGCTGCTGCGCCAGGCGCGGGAGCGCCGCGCGGCGCGCACGGTGGAGGCGCGGACCGTGGAGGAGGCCGCGGAGGCGGCGGCCGCGGGCGGCTGGGCGCGCATCCGGTGGGCCGACCTGGGCCCGGAGGGCGAGGCCGCGCTCGCCGAGCGGGCGGTGTCCGTACGGTGTCTGGTCACCGAGGACGGGGCGGTGCCGGACGCCGATGACGCGCCAGGTAACGTCGCCTATGTGGCGCGCGCCTACTGAGGGCGGGGACCGGCGAGCCGGCGTCCCGGCGAACCGGCCGCAGCCGGGCCGTATGCGGGCCGGTGTCTACGAGCCGGGCCGTACGAGGCGGTACGTACCGCCCTCGCGGCGACCGGCTGCCCCGCTGACCACGGAAACGGGAGATTCTCCTGGGATCGCCTCCGTCATCGGCGCCCACGGCTTTGAGGACGGCATGCTCGGGGAGACGTCACGCATCCGATGGCTGACCCCGGAGCTGTCGAAGGGGCTCGAGTTCGACCTGGTCGTCCTCACGAGCTCCTGGCATCAGCGGAGGTCGACGCATCGGTCGTCGTCAGGCGAGATCGTGGAAGAACGCGGCGATGTCGCCCGAGAGCAGGTCCGGCTCCTCGGCGGCGGCGAAATGGCCGCCGCGCGGGAACACCGTCCAGCGCCGGATGTCGTAGAGCCGGTCGTAGTACTCCCGCGGCACCTCGCCCTCGGTCACGAACTCGTTGGCGAACACCGCCATCGCGGTGGGGACCATGACGCGGTCGTCCGGCCCGATGTCGGTGCCGTGCCAGCGGTTGTCGTAGTAGTCCCGCATGGACGACGTGATCGAGCCGGTGACCCAGTACAGCGTGAGCGTGGTCAGCAGCTCGTCGCGCCCGAAGCGGCCGTCGACGTCACCGCCGGTGTCGCCCCAGGAGCGCCATTTCTCCACCAGCCACGCGGCGAGGCCCGCGGGCGAGTCGTTGAGGCCGTACCCGACCGTCTGCGGCTTGGTGGACTGGATGGCGCTGTACCCGCGCTCGCGCGACGCCCAGCTGTCGAGGTGCGCGAGGTATTCCCGCTCCGCCGCAGTGAGCGGCGCGGCGCCGGTGTACGGCTCCATCTCCGGGGTGCTCAGGTGAATGCCGGTCATCGCAGCCGGGTCGGCGAGCGCCATCTGCGTGGCGACGCCCGCGCCGAAGTCGCCGCCGCAGGCGCCGTAGCGGTCGTACCCCAGGCCCCGCATGAGACGGTGCCAGAGGCGCGCGACGTACGCGCGGTCGACGCCGACCCGGGGCGGGCGCGCGGAGTATCCGTAGCCGGGCAGGGACGGGACGACCAGGTCGTACGCCGCGCCGAGGCGGTCGACCAGCGGCAGCAGCTCGACGAAGGTGCTCGGCCAGCCGTGGGTGAGGATCAGCGGCGGCTTGCCCGTCGTCTGGTGCACGAAGTGGATGGTGGTGCCGTCGACGTCGGCGAGGTGGTGCTCGTAGCGATTGAGCGCTCGTTGCCGCGCGGGCCAGTCGTAACCGTCAGCCCAGTAGTCGAGCAGGCCGCGCAGGTAGTCCAGATCGGTGCCCTGGCTCCAGGCCGGGCCGGGCGCGGGATCAGGCCAGCGGGTGGCCCGGATGCGGGCCCGCAGGTCGTCGAGCACGGACTCGTCGACGTCGATCACGAAGGGGTCGGTACGCACGCAGCCGATCGTAAGGTCGGACCCCCGCATATGGTGACGTACGGCGGCGAAGTCACCCATGGACGAACTCGTGGCTGCCCCGAGAGCGATGATGGGTTCAGCGGAGGAGATCATGGTGTTGTTGGATCAGTGCCGACTGCCGGTGGTTCTTGCCCCACTGGCAGGCGGGCCCTCGACGCCTGAGTTGTGCGCTGCCGTGAGCGAGGCTGGCGGCCTGGGATTCCTTGCCGCTGGATACCTCTCGGCGTCCGAACTCGCCACGCGCATCGAACGGACCCGAGCGCTGACGAGCAGACCGTTCGGCGTGAATCTCTTCGTCCCGGGCGCGTCTGGGGACGCAGCGCGGATAGAGGCGTACGCGCAACGGCTCGAGGGGGAGGCGCAGCGGGTGGGCGTTCGGCTCGGTGAACCACACTGGGATGACGACGACTGGGCGGCCAAGCTCGACCTGCTGGCCGATTCGCCGGTCGCGGTGGTGTCGGTCACGTTCGGCTGCCCGTCAGCCGAGGACATCGTCCGGTTGAAGCGTTCGACCGGTGAGGTGTGGGTGACCGTCACCACGGTCGACGAGGCGCTTCAGGCCACGGAGGCCGGCGCCGACTGCCTGGTCGTGCAAGGCGCGGAGGCAGGCGGGCATCGCGGCGGCTTCACCGATGACCACGAGGGTCTCGGCTTGCTACCACTGCTGCAGCTGGTTCGCGCGTCGACGTCGGCGCCGTTGATTGCCACCGGGGGGATCATGACCGGGGCCGGCCTCGCGGCGGTCCTGGCGGCTGGTGCTCGCGCCGGTGCCCTGGGCACCGCGTTCCTGCGCTGCCCCGAGGCCGGGACGTCATCGGTGCATCAGGACGCCCTCGCCCGGCACGATCGTCCAACTGCGCTCACCCGGGCGTTCACCGGGCGGCTCGCTCGCGGAATAGGCAACCGTTTCCTCGAAGAGCACACCGATGCGGCTCCCTCGGCGTACCCGCAAGTCCACCACCTCACAACCCCGCTGCGAGCCCAGGGGCGAAGCGCCGATGATGCCGACCTGGTCAACCTCTGGGCGGGGCAGGCGTACCCCCTGACCGATGACCTCCCGGCGGCGCAGCTCGTCGACCGCGTGGGAGACGAAGCGCGCACCGCCCTCGAGGGCGCACGACTGCTCCTCGGCTGACGCCGGGTCGATCTTCGTGCTGGCGGGTCGAGCACGCGCGTGCCGGTCAGGCGTGCTCGTCCGAAGGTTGCTGCGCGGGTTGCACCGACCAGCTCGGCGGCTCGTCGGTGCCCGACTCCTCGTCCTCCTCCGCGTCGGCTGCCGTGGCGTGGACCCTGCCCGACGCGTGGTGCACCGGTGCGTAGACCGCGTAGAGCCGGACGGGCTCGTCGCCGATGTTGGTGACGTTGTGCCAGGTGCCGGCGGGCACGAAGATCGCCCAGCCGTCCTCGACCTCCCGGTCGAAGTCGAGCTGCTCCTTCGTGGGGCCCATCTGCACGCGGCCCCGGCCCCCGTCGAGCCGCAGGAACTGGTCGGTCTCCGGGTGTGCCTCGAGGCCGATATCCCCGCCGACGGGGATCGACATGAGGGTCAGTTGGAGGTACTTCCCCGACCACGCGACCACGCGGTAGTCCATGTTCTCGAGCGTCGCGCTCTCGAGGTCGAAGCTCTGTGGTTTCGGCCCGACGTCCTTGATGGTCACCTCATGCTCGCCTAGGAGGGTGCTGAACAATCCGCGCGGCGTGGTGCGCTGATCGGCGGTTCCTGAAATCCTGTGGGTATGCAGGGTGAGGCGGATCGGCAGCGGGAGTTGCTCGATGTTGAGGCGGTCGCTGGGCATCTGTTGCCGGCCGGGAGTGTGTTCGCGTTCTTGGCCGAGCATCGACACCGGCTGTTTCCGTCTGCGATGTTCGCCGACCTGTTCCCCTCGGGGCGAGGTCGGCCGTCGATCCCGCCGGAGGTGATCGCCTCGGTGATCGTGCTGCAGACCCTGCACGGCTATTCGGACCGTGAGGCAGCCGACGCGGTCACCTTCGACCTGCGGTGGAATGCCGCGTGCGGATACGCCATCGACGCGGCCGGGTTCCACCCCACGACGCTGACCTACTGGCGACGCAGGCTCGCGGCCAGCGACCGGCCGCAGCGGATCTTCGAGGCGGTCCGTGAGGTGATCACCGCGACCGGTGCCCTGGCTGGGAAGCAGCGGCGGGCACTGGACTCCACGATCCTCGACGACGCCGTGGCCCGGCAGGACACCGTGACCCAGCTGATCGCCTCGATCCGCCGGGTCGGCCGGGAGGTGACCGGCGCGAAGGACCTCATCGGCGCACTCTGCACCCGGTTGGCCGCGCTGAGCGGGCAGGACTACACCGCGACCGGTAAGCCGCGGATCGCGTGGGACGACCCCGCGGCCGGTGACGAGCTGGTCACCGCCTTGGTCAACGATGCGCTCGCGTTGCTGGCCGCACTCGATGTCGAGGCGATCGAGGAGGCCGGCGGGAAACCGGCCGAGGCGGTGGCGCTGCTGGCGCTGGTCGCTGGCCAGGATGTGGAACCCGTCGAGGACTCTGATGGCACCGACGGCCGGTGGCGGATCGCCCGCAAGACCGCACCGGACCGGACCGGATGATCTCGACCGTCGACCCCGACGCCAGGCACGCCCACAAGACCCGGGAACGCCGCCAGGACGGGTTCAAGGCCCACGTCGAGGTCGAACCCGACACCGGGCTGATGCCCGCGGTGAAGCTGACCAAGGCCAGCGGTCCGGAGAACTCCGACGCGAGCGTGGGCGTCGCACTGCTCGCCACCGACCCCACCATCGCTGAGGGTCAGCAGGTCGAGGTGCTCGGTGACTCCGCCTACGCCACCGGCGACATGCTCCACACCCTGGTCAACCAGCAGGACGGCAAGAAGTGGACCCCGCTGCTCAAGCCGTGGCCGCTCAAGCCCGCCGTCGAGGGCGGCTTCACCATCGACGACTACCGCTACGACGCCAGGGCCAACACCTTGACCTGCCCGGCCGGTGTCACGCGGAAGATCTCCGCCAAGGGACGGGCAAGTTTCAAGGCGGCCTGCCGCGGCTGCCCGCTACGCGAGCAGTGCACCACCTCGGCCACCGGCCGCCTCGTGCTCCTGGGTGAGCATCACCAACTGCAACGTGAACACCGCCAACGGGCCACCGATCCCACCTGGCAAGAGGCCTACCGCACTCACCGGCCCATGGTCGAACGATCCATCGCCTGGCTCACCCGAGACAACCGACGCGTGCCCTACCGAGGGATCGAGAAGAACAACAACTGGCTCCACCACCGTGCCGCAGCACTCAACCTGCGCCGACTGCTCGCCCTGGGCCTGACCAGCCAAAACGGCGCCTGGGTCCTGGCCTGAACAGCCCGCGGGCCGGCAGACCGCCGTTGCGCACCCGCCGCAAGGGGCCTCAGGACGGCAACAAGCGGCCGAACAACCCCGTTGCCGCACCCAGAGTGCCGACTCGAACTCGCCGCTCGACGGCCTTGGCCGCGTTCGGCCCGCCGCCCACGCCATCAGCCAGGTCGAGATGGCGCCTTGTTCAGCACCCTCCTAGCGGACCAGCTCTTTCACAAAGGGCGCGAAGGGGCCGTCCGGGTCGTACAGCGTTGTTCCCAGCGCCACGCTGCCGAGCCCGGTGAGCGGTGAAGCCGCAGCTGTCACGGGGTCGAGCATCGCAGTGCTGACTGCGCCGTTCACTGCCGCGCTGGTCAGCCCGTTGGCCAGTTCGCCAAGAACCTTCGTCACGTCGTCGCTGGCTCCCGCCTCCTTGGCGACCGCACGGACGATGCCATCGACAATCAGGCCGCTCACAATGCCCGCAGGCACCGCGACGATCGACGACCAGGGCATCTCGCCTCCTCTGCCAGGCAAGCCTGCCACCCTGATCTCGTCTGTCGCAAGGCCGACCGCCGAGCGAGTGGCACCACGTTGGACCGCGCAGTGCCTGCCGGGTTACTCCGCCCGTCGACCTGTCCGTAGCCGCATGAACGCAGGCACGGCGGTGCCGTACCCGAGCAGCCGCGGGTTCATCAGGGTATGCAGACCAACCGCCGCTCTGACCCCCGGGAGCATCCGTCGAGCACGAGTGCCGGGCGGTCGCGCCACTCTCGCGCACCCTCCTGCACCCTCGCTGAATCCCGGGCCGAGACCCGCGCTGGCGGCGTACTCTCCTGCCGATGACCACAGGCTGCCGCCGACACGGCTGAACGGCGGGATCGCCAACGCGCACAGGCCACGCCCGAGACAGTCAGAGGCGGAGCGGGCCTGCCGGGCGGCCCGATCCGGCTAACGTCGCGACACATGAACCCTGGGACGTTCTTCGAGACCCCTCGCCTTCGCGTACGCCGCTTCTCACCAGCAGACGTGCATACGTTCGTGGCCTACCGGGCCGACCCGGAGGTCGCTCGCTACCAGAGCTGGAGCGAGTACACGATGGACCTCGGCATCACGCTCATCGAGGCGCTGCAGGGAGCGCAGCCGGGTGTGCCCGGGGTGTGGTACCAGTTTGCGCTCGAAGACCGGTCCAGCGGCACGCTTGTCGGTGACCTGGCGTTGAAGGTGGACCAGGCCGAGCCACGTGTGGCGGAAGTCGGCTTCACGCTCGCGCCCGAGGAACAGGGGAAGGGTTTCGGCACTGAGGCGCTGGGGGCGCTTCTCGGCTTCGCGTTCGAGTCGTTCGGGCTGCATCGGATCATCGCCGTCACCGATGCGCTCAATGCCCCTGCGGCCGCGCTGCTCCAGCGAGTCGGCATGCGCCGTGAGGGGCACTTCCACGAGAACGTCTTCTTCAAGGGTGCCTGGGGTAGCGAGTTCCTCTTCGCGATCCTCGAGCGGGAGTGGGCGGCGCAGGCGTGACAGTCCGTGTCCGGCCGGAGCCGCCATCATTGCGGCAGGCAGTTCCGCCCACAGCGATTTCCTGTGGCGAGCCTTGTCGCCGGCTGTCTGTGCCCACTTGGCTGGCGGCATGAGACTTCTGGTTCTGGGTGGCACCGTCTTCCTCTCCCGAGCCGTCGCCGACGATGCGGTACGTCGCGGCCACGACGTGACCTGTGCCTGTCGCGGCGAGTCCGGGTCGCTGCCGGGAGGCGTCGAACACCTGCGGGTGGACCGTGCCCAGGCAGCGGGCGAGCTGGCAGGCGACTGGGACGCCGTGGTCGACGTCGCCCGCATCCCCTCCTGGGTCCGCAAGGCGGTGACCGCTCTTCCGGACGCCCACTGGGTGTTCGTGTCGACGATCAACGTGTACCCCGACAACGGGATCCCCGGCGGCACGCCGGCGACCCTGGGCGTGCACGATCCGCTGACGACGGACGAGGATCCGAGCACGGAGGCGTATGGCGCGATGAAGGTCGCGTGCGAACGGCTCGTCCAGGACGGTACGGCGTCGTCCATGGTCGTCCGTCCCGGCCTGATCGTCGGGCCGGGCGACCCGACCGGCCGCTTCAGCTACTGGCCGGACCGGATCGCCGACGGCGGCGAAGTGCTTGCGCCGGGTGCGCCTTCGGACCCTGCCCAGCTGATCGACGTACGGGACCTGGCAGCGTGGATCGTGGACAGCGCCGAGCGCCGGAGGACCGGCACCTTCGACGGCGTCGGTCCACGGCTGACCCGCGGCGACCTGCTCGACCAGGTCGTCACGGGCGTCGACCGCGACGGTCGAGACGCACCTCACGTGGGTGCCCCAGGACTTTCTCGAGCAGCAGGAACTGCAGCCGTGGGCGGGGCCGCGGGCCCTCCCGCTGTGGCTCCCGCTGCCGGAGTACGACGGGCTGCTCGCCCACGACCCCACCCCGACGTTCGACGCCGGACTGACCACCCGACCGATCGCGGCGACGGCTCGCGACACCCTCTCGTGGCTTCGCCAGGAGCCCGACCCGACGCTGACCGGCCTCAGCCGCGAGGATGAGGCCGGCGTACTCACGGCCTGGCACACCCGCCTCGGTTGAGAGCGCCGGGTGTGCAGCTCAGAAGAGCAGTGCCGATGCCGGGTCCTCGAGGATTCCGGCGACGTCGGAGAGGAACCGCGAACCCTTCTCGCCGTCGATGTGCCGGTGGTCGAAGCTCAACGCGAGGGTCGTGACGTGCCGCGCGACGATCTCGTCACCCATCACCCACGGCTGCTTCTTGATCGCCCCGAAGCAGATGATCGCGGACTCGCCCGGGTTGATGATCGGGGTGCCGGCGTCGACACCGAACACACCGACGTTGGTGATCGTGAAGGTGCCGCCGCTCATCTCCGCGGGCTGGGTCTTCCCTTCGCGCGCGGTCGCGGTGAGCCGGTTGAGGGCAGCGGCCAGGTCGAGGAGGGGCAGGCTGTGGGCGTCCTTGACGTTGGGTACGACCAAGCCGCGCGGGGTGGCGGCCGCGATGCCGAGGTTGACGTAGTTCTTGTAGACGACCTCCTGTGCAGCCTCGTCCCAGTAGGAGTTCACTTCCGGCGTACGGCGCATCGCCAGCATCACGGCGCGGCTCAACACGAGCAGCGGTGAGACCTTGACGTCCTTGAACTCGCGGCGCTTCTTGAGCCGCTCGACGAACTCCATGGTCGCGGTGACGTCGATGGTCACCCACTCGGTGACGTGAGGTGCGGAGAAGGCGGACTGCACCATCGCCGACGCCATCATCTTGCGGACACCCTTGATCGGCTCGCGGCTCTCCCGTTCGCCGGCCGAGGCAGCGCCTCCGACCTCCGAGGAAGCAGGTTCGACCACCGAGGAGGCAGCCTGCTCCACGTCGGCCCGCGAGACCGTGCCGCTGGGGCCCGTGGGTGCGATCGTGGCGAGATCGACGCCGAGGTCCTTGGCGAGCTTGCGGACCGGCGGCTTGGCCAGCGCGCGCGCGGCCCCGGCATCGGCCGAAGCGGCGGCCGCCGCCGGAACCGCGGGCTCGTCCTCCCCGGCCACGTCGGGGGAGGGACCAGGCTCGAACGAGCCCTGTACCTGTGCCTGGGTGGCCGAAGCGGCGGGGTCGACCGGGGTCGCGGCACCGCGCCGGGCTCGGCGGAGCGGCCCACGGTCCACCTTGTTGCGACCCACCAGGCTCTCGCCCTCACCACCACCGCTGGCGGCCGGGTTGGAGAGGTCGATCTCCAGCTCTGCCGGACCAGGGGTCGGTGGGGGGGCGGCCGGCGCCTCGTTCGGGTCGCCGACCGCGATGATCGGGGTCCCGACCGGGACCATCTCGCCCTCGGGCACGAGGAGCGCGGTGACCGTGCCGGCGTACGGCGACGGCAACTCGACCAGCGACTTCGCGGTCTCGATCTCCACGACGATGTCGTTGATCGCGATCACGTCGCCGACCTTGACCTTCCACGAGACGATCTCGGCCTCGGTCAGGCCTTCGCCGACGTCGGGCAGCTTGAACTCAGCCATGGATCAGCACACTCCTCGCAACAGGGATCGGTCAAAAAGGTCAGGTCAAAAGATCAGGGATCGGTCGACGGCGTCGAGAACCCGGTCGAGATCGGGAAGGTAGTCCTCCTCGATCCGCGACGGGGGATACGGCGTGTCGAAGCCACCGACCCGCAGCACAGGAGCCTCCAGCGAGTAGAAGCACTGCTCGGTGATCCGGGCCGACACCTCGGCGCCCATCCCGAGGTTGACATGTGCCTCGTGGGTGACGACGGCGTGGCCGGTACGACGTACGGACTCCAGGACCGGGCCCATGTCCAGCGGCGAGAGCGTGCGCAGGTCGATGACCTCGAGCGACTTGCCCTCGGTGGCTGCCGCCTCTGCGGCCTTCATGGCGGTCTTCACCGTCGGGCCGTAGGCGAGCAGGGTGAGGTCGGTGCCGCCGCGGACGACGCGGGAGGTGAACAGCGGGTCGGGCGTGGCGGCGTCGTCGAGCTCGGCCTTGTCGGCGTGGTACTGCCGCTTCGGCTCGAGGAAGATCACCGGGTCGTCGCTGGCGATGGCCTGCTGGATCATCCAGTAGCCGTCGACCGGGTTGGAACAGGCGACCACCTTGAGGCCAGGCGTGTGTGCGAACTGTGCCTCGGGCGACTCCGAGTGGTGCTCGACGGCCCCGATGCCCCCGCCGAACGGGATCCGGATGACCATCGGCATCCTCGACTTGCCCATGCTCCGGAAGTGCATCTTCGCGACCTGGCAGACGATCTGGTCGTACGCCGGGTAGACGAAACCGTCGAACTGGATCTCCACGACGGGCCGGTAGCCGCGCAGGGCCATGCCGACCGCCGTACCGACGATCCCCGACTCCGCCAGCGGCGAGTCGATGACCCGGTCCTCGCCGAAGTCCTTCTGGAGGCCGTCGGTGATCCGGAAGACGCCGCCGAGCTTGCCGACGTCCTCACCCATGATCAGGACCTTGGGGTCGTCCTCCATCGCCTTGCGCAGGCCCATGTTGAGACCCTTGGCGAGCGTGATCCGCTGCGTGTCCCCGGCCATGTCAGCGTGCCCCTTCGAACGAGTCGAGGTAGTCCGCGAAGCCGTCGCGCTGGGTGGCCAGCTCCTCGGTCATCTCGGCGTACACGTGGTCGAACATGCTCAGCGGCTCCGGGTCGGGCAACGCCTTGCAGCCCTCGCGCAGGTGATGACCGAGCTGGTCGGCCTCCTCCTGCACCGCGGCGAAGAAGTCGTCGTCGGCCAGGCCGTTGCGCTTGAGGTAGACGTTGACCCGGGCAATCGGGTCCTTGAGCTTCCAGTGCTCGACGTCGTCGCTGAGGCGGTACCGGGTCGGGTCGTCGGTCGTGGTGTGCGCACCCATCCGGTAGGTGTACGCCTCGACCAACGTCGGGCCCTGTCCGTCGCGGGCCCGCTGGAGGGCCGCCTTCGTGACGGCGTACGTCGCCAGCACGTCGTTGCCGTCGACGCGGACGCCGGGGAAGCCGAAACCGAGGGCACGCTGGTAGAGCGGGATCTTGGACTGCCGCTCGATCGGCTCCGAGATCGCCCACTGGTTGTTCTGGCAGAAGAAGACGACCGGTGCGTTGTAGGAGGCAGCGAAGATGAACGCCTCGTTGACGTCGCCCTGGCTGCTGGCCCCGTCGCCGAAGTGAGCAATCACCGCGGCATCGCGCTCGGGGTCACCGGTGCCGACCGCTCCGTCGCGCTGGATGCCCATCGCGTAGCCGGTCGCGTGCAGGGCCTGGGCGCCGATCACGATCGTGTAGAGGCCGAAGTTGTTGTCCTTCGGGTCCCAGCCGCCCTGGTCGACGCCCCTGAAGAGGCCGAGCAGGTTCAGCGGGTCGACGCCGCGGCAGTAGGCGACACCGTGCTCGCGGTAGGTCGGGAAGACGTAGTCCTGCGGCCGCAGGGCCCGGCCGGCGCCGATCTGCGCGGCCTCCTGTCCCAGCAGCTGGGCCCAGATGCCGAGCTCGCCGTGGCGTTGGAGAGCGGTCGCCTCGGTGTCGATCCGACGGGTGAGCACCATGTCGCGGTAGAAGCCACGGATGGTCTCCGTCTCGTCGGCCCCGTCACCGGCGTCGAAGGAGAAGTCCGGGTGCTCGACGCGCTCACCCTCGGGGGTGAGCAGCTGAATGAGCTCCGGGCCTCCGGCCTGCTGCGAGGGACCGAAGACCTCAACGAGGTCGGGTCCGAACTCGGACTGATGGCTCACCTGCACTCCTTCGTGTCGCCCGGCGCGCGGGGTCGCCGCAGTCCCGGGTGGGAAAGTGTTCCGGCGCTCGACGTGGGGGTGGTACGCCGCTGCGCCGCCGCCGCGGGTTGGGACCCGTGTGAGCAGGACCACAATGACCGCGCGCGCGTCCTAACGTACCCGTGGAGGCCGCGCGCTTGCCAATCCAGCCGCCTCAGTCGCAGCCGGTGTCGCCCAGGTTCTCGTGCTCGCGATGTGATTCGGGTTCCACCTGGAAGGTCGCGTGGTGGACCTCGAAATGCTCGGCCACGCAGTCGGACAGCTCGTCGAGCACCGCCCCGACTCCTCGCTCCGCCAGGGCCTCGTCGTGCACGGTGACGTGGGCCGACATGCTCGACAGCCCGCTCGTGATCGTCCACGCGTGCAGGTCGTGCACGTCGGTCACCCCGTCGACGTCGAGCAGGTGGAGGCGGACGTCGTCGAGTTCGAGACCGGGCGGTGTCCGTTCGAGGAGTACGGCGGACGAGTCCCGCAGCAACGAGATCGCCCGCGGGGCGATCAGCATCGCGATCGCGAGCGAGGCCAGCGCGTCGGCCCGATCGAAGCCGGTGGTCCAGATGACCAGCCCGGCGACGACCGCGAGCAGCGATCCGACCAGGTCGCCGGCCACCTCGAGCAACGCCCCCCGCATGTTCAGCGAACGCGAGTCACCTCGGCTCAGGATCGCCAGCGCGACGGCATTCGCACCCAGACCGACGAGCGCGAAGGCGACCATGGGTCCGGCGTCGACGTCTACGGGATCCAGGAGCCGGCGTACTCCGGCGACGGCCAGGAACACGCAGACACCCAACAGGACCAGGGCGTTGATCGCCGCGGCCAGGATCTCGGCTCGATGCCACCCGAAGGTCGACCGGTTGCTGGCCGGCCGGGTCGCGAGGTAGGACGCCGCCAGCGCGAGCACGATCGCGCCCGCGTCGGTGGCCATGTGGCCCGCGTCGGCCAGCAGGGCCAGCGACCCCGCGACGTACGCCCCGACGAGCTCGACCACGAGGACCACGGCCGTGACCGCGAGGACCCAGCGCAGCCGGGTACGGTCCTGCGCCCGCCCTGTCGCGTGTGCGTGGTCGTGCCCCATACGTCCCACCCTAGGAGCCGGGCGTGCTACGACTGCGCGTCGAAGTCGGCGCGGGCGGCGTCCACCTCGTCCATGTGCCGTTCGGCCCAGACGTGGACCGCATGCATGACGGGCAGCAGCGAACGTCCCAGGTCCGTGAGCTGGTAGTCGACCCGGACCGGCACCGACGGGGTCACCTCCCGGGTGACGAGCCCGTCGCGTTCGAGGCTGCGCAGCGTCTGGGTCAGCATCTTCTGGCTCACGCCCGCGACCTTTCGACCGATCGCGCTGTAGCGCTGCGGCCCGGGTGCGAGGGCCTCGAGCACGAGGCCGACCCACTTGTCGGAGAGTCGGTCGAGCAGGTGGCGGCTCGGGCACTGCGCGAGGAAGACGTTGTACGCCTCCCGCTCCTGGGCCCGACGGTCCGCGGCGGTCATGGTCGGCACGGTCGCTCCTTTCTCGAGGGTGAGTTACGCACTTTCAGGTGTCTACTTACCAAGAGAGAGTAACTCTCTCTACGCTCGTGTCAAGTAATCCAGCCACCCGAGGAGAAGATCATGCGTACCGTCATCATCCAGCAGTACGGCGGACCCGAGGTCCTGCACATCGTCGAGCTGCCCACGCCGGTCCCCGGCGCCGGTGAGGTCCGGGTCGCCGTCACGGCCGCCGGAATCAACCCGGTCGACCTGGCCCTGCGCGCCGGAGCCTTCCGCACCGTCGTCGGAGAACCCTTCCCACTCGGCTTCGGCTGGGACGTCTCGGGCGTCGTCGAGGCGGTCGGTGCGGAGGTCGGCCACCTCGCCCCCGGCGACGCCGTCGTCGGCCTGCGCGACTCGTTCGCCGGACCCAACGGCACCTACGCCAGCCACGTGGTCCTGCCGGCCACCGCCGTCGCGCCCGCGCCGTCCGGCGTCGACCCGGTACTTGCGGCCAGCTTCCCGCTCAACACGTTGACCGCAGACCAGGCGCTCGACCTGCTCGGGCTTGGCGCGGGCTCGTCCGTGGTCGTCACCGGCGCCGCCGGCGGGCTCGGCGACTACCTGGTCAGCCTCGCCGCCCGCCGCGGGCTCCGCGTGATCGCCGTGGCGAGCGCCGAGGACGAGGCCGACGTCCGGGCGGCAGGAGCAAGCGACTTCATCGCTCGCGGCGCGGACCTGGCGGGCGCCGTACGTGCGCTGATCCCGGAGGGTGCCGACGGCCTTGTCGACGCGGCCCAGATCTCGGACCCCGCGCTTGGCGGGGTCCGCGACGGCGGCGCGTTCGTCAGCATCACCGATCCCAGCACGCCGGAGCCGACCCGCGGCATCCGGGTCTCGACCGTGCACGTGCGCCACGACGGCACCCGACTCGCCGAGCTCGCGCTCGGGGTCCAGGAGGGCTGGCTCCGACTTCGAGTGGCCGAGGTGTTCGCGCTGGACGATGTCGCCAAGGCGCACGAGTTGGCGGCGACCGCCGGTCTCCGCGGCCGCGTCGTCCTGACGGCATAACCGGTTCGACGCGGGGGGGCGGATCCTCCAGGATGGGTCCGTGCCCCCTGCCCTACCGGTCGAGAAATCTCGCCCGGCGGCAGCAGCCGGACTCGTCGTCCTGGCGCTCGTGGTCGTCTACATCGTCTGGGGATCGACGTACCTCGCGATCCGGGTGGTCGTCGAGGAGGCGCCGCCGTTGATCTCGATGGGAAGCAGGTACCTCGTCGCAGCCCTGCTGCTCGGCGCGATCCTCTCGCTGCGGGGCGGCGTACGCCGGCTCCTGGTCACCCGCCGCCAGCTGGCCGGATGCGCCGCGCTGGGGCTGCTGCTGCCGGTGCTCGGCAACGGGATGGTGTCGGTCGGCGAGGACCTGGGCGCGCCATCCGGGATCACGGCCCTGCTGATCGCGATCGCGCCGCTGATGATCACGATCTTCCGCTTCAGTGCCGGGGACCCGCCACGAGGACTGACGGTGATCGGGGTGCTGCTCGGTTTCGTCGGGCCTGGGCTACCTCGTCCTGGCCGGGCGCGGAGCAGGAGACGAGCACGTGCCGCTTCTTGCGGCCGGCATCGTGCTGTTCGCCAGCACCTGCTGGGCATTCGGCTCCTGGGTGCAGCCGCGGCTGCCGCTGCCGGCGGATGCGTTCGTGATGACGGTGCACGAGATGTGGACCGGCGGGGTGATGCTGCTGATGTTGGGATTCGCGAGCGGCGAGCGGGCTGACTTGCCGGCGTACGACGGCAGGACCTGGTTCGCGTGGGCCTATCTCGTGGTCTTCGGGTCGATGCTGGCGTTCACGGCGTACGTGTGGCTGCTGTCGAACGCCCGGATCTCCCTCGTCGCCACCTACGCCTACGTCAACCCGGTGGTCGCGGTGCTGCTGGGCGCGCTGATCCTCGACGAGCCGATCACGTCCGCAGTACTGGTCGGCGGCGGCATCATCGTGGCCGCCGTCGCGATCGTGATCTCCGTCGAGCGCCCCCGCAAGCCCGCGTAGCTGCAGCGCAATCTCGGCACTTCGTTGGTTCCCTACAAGCCGGTCGTTCCGAGGCCGCCCCGGCAGCAGACTCGTAGAGACTCAGCCACCTGACCCGGCTTGAGTTGACACGCACCATGGCAACACGAGCCGGGTCGACGCCTCTTCACCGTCAGCACGAGCCGGGTCAGCGGAAGGCAAGGGCGACCTCGATCAGGCGGTCGTTGGCCTCGGTCTCGCCGATGGAGACCCGGGCGCCGTCGCCGGCGAACGGACGCACCACGATCCCGGCCTCTTCGGCTGCGGCGGCGAAGTCGAGCGTGCGGTCGCCCAGGGCCAGCCACACGAAGTTTCCCTGCGCGGCCGGCACGTCCCAACCCGCCTCACGGAGCCCGGCCACCACCCGGCCACGCTCGGCCACCAGCGCCTCGACCCGCTCCAGCAGCGCCGGCTCGGCCGTCAGCGACGCGATCGCGGCTGCCTGGGCGACCCCGGAGACACCGAACGGCAACGAGACGGCACGCAGTGCGCCGGTGGTCGAAGCCGGCCCGATCGCGTACCCGACCCGGAACCCGGCCAATCCGTAGGCTTTGGAGAAGGTGCGGGTGACGACGACGTTGTCGTGCGCCCGATGCGTGGCGATGCCGTCGACGGCGTCGGCCATCCGCACGAACTCGAGGTAGGCCTCGTCGACCACCACCAGAACGCGCGGGGGAACCTTGGCGATGAACGCATCCAGCCTGCTCTGACTGACCGACGGGCCGGTGGGGTTGTTGGGCGTGCACACCATCACGACCTTGGTCCGCTCGCTGATCGCGTCGACCATCGCATCCAGGTCGTGCTCGGCGGTCTCCCTCAGCGGCACCTGGACCGAGACTGCCCCGGCAGAGGCGACCGCGATCGGATAGGCCTCGAAGGAGCGCCACGCGTACACGACCTCGTCGCCTGGGTCGCAGAACGCCTGGAGGAGCTGGTAGATCAGTCCGACCGAGCCCGTAGAGACGGCCAGATTCTCGACCGGCACTCCGAGTCGGTCACCCAACGCGGCGTACAGGGCTGTGCACGCCATGTCCGGATAGCGGTTCATCTGCCCGACCGCCTCCTGGGCCGCTGCCAGCACGCCCGGCAGGGGCGGATACGGGTTCTCGTTGGACGACAGCTTGTACGTCGTCAGCCCGGCCCGTGCAGCCGGAGGCTTGCCCGGGACGTACGTCGGGATCCGCAGGACGTTCTCGCGGGGCTGCGGACGGTGCAAGGGGCCCATGGAAGCACCCTAACGACGGCGCAGGTGCCGGTGCCGCCAGGGACGCAGCAGCATCGTGAGCACCAGACCGACGCCGAATCCGAGCAGCGCACCGGTCACGTTGTCGATGACGTCCGTGATGTCGCAGGCGCGGTCGATGCGCGCCAGTTCCAGCTGGGTCCACTCGATACCCGCCGAATACGCCGCCAGCAGGGCCAGGCCGATCGGCGCGAGAACCCAGCCGGACCGCCAGCGTGCCACCGCCACCACCAGCAGGGCGCCAGCCGGGACGAACAGCACAGTGTTGAGCAGCCGCTGGCCGCTCTCGAAGATCCAGAACCCTTCTGGAGCCGGACCTCCCACGTCCCACGAGCAGGAGGTGAGCCGGCCTTCCGCGGGTACGACGCCGGGGGCTCCGTCGGCCGGGACCAGGGTCACCAGAGCAATCAGGACGAGGGCCCAGGCGAGCCCGGCCCAGGCGAATGCGCTCACCCAGCCCAGCCGTCGCCGGGCGGCCAGTCCGGCCAGTCCGAGCACCGCGGCAGACGCACAGCACCCAGTAGCATGACGCCCACACCACCGACCGGAACCATCCGGCGAGGCTACCCAAGGCGCCGGACTGGCCTATCGGCGCTGAGGTAGTGCATCTGGGCCATTCCGCATCATGGGGTCGAATCTGGGGCGGTCCCTAGTGTCACTTCGCAGCGCTCGGCCGATGATATTTCCAGCCCTCCGGCGCAGGCCGGAGGGACCAGGCAACCAGCCCAGCAAGACCGGCAATTCCTTGGGGGGAATTGTGGCGATTCATACGCATCGGGCCGACCGTCGGAGCGGCGCGCTGTGTCTTGCGCGCCTGATCATGACGTTCGGCCGCCATCGGAGGGCCCACGCGGCCCGATAGAGGTAGGCGGCGCGTCCGGAGTCCTCCCCCCAGCCCCGGCACGGCGCGCCTGCCATGGAAAGAAGGCCGACCCGGCAGCCCTGCGCTGCCGGGTCGGTTCCTGTTTCGGCTCAGGACAGCGACGACCTCGCCACCGGGTACGGCGGGCAGGTCACGCCCGATCGTCACGTCGGTCGGGTTGGTCAGGCAGCGGATCGAGCCCCCGCCCTTGTGGAACTCGCCCACGTCCACGACCACGACCTCGAAGCCCCACCTGTCGAGCTGGCCCGAACCCGGTCGGGGCAACACGGCATCACGATCGTCTTGCCGATCACGATCGAGTTGGCGCAGAACGTCATCGCCTCCGCCTCGGTGAGCACAAGCGGGTCCGGCACCAGCGCCAGCAGCGCCTTCGCGCCAGCGTCGTCGAACGCCGACGGGCAGACCATCGCCCGCCGCTCGTCGAGCGGGCAGAACGCGAGGTCCAGGTGGTACATCCCCGAGTGGGTGATCCGGAATCCACGTACCCGGACGCCGAGGTCGTTGGCGAGGTGCTTGAGCCCGAGTTCCTCGGTCGGGTCCGTAACCGACCACGAGAGCGTCGCCCGGCGAATGCGTCGCCGGCCTCGAAATGCGCTCCGATGCCGTCTCGGCCGACCCGGAGGTGATGAAGCCGTTTCAGCGAACCAGGGCAGGGCCGTCCCGGCCTCCATCCGGCGCTCGTCGTAACGCATGTGCCAGCACCACGTGTCGTTTACCGGCTTCGCTGACGGCCGCCAGGCCGAGGTCATCGCGTAGACCATGTCGGGGGCATCGGGGCGCTGTCCGTCCAGGCACCGAGCCCAGGTGAAGCCCCACCTCTGGGAGCGTGTGTTGGAATCAGGTCGCGGGAAATGCAGGTTCTGTCCGACAATGTGGCGGTGACCCACCCGAGCGACTCGCGCTTCGACCGGCTGAGCCTGGAGTTCGCCTCAACCGTGGACCGGGTGGCCGACGAGCTTCGACGCGCCACGTTCGAGGGCGAGATCGAGTCCGGGACTCCGTTGCGTGAGCTTGCCCTCGCCCAGTCGCTCGGGGTGTCCCGTTCGACCATTCGCGAGGCGCTCGGCGTGCTGGTGGCCGAGGGCATCGCGACCCGTACGCCCAACCGCGGGGTCGCGGTGGCCTCGCCCGACCCGGAGTCGATCCGCGACGTCTGCCGCGCCCGCGCCGTACTCGAGATCCAGGGTGTGCGCTGCTGGCTCTCCGCAACGGAGGCCTCCCGGGACGCGGTGCGTTCGGCGCTCGTCGACTACACCGCTGCCGTCCGCGACGGAGCCTCCTACCAGCAACTCAACGACAAACACCTCTCACTCCACCTGTCCCTGGTCGGACTGCTCGAGTCGGCACGCCTGTCGGCCATGGCGATGAGCCTGTACGCCGAGCTGAGGCTCGCGCTGGCACAGATCGACCGGATCCGGCGCAACTCGCACTCCCAGGCCGGCACCCATGGCCACCTGCTCCGGCTTGCTCGAAAGCGGCGACATCGAGGCCGCCACAACGGAGATCGAGCATCACCTCGTCGGCGCCGAGGCCGCGATCCTGGACGCGCTGTCCCTGACGCCCCGCTGGGGGCGCGGAGCCGAGGAGGTTTCGAGGCAGGCGGTGCGCTCCCAGCGGCCGCGACCCGGGCTCAACCACCGGGGAATTCGGGCAGGCCCTAGGCTGGCCGCGTGAGGTTCGTGACGTGGCTGTTGACCAACGCCGCAGCGGTCGCGGTGGCCGCCTGGCTGCTCGACGGCATCCACATCAAGGGTACGGAGTGGCAGGACAAGATCTGGCCCCTGCTGGCGGTCGCGCTGATTCTGGGCCTGGTCACGATGTTCGTCGAGCCGATCGTGAAGGTGCTGTCGCTGCCGTTCATCATCATCACCATCGGTCTGTTCCTGCTGGTGATCAACGCACTGATGCTGCTGCTCACGTCCGAGATCGCAGAGAGCCTCGACGTCGGTTTCACCGTGGACGGCTTCTGGACCGCTCTGTGGGGGTCGATCATCATCACGCTGGTGACCGGCTTCATCGACATCGCGGTGCTCGACGAGGACAACTGATGCGGCTGCCGGAACATCGACACCCGGGCACTTACCGGATCGCTGTCGTCTGCCTGGGCAACATCTGCCGATCGCCGATGGCGCACGTCGTACTCGCCGATCATCTCGACCGAGCCGGGCTCTCCGGGGAGGTCACGGTCGACAGTGCCGGCACCGGCGGCTGGCACGTCGGCGACCGATGGACAGCCGGGCGGCGGCCACCTGAGAGCGCAGGGGTACGACGCCTCGCGGCACCGCGTCACCCAGTTCACCTCTGACCGGGCCGAGGACCACGACCTCGTGCTGGCCATGGACGCCGCCAACTTCGCGGAGCTTCGTGCCCTCGGTGTCGGGGTGACCGGCTGCGGATGTTCCGCGACTTCGACCCCGAGGGGCCGGGCGACGTACCCGACCCCTTCTTCGGCGGCGACGAAGGCTTCCAGCCGGTCCTGGACATGGTGGAGCGCACCAGCCACGCGCTCGTGATCGCGTTGAAGGGCAGACCATGACCCGGCAGCCGGCCCTCGCCCGCCGGGCCGAGGAGCTCCTCGGGTCCGCGGTCATCGCGACCGCTCCGGTGGCCGGGGGCGACATCTGTACCGCCAACCGGCTGCGGCTCAGCGACGGCCGGGTCGTGCTGATCAAGACCCACCCGCACCCGCCCGAGGGCTTCTTCGAGGCTGAGGCGCGAGGACTCGGCTGGTTGCGCGTCGACGGCGGCGTGCCTGTGCCCGAGGTGCTCGCCGTGGACCACGACTGCGTGATCGCCGCCCTTGCCGGCCGTGTCGCGCCCCTCGAACACCACGATCACCCGCGCACCCTCGGCCACCGTCCAGGCCTGCAGCCGGGTCAGCTCGACTTGAAGCTGGTAGAGCTCCTCCTCGAACGCCTTGCGCGTCAGCTCGAGGCGATCCGGGGCGGAATTTCCCTTGTCATCCGCCTTGTTCTTCTTGTGCTTCTTGGCCATACGGCCCCCCTGTTGTCCGCCGGGAAATCCGGCGATATTCCGCTCCCGGAGCTGGCGATGCCGGGGCCCCCGCTTCTTCCTCGGCCCGCAGGTGTCGCCGGCGGTGTCTCGGCGGTGGCGACGGCTACGTCCGGCATGCAAAGCCGCAGCACGTGGTTCAGAGTTCATAGTCCAAGGTCTCGCCGCGGGTAGTCACGACGGCCTTCACCAGGCTGCCGGCGTCATCGTACCACACGCTGCCGGACCGGCCTTTGGTCCCGGTCATGGAGCAGCGCCGTGCTTCGACCGCCTGCCCGCGAACCATGATCCGCTCCCTGGTCGCAGCCTCGACCTGGATCTTGATCAGCTCCGCGCTCTGGCTGTCGACCAGTACCGGGCCACGGGTGATCGCCTCGTTCCAGAAGCTGATGTCGGTCATGGCCCCGAGCTCGGTGGTATAGCTGCCGGCCGGGCCTTGGACCGCGAGCTGGCCGTCACGGGCTTCGGCCTGCACCGAGGTTTCCTTGCCGTCGTCGTTGGTCTGGATTCGGCTGCGAACCAGCACCCCGTTCTCCCAATCGTCGTTGGCGGTCTGCTGGTAGCTATAGACGGTGATGAACGCGACCTTGACCCGGAGGTCGACCTGGCTGGTGACCTTCAAGGTATCGCCGGTCTGGCTGAAGCGGATCACATGCGTGCCGATCGGCGAGCCTTTGCGATAGACGTTCAACTGGATATCTGCGGGTGCTGCCGCCGCTGCCCGGTTCGCAAAACCGACCGCCACCATACCGCTACCTGCGAGTGCGATCGCTTGCCGGCGGCCGAGCCTCGGCGTCGCTCCGCCAGACGAGCACACCACCGACCGTGCCATCCCCGTCGCTGCTTTCGGGTGATCGTAACGTCCGGGACCAATCCGCAGCAGCACCTGCGCCGCGGTTTCCGCATCATGGTTCAGGGCACAGGTTGTGGTCTCGGACGGATCGGTCGTGACCGTCACCGCCAGGTCGTCGTGAGCCTTGTCTCTCATCCCCACTACCTCGAGGCGCGGCCTACGTTATCGCACGAACGGTATGATTGGGCACGCCGTTATCCCCGTGCGCCACGTGTCGTGGCGGCGTGTGACGGATATGGCACGGGATGGGTCGGCGACCTATACGGATAGGGATGACCTCCGACGCGCGCCGTCGCGCCGCCTCCACGGAGCAAGCCTCACCGACTACGCCCCTCCCCGCTCGAGACGACCGCGCCGTTGGTGCGGATCTTCTCGCCGACCGGTGACCCAATTCTTGCCGGGCATCGACCTTGTTGGACCGGACGGATCGTTGCTCGTCGAGCGCGAAGCCGGGTCAATCTGACACTCTTGCCCTCTCGGAGAGCACATCCGCTCACCCCTGCGGACAGTCGCCGGCCGGGGCGTTAGGTTCACCCAGGGCGGGCATTCCAATCCGACGACAGAGAAATGCCCGTCCACTCGCTCAGCGGCAGTCGTCCGCGCAATGCTGCAGCCAGCTGGGCCCCGCCAGCGTGGAACCCTCTTGCGCGGTCAGAACGCCAGCCGGACGCTGGCGACACCAGCCCAGCCGGTGTCGCCCGTGCCGCCCGTGTAGTTGCCGTTGGTGTCGTTGTTGAAGAACGCGGCATCGCCCGCCAGGGCAAGGCCCGGCGCCAGGGCGTAGTCCGCCGATACAACAAGGTTCCGCGGGCTTGTCGTAGCCCTGCGCGTCGGAGAAGTCGTTGTTCGAGTTGAAGATCCACGCGTAGGTGATCGACGCGTTTGCTGGCCCATAGCCAGAAGCGACGCCGGCGGTCATCGAACCGGTGATCCTGGTCGCCGACCTTGTCGGTGCCGACGCTGCCGGCCAGCTTGAAGCCGTGGATGTCAAGCGCGGCACCGTAAGCCCCACTGTACCAGTCGCTGCCGCCGAAATCCGCCTCGCCATAGTTCGTCAGCTTGCCGTACTGGCCGACAAGGGAGGTTTCGAGGCCCGATGCCGGCGAGGTCGCCGTCTGTAGATCAAGCCGCCTTCGACAATGTTCTCGGCCTTGCATGGCGTCGGTGCCGCTTTACTTGCGGGCGATGAACTGGCCGTTGTTGGAGCCGCTGTCGAGGTTGGACTGCGTGGGGGTGTAGCTGACGCCGAGGCTGAAGCCACCAAAGCTGGGCGTGTAGTAGCGGATCTTGGTGGCGTCGTCGGTCAAGGTCGGAAACACCGCCTCGCCGACGACCGGAAGTATCACCAGATCGGAGCCGTCGATGCCTCCCGTGCCGGCCGCGATCGTCTGGCCGCCGATGATGCTGTTGTCGACGACACCGTCCTTTGCCAGCAGATGTGGTTGGACATCCCGTGCAGTCCTGCGCACTGATCAAGAAAGGCGAACCAGCGAGGGACGGCCATGGCGGCGGACGGGCGTTCTCGGCGCTGGATCGGGATCGTCCTGGCGGCGTGCCTGGCGATCTTCGCCTACAACCTGATCGCCGACCGGCTCACCCCCTACAGCTCCCACGCCACGGTGCAGGCCTACATCGTCAGCGTCGCGCCCGAGGTCGCGGGCAACGTGGTCGAGGTCGGCGGTCGTCGACAACCAGGTGGTGCAAGGCGGGGACCTGCTCTTCCGCATCGACCCGCAGGCCTACGAGGTGGCGGTCCGCGAGGCGGAGGCCGCGGTCGACCGCGCCGGCCAGTCGATCGGCGCCAACACGGCCGGCGTCACGGCCGCCGAGGCGGCGGTCGCGGACGCCCGCGCCAAGCTCGCCAACGCGCAGGAGCAGGCGGCCAGGATCTTCCAGCTCGTCGAGCGCGGCATCTACGCCAAGGCGCGCGCCGACCAGGCGCGGCGCCAGCTCGAGGGCGCGCAGGCCGGGGTGCGCCAGGCCGAGGCGCAGCTCGAGCAGGCGCGCCAGCAGCTCGGCCCGCAGGGCCAGGACAACCCGGAGCTCAGGACCGCCCTGGCGGCGCTCGAGCGGGCGCAGCTCGACCTCGCCGACACCACGGTGACGGCGCCCACCCTCGGGCTCGTGACCAACCTCAAGCTCGCCGGCGGCCAGTTCGTCGCCGCCGGCCAGCCGGTCATGACCTTCATCGACCCGGAGGCGGGCTGGATCTCGGCCAACTTCCGCGAGAACAACCTCGGCCTGATGAAGGCCGGCCTTCCGGTCGAGATCGCGCTCGACGTGCGGCCCGGCGAGGTCTTCCCGGGCGTGGTCGAGAGCATCGGCTGGGGCGTGGACGTCGGCGAGACGACGGCCCCCTCGGGCCTGCCCACGATCCGGCCGCCGACGGGCTGGCTGCGCGAGGCGCAGCGCTTCCCCGTGCGCATCCGCTTCGAGACCGAGGGCTACCCGAAGGGCATCCGCTACGGCTCGCAGGCGAGCGTGATCGTCTACACGGGGGACAACGCGGTCATGAACGCGCTCGGCCGGCTCTGGATCCGCGTCGCCAGCTGGCTGTCCTACCTCTACTGAGGCTGCGCCATGACCGCCGAAGCGAGCCAGGGCGGAGCCGCGCCCGTGCCGGCGGCGGACGATGCGGCGGTGCTGGCGCGGCACCGGCGCATGCTGCGGCTGGCGCTCGGGACGACCCTCAGCTTCGTCACGGCCGAGATGCTCGACTGGGAGCTCTCGTTCCTCATCACGGTGTTTCTCGTCCAGCTCCTGACCTCGCCGGGCCGCGGCGCCAGGCCTGCGGCAGGGGATCGCGATCGTCCTGGCCCTCGGGCTCGCCACGGGCGCGGCCGCGACCCTGAGCGGGCTCCTCGTCGACATGCCGGCCCTGTTCGCGATCGTGCTGGGGCTCGTGCTGTTCCTCGCCTTCGTCCTGCAGCGGAGCGGGCGCAGCCCGGCGCTCGGGACGCTGATCCTGGTCGCCTTCGGCCTGCTCCCGGTGGTCGCGGTGCAGGCGCCCGAGCTGGTGCCTGCCGTCGCCTTCTACCTCGTCCGCAGCGGTGCCGTCGCGGTGCTCTGGGTGTGGCTCCTGCACGCGCTCCTGCCGGACCCCGAAGCGGCCGCGCCCCGGGCGCCAGGCCCGAAAGGTGCCGCCGCGCCGCCCGGCGGGGTCGTCCGCGCCGCCCTGACGGACACGGCCGTGCTCCTGCCGGTGCTCCTCCTCGCCATGACGCTGGAGGTCGCCGGCGGCGCTCGTCATCATCCTGACGGTCACGGCGGTCTTGACGCCAGCACAGCCTCGCCGGCGGCCGGCAGGTGGCGCTGGGCCTCCTGCTCGGCAACCTCATGGGCGGCCTCACGGCGATGGTCGCCTACGAGCTGCTCTCCGCCGTGCCGACGCTCGGCTTCCTCACGGCACTCCTGCTCCTCGTCAGCCTGGTCTATGCCCGCCTGATCGTCGGCGCCACGTCGCTCGCCCCGCTCTTCGTCACCGCGCTCGTCACCTTCGTCATCGTCTTCGGCATGGGCGTGGCGCCCTTCCTCGACGAGCCCGAGGCGACGCTGGCGATCCGCCTGCGGAACCTCGCGATCGCCTGCGTCTACGCGTTCGCCGCGCTGAGCCTGATCGGGCACTCGGGCCGACCGTCGGTCGCGGACGAAACGCAGGATACCTGACGCGGCCGGAGGGCATGGGCTTGGAAGACGGGGCCGCGGGATGCCGACCCGGCAAGCCTTTGCCCACCAAGTCTTCGGTTCTCGGGCTTGAGGGCGGGTCGGAGCCCGTCTACGGCCAGCCGACGCGATGGAGCCGAAATCCGGCCGGCGCCGCAGAAGGCTGCGTTCGGCGTTCGGCGCGGGAAGGAACACATGCAGGTCCACGATCCCGGCAACCGGCCCAAGCCGCCGGGCGACGGCAACACGGCCCTGGTCGAGAAGGCGGTGGTGCTGCTCTTGTTCCTCGGGCTGCTCGCCGGCGTGCTCACTGGTGCTCGAGCCGTTCAGCGTCGGGCTCATGTTCGGCGGCATCATCGCGATCACGGCATGGCCGGCTGCGCCAACCGGCTGACGGGGCGTGGCGTGAGCCCCGGCATGGCCGCGGTCCTGCTGCTCCTGGGCGCGCTCGCCCTGGTGCTCGTTCCCGTCCTGCTCCTCGGCCCGAACCTCGCCGGACAGGTCGTCCATCTGCTCGACGCGGTCCGCGCGTGGCTGGCCCAGTCGCCCGAGCCGCCGGGATGGTTGGCGGGCGTCCCGCTCGTCGGCAAGGCCGCGCAGGCCAAGTGGATCGAGATCCTGCCCCCCGGCGCCAACCCCTACGAGGCGCTCGCTCCCTACATCGAGCCCGTGCGCGCCGCCCTCCTCTCGGCCGCGAGGGGCGTGGGCGACAGCCTCCTGCAGCTCATCCTGTCGCTCGTCATCGCCGCCATGTTCTGGGCCCAGGGGGACCTGCTCGCGGCGACGGCCATGGACGTCCTCCACCGGCTGGGCGGCGAGCGACTGTCCGGCATGGCCGTGCTCGCCGCCGACGCCGTGCGCGGGGTGTTCTACGGCGTGGTCGGCACCGCCTGCGCGCAGGCCGTGCTGATGGCGGCCGGCATCTGGCTCGCCGGGGTTCCCGCCGCCGTGCCGCTCGGCTTCGTCACCCTGCTGCTCGCGCTGAGCCAGATCGGCGGGCTGCTCATCCACCTCGTCTGGGCCGGGGCGGCCTACTGGCTCTACGCCCGCGGGCAGACCGGCCTTGTGCTTTGGTTCATCGTCGGCTGGGGCATCTTCGTCGCCCTGCTCGACAATGTGCTGAAGCCCTGGCTCATCGGCACGAGCATCCAGATGCCGCTGGCGCTGGTGATCGTCGGCGTGTTCGGCGGTTTCCTGTCCTACGGCTTCCTCGGCCTATTCATCGGCCCGGTCCTGATCGCCATCGCCTACGCCCTGCTCGTGGCCTGGCGTGCCGATACCAGGGCAGGGCCGGCGACGAGCTGAGCTCCGGGATGCTGAGGCAGGTCGCTGTCGGCGGCGTCATCTTCGCCCTGTGCGTCGCCGTCCATGCCTGGGCGATGCTGGTCGCCGTACGGGTGCTCCAGCCCCGCCTGGCCCGTACCGGCGAGTCGGTGGCGCTCGTCTCCACCATGGTGGCCGTGGTGTGCACGCTGTCGCTGGCGCATCTCGCCGAGGTCGGCCTGTGGGGCGCCGGGATGGCGCTGGTCGGCGCGGTCGGGCCGGAGGAGGGCCCGCTCTATTTCGCCTTCGTGAGCTACACGACCCTGGGCTACGGCGACGTGCTCGCCACGAGGGAGTGGCGGCTCCTCGGCCCCGCCGCGGCGATGAACGGGATACTGCTGTTCGGCTGGTCTACCGCCGTGATCTTCCACGTCCTCGCCGACACCGTGCGCCGCGCGAGGCAGTGAACGCCGGCCCTTGGCGCATCGCGGGGACCTGCGCAGACGGAAGAGCCAGCCGAGCCCGACGTTCTCCTCGAGCCACCTGTCCTCGCGCCTGGGCCACTGGATTTCGGCCTGCTCCGCCTTGCGGGCGGCCAGGGCCGCCGAACCCGCCGCCGGGTGCTCGTTGCGCCCGGGGCTCAGCCGGCCGGGGCTCCTGGTGAACCCCTCTTCGATGCCTCGGGAGTGTGTCGGGGAAATCCGGTGTCCGAAAACGCAGCCATCTCATCCAGCGGTTAGCACTACTCCGCCAGGTTCCTTCTCAATCCCAGCAAACACGGGCATTCCGCGCGGGGCGCCCTCCACCCTAAGCCATTGCCGACGTACGGCCGTTCACCGCGCGCCAACCGCGCCGCGAACGGACCGGTCCAGCCGGTAAACTCCATGTCCCCCATCACGTTGTTGTTCAGTCGCGGCACGAAGAAAAACGCGAAAACCAGGAACAGGCCCGACAGGAGCGCGAGTAACAATCCGGCAGCTCGGCGATCGGGATTCATCGGCGCGGCGTCTCAATCCACGTGCTTTGACCGACCTCGGGCAGCTTCAGGCGTTCGTAGCGCCCGTTGTGCCATGCGGCCCAGACCATCCTCCGGTTTTGGAGCGGCCAGCGAAAGCGAAACTTGGCGCGCAGGGGTTCCCCGGCGGCGTTGACTTCGAGCACACGAATCTGGAACGTGTCGAACGAGTAAAACTTCGAAGCCGGCATCGGCCGCGCCGGATCGCGGTAGATGCGATTGAACGTCGACGCCATGAAGCCACCTTTTGGAGCGAGCTCGACCGTGTTGACGTCGAGCCGTCGAAGCTCGAGTGGCTCGAGCGTGCAGTTCACGCAAAATCGCAAATTCGACCGGGTGTTCGCCTCGTGCAACCTGCGTGAGAAAAAGCATCACGGCGAAGTAGAAGTCGGGCGCATTGACCAGCACCAGCTCCTCTAGCGGGTGCTCCAGCAACCCGAAAGCGCTTTGCCGAGCGCGTGCGAGCCTCTCGTAGTGCCACATGGTGAGCGAGCGCGCTGGCAGGAGCAGCGGCCCGACGAGCACGTGGCTCACCAGAAGTAGACCGGCCAGCCCGAGCGCGAACCGCCGGCGGCGCGACGTTGAAAAGCGCATGCCGCTCGCCAGCGCCGACAACAACGAACCGACCAGGCCCATGCCGCCGAGACCGACGAGCAGCAGCAACCGGTCCTGTGCGAATGCGGTCGTGACCGGCACTACGCACAGCACCATGCCGAGCGCCCAGAAGCGTGCGCGCCTATCGCTCTTCAGTACGGGCAGCATCGAGAACGCGAAAAGTCCGACGATCAGCCCGGCGCCCACGGCGAACAGCGCGGCCCATCGCCCATCGAGCAAGGTGTGCAGATCGGAAGGCAAGAAGCCGAGCTGACCGAGCAGCAACACGCTGCCACGCTCGAGCAGCGCGCGACCGAACGCGAGCGGATTTACCAATGGATCGACGTAGAGGCCCGACCGCCACACACCATGACCGAGCAAGCGGTAAGCCACCGCCCAGCCCAGCACGGGCAAGATCCAGCTCAGCGCGGCGAGCGCCCGCCGCGCGCGCGGAGCGGGATCGAGCACCCGGCATGTGCGATCAGGTAACCCGCCGCGCCGAGCGCCAGCTCGGACGATGCCAGCCCCAACATCAACAAGAGCGGGCTCAATAGCGCGCCCGCGCGGAACCCGTCCCGCCGCGAGCGATCGTGCGCCAGAGCCCGAGCGTGCGCGAATGCAGCCGCCATCACCGCGCCCCGATTCGTGATCCAGCCGACCGCGTGTCCGTGCGCATCGTCGGCCGCATACAAGAGCGCCGCGAGTCCCGCAGCCCAGGGCGGAGTGAGCAGGCGGCGATGCAGGAGCGCGGCAGCTCCGACGAGCACGCCGTACCAGAATAGGTTCTGAGCGTGCATGACGAGCGGCGCGTCGCTGAACAGCCGATAGTCGATGTGATGAGTCAGCGAACCGAGCGGGCGCCAGAACGAAACGTGAAAGAATTCGTCCGCGAACCAGGGCAGCCCGCCGGTGCGCTTTCCCTCGTGGACGATGCCACCGTGCACAATCTTGTCTTCAGGGCGGCCGTCGACGGCCCCAAGATTGATCCGGAACGGCAGCTCGAAAATATACCCGCTGTTCGCAATCGAGCGAAACACCCAATCTTCGGTTTCCGAAGCCCCCGAACAGCGACGGCGCGCTGAGCAGCACGCCGATCGCTACCGCCCAGGCGATCACCCGCCGCGACTCGAGCCAGCGCCGAACGGCCTCAGGCGGCACGCGCCCCTTATACCGCGCCTCGGTACTCGTCCCCGCTTGACGGGCCGGCTTCTCGCTACCATGGGTCCGTCCGCCGAGATGCAGCCACCCGACGCGCCTGGAGTCGAGCGCGAGCCCGCAGACGAGCTCGCGACGGCGCGCATTCAGCTGGCGGGCGATCAGACTCGGGCCGAAACCGCGCTACGTGCGATGCGCGCAGGAATTCAGCTCAGGTACCGCGGCGACGCACGGGGTCTGCATCAGCTCTACTCTGCGATCCGGCGACGCATCGAGCGGCGTCATCGGCTGGCGGCCGACCGCCGGAACCGTCAGGCCGTCGAAACCGCGGAGCTCTTTCATCGCGAGCGCGTCGCCCGTCACGAAGAGCACCAGCTGCTCTCTCGGCTGGTGGTCGAGCTCGGCTCCGACTACACACCTCAGCACCTTTCGCATCGGCCCGACGTTGCCGAGGCGTGCGCCGCCGCCTGGGGGCCGCCTGCCGCAGAGCCGGTGGTGGTTTCGTATCGCGAGCTTTTGGGGATGCTCGGCGCCCGGCAATGGCAGCAGCACGGCGTGTTCGTCGCGGCGCTCGAAGGGCGCGTACACGCGCGCTACGGCGTATTCCCACCCACGCGTCACGACTACGTCGAGCTCGTGGCAGAAGCGCCGCCCGCCAGCGGGCGTAGTGTGTTCGAGATTGGCACCGGCACCGGTGTGCTGGCGCTCCTGCAGGCCCGAAGTGGAGCGGGGCGCCAAGTGATCGCCACGGATCGCGAGCCTTCCGCCGTCGAATGCGCGCGCGACAACGCGCGGCGGCTCGGATTCGAAAATCTCGTGCGCGTCGAGCACT
>CAWBOE010000027.1:0-216219 GCA_963790295.1 uncultured Actinomycetota bacterium
TTGCGGCAGCGGTTTCGGCCCGAACTTTTGACCTGTCACCGGCGGCGGCGTGTTTCGCTTCCACGACGGAAGTCTCTTGTCGGTCAGGCTCACAGAGGGAGTCCTTTGCGTGGATTTCTCCGACCCGGCCCGTCCGGCGGGCCATCTGAGTGAGACCTTTCAGATTACAGGTGGAACCGGGCGTTTCAATGGCGTAGCGGCGAGCTGCGGAATGACGACGGGAGATCGCACACTGCAATTGACTGCGATGAGGAGCGTGGTGTTGCGCGACTCCGCTGGCGCGGTCAAATTCATGACGAGTGTGGGGGAGATCGAGGGGACTGTTCCTCGATTCGGCAAGGGCGACGACCGGTAATAGCAGGAGTCAAGACAGAGTTCGCCAATGGTGAAGCATTGTCGGAAACAGGTCAGGTGCTTCGGCTGTCGTGTCCTTTCAGCCGGCATGCTGGCTCTGAGAGTCGCGCACCCGGTTCCGGGACAGCAACGTCGGTTCACCACTCGCTATGTTCGTTGGTGAAGTAGGTTTGGGGCGACCACAGTTGGGCGATCAACAACCAGGCCAAATGGTCGGGCAATTCCGACCTATTCGGGGCAAGGCTTCCGCCCCCTCCCGCACTGGGTGTTGGCCCTGGTCTCTTGAATGTACCGAATACGAGCGCTGACGTGGCCGTCCGGTTGATGCTGCGGCGCGGCAGACCATCGCGGAACCTTAGCGGTTTTTCAGACCGCTGCACAACGGACACACTTCAGCAGCAGCAACACGACACTAGCTCTGGAAGTTCCCACCGCGCACGCCAGAATGGTGGCGACAAGTATAGAATCGCCGCCGGAGGCTGACAGCCTCAGCCATTCAGAATGTCGCTGTCCGCTGGCACTCGGCTCGGCCCGTACGAGATCGTCTCCGCCGTCGGCGCCGGCGGCATGGGCGAGGTCTATCGCGCGCGCGACACGCGCCTCGACCGCGAGGTCGCCATCAAGGTGCTGTCGCCGGGGCTCACCAGCTCCGACCTCGCACGCGAGCGGTTTCAGCGTGAAGCGCGGACGATCGCCGCGCTGCACCATCCTCACATCTGCGCCATCTACGACGTCGGCGAAACACCGGAGCAGCAGGCGTTCATCGTCATGGAGTTCCTCCAGGGCGAAACGCTCGAGGAGCGGCTGCGCAAGGGCCCGCTCGAGCTTCCCGATCCTGCTGGAGACGGCGATTGCGCTGGCCGACGCGCTCGCGGCAGCGCACGCCGCCGGAATCGTTCATCGCGACATCAAACCGGCGAATGTCTTTCTGACGGCATGGGGCCCGAAGCTGCTCGATTTCGGCGTCGCCAAGACGGCGCCGCGAGTCGCTGGTGCGAACTCCGTCACCCAAACGGACGCCGCACGGCCGATGTTGACCGCCGAAGGGGCGGCCGTCGGCACGCTCGCCTACATGTCGCCGGAGCAGCTGCGCGGCGACGAGGTCGACGCACGAACGGACGTGTTCTCGCTCGGGCTCGTCCTCTTCCAGATGGCGACCGGGCGTCCCGCCTTCGCCGGGGCGACTGGCGCCGTCGTCGCGGCCGCGATCCTTCACGAGAAGCCACCGACGCCCTCGACGCTGCGTCCCGAGCTGACGGCCCGGTTCGACGAGATCGTTCTGAAGGCGCTCGAAAAAGATCGAACGTTGCGCTACGCGCAGGCGGCCGATCTGCGCGCCGACCTGCAGCGGCTGAAGCGGGATACGGAAACGGGCGCGATCGCGACTGCCGCCGCCGCGTCGCGCGGCGGCCGCGCCCGCGCGGCGAGGCAGGCTGTTGCTGGCCGCGGGAGCGCTGCTTGCGATCGCGGCGATTGGCGGCGGCTATTGGTACTCGTTGTCCTCGCGCCGCCCAGCGCCGCTCACCGACAAGGAAACCGTGGTCCTCGCCGACTTCGCCAACACCACTGGCGATCCGGTGTTCGACGGCACTCTGCGACAAGGGCTGGCGATTCAGCTCCAGCAGTCAACGTTCCTCAGCCTGACCTCGGACACGCGCATCCAGCAGCTGCTGCGGCTGATGGGCCAGCCCGCGGGCGCGAAGCTCACTCCGGCCATCGCCCGTGACATCTGCGAGCGGATGGGCGGCGGCGCCATTCTCGAAGGGAGCATCGCCAGCCTCGGCGCTCAATACGTTCTTGGTGTGCGCGCCACCGGATGCCGCAGCGGCGAGGTGCTCGGCGAGGAACAGGAGCAGGTCGCGAAGAAGGAAGACGTGTTGAACGCGTTGAGCGACATCGCGAGCCGGTTGAGAGTGCGACTCGGCGAGTCACTCTCGACGCTCGATGAGCACAACCGGCCGCTTCCCGACGTCAGCACGGCATCGCTCGATGCGTTGAAAGCGTACAGCGCAGGTTTGCAGGCGCAGCGGGACCCAGGGGCGGCTTGCGGCGATAGAGCAGTTCAAGCGCGCCGTCGAGATCGACGACGGCTTTGCTATGGCGCACGCACGATTAGGAACCGCGTACAGCATCGGCGGCGAGTTGGTGCTCGGGGTTCGACACACAACGCGGGCGTTCGAGCTTCGCGAGCGGGCCACCGACGATGAAAAGTTCTTCATCACGGCGACCTATCATCGCCAGGTCACCGGCAATCTCGAGCAGGCGCTCCAGGCGTTCGACTTGTGGGCACAGACCTATCCGCGCACGTTCAACTCGTACGGTCTGGCCTCCGGCTTCGTGACGAAGGGAACGGGCCGGTATGAGGGCTGCATCGAACGCGCCGCGAAAGCGGAGGCTGCGGATCCGCAGTCGCCGTTCGGCTATCTCAATGCCGCAGCCTGCTACATGTATCTCGATCGGCTCGACGAAGCTGCGGAGGCGCTCCAGCGAGCTGCGGACCGGAAGGTATCGGGGCCCGATTTCACCCGCTGGCGTTTTCACCTCGCGTTCCTCAGAGGGGACGACGCAGCCATGGAACGGGAGTTCGCGCGGGCCCAAGGTAACGAGTCCGAGCCCGAGTTGACCCACTTCAAGGCGCTCGCCCTCGCCCGATCGGGCCAGCTGGAGCGCGCAGGCTCGCTTGCGCGGCGCGCGGTCGATCTGTCCGAGAAGGCCCGCCAGCCTGAGCGTGCGGCGGTGTTTCAAGCGGCGCCAGCCGTGTGGCACGCGCTCATGGGCAACGTCGCGGAGGCTCGTCGGACCGCCGCGCTGGCACTGGACATGTCGACAGGCCGCGACGTGTCATACGCCGCCGCCTTCGCGCTGGCGCTGACCGGTGAGCTGTCGCGATCGCAGGCGCTCTTGAAGGATCTCGAAGCGCGCTTTCCGCAGGACACGACCGTGAACATCAGCTATCTGCCAGCACTCCGTGGCCTGATTGCACTCCAGCAGGGAAAACTGGCGGAAGCACTCCAGAAGCTCGAGCCCGCTCTGTCGAACGAATTCGCGTTGCCCGGCACGGCATTCTTCGCCAGCTTCGGAAGCCTGTATCCGGCCTACGTGCGCGGCCAGACGTATCTGGCCGCAAAAAGGCCGGCGGACGCGGCCGTCGAATTCCGGAAGATCATCAGCCGCCGCGGTCTGGTCATGGAAGATCCCATCGACGCGGTCGCGCGCCTGCAACTGGCCAGAGCGCTCGCCGCCAGCGGTGACACCGCAGCGCGCCCGAGCGGCCTACCAGGACTTCCTCACCCTGTGGAAGCAGGCCGACACGGACGTTCCGCTCTTGAAGCAGGCGCAAGCAGAAGCAGCAAAGCTTCAGCTAGGAGGGTGCAGCGATGCGACAACGGCTGAAGCTGGTTGCCCTGTTGGTGTTCCTGACTGCAGGACCGGCGGACGCGCAGATCTCCAGCGAAGGCACGGTGCGGGGTGTGGTCCGCGACGCCGGAGGCGGAGTACTGCCAGGGGTCACCGTCACCGCGGTGAGCCCGACCGTTCCCGGCACGCACATCAGTGTCAGCGAGTCCGACGGACAGTACCGCCTCCTGAACCTCCCGCCAGGCGTCTTCGACGTCGTCGCGGAGCTGGCGGGCTTCACGAAGTACACGCGGCAGGGCGTCGAAGTCCGGGCCGGGCTCAACCTCACCCTCGATATCGTCCTCACGCTCGGGAGCGTGGCAGAGAACATCATCGTGAGCGGCGACTCGCCGCTGCTCGAAACGCAGAAGCCGATTCAGGCCGTCAATATCGCCGGCGATTTCCTGCGCGTGCTGCCGCTGTCGACCCGACGCGACGTGACCGACGCCCTCGAGGTCACTCCGGGGGTGACGGCCCGCAACCTCATCGCCAACAACGGGACCCAGACCTACATGCTGCGCGGCACGGATGTCGAGCAGCACGTGGTGCAGATCGACGGGGCCGACATGGTGTCGTCTCGTCAAGGACGCATGGAAACCGTCAGGCTGCCCACCAATGCCGTGGCCGATTCCCAGGTGAAAACCGGCGGCGCTGATGCGTCGTCGCCGGCGGGGCTGGGCGTGGTGTTCAACGTGACGACCAGGGTTGGCACCAACCGGTTTTCAGGGAGCGCGGGAGTCCATCATCAGAACCGCGCGTGGAACGCCGACAACGATCCGCTCGGTGTGCCCGCGATTGCCGAGAGCTCGGAAGTCGAGGCGTCATTGGGGGGACCGATTCGGGCCGATCGCGCGTGGTTCTTCGCCTCGTATTTCTATCTCCATCGCAACAGTCAGATCTCACGCACCCCGACCCAATTGAACAACCTCCGAGCGTCGATTCCCGGGTGGGTACCGTTCGACAATCGAAGCCGGCACCACACGGGATTCATCAAGGTCAACGCTCAGGTGCGGTCTCGACATCAGCTGCACGGATTCTTCCTGAAACCGCGCGGCTTCGAGGAGGCCAATGCGTCGACGGACAGCCGCCGTTTCAGCCCGAGCGGCACCACCGGCAGCGGCGTCGCCGGACGGCTCTATTCGGCCTGGACCAACACGCTGACGACGACCATCGGCGCCTCGTTCAACACGTTCGGCGCCAGGACGTCGCTCGACGCCTTCAAGGGCCTCGACTACGGCGGCCCGCGGGTGCTCGTCTACGACTCGGCCAACACGTCGGCGGGACGGCTGGTCGGCAACGGTCTCGTCGCCATCATTGGCAACAACCAGAGCTTCAATGTCACGCCGGCCAGCAAGCTCACCGTGCAGGCAGACGTGAGCTGGTTCCGAACGGGCTGGATGGGCTCTCATGAGTTCCAGACTGGAGTCTTCATTCAGCCGTTGATGCGGTTGAGCACCGAAATCGAACTACCTCAATGGCGGATTCATCCTCGAGGAGGTCCGACTGCGCGTTCCAGGGGACCCGAGCTCGGGCTACATTCCCTTCCACCGTCAGTTCGTGGATCCATCTCGGTTGGTGTTTACCACTGAGAAGAGAAACTCCCAGAACTACGCCGTCTACGTGCAGGACTCCTGGAAGCCCGTGCCGCGATTGACCCTCGTCGGGGGTCTTCGATTCGATCGCGTGGTGGACGATGACGACGTTGTTCGGCGTGCGAACGCAGTCGAGCCTGGAGATCGGCCCGCGGGCGGGCGCGATCTACGCCCTGACGGCCGACAGCAAGAATGTCGTCCACGGGAGCTTCAGCCGCCTCGCCGCCAAGCCGGAATGGATTTACCTGCCGACCTTGGGGGGTGGCTTCTTTGGCGGTGGCGTCACGGTGACGACGACCGACACCTACGACACCCGCGGCGACGGGAGCTTTGCCACCGCGTTGGTGACGCCTGCCCAGACCCAAGTGGCGGCCAACCGCCGCGTCGATCCGGACCGGCATCAGCCGTTCACCGACGAGATCCTGCTCGGCTATCGGCGCCAGCTGCCCGGCCAGATCAGCGTGGACGCGACCTTCATTCGGCGTGCCTACAAGGACATGCCCGCCCAGATCGACGTCAACGGCATCTACACGGGCGGCGTGTTTCGCGGCTACGAAGATGTGTCCCAGAACGCCATCTTGCTGCAGACCAACAACGTGTGGAATACGCCGATTTACACGGGGGTGGAGGTCGTCGGCTCTCAGCGGACGCGCCGCTCGCAGTTCATCGTCGGCTACACGCGCGGGTTTCAGCACCTCGACGGGACGTGGCAACCGAACGACCCCGCGTCGTTCATCCAACCCACGGCGTTTGCCAACAATCGTGGCATCGGCTCGATTCGAGGCAACGAAAACAACAGCCTGTCGGGCACGGCGCAGGCGCGAAACCCGATGTGGATCAAGCACGCGCTGCGTCTCGCCGGATCGTACAACGCGCCGTGGGGGCTCACGCTCTCCAGCAATCTGCTCATCTTCTCGGGACCGTACACCGGACCGATCGTCAGCATTCCTGGCAGCGCCTGACCCGCAGTTCGGCCCGGCGACACTGGTGCTGTCCAATGGGCGAACCGTCTCGAATCCACTGGCGACGACCGTGCGTTTCGCGTACGCCAATCGCGGCGAGGGGCAGCTTCAGGCGCCAGCCCTGGCGCAATGGAACGCGCGAGTCGGCCGGCGGTTCGCGCTCGGCGACCGTAAGTTCGAGATCGCGCTCAGTGTCTTGAACATCACCAACCGCGACGCGCTGCAAGAGTTCCTGGGCGGACAGCAATCAGATCGGCAGTCCGAATTTCGCGTATGGGCCCGACGGCACGTTCCGCGGCCAGAATCGCCAGGCCGCTCGCACGGCGCAGTTGTCGCTGCAGTTCGAGTTCTAGGCCGTTTACGGCAGTCGTGCGTATTCCGCGCGCGCTTCCTTGAGCGCTGGAATGTCCGGGTCGGCGTTCTTCCACAGCGTCAAGAGATCGCTGTAGGCGCTCTTCGCCTTCGCCGGTGTCGCCCGAGAGCGCGAGCGCTCGCGCCAGCTGCAGGCGCGCCATCGCGCCCATGGGATCGACGAGCACGATGCTGCGATGATCGAGAATCCGCTGGAACTCGGCGGCGGCTTCGGCGGGTTGACGTGCGGCGAGGTACGCCAGTCCGCGAACGTAGATGGGATACAGGCCGCCGAAGCGTCCGATGAAGCCGACGCCGCCCAAGGCGAGGTCGTAGCGCGAGGCGGGCTGCAGCGCTTGAATCGCCGCTGCCGGATCACGTCGGCGTGTTCAATGAGAACAGGGCCCGAAGCGTCGGCAGATACATGAACTGCAACGAACGTATCCTCTGGGAACTCGCGCGCGAGATCCTCGGCGAGGGCGCGCGACTGCGGCAGATCACCTGCGAGGGCCAGCGCGAACGCCGCGGCATAGTCCACGTCGCGGCCCCTGCCAAGCGCGAGCGCCTTGCTGGCGCTCTGCCTGGCGGCGGCCGCATTCCCGTAAAACGCTTCCCACACGGCTCGTGCCCGCTTCGAACAAGCCGGCCCGTTCGCGTCGACCCGACTGCTGCGCGATCTCGACGGCGACCGCGGACATCCGTCTCGCCTCCTGCAGCTGGCCGGAGCGAGCCAGGGCGAGCGCCTCGAGATGCGGAGATGATGTCTTCCGTCGGCGGGACTCTTCCTGGCCGCTGTCGCCGCTCGTGCTGAGTTCGTCGTCGTCACCCTTCAGGAAGGCGACGAAATACGTGATCAGAAGCAAGTCGATCGGATTCCAGCTTGCGCTCCGCCGCGAGACGAACCGTCAGCAAGGCATCGTCGAGGCGATTCAGCAGGAGCTGATTGAATGCCTTGCTGACATACGCCGGGTGTCGGGTCGGGATCCAGCGCGATGGCCTTCTCGGTTTCGGCGATCGCCAACTCATGTTGGCCGGTGCTCGACAGGGCGAGACCCGCCAGCAATGTGTGGGGCCGCGCATCGCGCGGGTAGCTCTCGGCCCACGTTTCCAACGTTCGTCGCTCCCGTTCCAGATTGCCCGTGAAGTCGCGGTCGTACAGGGTCTCGATGTAGAAGCGCTCGGCGTCGCTGGCGCGATGGCGCAGCTGGTAGGCCTTGAGCAGGCTCTGTCGCGCGAGCGCCGACTCTCCCAAGACGCCGTAGCGGAACCCGAGCAGCGCATGGGCCATCGCAAAATCGGGATCGATCGCGACCGCACGTTGAAGCAGCGGCACGGCACGTGTCCGAGCTGAATGCCGCTTTGCATGCCGGCGCTGTAGGCCTGCAGCGCTTCGAGCGACGGCGTCGTCGCATCCTTGAGCGGCGTCGAGTGCTTCTCGACGGTGGCGAGCGATTCTCCGACTCGGGTTCGGAACCGCGTCGCCATCTGACTGAGCGTGCTCAGGACATCTTCCTTTCGTGCGCGCCTGTGCCTGCTCGTCGGCGAGGATGTCGCCAGTCGCGCAGTTGGTTGCGCGCAGGCCGAGGACGTACTGACTGCCAAGCGCCGCGATCGATCCTTCCAGGACCGCCGCGCTGGCGGTCCGGACGCACACGGCCCGCGCAACGTCGGGAGTCAATCGTGCATCCGCCGGCTGGTTCATCAACGGCATCGTTCTTCGGATGCGGTCGTCGGAGACCAGGCTGAGGAACGGCGACTGCTGGAGCTGCACCGCGAGTCCTTGTCGCAGCGTCTCGTCGAACACCGGATCGCCGGTCGTGTTGGTGAACTCGGCGAGCACGATCGTGTCCTTGTCGGTGAGCGGCGCGGGACGGCCTGGCGCGGATAGAAGAGTAGCCCACGACGGCGGCGACCGCGACGGCGGCGGCAGCGGCAACGACCGCCAGCGCGCGCGTGCCATCCGAGGCGCTGCTCGCGGCCGTCACCGTGGCGCCCGATCCGCGTTTCAGACGTTCGAGATCGGTGCGCAGATCGGCGGCGTGCTGATAGCGGAGCTCGCGCTCGGTCTCGAGGCACTTCGAGATGATGCGCTCCAGCTCCGGCGACGCCTCGACGCGCAGCCGGACCGCCTGCGCGGGCCGCGTCCCCTTGACCATTTCGTAGAGCACCAGGCCGAAGCTCCAGATGTCGGCGCGGTGATCGACGGCCTCGCCGCGGGCCTGCTCCGGCGCCATGTAGGCGGCGGTGCCCATCACGACGCCCTGCCGCGTGCCGGCCATCGTCGTCACGTCCGACCTGCTGGCGTGGCCGGCGTTCGCATCTTGGCGAGGCCGAAGTCGAGCACCTTCACGCGATCGCGCGGGCCGATGAAGATGTTGGCGGGTTTGATGTCGCGGTGGATGATGCCCGCGCGTATGCGCGGCGTCCAGCGCGTCGGCGATCTGGATGCCCACGTCGAGCAGCGTCGTGCAGGCTCAGCGGACCGGCGGCGAGCCGATCCTTCAGCGTCGTCGCCCTCCAGATACTCCATGACGATGAACGACCGCCCGTCCTGCTCGCCGATGTCGTGGATGGTGCAGATGTTCGGGTGGTTCAGCGCCGACGCCGTCTGCGCTTCGCGCGCGAACCGGCTCAACGCCTCGGGATCGCGTGAGAGCTCGTCGGAGACGAACTTGAGCGCCACCGGACGGCGCAGCCGCGTGTCTTCGGCCTTGTAGACGACGCCCATGCCGCCGCCGCCCAGCTTCTCGACGATGCGGTAGTGCGAGAGCGTCTGACCGATCAGGGGATCGGGGCCTGGCCTGAGCGAAGTCGAGGGCCGACCTGACCGTCGCCGTCGCTCTGTCTCACCGCGCGGCGTGCGGCCACATCGATCGCCGGAGCGGCAAGAAAGCCGTCCGCGCGGTCGTGCGCCGCGAGCAGCGAGCGAAGCTCGGCCTCCAGCTGCCCGTCGCCGCCGCAGGCGCGCCGGAGAAACGGCTCGCGCTCCGCCGCGGGCAGCTCCAGTGCCGACTGCAGCAGCTTATCGACGTGCGTCCAGCGTTCGGGATCCATTCACACGAGTCCGCCGGTCAGCTCGCGATAGAGCCAGGCTTTAGCGCTCTTCCACTCCCGCATGACCGTGATCGACGAGCGTTCAAGGCATCGTCGAGGGACGCGAAATCATCGGAGCGATCGATGCACATGACGGCTTCGGCGTCGAGCGACACCTGCTCCGGCCGCGCGCGGCGGTTCACCTGTGCTCACCCCTCAGGTTGGTGGTTGATCGCGGCATTATATCGGCCTTTTCTTCGACTGATAGCTCTTCCCGGGTTTCTGCGCCTATTTTCGTAGAGCCAGTGTCAACCAATGGCCGGGCCGAAGGAGCGACCTTTATGGTGAAGAACATGTCGACTACCAGAATCCTGTGGACAATCGACACTGCTGCTGACCGGCATGCTCGCGCTCGCGGCGACCGGGACGCAGGCGGCGTCTGGCGCTACCTTGGCAAGGGGCGGTTCGGCGGGACGATGTGGGACAACGATCCGCAGGGTGTTGTTGCAGTCTCGGACAGGCGCCGTCAACTTCATGCGCGAAGCGGCGAAGCGGCTGTCCCAATGTCCCCAAGACAATCAGATGCTCGATATTTCCGAGATCGCCTGGGCGCGGACCGACCCCGAATGGCCATCGTCATCCACGAAGGTCACGGTCAGAAACACCGGAAATTCTTTTAGCGGCGCGCTGACGACGCCCCAATAGGGAGCGCAGTAGCCCCACGACTCGTAACCCTCATCGGTGCACAACGTGTCGTAGACTCCTCCCGGCGGCACGCGCAGGTCCCCTAGGCAAAAGCCGTCAAACATGGCGCCACCTCCTGCTCCGTCGCCCAAGAAGAAGCTTTGAACAGTTGCGCCGCTGTTGCTGCCGGTCTCTCTCAAGGCGAAACGTACCTCGAGGGAGAACCATCCATCTACCACTGGGACGCCCCTTGAATCTACTGGGCTGCGCTTGACGATGACCGAAAAATCTTCGATCGCCAGTGAGGCGCTCGTGGGTGCGGCCGGTTCGGGGGAAGGGGATGAGGCCGATGGTAGGGGCGGGTTGGGACGGATACGGCGCGACGGATCGCTGCGGCTGCCGCGGCCACGATGGCCAGCGACGAGCAGGCCAGAGCAACCGAATTTCGAATGCTCGTCATCGGCCCTCCTGCGCAGACCTGCGCGGCGACAGTCGGTCTGTCCTATCTATGTAAGCGAGAACGGCGGCCCAAACCTGCCACGCTTCGGGACGTCCTTTAGAGTTCCTTGCATCCGCAGATCACGAGTGCCGGCAGCGACTAACGCTTGGTGCGCTGCGCCAGCCAGTTTTCAAGCGTCGCTCCGAACGTCGCTTCGTTCGCCAGTGCCTTTTCGAGGACGGGCTGGACAGCGGGAGGCACCGTTTCCGGCACACGGGCATGGACAAACATGTTCTCCCCTCGCACGGTGCGCAATATCAAGTCAGTGAAGCCGGCGATCCACCACTCTTTGACCGCATGGCCGTACGCTGATGTGGCCTTGGCTGGCGACGATAGATAGCCCAGCCAACTCGGTCGCATTGCAATCTGACGCAACTCTTCCAGGGAGCGTCCAGCCTGGCTTGGCAGCGACTTGAAGTTGGGCCGAACCAGTTTGGCTGGACCGCAAGCATCTGTGACGTTTCACTTACGCCAGCATGCACATCCATTCCGAGGGACGCTCGCTCATCAGCTGACAAAGTCGCAGGCTTCGTTGATGGCGATGCTGTGCGTTGGCGTGGCATGGCCGTTCAGGACGAATATCCACTTGAAGCCGTTCTGCGCGACCTGTGCACCAACATCCGCCACAAGTGATCGGAGCGTCGATTGTCGGATGCCGTACGTGCCGGGGTCGATCGGTATGTCGCCCAGCTGGTTCGCGCCGCCACGTCCATAGTTCATGGTAGGCATCACGATGACGTTCCAGTCTGGCAGCGCCCCACCTACACGCGTCGCGGCCGCGTTCGCCTCGTAGGTGACACCGATGGTGTCGGCACCGACGGGAAGATGAGGACCATGTTGCTCGATCATCTCCTCGTGCTCTCGCAATCGTTGTCTCGCGACAAATCGCCGGCGGCGCGAAATCGAATTCTTCCGGCTGGCGATGACTACCTTCGAAATGACTGGGATCCCCTGGACGCTCATCCCCATCGATCGTGCCGTCGACACCGCCGCTGTTCACAACTGGAACACGAGAAACGTGCCGCGGAGGTTTGCGTTGCTCGCGGGCTTCGCCATGATCGGTGCGTGGGCGAAGGCCTCTACGAAATGCGGGTTCGCGACGAAACAGGCCGCGCGCCAGCCGCTGAAGCGCGCGAGGGCACGGCCCATCTCAGAGTAGAGCGCGAGCAACTTCTCTTCGCCGTGCTCCGCGCCGATGCGCACGCCATACGGCGGGTTGAAGCAGAAAACGCCCGGCCTCATATCGCGCACAGCGGACAGCATGCGCTCGATGTAGTCTGGCGTCAGCTGTCGAACGTCGTATTGTGCGATGACGATTGAGTCTTCGTATGCGGGACCGGTCAGCCCGGCGGCGCGAAGGTTGCCCACCATCGCGGGAATGATTTCCGCGTCGGCGTCGAGCGCGACTATCTGCGGCACGGTTCCTGGAAACAGGTCGGGTGCCTCGCGCGGCAGATCCTTGAACGCGGCGAGATGGCGCAGCGGGAGATCCGAGGGGCGACGAATGGCGGCGCCGGTCGCGAGGCCGGCGGCCTCGATCGGAATCGTGGCGCTGCCAGCCATCGGATCGACGAGGGGCTCGGTGCGCGCGTCCCAGCGCGACAACATGATCAGCTGCGCCGCCATCGTCTCGCGCAGCGGCGCAGGCCCAGCGGCCACGCGCGCGCCACGCCGATGCCGCGCTCCGCCGCCGATGTCGATGCCGATCACCGTGCGCCGCGCTCCGGGCGTTCCTGCACGACGCACGACGAACACGATGTCAGGTGAGTCGGCGTCGACTTCGGACGCCACTCGTCGTGACGCCAAGGTCTCGACGATCGCGTTCTTGACGACGCCGCGGAGCTGAAGCGGCGAAGCCTCGAAGTCGAACGAGGGACCAACCTCGACCGAGAAGCGCAGGGGTGCGCCGCCAGGGAGCCTGTCGTCCGACGAGAGCGCGGGCAGGAGGTCGTCGAAGAGCGGCTCGAGGCGCACCGCAGTGCTCGAGCACAAATCCCAGGAGATTCGCGACGACGTGCGGTGATGGCAAGCGGCGACCCATGCGACGCACGCCTCGAAGGGATAGAGCAGCGTCTCTTCCCCCTCCCGTTTCGGTTTCTCGACGCGCACGCCGAACGGAGAGCGCATCACGAGCCGCTTGAGCTCCGCCTCCATGACCCGGTTCGCGCCGCCAGAACCCGTCAGCCGCAGCTCGTTGCAACGTTGTGCGCTCACGCGGCACCTGCGCGATGCATCGCGAGCACGACCCGCCTTGTCGGGATCATCACGGACGAGTATAACGTCCGCGTCCCCGACTCGCTCACGCATGCGTCGTCGGCGAATCGCGTGGCGGCGCTGAAACGCGGACTGCAGACCGGCGACGTTTCCGCGTGCGGCCTCGGCCGTTGAGCGAGCACCGGTGAAGACGGCCGTCGCGGACCCGTGTGGCGGTGTGCGTTGCAGACGGAACCGGCGCGGCGCTGGAACCGGACGCGCGACGTGCCGAATCGCTCCTGCTCGGCGGCTTTCTTAACCGCGCGGGGGACGAGCAGATTGCGCTAGTCTGCCGCCGGCCGGCGACGCAGGGTTGCAGTTTCTGCGAAGTCTCTCAGCGGAAGTGGGATGAGTGGGGTGAGAACTAAAGACGCGGTCGCCCCCATCCTTCGCGTGGCTTGCCGAGCCGTAGCTCGTTCGGAGACAGGGCAGGCCCGCCTCTGCGTCGCTTTGCGACGCTTCGGCGCGGCATCCTTCGCCTGCATTTATGAGTATCAGTCGACGGGGAGGGAGTCAGCGACGCTCGAATTCGCGGCGGTAGCCGTCGACGGTGGCTTTCAACTCCGTCATGAACTGCACGAACTCCGGCGCCTTCCTGATTTTGTCGAGCAGCGCGTCGCGTTCGAACAACGGATACACGAGGAATCCGGTCGCGACGGCTTCGCGCAACCACTTCACCGCTTCGGCGCTGTTCGCCTCGGCGGCGTAAATGCACGCGACGAAATACGCGGTGTGGTGGTAGTAGGGATCCTTCACGGGATGCCGGCTCAGCAGCGATGGAATGGCCGCCTTGGCAAATCGGATGTCGCCTTGCAATGCATCGAGCAAGTTCTTCACTCTCGCCGAAGTGAACGAGCTGAAGCCGGTCGACGCCACCTCCAAGTCAACCGCGCGACGGGCATCGTCCAGACGACCTGCGGTCAGCAGGTCACGCATCCATTGGTTCGCTCGGTCGCCCAGGTCGGGTTCGTTCCCGACGGCAAGGTGCAGATGGCCCCGGGCGCGTTCATCTCCCTGGTGCAACGGGCCCTCGACCGGCTTCCCGCCCTCGCACCGACGAGCTGACCGCCCGGCGGCAACTCATCGGGCCGTCTGCTCGTCCCATCTGCATGACGGCATGGTCGACGGCAAGCGTGACGCTCGCCTTGTTGATGTTCGCAGCATGTGGCGCCGAGTCGTCGCCCCGGACGGCGGACGACCCGACGTCGACTCCCTCGGCGACTTCGTCGTCGCCCGCGGTCACCCAGGAGCCCACGAGGTGGATGACGACGATCCCCGACCAGCTGCCGCTGGCAGTCCACCTACCGGCCGACGGTGGTGACTTCTCCGTCACGCGGATCCGGTCCGAGACGGAGGCTGTGGCCATCGACCTGTGCGGGGCCGTCGACATGTCCGGCCACAGCCTCGACCTCGCGGGCTGGCGGGCGACCGGGCCGGAGTACGAGGAGTCGCGCCAGGTGCGGTTGTACACCTCCGACGTCGAGGCTCGCGCCGCCTTCAGCGCGGTGGTCGAACGGGTTCCTTCATGCGCCGGCGAGAGGCAGCTCGAGCAGCGAGCTTCGAACCTTCCGGGCGACGACTCGGTCACGATCGTGGAGACGTACCAGACCCCTGGCGGCCTGCCCACGCTCGGAGCCACCTTCCTGGAGCTGGTCCGTGTCGGGAATGCCGTGCTGCTGACCAGGAGCTACGGCGAGTGGGACCCCGAGTCGAACCTGGACGGAGGCATCGCCCGGCACGCCGAGGAGGTGGCGCCGATCGTCGAGGCGATGGGCGTCTTCGCAGCCGGTTGACGTGATTCGTCTGCGTCGCTCCGCTGCGGAAAATCCAGCCAATCCGCTGACGAATCGGTTGGGCGCATACTCGACCCGTGGAGGAGGGCCACGGGACGACCCGGATCCGGCTCGCCTCGGCGCTCGCCGTCGACGTGCCGGGCGGGGGCACGCTGACGGGACGAGACCTCGGCAGCCGCAAGGGGCGTACCCTGCTCGCGCTGCTGGCCGCCGAGCGCGGGGCGCTGGTCGCCCTCGACCGCATCGTCGAGGCGTTGTGGCCCAAGGGCGGGCCCGCCGACCCGGCGGCCAACGTGGCCACCCTGGTCAGCCGGTCCCGCAAGCTGCTCGGCGCCGACCTGATCGCCGCCACCGGTCGCTCGTACGGCCTGACACCTCGCGGTCCGTGGCTCGTCGACCTCGACGAGGCGGCCCGGCTGGTCTCCGAGGCCGGGGCCAGGGCCGCCGCTGGCGAGCCGGTGCTGACCGCGGCCGCGGCGCGCGCCGCGCTCACGCTGCTCGGCACGCAACCGGCGCTGGTCGACGAGGACGACGCCGACTGGGTGCTCGCCGTCCGCCGCGAGGCCGACGCGGTGCGCCGCCGGGCCCGCCACCTGATCGCCGACGCGCTGACCGCTCTCGAGCCCGCCGAGGCGGCCGGCGTGGCCGCAGTGAGCGTGGCCGCCGACCCGTTCGACGAACAGGCTGTCCGCTCCTTGATGCGTGCCTTGGTGTCCGACGGGCGAGCTTCCGCTGCGCTCACGGCGTACGGCGACCTGGTCGCGCGCCTGCGAGAGGAGCTGGGCACGACACCCGACCGCGAGACGGCCGACCTGCACCTCTCGGTGCTGCGGGAGGCCGCGCTCCCGGCCGAGGCGCCGGGCGACCACCGCGTCGACCGCCCGCTCCTCGTGGGCCGCGAGCACGAGCTGGCGCAGGCAGAGCGGGCGTGGGCCGGGCTCGCCTCGCCGGGCCGGCCCCGCCTGCTGCTGGTCGAGGGCGAGGCCGGCATCGGCAAGACCCGGCTGCTCGATGCCGTTGCCGACACGGCCGCGGCCACCGGGGGTCGGGTGCTGCGGGGGCGCTGCCACCCGGCGGAGAGGTCGTTGTTCCTGCAGCCGTTCGTCGACGCCCTGCGCCCCGTGCTGCTCGACGCCTCCCCCTCGGCGCTCGCCTCGCTGGTGCGCGACCACGCTGCCGCGTGGGTCTCACTGCTGCCCGAGCTCGCCGCCGTGGTCACGCCCAGCAGGCCCCTGCCCGCCGACGTGGACCTGCAGCGCCGCCAGGCCTACGACGCCGTGGCCGCCGTACTTCAGCGACTGGCGCTCGACCAGCCCGTGCTGCTGACCGTCGACGACCTCCAAGACGGCGGCGCCGCGACGGTCGACCTGCTCGGCTACCTGGCTCGGCGGCTCGGCGACGCCCGGGTCCTGGTCGTCGCGGCCGTCCGCGCCGAGGACGCCGAGGTGGCCGCCCGGCTCGCCGACCGTGCGACGGTTCTCCGGCTCGGCGCGCTCCCCCGCTCGGCCGTCGAGGCACTCGCGGCCGCCGCGGGACTCGCCGCCCATGGGGCCCAGGTGATGGCCCGCACTGCCGGGCACCCGCTGAGCGTCGTGGAGTATCTCCGCGCGCTGGCCCAAGGCGACGCCGGTGTGCCCGAGTCGCTCGCCGACGCCGTGTTGACCCGCGTCGCACGCCTCGACGACTCGGGCCGTGCGGTCGTCGAGGCCGCGGCCGTGCTGCGCCGTCGTATCGACCCGGCCCTGTTGGCCGACCTGGTCGAGTCGTCCGAGGTAGCGACCACCCGGGTCTGCGAAGAGCTGGTCCGGCTCCGGCTGCTTGTGCGCAGCGGCCACCACTACGAGTTCGCCAACGACCTGCTGCAGGAGTGCGTGCACGCCGCGCTGCCGCCGGCGCTCTCGCTCGCCTACCACCGCCGCGCCGCCGACCTCACCGCCGACCGGCCCGAGGTGATGGCCGAGCACGCCCACCACGCGGGGGACGGGCCACGCGCCGCACAGGGCTGGCTGCTCGCCGGCGAGGCCGCTCTCCAGCGGGCGGCGGTCGAGGATGCCCTCGGGCTGCTCAACCGCGCGCTGACCGTCGAGACGTCGTTCGCCGGCACGCGGGCACGCGCGCTGCTCGCACGTGGCGCCGTGCACGACGCCCGTACGGCGTTCGCGGACGCCATCGTGGACATCGACGCCGCCCTCGCCCTGGCGCGCAGCAGCGACGACCGGCGGCTGGAGATGGCCGCTCTCCGGATGCGAGGAGGCGACGCCGCCGTCGGCCTCGGGCAGACGGTCGAGGAGCTGGTCCTCCCGCTCGAGGAGGGGCTGCGGTTGGCGGCCGATCTCGGCGACAGGCGTGCGGAGGCCGACTTCAGCAGCCGGCTGGCGATCCTGGAGGCGAGCCGCCTACGCCTGGGAACGGCGCTGGCCAGGGCCGAGCGGTCGGTCGCCCGCGCGAGGGCCGCCGAGTCCGAGGACGCCCTCGTGCTGGCGCTCGACGGTCTGAAGACGGTGTGGTCCTACCTGGGCGACCCCGAGCGGTTGGGCGAGGTGGTCGCGGAGCTCGAGCCTCGGATCCGCGCTCGCGGCAACACCTGGCTGCTCCAGTGGACGGTGTTCGAGTCGTCGTTCGTGCCCGCTGGAGAGGGCCGGCTGGACGACGCGCGGGCGCGGGTCGCCGAAGCGCTCGAGCTGAACCGGCTCAGCGGCTACCCGGCGTACGCGGGGTACCTGCTCGCGCATGACGGCTGGTTCGCCCGGCTGGCCGGCGACCTCGACACCGCTCGCCGCATCGGCCGCCGGGCGGTGGAGGCGACGTCGCCGGTCAACCACCCGTGGTGGTACGCCATCGCAGCCGGCCTGCTCGCCGCCACTCTCGTCGAGACCGGTGACGACGCGGAGGCGGAGGCCGTGGCGCGGCGCGGCCTCGCCGTGGGCGAGACCGCCATGGCAGGCGGACGGCTGCGATGCCTGGCCGCCATCGCCGCTCTCGGCGACGCCGAAGCCGCCGCAGAGGCGAACCGCCTGCTCGACGAGGTGGACAGCCCACCCGGCCACGCCTGGGTCACCGGCGCCGACGTCTACCTGCTCCTCGACCGCTCCGACGCCCTGGCCCCCGCCATCAAGGACTCCTGGCCCGCCCTCCGCCGTCCGTGACGGAAAGCACGTCAGATGGCAACACGGATGGTGCTTTCCGTCACGGACGGCGAGGTCACAGCAGGTCGAGGACGAGGTCCGCTGCGCGCTCGGCTCCGTCCTCCGGCACGGGCAGGTAGTCGGTCGGAGCCTTCAAGACGGACGCGAGCTCGTCGGCGATCAGGCCGGGGTCGGCGTCGCGGTAGTCCATCGCCCGACCGGCGCGGTGCCGCTCGAGCCGGTGCCGCACGTGCACCTGCTGCTCGAAATGATGACCGAGCGGAAAGTACAGGAAGGGGCGACCCGCCGCGGTCAGCTCCATCGTGGTGCTCAGCCCGCCTTGGACGACGGCGACGTCGCACGCGGCGTGGTGCAGGTCCAGGTCCGGCAGGAAGCCGTGCACCTCGACTCCCGTGGGCGCCCCCAACGACGCCGGGGTCGATGCGCGGACCGGCGACGACGACCATCCGTAAGCCGGGGATCCGGCCGCGCGCCTCGTCGTACGACGCCACGACCCGCCGCAACAGGTGACTGCCGACACCGGACCCGCCGACGCTGACCACGCAGACGACCTCGTCCTCGCCGTACCCGAGCCGGTGCCGCAGCTCCTCGCGACGCGACGGGTCGGGCCGCTCGCCCATCACGTAGCCGGCGAAGTCGAAGTGCTGCTCGGTCCAGTCCCGGGCCGTCGGCAGGTCCGGCCCGAGCGGCAGGTCCACGACGTCGGCAGGGTCGCCGACGAAGACCGAGCGGTCGCGCAGGTGCGGGTAGCGGGCGACGTGCTCGACCATCTCGTCGTTGTAGTCCGCCGTCAGGAACGCCTCCCGCTCACCCCCGTCGGGCATCGGCACCCAGCCGACGAAGTCGGTCATCCACACGAACGGCGCCCGCTTGAGGTCGGGGTGCTCGTGCAGGAAGTGGTCGAGGTCCCAGGCCTCGTCGCCGAGCCAGAGGTCGAAGGCCTCCCGATCCACCAGGTCGTCGAAGACCATGAAGTTGTTGACCAGCACCTCGTCCATCCGGCGGACGGCCTGGAAGGCATGCAGGTCGTGCTCGCCGGACTCCTCCTCGAAGTGGCCCGACTCGCTGGCCAGCAGCCGCGACGCGGGGTGAACGACCTCGCCGCGCGACTCGAGGAACTCCGCCACGGGTGACTGCGTGAGCCATTGGATCTCCAGGTCCGGCCGGCGTTCGCGCATCGCGTCGGCGATGGCGAGGTCGCGGCGGACGTGGCCCAGCCCGATCGGAGAGCTCAGGTAGAGGGCGCGCGGCGGCCGCCGCGTACCGACCGCTCTGCGACGCGCCTCAGCCGGCGCGCCCATGACCCGGTCGACGAAGCTCTTGATCGCCCGGTTGACCACGATGGGGTGCCGGGCCATGGGCAGGTGGCCCGAACCCTCGAGGACGACGTGCTCGCCTCCGGTCCAACGGACGACGCTCTCGCCCCGGCCGAGCGGCTGACAGCGGTCGTCGGTCCCCTGGATCACCAGCACGGGTTGGTCGATCCCGCGCAGGAGGGTCTCCGCCTCCTCGGGCGTGGCGGGATGCCGGCGGCTCCCGTTCTCCGCCAGCATCACGTGTCCGCTGGTCTCGCAGTTGTAGGCGTGGATGTCTTCCAGCTGTTTGGTCGAGTGCGGTTCGGGAAGCATGTTCTCGAAGAAGAAGGCCGCGTACTCCGGCCAGTGGTCCGGGATGTAGTGGCGGTTCCAGCCGAACCATCCGCTGTAATCGTCGAGCTGCTCGTCGAAGCGCCGCGCGGCCTCCAGCCTGATCGCGATCGGCGGCGTGAAGTCCCGCGCCCACGGCGCCACGGCGACGACACCTTGGACCCGATCGGGGTGCAGAGCCGCGGTGAGCAAGGCCTGCCAGGCGCTGACGCAGATTCCGGCCAGCACGGCCCTCTCGATGCCGAGGTGGTCGAGGACCGCAATGGTGTAGGCGACGAACGACAGGTCGTCGTACGCCGCGGGGTCCAACGAGCGTCCCGAGCGACCGTTGCCCGGCGGGTCGACCGTGACGACGCGGTAGTGCTGCGCGAGGTAGGCGACCTGCCCCTTCCACGCGCGCGAGTGCACGCACGTGTCGATCGGGACGAAGACGATCGTCGTGGCGCCGGCGTCGTTGAACGTCTCGTAGCCGAGCTGCACGCCGTCGACGTCCACGTGCCCCTGCCGGTCCGGTTCCCGAGCTCTCATGCGCTCACCCTCCCCCGCTCGGTTGCAGTGGCGTTGCAACCGACCTGCAAGCACCTGACCGCAGCGTGTGTCCACCAGCATCCACCCGGGATGCCTCCAGTGACAGACACAGTCGGGAGACACTGATGACCACGATCGAAGAGAAGTCCGAAGCGCCCGCCATCGACATGGACACGCTGATGGCGTTCGTCGGCAAGTTCGTCGGCGACCTCGGCGCCACCATCGGCGCCGGCAACGTGCTGCTCGGGGAGCGGCTCGGCCTCTACCGCGCGCTCGCCGAGGAGCCGCGCAACGCCCGTTCGCTGGCGGCCGCGACCGACACCGACCCGAGGTACGTCGACGAATGGCTGCGCGGCCAGGCGGCAGGCGGGTACATCGAGTACGACGCCGGCTCGGCGACGTACTCGATGACGCCGGAGCAGGCGTTCGCACTGACCAACCCCGACGGCCCGGTGTTCCTGCCCGGCGCCTACGAGCTGGCACTGGGGGCGCTGAAGGCCCAGCACCACATCGAGGAGTCGTTCCGGACCGGTGCCGGCTTCGGGTGGGGCCAGCACGACGAGGACGTCTTCACCGGCTGCGAGCGGTTCTTCCGCCCCGGCTACCTGATGCACCTGCTGACCGAGTGGATCCCGGCCCTGGACGGTGTGCAGGCCAGGCTCGAGCGCGGCGCCTCGGTGGCCGACCTCGGCTGTGGCCACGGCGCGTCGACGCTGCTGATGGCCGAGGCGTTCCCGAACAGCACCTTCGTGGGCTCCGACTACCACACCGGCTCCATCGAGTCCGCGCGCGAGCGGGCGGAGGACGCCGGCATCGGTGACCGGGTGAGGTTCGAGGTGGCCAGCGCCCAGGAGCTCGAGGCCACGGGGCTCGATCTCGTCACGACGTTCGACTGCCTCCACGACATGGGCGACCCCCTGGCGGCGGCCCAGCACATCCGGCGCTCGCTTGCTGCGGACGGTACGTGGCTGATCGTCGAGCCCGCCGCGGGCGACACCGTCGAGTCGAACCTGAACCCCGTCGGCCGGGTGTACTACAGCTTCTCGACGTTCCTGTGCGTGCCGAACGCGATGTCGCAGTCCGGCGGCTACGCCCTCGGCGCCCAGGCCGGCGAGGCCGCCGTCCGCCAGGTCGTCACCGACGCCGGCTTCACCCGCTTCCGCCGGGTCGCCGAGACGCCGTTCAACAACGTCTACGAAGCGCGGCCGTAACGGGGGTGCACACCGATTCGTCTGCGGCCCTGAGCGAGGGAAACCCGGTCAAACCGCAGACGAATCCGTGTGTCAGCGGTTCTGGAGGATGTCCCGCATCAGGGCGGCGGCCTCGGACGGCGTCTTGCCGACCTTGACGCCGACGGCCTCGAGGGCCTCCTTCTTGGCGGCGGCGGTGCCGGACGAGCCCGAGACGATGGCGCCGGCGTGGCCCATGGTCTTGCCCTCGGGGGCGGTGAAGCCGGCGACGTAGCCGACGACCGGCTTGGTGACGTTGTCCTTGATGTACGCCGCGGCGCGCTCCTCGGCGTCGCCGCCGATCTCGCCGATCATCACGATCGCGTCGGTGTCGGGGTCGGCCTCGAACGCCGCCAGCGCGTCGATGTGGGTGGTGCCGATGATCGGGTCGCCGCCGATGCCGACGCAGGAGGAGAAGCCGAAGTCCCGCAGCTCGTACATCATCTGGTAGGTCAGCGTGCCGGACTTGGACACCAGGCCGACCCGGCCGGCCTTGGTGATGTCGGCGGGGATGATGCCGGCGTTGGACTTGCCGGGGCTGATCAGGCCGGGGCAGTTGGGCCCGATGATCCGGGTGCCCTTCTGCTCGGCGTACGCGCGGAACTCCGCGGTGTCGTGCACCGGCACGCCCTCGGTGATCACGACCGCCAGCGGCATGCCGGCGTCGACGGCCTCGATCACGGCGGCCTTGGTGAACGCGGGCGGCACGAAGAGCACCGACACGTCGGCGCCGGTCTTGTCCATCGCCTCGGCGACCGTGCCGAAGACCGGGATGTCCTGGCCCTCGATGGTCACGGTCTCGCCGGCCTTGCGGGGGTTCACGCCGCCGACGATGTTGGTGCCGGAGGCGAGCATGCGCGTGGTGTGCTTCATGCCCTCGGAGCCGGTCATGCCCTGGACGATGACCTTGGAGTTCTCGGTCAGGAAGATCGCCATGTCAGTCTGCCCTTTCCGGCTCAGGCGTTCGCCAGCTCGGCGGCCTTGTCGGCCGCGCCGTCCATGGTGTCCACCAGCGTGACCAGCGGGTGGTTGCGGTCGGCGAGGATGCGCCGGCCCTCCTCGACGTTGTTGCCGTCGAGGCGGACGACGAGCGGCTTGGTCGCCTCGTCGCCCAGCTTGTCGAGCGCGCCGACGATGCCGTTGGCGACCGCGTCGCACGCGGTGATGCCGCCGAAGACGTTGACGAACACCGACTTGACCTGCTGGTCGCCCAGGATGATGTGGAGGCCGTTGGCCATCACCTCGGCCGACGCGCCGCCGCCGATGTCGAGGAAGTTGGCGGGCTTGACGCCGCCGTGCTTCTCGCCGGCGTACGCGACGACGTCGAGCGTCGACATCACCAGGCCGGCGCCGTTGCCGATGATGCCGACCGCGCCGTCGAGCTTGACGTAGTTGAGGTCCTTCTCCTTGGCCTCGAGCTCGAGCGGGTCGGCGTCCTCGACCAGCTCGAACGACGCGTGGTCGTCGTGGCGGAACTCGGCGTTGCCGTCGAGGGAGACCTTGCCGTCGAGCGCCTCGAGCGAGCCGTCGCCCAGCCGCACCAGCGGGTTGACCTCGACCAGGGTGGCGTCCTCCTTGACGAAGACGTCCCACAGCTTCTTGACCATGTCCACGGCCTGGTCGGCGACCTCGGCCGGGAAGCGGGTGGCCTGCGACGATCTCGGCGGCCTTGGCGTCGTCGACCCCGACGATCGGGTCGATCGAGACCTTGGCGACCGCGTCGGGGTTCTCGTGGGCGGTGACCTCGATCTCGACGCCGCCCTCGATCGAGGCGATGCAGAGGTAGCTGCGGTTGGCCCGGTCGACCAGGAAGGAGAAGTAGTACTCCTCGGCGATGTCGGCGGCCGGCGCGATCAGCACCCGGTGCACGGTGTGGCCCTTGATGTCCATGCCGAGGATCTCGCGCGGCCTTGGCCACGGCGTCCTGCGGGTCCTGGGCCAGCTTGACGCCGCCGGCCTTGCCCCGGCCGCCGATCTTGACCTGGGCCTTGACGACCACCCGGCCGCCATTGGCCTCGGCTGCCGCTGCGGCCTCCTCCGGGTCGGTGACGACGGTCCCGAGAGTGACGGGGACGCCGTGCTTGGCGAAGAGCTCCTTTGCCTGGTACTCCATCAGGTCCACGATCCGCACCCTAGTCCCGCGCCGGCTGCGCGAGCTTCGGCGACTGGCGCGACGGCGTGCCAGGACGTACGCCGGTCAGGTTTCGGCCGGCGAGTCGGCGCACCGCCGTGTCGGTGGCCGTCCGTACCGTCGAGGCATGAACGCGATCGACGTGCCCGAGGTGCTGCCCGACCCGCCCGTCAAGGTCCAGTACTTCACCGCGACCACGCTCGACGGCTTCATCGCCGACGCCGACAACTCCCTCGACTGGCTCTTCGTGGTCGAGCGCGACGAGGGCGACTCCTCGTGGGAGGAGTTCATCGGGGGCGTCGGGGCCCTGGTGATGGGTGCGACGACCTACGAGTGGGTCCTGGGCCACGAGCCCGAGATGCTCGAGGGTCCGGAGAAGTGGCGGTCCTACTACGACGACCGGCCGTGCTGGGTCTTCACCCACCGCGAGCTGCCGCGCATCCCCGGCATCGAGCTGACCTTCGTCCAGGGCGACGTGCGGCCGGTGTACGACGAGATCGTCGCCGCGCGGCCGGGACCGCGGCTGCGCAGAACATCTGGATCGTCGGCGGCGGCGACCTGGTCGGCCAGTTCGACGACGCCGGCCTGCTCGACGAGATCCGGCTCGGGGTCACCCCCGTCACGCTGGGCGGGGGAGCCCCGGTGCTGCCCCGCCGCATCACCTCCGAGCGGCTGCGCCTGCGGAGCGTCGACCGCAGCGGCCAGATGGTGAACCTGGTCTACGACGTCAGCCGGCCAGGCTGAATGCCGTCAGGCTGGCGCGCCGAAGGCCTCGGCCACCCAGCCGGTGATCTCGGTGGTGGCCGCGCCGGGGGTGAACACCTTGCGCACGCCCATCTCCTCGAGCACCGGGATGTCCTCGTCGGGGATGATCCCGCCGCCGAAGACCGCGATGTCGGAGGCGTCGCGCTCGGCCAGCAGGTCGAGCAGCGTCTTGAACAGCGTCATGTGCGCACCCGACAGCACCGACAGGCCGATCAGGTCGGCGTCCTCCTGGATCGCGGTCTCGACGATCTGCTCGGGCGTCTGGTGCAGGCCGGTGTAGATGACCTCGTGGCCGGCGTCGCGCAGCGCCCGGGCCACGATCTTGGCGCCGCGGTCGTGGCCGTCGAGGCCCGGCTTGCCGACGACGATCCGCAGGCGGCCGGCGTTCGGGCCGGTGCCGCCCGGGTCAGCCGTGCCCGCGCTCATGCGGGGCAGGCTACCCCGTGGACTTCTGCCGAACATCGGCGGATGTGATGGCCGTCATTGCACAATTCGGTTGACAGGATTTCCCGGGCCCGTGACCAATCCGTTACAGTCTGGGCTCGACTTCCCCGTCCCCTGTCAACGGAGCAGCGTCCATGGGTTCACACCGTGCGGAGACGCGCGCCTCGCGCGCCCGCAACCCGGTGACCCAGCCGACCCCTTCCTCCCCCGTCTCCCAGCCCGGCAAACGTGCCGCCCGCAAGGACGACGCCAAGCCGGCCCGCGCCGCGCGCACGGCCACCCGCGCCGCCCGTCCGTCAGTGGACACGACGGCCGAGCTCCGTGCCGTCGACGCGCCTCGCCGGTCGAGTGGCGGCCGGCGTTCGGCGCCCCGCAAGTCGCTGATCCGCGGCCTGCCCTCGGCCCCCATCCTGCTCGGCATGGCCGCCCTGGCCGTCTCGGCCGGCGGTGCCGTGACCGTGGCCGACCCGCAGCTGGTCGGCGCGGCCGACCAGACACCGCCGGCCAAGGTCATGCAGGCCAGCGCCCTGAGCGGCACGGGCGCCGTTGCGGCGAGCGTCCAGCCCGGCGACCCGCGGCCCCGTGGTCAGCCGCGACTCGCGTCGCGACTCGCAGTCCGACGCGGCCGGCGACGACGTCTACGCGGCCGCCGAGGCACAGGTCAAGGAGCTCGAGGCCGCGCGAGCCGACCTGGCCAAGGAGACCGAGCAGTGGGCCGCCAAGCTCAAGCTGAACCTGTGGCACCTGCCGGTGCTGAGCTACCACCTGACCGCGACGTTCGGCCAGTACGGCCTGTGGTCGAGCTACCACACCGGCCTCGACTTCGCCGCTGACAGCGGCACCCCGATCTACGCCGTCGCCAACGGCACGATCACGCTCCGCGTCGTACGACGGCTCCTACGGCAACAAGACCGTGCAGACCCTCGATGACGGCACCGAGATCTGGTACTGCCACCAGACCTCATACACCGTCAGCAGCGGCGAGACCGTCCACGCCGGCGAGCTGATCGGCTACGTCGGCTCCACCGGCAACGTCACCGGCCCCCACCTGCACCTCGAGGTCCGCCCCGGCGGCGGCGACCCGGTCGACCCCTACTCCGCGCTCGTCGTCCACGGTGTGACCCCTTAGCGCCGGCTCGGCGAGGGTCAGAGCTTCTCCACCGGCGCGTATCGGAGCAGCAGCCGCTTGACGCCCTCGGAGCCGAAGTCGATCGACGCCACGGCCCGGTCGCCGGCACCCTCGAGCGCGACGACCGTGCCGAGACCGAACGAGTCGTGCTGCACCCGGTCGCCCGGCTCGAGCGAGGGGATCTCGCGGGCCGGCTTGGCCTTGGCGGCGGCGTCGGCGCGGAGCGGCGGCCGAGGAGAAGTTGCGGCGGCCGGCCGCCGTGGGCGTGCCGAGCCGGCACTGCCTCCGCGCCCGGAGAGGTCGGGACGGTTCCACATCGTCTGGGCGGCCTCGGTGCGCTTCCAGTCGACGAGGTCGACGGGCAGCTCGTTGAGGAACCGCGAGCCCGGGTTGTGCGCGGGCGCACCCCAGGCCGAGCGCATCAGCGCCCGGGAGACGTAGAGCCGCTGCTGGGCACGGGTGAGGCCGACGTAGGCGAGCCGGCGCTCCTCCTCGAGCTCGGGCTGGTCGCCGAGCGAGCGGGAGTGGGGGAAGACGCCGTCCTCGAGGCCGGTGAGGAAGACGACCGGAAACTCCAGGCCCTTGGCGGTGTGGAGCGTCATCAGCGTGACCACTCCCCCGTCGTCGCCGTCGTGTCGTCGGGGATCTGGTCGGCATCAGCAACCAGCGCGACGCGCTCGAGGAAGTCGCCCAGGCCCGGGGCGACGATGCCGGCGTCGACGTCGGCGGGGTCGGCCGACGGCCCGGCCTGCGGGTCGTCGGAGAACTCGCGCGCGACTGCCACGAGCTCGGCGAGGTTCTCCACGCGGGTGGCGTCCTGCGGGTCGTCGGAGGCCTCGAGCTCCTCGAGGTAGCCGGACCGCGCCAGCACGGTCTCGAGGATGACGTCGGCCCGCTCACCCGCGTCGACCATCGACTGGAGCTCCTCGACCATGGCGACGAAGCCCTGGATGTTGTGCAGGGATCGCGACGCCAGACCGGGCGCTTCGGCGGCCCGCTGGAGACCGTCCCAGAAGGTGATCCGCTCGCGCTCGGCGTACGCGTTGACGCACTCGACGGCTCGGTCGCCGATGCCGCGCTTGGGGGTGTTGAGGATGCGGCGCAGCGAGACCGAGTCGTCGGGGTTGACGAGCATGCGCAGGTAGGCGAGCGCGTCGCGGACCTCGCGGCGTTCGTAGAACCGCACGCCGCCGACGACCTTGTAGGGCAGCCCGACGCGGATGAACACCTCCTCGAAGACTCGTGACTGGGCGTTGGTGCGGTAGAAGACCGCGACGTCGGCGGGCCGGGCATCCCGGGAGTCGGTGAGCCGGTCGATCTCCTCGGAGACGAACCGCGCCTCGTCGTGCTCGTCGTCGGCGACGTAGCCGATGATCCGGGCGCCGTCGCCGGCGTCGGACCACAGCTTCTTGGGCTTGCGGCCCTGGTTGTGGCCGATCACCGCGTTGGCGGCGTTGAGGATGGTCTGGGTGGAGCGGTAGTTCTGCTCGAGCAGGATCGAGGTGGCGTTGGGGAAGTCCTGCTCGAAGTCGAGGATGTTGCGGATGTTGGCGCCGCGGAAGGCGTAGATCGACTGGTCGGCGTCGCCGACCACCATCAGCTCGGCCGGCGGGACGCGGTCGGGAGCCTCCTCGGGTGGGATCCCCAGATGCCCGCCGTCGTACGGCGTCTCCTCCATCTGGTCGGCGCAGAGCTGGTGGATCAGGGCGTACTGGGCGTGGTTGGTGTCCTGGTACTCGTCGACCAGCACGTGACGGAACCGGCGGCGATAGGTCTCGCGGACGTCGGGGAACTGCTGGAACAGGTGGACGGTCATCATGATCAGGTCGTCGAAGTCGAGGGCGTTGGCCTCGCGGAGGCGGCGCTGGTACATCGTGTACGCCGCCGACATCGACTCCTCGAACCGGTTGCGGGTGTCCTTCGCGGCATCTTCCGGGTCGCGCAGCTCGTTCTTGTGGTTGCCGACCCAGTGGAGGACGGCGCCGGGCTGGTAGCGCTTGGGGTCGAGGTCGAGGTCCTTGAGCACCAGCGTCATCAGCCGTTTGGAGTCGGCGGCGTCGTAGATCGAGAAGCTCGACTTGAACCCGAGCTTGTCTATCTCCTTGCGGAGGATCCGCACGCACGCGGAGTGGAACGTGCTCACCCACATGATCCGCGCGCGCCGGCCGACCAGCGCCTCGACGCGCTCCTTCATCTCGGCCGCGGCCTTGTTGGTGAAGGTGATCGCCAGGATCGAGCCCGGATGGGCCTGGCGCTCGGTGATCAGCCACGCGATCCGGCGGGTCAGCACCCGGGTCTTGCCGGAGCCCGCGCCCGCGACGACGAGCAGCGGCGCGCCCTCGTGGACGACGGCCGCGCGCTGGGGCTCGTTGAGCCCCTCGAGCAGCTCGGCCTTGGTGGGTTGGCGGCGACGCTCGGCGGCCTCGTCGGGCACGCCGGCGTTCTCGAGCTCAGGGAGCGACAGGGCCTCGGTCATGTCCGTCCAACCCTACGTCCGGCCACCCCCCAGCCACGCGCCGAGCCACGCGCATTCGTCTGCGGATTCGCGGCGCTTGTGCTCAGGCTCAGCGACTCGGACGAATCGGTGTTCCTCAGCGTCCGAGACCAGCGCGACGCCGACGTTGGCGAGGGTGAGCACCAGCAGCGCCCAGTAGAGGCCGGTGGGGATCCACTCCTTGCGGAGGTTGGCCATCACCAGCACCAGCAGCACCAGCCCGATCGCGAACTTGACCGCGATCTTGGTGCGGTCGACCGGGTCGTCGCCGGCCTCGAGCACGCCGACGAGGAACAGCCCGGCCAGGAACGCCGTGCCGACCCCGTCGCGCATCAACCCGTTGACCCGCCTCGTCAGGTCGCCGGACCTGGACCACGATGCCGGCCAGCAGCGCCACGATGCCCGCGATGTGGATCACCAGCAGCACGACGTGCGCGACGTCCATGGCTCAGATCTTCACAGAAGACGCCGATCGGAGGCCCACTTGGTGAGCTCGTGGCGGGAGGAAAGTTGCAGCTTGCGCAGCACCGACGACATGTGGGTCTCGACGGTCTTGATCGAGATGAACAGCTCCTTGGCGACTTCCTTGTAGGCGTAGCCGCGGGCGATCAGCCGCATCACCTCGCGCTCGCGATCGGAGAGCCGGTCGAGGTCCTCGTCGACCGAGGCGACCTCGATCGAGCCGGCGAACGCGTCGAGCACGAACCCCGCCAGCCGTGGCGAGAAGACCGCGTCGCCGGAGTCGACGCGCCTGATGGCGTCGACCAGCTCGGGGCCGGTGATGGTCTTGGTGACGTAGCCCCTGGCGCCGCCGCGGATCGTGCCGATCACGTCCTCGGCGGCGTCGCTCACCGACAGCGCGAGGTAGCGGGTGTCGGCCTGCGCGCGACGGATCACCTCGACGCCGCCGCCACCGGGCAGGTGCACGTCGAGGAGTACGACGGCCGGTTTCTGCGCTTCGATGGTGGCGACGGCGCTGTCGACGTCGGACCCCTCGCCGACGACGTCGACCGCGTCACCGAGCTCGGCCTTCACGCCGACCCGGAACATCGCGTGGTCGTCGACGATGACGACCCGGACCTTCCCGCTGCCGCTCTCAGTCATGTCTCTCCTCATCCCCGCCCTTGTCGGAGTCCTTGCGCGGCAGGCGCAGGCGCACCTCCGTGCCCTCGCCGGGCGTCGACCTGATCTCGGAGCTCCCGCCGTGACGGTCCATCCGGTCGACGATGCTGCCACGGACGCCCATCCGGTCCTCCGGGACGTCGGACGGGTCGAAGCCCACACCGCGGTCGCGGACGAAGACCTCGACCGCCGACGGCGTGACCTCGACGTACACGTCGACCTTGCCGGTGCCGGCGTGCTTGGCGGCGTTCACCAGGGCCTCGCGGGTGGCGTTGACGACCGCACGCAGCGGCTCGTTGAACGGGCAGTCGCCCACGCAGACCAGGTCGACGTCCACGCCGTGGCTGTCCTCGACCTCGGCCGCGATCGTGCGCATCGCGCCCGCGAGCGTGGCGGAGTCCTTGCTCTCGCCCTCGAACAGCCAGGACCGAAGGTCGCGCTCCTGCGACCGCGCGAGGCGGGCGACGAGCGCGGAGTCGTGCGAGTTCTTCTGGATCAGGGCCAGCGTCTGCAGCACGGAGTCGTGCAGGTGGGCGGCCATGTCCGCGCGCTCCTGGGTGCGGACGCGCTCGGCGCGCTCCGCGGTCAGGTCGCCCGCCAGGCGGTAGATCCACGGGCCGATGACGATGGCCAGGCCGAGGAAGCCCAGGGCGGCCGACAGCAGCACGCTGTAGAGGTCGCCCAGCTGGCCCTCGCGGAGCGCGAACACGCCGATCGCCACCATGATCAGGAGCGCTCCGGCGATGACGCGGGCGACCGCCTGCCAGGAGCCGGACCCGAAGACCATCCGGACCGGGTCGATACGGCCGGTGCTGTCGACCCAGCGCTCACGCTGGGCCTCGTCGGCCTGGCGCCACAGCAACGCGATGCCGACCGTCGCGATGAGCAGTGGCCAGAACCAGGCGCCCGCTCCGAGCAGGCTCTGCAGCAGCAGGACCACCCCGAAGCCCAACGCGCCCAGCGCGATGGCCGGGCCAGCGTCGACCAGTCGGCGTACCCGCCGTGGCCGGGCACCTCGACGACTCGCGCTCTCGAGCCCCGGAGCGCTCTCGGCGAACTGCTCGTCGGTCGGCAGCACCATCCACAGCCCGGCGTACATCGCGACGCCGGCGCCGCCCAGGGCGGCGGTGACGACGAACGCCGCGCGCACCCACAGCACGGGCACGCCGAGGTGGGCGGCCAGGCCGGCGGCCACGCCGCCGATCACCCGGTCCTGCGTGTCGCGCGTCGCCCTCCGGAAGTCGAAATGCCCGCCGGCCGGCTGGCCGGGTTGGCCCGCCGGCGGCGCGTCGAGGGTGGGAGTGCTGCTCATCGTGGGTCCATCGTCGCAAATAGGGCGTTGCCGGGCCATGAGGCAACACCCTGAGACCACCCTGACGACCCCCGGTCCCGGCTGGACGCCGACCCGGGGCGGGGTCAGGGTGGTCCCCGATGGTGTGCGGCGGCGCAGGCGCGCAGGCTTGGTGCCATGACCAGCACTCCGCCGCGACGCACCATCCGACGCAGGCAGCAGCCACCAGCCTCCTGCCTACCACCAGGCCCCGGCGTACCAGCCGCCGCCCGGACCGCGGGTGACCTCGGCCGAGGTCCGCGACCTCGGCCGGCTCCGCAGGACCGTCGCCGACCGCAAGGTCGCCGGCGTCGCGGGCGGCATCGCGCGGCACCTCGACATCGACCCGCTGATCATCCGCGTCGCGTTCGTGGTGCTGTCGTTGTTCGGCGGGGCCGGCCTCATCGTGTACGCCGCGTGCTGGATCCTCCTGCCGGAGGACGGCCAGCCCAGCCAGCCGCTCGGCCTCGACGAGCGCAGCCGCAGCGTCGCCCTGATCCTCGTCGGCATCCTCGGCATCGCCCTGCTCGTCGGCCAGTGGGACTGGTTCTGGGTACCCGGCCCGCTGATCCTGGTCGCGCTCGTCGTGTGGCTGGTGATGTCCAGGCGCAACGAGTCGGCGGCCGCCAGGTCGGTGGTCCCACCGGTCGCGCCGCCGTCGGCCGTGCCGAACGCCGGACCCGACGCCGTGACGCCCGAGCAGCGCTGGGCAGGTCCCCAGAGCTACGCCCCGTCCGCCGCGACCACGCCGTCGTACGACGTCCCGGTCGAGCAGCAGGCGACGTCCGAGCCGACGGACCACCAGGCCTCCGACCAGGCGCCTGCGGTATGCGACGTACAGCCAGACCTACGACCAGCCGTCCTACCAGCCGCCCGCTCCTCCGACCTACCCCACGCAGTACGTGCACCCGACCCCGCGCAACCCACGCAAGCGCGGCCCGAAGCTGTTCTGGTTCACCATGGCCCTCGCGGCGCTGGCGGTCGGCGTCGTCAGCATCGTCGACGTCTCGGGCGCGCCGGTCGCGGACTCGACCTACCCGGCCGTCGTCGTCGCCGTGGTCGGCGTGATGCTGCTGGTCGGCGCGTTCTACGGGCGGGCCGGAGGGCTGATCCTCGTCGGGCTGCTCGCAGCGGCTGGCACGGCCATCGGGGTCGCGTCCGAGAAGAGCGACACCGACCGGGTGGTAGTCACCCCGGCCTCGGCGGACCAGGTGCTCGACAGCTACGACTACGGCTGGGGCGAGTACGTGATCGACCTCAGCGAGGTCGAGGACCCCGAAGCCCTCGACGGCCGCACCATCCGGCTCAACGGCGAGGTGGGCGAGTTCGACGTCGTGGTGCCGGAGGACATGGACGTCACCGTCCTCGCGCGGGTCAACGGCCCAGGCGGGATGACCGTGTTCGGCAACGAGACCGGCGGCATCGACACCGACCGCACCTTCACCCACGACGGCGGCACCGACGTGCCCGAGCTCACCCTCGACGTCGAGATCGACTTCGGCCACATCGACGTCCGCACCCGCTGACCCACCTCGGGCCCAACCCTTCGCACAGGAGACACCGACATGACCACCATCGACACCCGGGCCAAGCGCTCCGGCCGTCACCCGATCAACATCGGCCACTTCGTGATGGGGATCGCCTTCCTCGGCATCGTCCTCGTCTGGATCCTGGTCGAGTCCGACGCCGTGACCGGCGACGACATCCGCTGGCTGCTGCCGGTGCCCTGGGTGCTGGCCGGCGTCGCCGGGCTGCTCGCCACCACCAGGCGCAAGCAGCCCGACTGGGACAGCTACGAGTCCGGCCAGCGCGGGTGGGTCGGCCACGCGGACGCGCCTGCTCCGGTCGAGGAGACCCGGCACACCCACTCGGCGTACGACGACCTCGACGAGAAGCTGGCCCGGGCCGAGCGCGAGACGTCGACCCGCAGCACCGCTGCCACCACCGCCACCGTGGCCCCACCCGAGCCGGCAGAGCCCGAGGAGCCGGCCGAGCCCGCAGATCCTGCCGAACCCGCAGACCCGGTGGATCCCGAAGACCCGGCCGACCCGGCCGACCCGCGACCCCAGACCCCGCAGACCCCGAAGACCCCAAGGAGAACGACCGATGAGCACCACCGACACCACCCACGAAGGCACCCGCCGCCTGGTCCGCCGTACCGACGACCGGATGATCGCCGGCGTCTGCTCCGGCATCGCCGACTACACCGGCGTCGACGTCACCGTCGTCCGGCTGGCCGCCGTCATCGGCGCCGTGCTCGGCTTCGGCACCCTGGTCGTGGCCTACGTCGTCGCCTGGCTGCTGATGCCGGAGGCGTGAGAGCTGTTGCAGGATTCACCGGCCGGCCGCGGTGAAACTCGGCGCTGGACGGGCGAAGCCTTGCCCGTCCAGCGCCAGTTCTGCCTGTCAAGCCAGGTCTTGGGCCATCCGGTCGGCGACCTGGGCCTCGCCACGTACGCCGCCGGGACCGACCTCGGCGCGCAGTCCGGCGACCACGCCGGCGCGGTCGGCGTCCGAGCGGTTCTGGCTGAGCTTGGCCTTCGCCTCGACCTTCTCGATGGACAGCTGGAGGCCGACGATGGCGCGCAGCTGGCCGTCGACGTACTTCTCCGGGGCGTCGTCCACCGACCAGGCCTCGTGGCCTGCCGTCGCTCGGCGGTGCTCGTGGAGCTCGGTCAGCCAGGTGACCGCCTGGCGCAGCCACTCCGCGTCGTGCTCGACGGTCAGTCGCCCGGTGAAGTGGACGGCGGAGTAGTTCCAGGTCGGCACGACCTTGCCGTGCTCGGCCTTGGTCGCGTACCACGCCGGCGACACGTACGCCTCCGGCCCGGTCACGACCGCCAGGGCCGGCGTGCCCTGCTCGATGGCCTTCCAGTGCTGGTTGGCCCTGGCCATGTGCATCACCAGGCGGTTGCCGGCCGGCTCCCAGATCACCGGGCAGCATCGAGGCGACCGGGTAGCCGTCGGGCCCGGTCGTGACCAGCTGGGCCGAACCGACCTGCATGACCAGTGCCTGGATCTCGGCGACGCCGTCGAGGGCGTTGAAGTGCGGGACGTACACGGCAGCATTCTCGGGCACGGGCAGGATGGGCGCATGACGCTGCCCGGCTTCGACGGACTCACGTCCCTGCCCGCCCTCCAGCACCTCGACCTCGTCGCGCCCCCGGTCGCGGCCGCGCTCGGCGACTGGACGCGTGCGAGCGAGGTCGCCGTCGTCGAGATCGACCCCGACCTGGCCGACACCGCGGCCCTGACCGAGGCCTATGACCTGCCGCTCGAGGCGAGCGCCAACTGCGTGCGTGGTCGCCGGCAGCCGCGGCGGCGAGGAGCGCATCGCCGCGTGCGTCGTCGCGGCCGACACGCGTGCCGACGTCAACACGACGGTGCGCAAGCTGCTCGACGTGCGCAAGGCGTCGTTCCTGTCGATGGACCGCGCCGTCGTGGAGTCGGGCATGGAGTACGGCGGCATCACGCCGATCGGCCTGCCGGACTCCTGGCGGGTGCTCGTCGACGCGGCGCTGATGACCGTGCCAGCCGCGATGATCGGGTCCGGCGTACGCCGCTCCAAGATCATCCTGTCCGGGTCGGCGCTGGGCGACCTCCCCGGCGCCGAGGTGGTCGAGGGGCTCGGCAGGCCGGTCGGCTGAGGTCCTGTTCTTGCGACCGTGACAGTGGTTCTGTCACAGTCGAGGTCGTGAAGCTCTCCACCCAGCTGATGTACGCCGGCAACCCGCGCGAGGCGGCCGACCAGGTGGTCGCCCTCGAGCAGGCGGGGCTCGACACGGTCTGGGTGCCGGAGGCGTACGGCTTCGACGGGCCGACACTGATGGGCTACCTCGCGGCCAAGACCGAGCGGGTCGAGATCGGCTCGGCAATCCTCAACATCTACTCCCGCACACCGAGCGCGCTGCTCCAGACGGCCGCCGGCCTGGACAACGTCTCGCAGGGTCGCGCGATCCTGGGGCTCGGCGCCAGTGGCCCGCAGGTGATCGAGGGCTTCCACGGTGTTCCCTACGACAAGCCGCTCGCCCGGACACGCGAGATCGTCGACCTGGTGCGCCGCGGCCTGCGCCGCGAGACCCTGAGGAACGACGGGCTGTACTCGTTGCCGCTCCCCGAGGGCCAGGGCACCGGCCTGGGCAAGCCGCTCAAGCTGCTCACCAAGCCCGAACGCCCCGCCGTGCCCATCTACATCGCGGCGCTCGGCCAGAAGAACGTCGAAGCGACGGCGGAGTACGCCGACGGCTGGCTGCCGTTCCTGTTCCACCCCGAGAAGGCCGCGGACGTCTGGGGAGACGCGCTCGCCCGAGGCAGCGCGAAGCGGCACGAGGGACTCGGCCCCCTCGAGGTCTCCGGCGGCGGCATGGTCGCGATCGGCGAGGGTCCGGAGACCAAGGCGCTGCTCGACTTCGCGCGGCCGTTCTTCGCGCTGTACGTCGGCGGGATGGGCGCGCGCGGCAAGAACTTCTACAACGACCTGGCCTGCCAGTACGGCTTCGAGAAGGAGGCAAAGGAGATCCAGGACCTCTACCTCGGCGGCAACAAACGCGACGCCGAGGCCAAGGTGCCGCTCGAGTGGCTGGAGGCGACCAACCTGGTCGGCCCGGCGTCGTACGTGAAGGAGCGCATCGCGGCCTATGCCGAAGCCGGTGTCACCAACCTGATGGTCCAGCCGGTGAGCGACGACCCGGCCGCGACGGTCCGCACCCTGAAGGACTGGGTGGGGTGAGACGCGGCCGCCTCGACAACCTGCGCCGGATCGAGCGGCTCGACCCGGAGCGCGACGCCGACGAGATCTTCACGCTGAGCAGCCGCCACGACTTCCCGTGGGACTACCGGCAGGGCACCGGCATCGCGTTCATGCGCGACTACGGGGTCCCCTCGATCGCGGCGCTGCTCGACCGCACCGGCGAGTTCGAGAGCCACGGCGTGAAGCGGTACGACGACACCTTGCTCGTCGGCGACGAAGCCACGCTCGACGGCATCGACTCGCCGCGCTCGCACGCAGCGCTGCGCCGCCTCAACCAGATCCACGGCCACTACGAGATCCCCGAGCACGAGTTCCACTACGTGCTGGCGACCACCATCGTCGGACCGGTGGAGTGGATCCGGGCCTACGGTTGGCGGTCGCTCCACCCGCACGAGCTCGCGGCCCTCGCCACCATCACCACGAGGTTCGGCGATCTGATGGGCCTCAAGGGACTGCCCACCACCTACGACGGCTACCACCGGCTGCTGCGGGAGTACGAGGCCGAGCACTTCGAGCCGACGCCCGCGGCGACGAGGCTTGCCGAGGCGACGATCCGGATCGCCCGAGCCACGGCCCCACTCCCGCTCAAGCCGCTGACCCGGTCGGTGGCCATCGCCATGATGGACGAACCGTTGAGGCGGGCCCTCGGCATGCCGCGTCGACCTGCCTGGTTCGTGGCGGCACTGATGCGGTCGCTACGGCTTCGGGCGCTGGTGCTGCGCCACCTCGCCGCCCCGCGCCGTGCTCCGTTCCGGCACCGCCCGACGACGTACCCGCGCGGCTACCAGCTGTCCGACCTCGGGCCGGAGTCCATGCTCGAGGAGCTCAACCGCCGCACCGACGTCACTTGGTGACCTTGATGTCGAACGAACGGCTGCCGAGGTCGAAGGTGCCCTGCAGCGTGCTGCTCGGCGCCAGGATCCGGAACTCGACCCGGTAGGTCTTCCCCTTCTCCCACAGGAGCGACGACGCCTTGAGGTCCGCCTGGAAGAAGTCCTTCTTGGCGTCGTAGCTGACGACGTACTTGGTCGAGGTGAGCCAAACCGTCGACGCGGTGGGGCTGATCTCGCGCCACCGGATCTGGACGGACGGGACGAGGGCGGCCGCCGCTGCGTCGGAGATCTTGGCGCCGCCGTGCAGGAGGGCGGCAATCTTCACGGGAGTCGTGCCAGTGGCTGTCGTCGTCGTGGTGGGCGAGACCGGTGAGACGAAGGCGCCGAAGCCGTACTGCGCAGCCATCGGGACACCCACCGAGCCACCGGGGGTCGACACCGTGATCGCGAAGGCACCGGGCGTGGTTCCCGCGGTGATCGCCGGCGAGGTGGCGACGCCGCTCGCGTTGGTCAGGGCAGTCGCCATCCTCCCGCCAGATGCGAACGTCGCGCTCGGAGCGCCAGCCGGAGCCGTGAAGGTGACCCTGACTCCGACCACCGGTCCGAGCGCGTCCGTCACCGTCGCCGTGACGGGGCTGGCGAAGGCGCTCCCGGTGGGCGTGGCTTGCGCCGCGGGACTGACGGCGATGCCGACGCCCGTGAGCGTCACGTTCGCGCTCGCGGTGTCCCTGACGATGTCGCCACCAAGGCTCAGCAGCTCCGCCTGGACCACCAGCGCGCCCCCGGGCAACGGCTGACCGTTGGTCGTGGCTGTGACTCTGCCCGTGGCGTCGGTCGTGGCGGTGTACGGCGGGACGACGATCTGGCCCGCTCGGGTCACGCTCCACCGGACCTGCCGGTTCGCCCACACGGTGCCGCTCGCGTCCTTGACGACTGCTGTGACCCCGAATGGCGACGCGTTCGTGGGTGGGGTCAGAGGCAGGGTGAGGGTGGCGGTGTCGACGTCGACCGCTGTGTCGGAGGCCGAGACCAGGCCGTCAGGGCCGAAGATCGACGCCACGACCGTGAAGAGGCCCGTCGGCGGAAGCGTGTTCGGCGGCAAGGTGAGCACGGCGTTGCCGCCAGAGCCCGTCGTGGCGGTCGTCTCGAAGAGCGTCTGGCCGCCCTGCAGCACCGCGAAGTGGACTTCCCGGCCGGCCACATCGACGCCATTGGCGGTCGAGACATGGGCGCTGACACCCAGCGGGGAGCTGCCGGTCGGCAGGTTCGTCCGCACGTTGACACCAGCCGTGTCCACCGCGTCGGCCTTGACGACGGAGTAGCCGTCACCCTGAGCCGCTTCAGCGCTGACGCCGCCGACGCCGTTGGCCGCCTGCACCAGGAAGCGCACACCGTTGAACGGCTGCCCGTTCGGCAGGGTGAGCGTGCCGGTCCAGTGCGTGGAGTCGGCGGGGTCCTGGGACAGGTCGACAGAACGCCAGTGGCCGTGGCCAGCACCGCCCTGGAGACCGGTCCAGGTCACCCACGCCTGCTGCACGCCCGCGACCGGGTCGCCGGTGACCCGGGCGGAGAACGTCACCACGCCGTCCGCCACGGTTCCCTTGACGTCGCTGATGCCCGGCGGAGCGGCCAGCGTCGGGTCGGGCTCGCCGCTGGGGACGGTCGCGCCGGTGGGGCTGTAGAAGAGCTTCATCCCCAGGTTCGAGTAGTTGCGCACGGTGTTGGTCGGAACGGCGGCATCGGGGTCGCCGAAGGTCCGGTACTGGGCCGGGTTGACGATCAGCGTGGTCCGGCCGCTGCTCCCCAGCGCCCCGAAGTAGTTCACCGTCGCGAGTCGCTGGGGGAAGAACACGTCGGACAGGAACGTGCTGTTCGGCGTGGACCCCTCGATCGCCGGGGCTCCGGTGAGCGGGAGCACTCCGTCGGTGTCGGTGTAGTCACCGCTCCAGAAGCCGACGCCGCGCAGGACCTTGCCTGCGACGGTGACGTCCTTGACCTGCTTGGGGATGGCCGGCGCGCCGGGCTGGATCGTGACGCCGTCGGCGCCGTTGAGCCACTTGAGCGAATACGTCTGGCCTCCTGCCACCACCGGCTTGGTCTCCGCCGTGTTCGACGTCGTCACCGGCACGTCGGCGGTCGACAGTCCGTAGTCCGCGCCCGGCGGTGCCGGCCGCGACCGGCGTCGTGGTGACGTTGCTGGTCCGCGTCGGCAGGGCACTGCGGCGAGGGGCGTCGAAGCCCGTCATCGGCAGGCCGTAGAGCGTGGCCTCCAGCATCGCCTTCTGGTCGATGCCGGACAGGGTGGTGAGGCCCGCCAGGTAGTCCTGCTTGGCCAGCACCAGGGCCTTGCCGATCGCGATCGGGGCGGTCGAACCGGTCTCCTCGTGGAGTCGGCGGGCGATGTCGAGGTAGAGCCGCTCGCTGTACTCGAGGAAGTCGGTGTCGCCGTACTGGTAGCCCGTGCCGCCGATCAGCACGGCCTTCTGCTGGGCCATCCGCTGGGTCCAGTCGAAGTGTTGGTGCCGGGACGTGCCGTCCGGGGACACCGGCGTTGTCGACGATGTTGTAGCCCGAGTGGCAGCCCGCGCTCAGCACCAGGGTGTTCTTGAGCTTGTCGGCGTTGACGGCAGGATCGAGCTCGTCGGCGTCGAAGGTGGTGGCGAAGTCGGCCGCCAGGGTGTCGTTGGCGCTGAAGTGCCCGGCCAGGTAGACCACGTCGTGGTGGCTGCCGCAGGAGCGCGCTGCGAAGTGGTCGCGGTTCCAGGGTTGTTCGGCCGGCTCCGCGTCAGGATGGGTGATCAGCGTGTCGCGACACTGCGCCCTGGGCCGGCAGGGCGGCGCGGAACTCCTCGTTCACCGCGTCGGCTGCGTCGGCGAGGAAGTCGTAGCCGGTCACCAGGCTGGTGTCGGGCTCCGGCAGCGTGCCGTTGTGAGCGAAAGGAAGTTGGCGATCGTGCCGCTGATCTCCGCCGGCGTCTTCACCAGCCGGCCGACGGCCAGGTCGGGCAGCGGCACGGTGACGCCACCGATCGTCACCGTCGTGCTCGGAGCCGTAGGCGTCCTGGCCCTGCACCTGGTCCTGCGAGAGGCTGGCGCCGGCCGGCGTGTCCGGGAGCATCGGCGGGGAGAACTGGCTCTCCGGCCCGAGGCCGGAGGTGTCGGGGTAGCGGAAGAACGGGATGACGTCGTCGCCGCCGGCGATCACGACGTACTTGCTGTTGGCGTTGCGCAAGTCGTCGACGATGTCCTTGATCGCGTCGGCCACCAGGTTGACGGCCTGCGGGCAGCCGGGTGGCTCGGCGACCTGGCTCCAGAGGTCCTGGACCTGGTCGGAGCCCGCGACGTCGACGACGACGCCGTTGGTCGGCCGAGGCGAGCTGGCCGAGCGAGGCGAGGTAGGCGGTCCGACTGCGGCTGTTCGCGGCCAGTCCCGAGCGGTTGGTGTCGGTGACGATCACGGCCTCCTGGGTGGTGACGTCGGTGCTGCGTCGCCGAGGGTCCTTCGGGTAGGTCTGCAGCCGACGCAAGCGGCGTTGCCGCGTCTGCGTGCGCGGTCAGCTGGAACGGACGTCTGGTCGTCGAAGGCCTGTCGCCGTGGCCCTGGACCCGCACGTAGAAGAAGCCGTTGGTGTTGCCGGTGGACGCGGAGACGACCTCGTCGAGCGTGCCGGTGTTGGTCGAGGCGGCCAGCAGCGTCTGGTTCTGGGCGGCCGAGAAGGCGTCGCTGAACGAGTCGTCGGAGACGTTCGCCGGGATGTAGGAGCCGGGCGCGTAGACCCGTGGTGCGTAGACCCGCGGCGCGTAGACGCGCGGCGCGTAGACCCGCGGCGCGTAGACCCGCGGCGCGTACATCCGCGGCGCGTAGACCCGCGGCGCGAACTGCTGGCCGAGGGCGGGTTCTCCTTGGTGGGGATCGTCCGAGGTCTCGACGGGGTACGTCGGGGACCTGCGGTCTGTCGACGCCGGTCGCCGCCGAGCTGGCCGTCAGCTGGGCCAGGTCGTCGCCGTTACCAGCTGGTCGAAGGCTCGCCGATGTCGCCGTACAGCGCCAGGTCGTAGTCGGCGGGCAGGTTGTCGACACCGCTCGACCCCAGGATACCTTGACGTCCTGGCCGGGCACGACCGGGAACTTGAACCAGCGGGCCTCGCCGGACTCCTCGATGACCGGGACTCGGCGGGTGCCGGCCCGTCGGTGAGTCTTCGGCGCCCGGCCAGTCGCGGTTGTCCGTGCCGATGGTGGCGTCGAGGAAGGGCTTGGATGCTGAGCGTGAGGGTGCCCGGAGGAAGTTGTTGGAGTCGCTGTTGGAGCCCGACAGCCGGAAGCCGTAGGTGTCGCCGGCCGCGGCACGTTGTCGAACGTCGCCACGCCGCCGTAGATGAACCCGTTGGACGGGGTGGTGCAGCAGATCCGCGGCCCGTGCGCTCGAGGGTGCGCGACGACCGCGCCGTTGACGATCATGTCGAGCCGCGTGGTGACCTGGAACCAGGCGTGCAGGCCCTGCCAGGTGTAGGGCACCTTGATCGGGTCCGCCGCCGTCGCCGGCGCGGCGGCCGTGGCGGTGAAGTCCCAGCGACCGGGTGACCGAAGCCGGCCGTGGGCATGAGTAGGTACATCTGCGCAGGCGTGCTGACGCCGTCGGAGAGGTCGCGAACGTCGGCCGGCCCCGCGGGCGTCCACGGCTGCGTCGATCGGACCGGCGCCCGCGGACCGCCGGCACCCAGACCGTGCTCAACGCGCCCGCGAGCGCCGCCAGCAGCGCCACGACGCAGCGACGCCGCGCCGACGGTCGCGTGGTCGGTGCCATCGACGCACGCGTGCGAGTGCGGACACGTCTCGTCAAGTTCCAGCCCCCTGGCTCCGCTCCCGTCGACCCGCGTCGGCGTCGGTCCCCCGAGAGCAGCGTTCGTACGATACCTCGGCGCCCGGACGCGAACCGTTCGGAAGCCGACAGTTCTAGGTGACGGCTGTCGCCGGACAGGAGGTCGGGGTCGCGAACCGACTCCCCTGCGAGGTCTCGGTCGGACGAGCTTCTCGACCAGCCTGCTCACTCGCCCAGCAGCAGCCCGGCCCGGCGGATCGATCAGGTCGAGGTCGGTCGGTGCGCCCGGCGGCCGCGGCGCGCTCGAGCACGTCGGCCGGCGTCCGCGCCCGGGCGGGTGCGAGGGCCTCGTCGAGGGCGGCCTCGGTCGGCGGGAAGCGCGGCGCCCCGATCTCCTCGCGCAGCCGCTCGGCGGCGGCGAGCAGCGAGACCGCCTCGGCGTCGCCGTCGGGGCCGCGGGCGAGCAGCCAGACGGCGACGTCCTCGAAGACGTGCGCGAGCGACCAGCGGTCGTCGTTCTCGGCGTACGCGTCGAGGGCCGGGAGGAAGTGGCCGGCCGCCTCGTCGAGCTGCCCGAGGTCGCGGGTCACGTTGCCGAGGTTGTGGAGGCCCACCGCGGTCAGCCACCGGTCACCGACCTCGTCGGCCAGCGCATGCGCCTCCACGAACCGGTCGAGCGCCTGCTGCAGGTCGCCGCGGACGGTCGCGAGCATGCCCATGTTGGTCTGGGAGACGCTCACGGCGCGCCGGTCGCCCAGCGCCCGGCGGCGCTACCAGCCCCTCCTCGCCGAGCCGCTCGGCCTCGTCGAGGTCGCCCTCGTCCTCGGCGACCAGCGCCAGGTTGGTCAGCAGCGCCGCGACGCCGGCCTCGTCGCCGAGGGCCTCGCGCACCGCCAGGCTGGCCTCGTACGCCGCCCGGGCCTGGTCGGGGTGGCCCTGCTGGGAGGCGAGGGTGCCGCGCAGGTGGAGGACGCGGGCGCGCCCGGCCTCGTCGCCGACGTCGACGAACGCCTCCTCCGCGGCGGCCAGCTCGCTCTCGGCCTCGACGTACCGTCCCTGCTTGCGGGCCAGCTCGGCGGTCGCCGTGCGGGCGCGGGCGATCCCGGCCGCGTCGGCGACCGACTCGGCGGCCTCGCGCGCACGGGACACCGCCTCCTCGGCTGCCGCCCAGTCACCGCGGACCTCCAGCGACTCGGCGAGCTGCAGGAGCACGCCGTTGCGCTCGTCGTCGCTCGACGAGTGGGAGCACCTGCTCGAGGTAGGAGATGGCCGCCTCGTTGGCGTACGCCGCCCGGGCAGCGTCGGCAGCCGCCCGGAGGTAGCGCCGCTTCTTGGGTACGTCGTCGCTGCGGGAGTAGTGGTAGGCCAGCAGGTCGAGGTGACGGCTCGGACCCGTCGGGCTCGCTCTCGAGCGCGTCGCCGACCTGGCCGTGCAGCAGGGACCGCATCGCGAACGGCAGGGAGTCGTAGGCGACGTCGCGGGTGACGGCGTGGCCGAACGCGAACGCCTTGTCGCGCGGGTCCTCGAGCTCGATCAGCCGGGTGGGCGTGAGCGAGACGCAGCTCGTCGTGCACGGCGCCTTCGGATCCGAGGTCGGGGTAGGCCGCCGCGACCAGCGGCGAGCGGAAGGCCCGTCCGATCACGCTGGCTACCTTGACCGCCCGGCGCGGGTTCTCGGGCTGGGCGTCGATGCGGCTCAGCACCAGGCTGTGCAGGCTGGGCGGCAGCTCGAGCGCGTCGGGGTCCACGACTCCCTCGGCAGTGCGCGTGCGCCAGGACGTAGTCGACGAGCTGCTCGAGGTAGAACGCATTGCCCTCGGCGCGGGCCGACGACGGTCGCGACCAGCGCGGGCTGCTGGCTCGAGGCCGGTGAGCGCCCGGTGTCGCGCGCTGACCAGGGCCGTCGACGCCTCCCGCCCGAGGCCCTCCAGAACCAGGTCGGTGACGTGGTCCCCGCGACCGACGGGCAGCCCGGCGAGGGCCGTGCCGTCCGGGCGGGAGGTGAGCACGAGGAGTGCGCCGACGCCGCTGGTCGCGCGCGCCAGGGCCTCGAGAAGGTCGCGGGAGAGCGGGTCGAGCCAGTGGGCGTCCTCGACGACGACGGCCAGGCTCTCCGTCGCGGCGCGAGCCACGAGCAGCCGCCGGAGCAGGTCCTCCAGCGAGGTCTTGCGCAGCTCGCCGTCGAACGACGCGGTCAGGTCGCTGTCGGGCATCGCCAGCCCCAGCACCGGTCCGAGCAGGGGCGCACGTCCGACGATCGAGGGCTCCAGCTTCGCCACCGCCTCGGTGACGCGGTCAGCGCCGAGCGGGTCACCGAGCGCGTCGGGGTCGAGACCGAGCAGGTCGGTCCAGACGTCGCGCCACGCGGCGTACGTCGCCTCGGCGGCGATCGGGGTCGCCTCGCCGCGCGCGACGGGCACGCCCGCGGCGACCAGCTCACCGACCAGCTCGCCGACCAGACGTGACTTGCCGGTGCCGGCCTCGGCCTGCACGACCACGACCTGACCCCGGCCGTCGACGGCTGCCTGCCACAGCTCGCGGAGACGGGCGAGCTCGGCGTCGCGGCCGACCATGGCGTTGAGAGCGACGGCGCCGGGTCGGCGGCGGGTCGCCCGGCCGCGCAGGCCGCGGACCGGCACCTGCTGGGAGCGACCCTTGACCGTGATCGCCGGGAGCTCCTCCCAGTCGAAGCGTCCCTCGGTGGCCTCGGCGACGTCGCCGTGGACCAGAGCACCGCCCAGCGGCGCGCGGGTCATCAGCCGCGCGGCCAGGTTGACCGCGTCGCCGAGGCAGCAGAAGGTTCGCCGCTCGGGGTGGCCGTAGGTGCCGCTGCGCAGACGGCCCGTCGCCACCCCCACCTGCACGTCGGTGACCGGCACCTCGTCGGCGATCTCCAGCAGCCGGAGGGCAGCCTCGCAGGCCCGCCCGGCGTCGTCCTCGTGGGCGACGGGCGCGCCGAAGACGCCGTACAGGTAGGCGCCCTTGTCGCCGATCGTCAGCTGGAGCACCGAGCCGCCCTGCTGGTCCAGGGCCCGCTGGGCGCGCGTCACGAACGCGTCGAGGACGTCGGGCGCCTTCGGGTCGCCCTCGAAGTCCAGGCCCCCGAACCGCACGAAGATGGGTACGGCGGGCCGCAGGTCGGCGAGGAACTCACCGCGGCCGGCGACCATCCGTTCCCACACCGGGGGCAGCAGCCACTGGCGGACGGTCTCCTCGGGCAGCTGGGGCCAGTCCATCGGCTCGTCGGGCGTCGCCGGCCCGTCCACCAGGCCCGCCACCACGCCCACCGGGCCCGCGTCGCCCTCGCGCCCCTCGCACAGGTGCACGCGCTCGCCGAGCGAGGCCATCGCCGCCGCGTCGAGGACGACGTCGCCGGGAACAGCCTGCTGCTCGGCCGCCGCGAGGGAGTCCATCAGCCGCCCGGCCAGCACGTCGATCAGCTGCACGCTCGGGTCGCCGACGACGAACCGGTGCACCTCGCCGACCGCGACGGCGACCTTGAGCCCGAGCGACACGGCCGTGCCGCCTGGGGTGGAGAACATCCCGACCCGGCTCATCACCTCCTGCATGGCCAGCCCGCATGCTGTCGCGTGACTGCCGTCGTCGCCGTCGATCCAGGCGGTGATCGCGTCGCCGCTGAAGTAGACGACGCTGCCCTGCCACGCCTGGAGCGGCCGCATCAGCTCGGCTACCACGCGGTCGAGGGTCGCGCTCAGCTCCTCCGCGCCCCGCCGCCCGCCGAGCTCGCGGGCCAGCGCCTCGGTCAGCGGGGTGAAGCCGGAGATGTCGGCGAACAACGCTGCACCGTAGGTCAGCCGCGGCCAGGTCCTCGCCACGCGCCAGGGCGCGGCGACGGTCACCGGGGATGTACGCCTGGGGGTTGTCCCCCGGCAGCAGTGCAGGCATCACTTCCCCTCGTCCAGTGACCGTCCGCGCCTATCGTGCACCCTGCCTGCTGGTCCTTGCACCGTGACAGTTGCACTGTCACGATGGACGGCGTGCGCCGCGCCATCTTCGACGACGAGCACGAGGCGTTCCGCGAGTCCGTCGGCGCGTTCCTCGACAAGGAGGTCGTGCCCTTCCACGACCAGTGGGAGAAGGACGGCATCGTCGACCGTGAGGTCTGGGCCAAGGCAGGCGCGCAGGGTCTGCTCGGCCTCCAGCTCGACGAGGAGTACGGCGGCGGCGGGACGACCGACTTCCGCTTCAACGCGGTGATCGGCGAGGAGATGACCCGGCGCGGCGTCTACGGGGCGGCGTTCACGCTGTTCAACGACATGATCGCGCCGTACCTGGTGGCCGGCGCTTCGGAGGAGCAGAAGCGCCGCTGGTTCCCGGGCCTGTGCTCGGGCGAGACGATCGCGGCCATCGCGATGAGCGAACCGGAGGCCGGCTCGGACCTCCAGGGCATCCGCACCTCGGCGGTCGACGCGGGCGACCACTACGTGCTCAACGGCCAGAAGACCTTCATCTCCAACGGGATCCTCGCCGACCTGGTCGTGGTGGTGGCCCGGACCGACCCCGACGCGGGCCACCAGGGCATCTCGCTGCTGGTGGTCGAGCGCGGCATGGAGGGCTTCGAGCGGGGCCGTAACCTCGACAAGATCGGCCAGCACGCGCAGGACACCGCCGAGCTGTTCTTCACCGACGTGCGGGTGCCCAAGGAGAACCTGCTGGGAGAGGAGGGCGCGGGGTTCGTCCAGCTGATGACGAACCTCTCCCAGGAGCGGCTCTCGATGGCCGTCGCCTCGGCCACCGCCTGCGAGCGGATCGTCGACCTGACGCTCGACTACGCCAAGGAGCGCACGGCGTTCGGCCGGCCCATCGGAAAGTTCCAGCACAACCGCTTCCTGATCGCCGAGATGGCGACCGAGGCGCACATCGCCCGTGTCTTCGTCGACGACTGCATCGCCCGCCACGTGCGGGGCGAGCTCGACGCCAAGACCGCGTCGATGGCGAAGTACTGGGTGACGGAGCTGCAGAACAAGCTCGTCGACCGCGGCGTACAGATGCACGGCGGCTACGGCTACATGACGGAGTACCCGATCGCCCGCGCCTGGGTGAACAGCCGCGTGCAGACCATCTACGGCGGCACCACCGAGATCCAGAAGGAGATCATCGGCCGGAGCTTGGGGTTGTAACTCCGACTGCTCAGGTCCGAGCGCGCCAGCCCCGTCTGGACTGAGGAGCGAGGCGAGCGCAGCGAGCCAGCGACGAGGGAAGACGGGGCGCCGCAGCGCGCTAGACACGCCCCGAAGCGCAGCGGAGGGGCAAATGAGCAATGTCACATTTCGAGGAGTTCACGCGTCGTTTGACTGGAACCCGATGAGTTAGGAACCCTTTCAGGGTCTGCTCAGGGGATATCCGGATGAACCCTGTCCCCGCCTCGTGATGGAGTCTCCCCATGCATCTACACATTGCCGGCAAGCTCACCGGCCGAGTGACCAAGTGGATCGTCTTCGGTGCCTGGATCGTGATCATGGTGATCGCGAGCGGCTTCGCCCAGAAGCTCACCGACGTCCAGAACAACGAGGCCTCCTCCTGGTTGCCCGCGAGCGCGGAGTCCACCCGGGCGCTGGAGAAGCTCGCGCCGTTCATGGACCAGAACGACATCCCGACCGTCGTCGTCTACGAGCGTGACGGCGGCCTGACCCCGGAGGACCTCAACGCCATCCAGGCACAGGTCTCGGAGATCCAGGCGATGGACGGCGTCGTGGGCGAGGTCCGCGGTCCGGACCCCTCCGTGCCGGGCACCCTCTCCGAGGACGGTGAGGTCGCGCAGACCGTCGTCACCTACAACTTCGGCAAGAACGGCTGGAACGCGCTGCCCGACGTCGCCGACGAGCTCAACCAGATCATCGCGATCGACGGTGTGACGACCTACCTCTCGGGTGCCGGTGGCCAGGCGGCCGACTCGGCCGAGGCGTTCGCCGGCATCGACGGCACGCTGCTGTTCGCGGCTCTCGGCGTGGTGATCCTCATTCTGCTGTTCACCTACCGCAGTCCCGTGCTGTGGCTCCTGCCGATCCTCTCGGCCATGTTCGCGCTGTTCACCAGCGAGGCGTTGATCTACTACCTCGCCAAGGAGTTCGGCCTCACCGTCAACGGCCAGAGCCAGAGCATCCTGACGGTGCTGGTCATCGGCGCCGGCACCGACTACGCCTTGCTGTTGGTGGCCCGCTACCGCGAGGAGCTGCGCCGCCACGAGGACCGCCACGAGGCGATGGCTTTCGCGCTGCACCGCGCCGCCCCCGCGATCTTCGCCAGCGCGGCCACCGTCGTGGCCGGCATGCTGTGCCTCGGCCTCGCCGACATGAACTCCACTGCGGGTCTCGGCCCCGTCAACGCGATCGGTGTGGCCATCACGTTGGTCGTCATGGTGACCCTGCTGCCCGCGCTGCTGGTGATCTGCGGTCGCTGGATCTTCTGGCCCAAGCGGCCGACCTTCGGTTCGCCCGAGCCGACCTCGAGCGGCTTCTGGGCCAGGGTGGGCCAGCGCATCGCCCCGCGTCCGCGCGCCGTGTGGGTGACCACCGCCGTGATCCTCGGCGTCGCCTGCCTGGGCATGTTCAGGCTGGACACCGGCGGACTGTCGACCGAGGAGTCCTACACCAAGGAGTTCCAGTCCATCACCGGTCAGAAGACCCTCGAGGACCACGGCCTGGTCGACACGTCCAACCCGATCCAGGTCGTCGCCAACGCCGACAAGCAGCAGGACGTCGCCGACGCGATGGCCACCGTCGAGGGCATCGGGGAGCCCAACACCTCCGTACCGCCGGTCGGCGGGGTGGCCCTGATCACGGCCACCGTGCCCGGCGACGTGGCCGCGCAGTCGGCCTACGACAAGGTCGAGGCGGTCCGCGACGCGGTCCACCAGGTCGACGGGGCCGATGCGCTCGTCGGTGGCACGTCGGCGATCTACCTCGACATCCGGGAGGCATCCAGCCGCGACAACAAGGTCATCATCCCGGTCGTGCTGTTCGTGGTGATGCTGATCCTCATGGTGCTGCTGCGGGCACTGTCTGGCGCCGTTCCTGCTGATCCTGACCGTGATCCTGTCGTTCGGCACGGCGCTGGGCGTCTCCACGATCCTGTTCCACACCGTCTACACCAACGTGTTCGAGGTGGGTTCCGGCTTCGAGCACTCCGACGCGGCGTTCCCGCTCTTCGTGTTCGTGTTCCTGGTCGCGCTGGGCATCGACTACAACATCTTCCTGATGACCCGCGTCCGCGAGGAGACCCATACCCGCGGCACCCGCCAAGGCTCGTTGGTGGCACTGTCGGCCACGGGCGGCGTGATCACCTCGGCGGGACTCGTGCTGGCCGCGACGTTCGCCGTGCTCGGCACGCTGCCGCTGGTGTTCCTGGTCCAGCTCAGCACGGCCGTGGCACTGGGCGTGATCATCGACACGATGATCATCCGGTCGGTGCTCGTGACCGCGCTCAACCTCGACCTGGGCGGCAAGATCTGGTGGCCGAGCAAGCTCGACCGCGGCGAACCACGCGCGCGAGCTGCCCGAGCAGCAGCAGGAAGAGGCCCTGTCCCGCTGAGGCACCTGCGGGGTGATGCATCGGCTCCCCCTCCCGCCCTAACCTGGGGTGCGTGGGGGAGCCGATGTCGGGCGTCAGCGTGTTGCTCCGGCTGTGGGAGCAGTCGGGAAGGCGGCTGCGCGAGCGCTGCCGGGGACTGAGCGACGAGGAGTTCTTCTGGGAGCCGGTCGCCGACTGCTGGAACATCCGTCCCGACGACAACCATGTGGGCGGATGGTCCTACGAGTACGAGTTCGCCCCGGCCGACCCGGCTCCGCTGACCACGATCGGGTGGCGGATCCAGCACCTGATCGCCGACAACCGCGTCTACTGGAGCCACGCCTTCGGTGACGGCGCCCTGACCTTCCTCGACCTGGTGGTGCCGCACACGGCCGAGTCCGCTCTCGCCGAGTGGCGGGCCAGCCGGGTGCCGATCACGACCTGGCTGACCGACGCCAGCGACGACGACCTCGCCGAGCTGCGACCCACACATCTGCCTGCCCGCCAGATGTCGGCGGGCGACCAGGTGCGCACCCTCGTGGACGAGCAGATCCACCACGGCGCCGAGATCGCCCTGCTGCGCGACCTGTTCGTCCGTCCGCACCAGGACCACTACTCCGGCCGGCCCCTCGACCCCGACTCGTCTGCGGTCTAACGGGTCCTCGCAGCGGGCGGATCGCAGACGAATCGGTGTTCAGCGGCCGTCGAGGTACACCGGCAGCGACTCGACGCCGTACACGATGGACCGGTCGTGGAACTTCAGGTCGCCCGGGTCGACGGCCAGGGCGAGGTGGGGGAAGCGGCGCGCGAGAGCGGGGTACGCCGCCCGCAGCTCCATCCGGGCCAGCTCGGCGCCCACGCAGCGGTGGAACCCGTGCCCGAAGGCGAGGTGGGAGGCCGTCGCCTGGCTGTGGTCGAAGCCCCCGCCGTGGTAGCTGCGCGAGTCGCGGTTGGCGGCAGGCAGGTGGGCCAGCACGACGGCCCCCTTCTTGATCCGCTGCCCACCGAGGACGACGTCGTGCTTGGCGAACCGCGGGAAGGAGATCTGCACGACCGAGAGGTAGCGCAGCAGCTCGTCGACGACGGGCCCCACGGTCTGGTCCTCGGTGATCAGTCGGTCCCACAGGTCGCGGCGCTCCAGCAGCACCGCGGTGCCGAGGGCGAGCATCGACGCGCTGGTCTCGAGCCCGCCTGTGAACGCGCCGTCGGCGAGGCCGGCCAGGTCGAAGTCGGTGATCTCGTCGCCGTGCTCGCGGATGATCTGGCCGATCAGCCCGGGGCCGGGGTCCAGTCGCTGGCGGGCGGTCTCCTCGAACAGGAACTGTCGCGACCCGGCAACCGCGCCGACCGTGCCGACTCCCCCGCCGGTGACGTCGAAGCGGGCGCTGGCCATGCCACGGAACTTCTCCCGCTCCCCGGCCGGCAGCCCGAGCAGCTCGCAGATCACCAGGAACGGCACCGGGAACGCGAACGTCTGCGCCAGGTCGACCGGATCGCCGTCGGCGCCCATCCGCTCGGTCTCGTCGAGCTGGTCGTCGATGATGCGGTCGATGGCGGGCTTGAGCCGGGCCAGCCGGCGCATCGTGAACTCCGGGGTCAGCAGCTTGCGCAGCCGCGTGTGGTCGGGCGGGTCGGTGAAGCCGAGGCCACCGATGTCGCCCTTCTCGGCGTTGCCGGCGGTGCCCATGTAGGGGCGGATGTCGGTGGAGTACGACGTCTGGTCGGCCAGCAGCTCGCGCGCCTCGGCGTCGCCGGTGACCAGCCAGACCTCGACGCCGAGGAACGTGACGACCTTGGCGACGGGACCCTTGGCCTCGCGCAGCTCTCCAAGGCGGTCGACGGGCTCCATTCCGGCGCGCTTGAGCGGCCAGGTCAGCCGTTCGGGGACGCGGTCGAGCCGCGTGAGGTCGATGCCCGGGCTACGGGCGATGAGTGCGCGGCGTACCCGTGACCGCACCGCCTCCAGGACAAGCGCCACAACCGACCCCCAGCCCATCGGAATCTGCCGAACTGCCCCGAATGCTACGTCCAAGCCCGGCTGGATCGGGTGAGCCCAGGTGCTTATCAGGGAAAGGTCAGGGGAGCCGCCCTGGCGGCGGCCAAGGCGGAGCCTCAGGACGTGGTGAGCGCGAAGTCGGTGAAGGCGAAGGTGGTCGGCCGTGCGTCGGTGCTGACGACCTCGACTCCGTAGTCGACCTGTCCCAGGGTCGAGGTGGCGGAAAGCCGACCGGTCGACATCAGGTAGGTCAAGAACGCCTTGAGGTCGAACGTCCCGCTGCGCACGACGCCGCTGTTGACCGGCACGAAGGCGAGGTAGTGGTTGCTGCCGGCCGACCACACGTCCCACGTGACTCCCGAGATCGTCGTCTGCGCCACCTTGGTGCCGGACGGGACCTGACGGTAGTTGTCGGTCCAGATCATCACCTCGGTGGAGCCCGCCGATGCGACACCGTTGAGCCAGAGGTCGAACGCGAAGTTGTAGATGCCGACCGGGCCCGGTGTCTGGTGGGCGAACCGGGAGCTGATCGTGTTGAACGTGGAGATCCTGGGCTCGGAGCCCGTGCTCCAGTTGTGGAAGTCGACGTGCACGTTCGGGTAGGTCTTGACCGCCCCGTCGCCGTTGGCGTTGTTCGCGGTGACGACCGAGTACCAGTTGGCGAAGCTGCAGACCTTGGTCGTCTGGCTCACGCTGTAGCCCGCGGCGTTCCACATGTTGTTGTGCACGATGTAGCCCGAGCCGAACCACATGTCGTCGTGAGCGGTGCCCGTCCAGACCGGGTTCGTGCAGGTGGTCCCGCCGGTCGGGGTGGCCGTAGGCGTGGGCGTCACCGTGACCGTCGGGGTGGCGGAGCCGGTCGGGGTCGACGTGACCGTCGGGGTCGACGTGACCGTCGGGGTCGCCGTGAGCGTCGGCGTCGGGGTCGCCGTCGGGGTCGCCGTCACCGTCGGGGTCGCCGTCACCGTCGCGGTCGGCGTGCTGGACGGCGTGGGCGTGGGCAGCACCGTGGCGGTGGGCGCGGGCGTGGGGGTGGCGGTGGCCGTCGCCGTGCGCGTGGGCCTGGGCTTCCGGGTGGGCTTGCCCGTGGACGTGGGCTTGAGCCGGGGGTGCTGGCACCTGGGTGCGGACTTGCCCTTGCACGCAGTGCTGGGCGACGCGTGGCGGGGCGAGGCCTCCGCGACGACGTGAAGTCCCACGACCGTGAACGCCGCGAGGATGGTCAGGACGAGAGGTCGCGCATTCCGCATGATCCCTCCCAGGATCAGGGAGGAAGGCGCGATGACGCCGAGACCGCGAGGGGACGCATCGGCCTCCTGGGGGGTGGGGGGCCGCCGAACATGCTGACAGGCTCAGGAGTTCGCGCGGCATCGAACGACGGAAGAGGACGCGGCCGTCTAGACGACCGGCCGGCCCCGGAGACACGGGCCCCCGGGAGGCCGGCTCAGTAGGCGCCGCGGGAGCCCAGGACCGCCGACACGGTGCGGATCAAGATGACCAGGTCCTGCACCATCGACCAGTTGTCCACGTAGTACAGGTCGAGGCGCACGGTGTCGTTCCAGCTGAGGTCCGAGCGTCCCGAGACCTGCCACAGGCCCGTCATGCCGGGACGCACCCGCAGCCGGCGAGCCATGTCCGACTCGTAGCGGGCGACCTCCTGCGGCAACGGCGGCCGCGGCCCCACCAGGCTCATCTGGCCCCGGAGGACGTTCCACAGCTGCGGGAGCTCGTCGATCGAGAACCGCCGGAGCAGACGACCGGGTCTGGTCACGCGCGGGTCGTCGGCCAGCTTGAACAGCACCGCGCTGCGTTCGTTGCGCTCCTCGAGCCTGCTCAGCTGCAGCTCCGCGTCGACCACCATGGTGCGGAACTTCAAGCAGGCGAACGGCCGCCCGTCCCGCCCGATCCTGGTCTGCCGGAACAGGATCGGCCCGCCGTCGTGGAGCGCGATCGTCAGTGCCGTCGCCAGCGTCAGCGGCAGGGTGAGGACAAGCAGTCCCGCGGCGCCGACCGCGTCGAAGAGACGCTTGGCCCACCGCGAGGCGTCCCGTGCCCGGGGGGACTCCAGGTGGACCAGGGGCAAGCCGGCGACGGGGCGGACCTTGAGGCGCTCACCCGACACGTCCGTCAGGCTCGGCACGACGATCGCGTGGACCGAGACGCTCTCGAGGTCCCACATCGCCCGTCGCAGGTCCAAGGCGCTGCCGAACGCTCCGTCGGTGAAGATGATGACGTCGGCAGCGGTCTCCCCGATCACGCCGGGCGCCTCGCTCGGAGTGCCGAGAACGGGGATGCCCGTGGGCGTCTCGACGAGGTCGGCACCAGGCGTGCTGAGCGCTCCCAGCACGGTGTACCCCAGCCACGACTCGCGGCGCAGCACAGCCGCGACCTCGTCGATGTGCTGGGGGTCACCCGCGATGATCACGGCCTCCTGGAAGTGCCCGTGCACGCGGCTGCGCTGGATGAAGCGCCGCAGCGCCAGGCGCCCGAGGACGAGCAGCGGCGTACCGATGACGAAGACGAGGATGAAGAACCCGCGCGAGAGCGGGAACCCGGTGAGATAGCAGCCGATGCCCACCAGACCGGCGCTGAGCAACGACGCCTTGATGACCCGCTTGTACTCCTCGGTGCTGGCTCCGAAGATGTCGCGGGCGTACCCGCCCACGGCCAGCAGCAAGGCCAGCCAGCCGACCAGGAGCGGCACCGCCACGACACTCACGAGCTCGACGACGTCGCTGGCCGGGTCGAAGAACGTCAGCCGCTGCCGTCCGACCATCGCCGCCAGCGTGGCGACCGCGAGCAACAGCAGGTCGCCTGTCGCCGCGGCAAGCGGGATCAGGCGGGTGGACCGCGTCGTCCGGGCGCTCTTCGTCGTGCGGACAGCGCTGTGCAGCAGGGCCATGCTCGTTCCCCCCCGAACGAGTGGACCGGACCCGCGACCCCGGTCCGATGGATACCAGCGCCGAGTCTGCCCCGAAAGTCGACATTCGGGAAGCAGTGGTCTAGCGCGCCTGGACGGCGGGTGCCCTGGGCAGCGCCCCGTGGTCCGGAACCAGCGGGACGCTGGACGATGCTTCCCCCCCGAAGACACCGCCAGGGAACGAGTCCCCCGGACAGCAGTCTGCCCGAGGGACGCAGGCGCCACCGCTGAAACCAGCGATCGCCCGGCACCCGTCTGGTCCGGTCCGCCGACCGGGCCCCGAGGGCGCGCACCACCCCCTGGCGGGCGAGCACGCCCAGCCCCCTTTCGGGCGGTGCCGCGCAGTCATAGTCTGCTCATCGGCTCGTTGTCTTGGGACCCCCCTCCTGAGTCGACGAGCCTGGGGAGGGAGACTCCGGAACTCCCTACTGGCGCCCCGTCGCCCGCGCGCAGGTGACGGGGCGCGCTCGGCGCGGCAGCCACCTGACGTAGCGGCGTCGGCTCAGGAGCGGACGAGCCTGGAAGGACAGTCCGTCAAGTCTGTATCCCGCCGTTTCCGGCGGCATCGACGGCCTCACGCAGCAGACCCGCCTCCAGCAGCCGGTCCGCGGCCGACCTGACCGCGGCGAACGGCAGGTCGGCCCGCTCCGCGATGGCGAGCAGACCAGTGGTGGAGTCGGAACAGGCCAGGCACCACAACATCGCCAGCACCTCGTCACCGGCACTCTGGCCGCCCGTCGACGGGTACAGGCCGCGCTTGCCCAGCTGCGGCTCGCCGTACGGGCTCGTGTTGACGTACGTGGCCTCACCCTCCAGGACGTCCACGACCTCGACCACGGCGTCGAAGGCTTCCACGAGCTCGTCGTCGCCGACGAAGCCCAGGTCGTCCGCGGACGTGTGGTACTCGGGGTACTCCCCGTGCGGCGTCCGGGTGAGCCGGCCGACGGGCAGGTCGAAGCCGAGCGCGTTGTACTGACGCTCGTCGTAGCCCCACGGGGAGTAGTCGCGCACGGCCCCGCCGCGACGGCGTACGACGTGCTCGACGGCCGCGTCAACAGGGCGGTCGCCGTGCCGGGTGCGCTTGTAGACGAGGGGTCCGCCACCACCCAGACCGGTCAGCACCAGGCCGTGCCGGATCCTCGACCACCGGTCGGGGTTGCGCGAGAGCCAGACGAGGGAGCCGATGGTCCCGGGGGCGAACACGAACCGGTAGGTGAGCCGTCGCGGCCCCGACGAGAGGGCCCGGGCGAGCTCGGTCGCCACGACGATCCCGCTGAGGTTGTCGTTGGCCAGCGACGGGTGGCACACGTGTGCGGAGACCAGCACCTCCTGCTCGCTCGAGCCCGGGACGACAAGCTCGCCGTAGACGAGCCGGCCGGGTGCCAGCGACGTGTCCACGACGACGTCGAACGGCCCGTCGCCCGCCGCCTCCCACTGCTGCTGGGTCAGGCAGAAGCCCCACTGGGGCGTGTAGTAGCTCGTGCGGTACGGGATCCACGTCGGGTGCTCGGGCAGGGTGTGGACGTGTGCTGCGAGCTCGTCGCGGGTGAGCCGGCCGGCGAAGGGCGCGCTGTAGCCGACCAGGTGCAAGGTGTGGTCGCGGAGGTCCGCCACGACCCGGCCCGACGGATCCGTGATCCGCGCGCCGCGCGGCGTCCACTCGTCGGGCACCGTCCAGTCGAACACCTGCGTGCCCGAGGGGGTCTCCACCTGCTCGAGGGGCATCCATTCGGAGAGCACCTCCAGGGTCTCGCGGACCCCCGGACCGGTGAGGCTCCGGCACACCGGGTAGAGCCGCTCCATCAGCTGCCGCATGTCTCGCCGGCGGGCGTCGACGAGGTCGCGGTCGGCTGTCAGCTGCGCGAGGCTCACCCGGCCTCCACGCGCACGACCCGCAGCTCGTCGTCCAGGCGACCCTGCGCCTGGAGCTGCTGGACGCGCTGGAGCCGGACGTAGCGGGGACCCTCGAAGTCGTCGGCAGAGAGCCCGTACTGCTGCATCCGGTCCGCGAGCTCGTCGATGCCACGAGCCACCGTCCACTGCGGTCGGAAGCCACTGAGGAGACGGGAGGCCTTGCCGAAGTCCACCCGGTAGTCGCGCTTGTCAGGAGAGGCGTCGGCGGCGAAGGTGACCGGAACCTCGAAACGCCGGGCGACCGCCTCGGCGACGTCGCGGACCTGCATCACGTCCTCGTCGCGCCCGATGTTGAACGCCTGGTCGTGGACGACCTCGCGATCGGACTCGAGAACCGCCAGGAAGGCCCGCGCGATGTCCTCGGCGTGGACCAGCGGTCGCCAGGGGCTGCCGTCGCTCTGCAGGCGGACCTCACCGCGGGTGAAGGCAGTCCCTGCCAGGTTGTTGACCACGATGTCGGCGCGCAAACGCGGCGAGGCGCCGTACGCCGTCGCGTTGCGCAGGTACGTCGGGCTGAAGTCGTCGTCGGCCAGCAGTGCGATCAGCCGCTCGGCCATCACCTTGCTCTCGCCGTAGGGGGTGACCGGGTTGAAGTCGCTTTCCTCGGTCACCGCCGCCTCGCCGGCCGCGCCGTACAGAGAGCAGGACGAGGCGAACAGGAAGCGCGGCACGCCGGCCCGCTTGGCCGCCTCGGCGATGTGAGCAGCGCCGTATGCGTTCACCGAGTAGGTGGCCTCGGGGTTGAGGTGGCCCACCGGGTCGTTGGAGATCGCCGCAAGGTGGACGACCGCGTCGAACCCCACCAGGTCCTCGGCGCGGGCGTCGCGGATGTCGCCGGTGCGCTGCTCGTGCTCGTCAGGCACCGGGCCGAAGTCACACCCGTCGTACCAGCCGGCGTCCAGGCCGACCACGTCGTGCCCGGCTGCCATGAACAGCGGGACCAGCACCGACCCGATGTAGCCGCGGTCGCCGTCGACCAGCACCCTCATGAGCCATCTCCCAGGTCCAGGGCGATCTTCGTCGTGTGGAAAGCCTCGGCGTACGGCCGGCGGCACTCCATGCCGCGCAGCCGCATCAGGCCGAGGAACACCTCGTCGTCCCACCAGTCGTGAACCTTCTGGCTCGGGAAGGACTCGTTCAGCAAGGCGACCTTCTGCCGGGCGACTTCCCGGCTGAGGCCCACGAACACCGACGGAGTCGAGAGATCACCATCCCACTTGGGGATCTCGTAGTGCAGCACCGTGGCGTCGCGCCAAACGGTCGTCGCAAGCCTTCCGACGAGGCGGTGGTCCTGGTGGGCATCGTCCGTACGCGGGGCCAGGACCAAGTCCGCCGACACCTGCGTGGCGGTGTCCTCCATGGCCTGTTTCACGGCGTCCCAGCTCGCCGGCAGCCGCCCGTCCCGGAGACCGGCGATGTCGACGGTGGCCCCGTCGAAGAAGCGCGGGAGCGCGGAGCAGGCCTCGTCGGCGCGCACTCCGGTGCCGGTCAGCACCAGGCCGTGCACCGTCGTGCCAGGGCGGTTGGCGAGCTCGAGAAGCGTGCCTCCGCAACCGATCTCGATGTCGTCAGGGTGGGCTCCCAGCACGACGACGCTGAGCGCGCCGTGCCGGGGCGCCCACGTGATCATGCTGCGCCTCCACGACCGCTGCGCACGCCGGCCCCCCGTGTTCCCCCTGACGCACGTGGGCCCTCGACCGGCCCACCGCCTCGGACAGTCTAGGCACCACCGTGACGGACAGGACAGGGCGGGACCGGGACCGATCTAGACCGGACTCCTGATCGTCCTGGGTCGAAAGCGCGCGGCAGGTGAGCGATACCCGTTCAGGGTTACGTCGGGGAGTGGGTACCCCTATCCTGCAGGCAAGGGGGGTGCGATGCGCGTCGTCATGATCTGGCGGCGAGGATCGCCGAGCGAGATGCGGGGGGGCATTTCGGTGATGTGTAGCGCGACGGTGAGTCTCGGCGCGCCGGCACGTCCAACACAGCATTCACGGACGTCGGCCGTCGATGCCGACCCCGCCGTGGGCACCGCGAGGTCGGGGGCATGACGACCTCGGCACTGCGTGCGCCACGGCGCACCATGGTGACCTGTCCTCCTGTCGACAGGCCGGTCCTGCTCGCCTGGGGAGCGCTGTTCCTCAACGTGCTCGCCTTCTCCGGCCTGCCGACCGTGGTGCCGATCCCCGGGCCCGTGGGACAGCTGGTCACCCAGGGCGCGCTGCCCCTCGCGCTGGTGCTCGCCCTCGTGGCGAATCCCAAAGGGCTGCTTCGGCCCAACCTCTACGTCGTCATCTTGTCGTTGATGGCCGTCGTGGCCCTCATGGTCAGCCTCCACAACGAGTTCTATCTGGGCTCGACCTACCGAGCCCTCCGTTTCGTCGGCTTCGTCGCAGTCCTGTGGCTGCTCAGTCCCTTCTGGGGGCGCCGCGACCTGCTGCTGCTGCGGTGCCACCGCATCTACCTCTGGGTGGTCATCGCGTCCGTCGCGGTCGGGGCTCTCGTCGCCCCCGGTCTGGCCTTCTCGTTCCAGGGCCGCCTGTCGGGGGTGATCTGGCCCGTGCCCGCGACACAGGTCGCGCACTACGCCGCCGTGCTCCTCGGCTCGAGCGTCCTGCTGTGGATGTGCAGGGTCATCACCGGCCGCAATGCCGCGGTGACCGTGGCCATCACCGGGATGGTCCTGATCGCCACCCACACCCGCACGGCACTTCTCGCCGGGGCGGCGGGCCTGGTCTGCGCATCGGCAAGCCTGCTGCTGGCGCACTCCAGGGCACGACGCACGTGGTTGTTCGGAACGCTGGTCTCACTGGCGGGAGCCGTGCTCTTCGCCTCAGAGCTGACTGCGTGGCTGCTCCGCAACCAGACCAGCGCTGAGGCGGCCCAGCTCACCGGGCGGACCAAGGTCTGGTCCGCTGTGTTCGACCATCCGCGCTCGACGATGGAGACGGTCTTCGGGTCGGGAATGTCGAACCTCTCGTTCAACGGCCTGCCGATCGACAGCAACTGGGTCGGCACGTACCTCGACCTCGGGCTTGTCGGAATCGTGGCCGAGGTCGTGATCTTGCTGGTGCTGCTGCTCGCGGCACTGAACCAACCACCGGGAGCTGGTCGCGCCGTCGCCATCCAGCTGACCGTGTACTGCATGTTCAGCTCCATCACCGAGACGGGGCTCAGCAGTCCGACGCCGTACCTGCTCGACCTCGCCGTCGCCTCTGCGTGTCTTGCGCGCCCGACTCGCGGCGGGTCACCCTGAGAGACAGGTCTCCTCGGGATGGCGACGCCGGAGGTCGCCGCAGAGTCATTGTCTCCGGCACACGACATCCGCTGGTTCGAACGGAGAACGCCGTGAGCGCGAGGCTGGGGTTGAAGGCGCCGATCCCGGTGACCGTCGCCCGTCGCGTGGGCTGGGGTGTGGCCGACCAGGGCATCTCGAGCCTCAGCAACTTCGTCCTCGGCATCCTGGTGGCCCGGACGCTGCCCGCCCCGGAGTTCGGCGCCTTCGCGTTGGCCTTCGTCACGTTCAGCTTCATCATCAACGCCTCCCGCGGACCTTCCACCGACCCGCTGATGGTGCGCTTCAGCGGTGAGCCACTGGAGCGGTGGCGGCCGGCCGCCGGGGCCGCCGCCGGCACGGCACTGTCGGCGGGTGTGGTGGCAGGTGTCGGGTGCCTCCTCGTGGGCCTGGCGATAGGTGGGGACATCGGCTCGGGGTTCGTGGCGCTCGCGGTCGGACTCCCTGGGATCATGCTGCAAGACAGCTACCGGTTCGCCTTCTTCTCCCGGGGCCAGGGTCACCGGGCCTTCCTCAACGACCTGGTCTGGGGCGTGCTGCAAACGACCACGCTCGCCGTACTCGTGGCCACCGACCACCTGACCATCACCTCCAGTCTGCTGGCCTTCGGCGGCACGGCGACGGTGGCAGCGGGCTTTGGCTGGTGGCAGCTGCGGATCGCGCCGCGCGTCGGCATGGCGCGGTCGTGGCTGGTCGAGCAGCGCACCCTGGGGGGCCGCTACCTCATCGAGAACGTCAGCATCGGCGGCGCACGGCAGCTTCGGATGGTGGCAGTCGGTGGCCTAGCAGGCCTGGCGTCGGTCGCCGAGGTGCGCGCGGCAGAAATCCTGATGGGGCCGTTCATGACACTGCTGGCGGGGATCAGCCAGGTCTCGGTTCCAGAGGCACGTGAGGTCCTCCTGGCCGAACCCCGCCGGCTCGTCCGGTTCTGCCTCACGCTGGGGGGTCTCCAGGGCGGAGGCGCGGCGCTGTGGACCGTCCTCGTCCTGATCGTGCTTCCGGCGGGCCTTGGCGAGCTGCTCATCCAGGACCTGTGGGAACCCACCGAGAAGCTGCTCTTCCCACTCGGTCTCGTCCTCGTCCTGGGATGCTTCGAGAACTCCGCATCGGCCGGCCTACGGGCCCTCGGGGCCAGCCGGCGCAGCCTGGCCTCCCAGCTGACCGGAGCCAGTCTCTACGTGGTCCTCGGTGGCCTGGGCGCCGAGCTGGGTGGGGCCTACGGATCGACGTGGGGCGTCTTCTGTGCGATGTCGCTGAGCCAGGTCATGTGGTGGACCCAGCTCCGCCGCGGACTCCGCGACCACGTGGCCTCCCTCGCGCCAGCATCGCCCGCAGGGCCGATGTGAACCCTGCACGGTGGGGCCGCCTCGCCAGTGGCCTCTTCGTGCGTCGGCCGCGGCCGTTGCAGGCGGCTGCGCTGGCGGCTGCGGCTTTCCTCGCGCTGACGGTCGCGGTGACGACCTCGGCGGTCCAAGCATGGGACAGGGCCGCGATCGACTGGTTCAGGCCGAGCGACGAGTGGGGGCCGACGCAGATCAGGCTGGTCCCCATCATCGACGGGCTGGAGCCTCGTCGTGCCTACCCCTTCCTGGTGCTGGTCACGTTGGCTGCATGTATTCATCGGAGGAGCTGGCGCCCTGGCGCCTTCACAGCGGTCGTCGCCGGCTGCAGCATGGCGCTGACGCTGGTGACGAAGCTGCTGACGCATCGCCCCGACCCGCACCAGGACATCGCCACCACGGGAGGAAGCTTTCCATCCGGCCACGTCCTCGCCCTGGTCGCCTGCCTCGGGTGCTGCGCTCTGATCTGGTCCAGCTCGACGCGCTGGTGGCACTGGGTACTGGTCGCCGTACCCTCGACGATGATGTCAGCGGCGCTGCTGTACACCGCGGCGCACTGGGTCACCGACGTCCTCGGCGGCGCTGTCCTCGGCGTTGGCATCTTGTGCGGCGCGGTCTGCCTGAGGCTGCGCTCGACGATGATGCGTGTCCGCCCTGTCGGCGGCGGAACCCGCGATGTCCGAGACGTCGAGGGCCGCACCCGCACGGCGCGCCAAGTCAAGCGCTGACCGGACGCACAGGCGGCCGACGGACTGCGCCGCCGCGACACGAGGACCGGTCAAGCGGTCCTCACGAGCTGCGCGGGACCACGGTCGTCAGCCAGTCGGCAAGGTCACGCAGCTGGCAGGCCGCGGCCGCTCTCGCCTCGGCGACGCCGTTCCTCATGGCGTCCGTGCGGTCGGCAGCCTCGGCCACCAGGACCTGCACCTGTCTGGCAAGGACCTCGGGTCGCAGGTCGTCGGCGGGATGGCAGAAGTCACCCAGGCCGACGCTGGCCAGCAAGGCGTCGTTCTTGGGCGCATAGCTCACCGACACCGTGGGCACGCCGACGAGCACGCCGCAGATCACGTTGTGATACCGGGATCCGACCAGGACATCGACCCCTGCGATGACGTCCATCAGACCCGCCAGGGACGAGACCTGCTGCTCCACGACCCGTGCGCGCTCCTCCTCGGTGACGACCGCCGCACACACCTCGCGCACGATCGCGGCGTCCTCGACATCGCCCGTCAGCAAGCGAACCTCCCATCCTGCGTCGAGGATCGACCGCAAGAAGGTCTTGATGCCCGCGACGTACTGCTGGTGCAGCCGTGCGGACTCTGCGCGCTGGTCGCTGTTGCCCTGGAAGTTCATCAAGCCCAGACCGAGCACCCGTCCGGCGTGGGGACGTCGCGCTGGTGGCTCCATCGCGAAGACGAGGTCGGCGTAGACATGATCCTCGTCCACGTCCACCCCGAGCCGGCGCATCGCGGACCTGGAGAGCTCGTCGCGGTAGGAGCGGTAGTGCGACAGGCGAGCCGACCACCGCACCATGGACCCGATGACCCGCTGGTTGCCGGTGTCCGCGCCTACCGACACGTAGGCGAGCGGAACGCCGCGGAGCCGGGCAGCGATGCCCAGGCACAGGAGCCCGTAGTGCGGACCCCATGGTCGCAGCGGCACCGTCGCCTCCCACACCCCCATGCCGGGGATGAACACCACGTCCGCCGTGCCCACCCAGGACCAGGTCCGCACCGGGTCGATCAGCCGTCCCATCAGCTGTCTCAGCCGCCGCGGCACACGGGTCAGGCCGGCGGCCTCGTCCCACTGCAGGGAGACGCCCGACCCGCCGTACGCCGCGGTCATCTGCTCGTGACCCATGGCCATGAACGTCGGTCGCCAGGACGGACAGGAGTCCATGAGGAACCGCACGAGGACGTCGGCCGAGGCGTCGTTGCCCCAGTTCCCGGAGCCCAGGATCCCGTAGAAACCGAAGCGCCGGGTGTTGCGGTGGGACGTCGGGGACCGCCGCCTCATCGGCCTCGGCGCCCGCTGCGACGGTCCGGGGCAACCGAGCCCTGCGACGCCAGCGGGTCGATACCGTCGGATCGTCCGGCCGCGGTGACCAGCCAGCCCACCAGGTGCCCGTAGCACCGCCAGCGGTCGGTCGTGGAGATCGGCGCTCGGTGGATGGCGCGGAAGTACGCCGCGACGTACTCGAGCACGAGCCGGGCGGCGCTCTGGCCCTCGCGGCGGGGGTCCATCCGCGCACTGCGGGCCGAGATCGACCGCGTCCGGTCGCCACGGCCTGGGTGGTCGCGTCGGTAGAACAGCAGCTCCGGGACCTGGTGGAACGGCCCGTGGAGCGCGATCTCACCCACCATCGGGCGGCCGGGGTTGTGGTAGCTGCCGCACGGGAGCACCTGTTGGGCGACGGCCGTTCGCAGCACGCCGTACTCGTCGTCCCCTCCCGGCGTGTAGAGCAGGCTCCGGAACCGTTCCGGCGCGCTGGGAGAGTCCGTGGTCATCTCGTAGACGTAGCGGTAGAGCTCATTCCCGTCCGAGTCGATGTACGCCATGTCGCCGTGACAGAGCACGACCTCAGGACGCGCATCGAGGACGTCTACGCATCGTTCGAGAAGGGTGGGTGCGTAGAGGTCGTCATGCGCGATGAGCTTGTAGTACTCCCCACGCGCCTGGGCGAGGACGAAGTTCTGGTTGGGTCCGCCACCGATGTTCCTCGCCTGCCGGAACACCCGGATCCGCGTGTCCTGTTCGGCGTACTGCGCGATGATCGCGGGGGTGCCGTCGGTGGACGCGTTGTCGGAGATGATCAGCTCGAAGTCGGTGTAGGTCTGGGCCAGGCACGCTTCCAGGGCCTCGGCCAGGTAGTTCTGGCCGTTGTACACCGGAAGACCGATGCTCACCCTCGGTGCCCGAACTGCCGTCGTACCGACGTCCGCCTCCGGCGGCTCCCCCATCGATGATCCGTTCCTCACAGCCGTCCCCCCGTCAGGCTTTCCATCCCGATCTGCTCCTTGCCCTTCAGCCGACCGTCTCGACCGGAGGTCCCGTCGCCTCCGGCTTGGCTCTGAGGTACACCCACAGGTGCCAACCGAGATGTCGGCCACCCGGCAGGTTGTGCACCGGCAGCGGCGGAGCGTGCATGTACCGCTGAAACGCGCGTTCTACGACGAAGTCCGGGAAGTCACGCGCCACGTCCCGCAGGTCGTACACGCGGGCGAAGGGATTGAGCGGCCCGTCGGTGTTGTGGTGCACGAAGGTGTCGATCTGCAGATACCGGCCGAGGCCGATCCGTTCGGCGTTGGCGAGGTGTTCTCCGAGCAGAGTGTGCCGGGGCACCCGGCGCCGGATCGGGTAGGCCGCGAGGACAGCAGCCCGGCGCAGCCATCGAATGCTCACCTGGTAGTTCAGGGACCTGCGGGCGTAGAGCATCGCGTAGAGCGTCCCTCCGGGCTTCAGGACGCGGTGGATCTCGCGCTGCGCCTGGCGGATCTCGGGGATGTGGTGGAGCACTCCGTGGCTGAAAACGGCATCGAAGCTCGAGTCGGGCCACGGGATGTCGCGAGCGCTGCCCTGGAGGAGCTCGTCGAAGGGCAGGTTACGGGTCGTCAGGCGGGTGCGGACGCGGTCCACCGACTCTGCGGTGATGTCGAGCCCGGACCACGCCGCACCGCGCCTGATCAGCTGCTCGGACTCGGCGCCCTGGCCCAGGCCTATCTCCAGCACCCGGCGGCCGCGCCACTCGACGGCATCCAGGCACTCGAGGATGTGGCTCTCCTGGTGGTAACGCCAGTGGTCGTAGCCGACGAAGAAGCGTTCGTAGTCGTCGGCGAAACGTTGGTGCAGCCCCCCGACGATGTGGTCACCGCACGGATGGGCATCCCAGAATGCCTGCACCGTCGCTTCGTCCATGCCCATGTGACGGGCCCCCCTCGGCCGCCCGGCCAGCCGTCGGACGGCGCACCCCCCTGGCACTCCTCCGGACCGGCGCGCCAAAGTCTACGGCGCCAGCCCGCCGCTGTCCGCTGGTCTGGTCCAGCAGGTGCTCAGAACGACCGCACCTTCGCGAGTTCCTCGCTCAGCTGGGCCATGGGTGGCGCCGCCTTGTCGGCCGCCGACGTCTTCGTCACCGCGTGTGGCCACGGAATGGCGAGGTCAGGATCATCGAAGGCGATGGTCAGGTCCTCCACCGGGTCGTGCGGACGATCGATGCGGTACGACGTGTCGGCGGGGTCGGTCAGGGCCTGGAAGCCGTGCGCGCACCCCGCCGGGATGTAGACGCTGGACTGCTCGTCGCCGTCCAGGAGGAACGACTCCCAGCGGCCGTACGTCGGCGACCCTCGCCGCAGGTCGACCACCACGTCGTACACACGGCCGTACGAGCAACGCACGAGCTTGCTCTCCCCTTCGCCGACCCGGATGTGCAGCCCCCGAACCACGCCCTGGCGCGATCGCGACATGCTGTCCTGCACGAACGCCGTCGGGTCGAGCCCGGCGGCGCGGACCACCTCGGCGTCGAAGGTGCGGCTGAAGAAGCCCCGATCGTCGCGACGGGGGGTTGGGACGAACCGAAGCACGCCCGGGATCGTCGTCGTTGCCCAATCCACCCGGGAATTGTGCCAGCAGTCACGGGCCGGTGTGTCACCATGCCGACGTGATTCCTCCGGCGCACTCCGACCCGGGCATCGACAGCTCGACGGACACCGATCCGCCCTCGACGCCTCCGTGCAGGTTGTGTGGTGCTCCGCTCCGGGACACCTTCGTGGATCTCGGGATGTCTCCGCCATGCGAGAACTACCTCGACGCAGGGGAGCTGGACCAGGGCGAGACCTTCTACCCGTTGCACGTGCGGATCTGCCGGCAGTGCCTGCTGGTGCAGCTGGCGGAGTACGTCGGCGCCCGAGGAGATCTTCAGCCACTACGCGTACTTCTCGTCCTACAGCGACTCCTGGGTGCAACACGCCGGCGACTACGTCGAGCAGGCCGTGACACGGCTCGGCCTCGGGGCCGACTCGTTCGTGGTCGAGGTCGCCAGCAACGACGGCTACCTGCTCCAGCACGTCGTCTCCAAGGGCATCCGGTGCCTGGGCATCGAGCCGGCCGCGAACATCGCCGAGGTCGCGGTCGCGCAACGGGAGTCCCCACCGTCGTCGACTTCCTGGGCCGGGAGACGGGCGAGGCGATCAGGCGCGGCGCACGGTCGCGGCGGACCTGGTCGCCGCCAACAACGTCTTCGCCCACGTGCCCGACATCGTCGACTTCGCGCGCGGGCTCCGCGCCCTGGTCGCCGACGACGGCTACGTCACCATCGAGATCCCGCACCTGCTGCGGCTCATCGAGGGCCGCGAGTACGACACGATCTACCACGAGCACTTCTCGTACCTGTCCCTGCTGACGACGCAGCGGGCGCTGGCGGCCGCGGGCCTGCGCGTCGTCGACGTCGAGGAGCTGTCCACCCACGGCGGTTCATTGCGGACCTGGTCGGTGCCGAGGAGGCGGAAGTGGCGCCTTCGGAGGCGGTTGCGAGGGTGCTCGCCGACGAGGCGGCAGCCGGTCTCGACACCCTCGAGGGGCATCCGGCTTCGCCGCCGCGGTGGCGGAGGTACGCAACGACCTGCTCGAGTTCCTGATCGGCTGCTCGCGGGAGGGCCGGCGGGTGGTGGCCTACGGCGCCCCGGGCAAGGGCAACACCCTGCTCAACCACTGTGGCATCCGGGCGGACCTGGTGGAGTTCGCCGTCGACCGGAACACCTTCAAGCACGGCAAGTTCCTTCCCGGGACCCACATCCCGATCCAGGCCGGTGGAGGGACTGGCCGCGGGCCCGTCCGGACGTACGTCCTGATCATGCCGTGGAACCTGCGCCGCGAGATCTCCGAGCAGCTCGCCTACGTGCGCGAGTGGTCGGCCGGCTCGCAGTGGCCCTGCCGAGGCTCGAGGTCTGGTAGTCGGCCCGAGCCGGATCGAGAGACAAATGACCCGCTCCTGGGGTACATGACACAGCGATCGACCGCACAATGATCGGGTCGTCTCGCCAGGGGGGAGGGTCGGCAAGGGGGGCTCGCGATGAAGGTCGTGCTGTTCTGCGGTGGTCTCGGGATGCGGATGCGGTCCGACGACCGCTCGCTGCCCAAGCCGATGACGCCGATCGGGAGCCGACCGGTGCTGTGGCACGTCATGCGCTACTACGCGCACTTCGGGCACACCGAGTTCATCCTGTGTCTGGGTTCGGGGCGCCAGGCGGTCAAGGACTACTTCCTCGAGTACCGCGAGACCGCGTCGCAACGACTTCGTCATGATCAAGGGTGGGGAGCACGTCGAGCTCCTGAGCACCGACATCAGCGACTGGACCATCACATTCATCGACACCGGGCTGGACACGGCGATCGGTGAGCGGTTGCGCCGGGTCCGCCCCTACCTGGAGAACGACGAGGTGTTCTTGGCCAACTACGGTGACGTGCTCACCGATGCGCCGCTGAACGACCAGATCGACGATTTCCTCGCCACGCGACGCAGTTGCGCAGTTCCTCGCCGTGCCGCCGCAGGACTCCTTCCACGTCGTCGGCGTCGGCGAGGCCGGGCGGGTGCGATCCATCGAGCCGGTCGCGAGAGATGGACATGCGGATCAACGGCGGATACTTCGTCCTGCGCCAGGGCATCTTCGACTACCTCGAGCCGGGCGACGACCTGGTGATGGACGGATGCGTGCGGGCCGCGGAGGACGGCCGGCTGCGCGCGGCCGAGTACGACGGGTTCTGGGCGCCGATGGACACGCTCAAGGAGCGCACGGCGCTGGAGAAGCTCCACCAAGAAGGCCTCAGCCCCTGGGCGCTGTGGCGGATGGGACCCGCCGAGGACTACCGGGGAGCGCCCGTGGTGGACCAGGTCATCTCGGCCAGCTCGCCCGACTGAGCGTCCCCACACGCGTCCCCACACGCGTCATCCGTGCGCGTCGCCGGCGACGGTCACTCGCGCGTGCTGCCGGCGTCCTGGTGGTAGGGGGCCGACCGCCACGCCGACCAGGGCACTCGCGGCCCCAACAAGCGGATCATGAACTGCCAGGGCCCGGTGTAGAGGTTGCGTCGCCAGAGGTTGTCCTGGTGCCGGGAGATGTCGTCGGGGACCACGTAACCCTGGTAGGGAGACCACTCGGGAACGGTGCCCACGTTGGCGACGATCCCGTTGAAGCCACAGCCCTTGCCGACCGTGCAGCCCGGGATGCTGCGTGGGGTCGAAGACGAAAGCGTTGTTCACCACGCGCAGGTGCTGCGTCTTCCACCGGCAGTCGTCGACGTACGGCTCCTGGGAGATCAGGTCCGGGTTGCTGCAGTTCTTCAGCGTGGCCACCCCGGGGTTGACCAGCGTCGTAAAGCCGGCGCTGGTGTTGAAAGGCGAACCGGCGAAGCGGTCGGGATTCTCCCACGCCATGATGCCGGCCCAGTTGTTCACGAAGCGGTTGCCGGCGATGCGCAGATGACGGCCGTAGAGCTCTCCGCGCGGATGTCGCTGCCAGCCTCCGACAGGTAGATCGCGCCGATGGGGAATCCCGGCACCTCAGGGCCGCGGTCCCAGCCGTTGCGGGCGAAGGTGTTCTTGCGGACGAGCGCGTTGTAGCTGATCTCGTAGAACAGCCCGTGGCTGTCGTTGTCGCTGATGTAGTTGCCCTCGATGAGGAAGCCCACGTTGTTCGTGTCGGCCCACAGACCAGGCCCGTGGTTGCCGTGGACGTAGTTGTCCACCACCCGCGCCCCGCGGGTCTCCCAGAACTTGCCTCCGCCGGCACAACCGCAGCCCGGCTGGATCGACTCCCAGTCGGCGGTGTTGTTGCCGGCGATCTCGTTGCCGCGCAGCACGATGTTGCGAACGCCGTCGGGCTCGAACGCGCTGAATCCGTACTGCCCGTTGTCGCGGATGCAGTTCTTGACGACCCTCGTCCCGTCGCCGAGGAACACGCCGGCACCAGCGTTGTCCTCGATCGTGTTGTGGTGGATGAACCAGCTGTCGCCCGCGTCGTGGTTCACCACGCCCTCGTTGGGGTTGTCGTCGATTCCCTGGCCGAAGTTCCGGATGGTCAGATAGGAGATCGTCACGTCCTCGGCATAGGCGGTGAACGCGTAGCGGTTCAGGCCGCGTCCGTCCAGCACCGCGCCCGGCGCACCGATGAAGGTGTCGCCGTTCTTGGGCTGCACCTGGTCGAACTGGCCGTCCCCGAACACGTGCACGCCCGGCTGGAGCCAGTAGGTGGTGCCGGGTGCCGATCGATCCACGAGGTGGTCGAGGTTCTGCGTGGTGCGCACGAGCTTGGCGCCGGCCGGCCGCTTGGTGGGGCCGTCGAGAGCCTCGGTCCCACAGACCCTCGTCGGTTGACCGGCTCCTGCGGGGCGTGGCCTCACATCGTCGGCCCGGGCGCCGTTGTCGGATCCCGCCTGCCCGGACCCGCCTGCGCGACGAGGGTGAACGGTCGACGCTGACACGGTTGCGACGGCCGTCGTGGTCGTCACTGCGGTCACGACTGCCAGCAGCAGGAGGCTTCTGAGCGGTCGGCGGCGACCGTTGGACGCGGGAACTGCGTTGGTCATCGATGTCTGACGAGAGGTCGAGGGCGGCATGAGCACGCAACGCTAGCCCGGCCTCGGCAGGAGTGCCACCCCCAGGCCCCGATTGCCCCCTCCGAACGACTCGATGTCGCGACGAGCGGCGGTCTAGATGTGGAGTCCCTCGGCCTGTCGCCGGCCCGACCACCCCTCTTAGAATGTGGCCCCTGGCGGGGGTGGCGCCAACGGGGTGCTGTGCCCTCAAGGGGGAACCAGGGGGGCCCGTGACTGTCTTGGGCATGGAAGGCCGACAGCCGTGCGCAGGGGCCTTCCCGACGCGCACGACCGCCCGGGCGCTGGGTGACGCGCCCGAACCGCGCGCGGAGCGCTGAGATGGACTTCTTCGAGTCTGACCGGGCCCAGGACAGGTTGCACGACCTCGTCCCGGGCGGCGCCCACACCTACGCCCGCGGGTCCGACCAGTACCCCGAGCACATGGCGCCGGTCATCGTCCGCGGCCGGGGCGCGCGGGTCTGGGACGTCGACGGCAACGCGTACGTCGAGTACGGCATGGGCCTGCGGTCGGTGACGCTCGGGCACGCCTACGAGCCCGGTGAACGCGGCGGTGCGCGAGGCGCTCGACCGACGGGGCTGAACTTCTCGCCGGCCCAGCCGGCTCGAGCTCGAGGCCGCCGAGGACTTCCTGCGGCCTCGTGTCCGGGCGCCGACATGGTGAAGTTCGCCAAGAACGGCTCCGACGCCACCACCGCGGCGGTCAAGCTGGCGCGCGCCGCCACCGGGCGCGAGACTGGTGGCCGTCTGCCGACCAGCCGTTCTTCTCCACCGACGACTGGTTCATCGGCAACACCCCGATGAACGCCGGGCATCCCCGACGCGGTCAGCAGCAGCCACCGTCGGCTTCCCCTACAACGACCTCGGCTCGCTGCGCGACGCTGTTCGACGCGCACCCCGGCCGCATCGCCGCGGTGTCCTCGAGGCCGCGACCGCGCCGGCACGAGCCCGCGCCCGGCTTCCTCGAGGGCGTGCGCGAGCTGTGCCGACCAGCACGGGCACGGTGCTCGTCTTCGACGAGATGATCACCGGCTTCCGCTGGTCGGCGAGCGGCGCGCAGGACCGTCTACGGCGTCACGCCCGACCTGTCGACCTGGGGCAAGGCGATGGGCAACGGCTTCCCGATCTCGGCGCTGGCCGGGCGCCGCGAGCTGATGGAGCTCGGCGGGCTGCGGACGCCGACCGCGTCTTCCTGCTCTCGACCACGCACGGCCCCGAGACGGTCGGGCTGGCCGCGTTCCGCGCCGTCGAGCGGGAGTACCGCTCGTGGGATGTCGTGGGCACCCTGGAGGAGCGCGGGAGCGTGCTCGCGCAAGGGTTCGCGGCGCTACTGGCGAAGGCCGGACTCGAGTCCTACGTGCGACTGCACGGCCGACCTTCCTGCCTGGTGTTCGAGACCCGGGACGCGACCGGGCAGCCGTCTCAGGCTTATCGCACGCTGTTCCTCCAAGAGCTCCTCGACCGGGGCGTCCTGGCCCAGTCGCTGGTCGTCACCACCGCGCACACCGACGACGACATGGCGTGGACGCTCGACGCGGTGGAGGGCGCCCTCGAGGTCTATGCCCGGGCCATCGAGGCCGGGAGCACCGACGGCCTGTTGCGCGGCCGTCCGGTCGCCCCGGCGCTCCGGGAGCGCGCCGAACCCCGACGCATCGGCTCTGCCGGCCCTGTGAGCCGAGGACGTCGGCCGTGATCCGTGAGTGGGTCAAGAAGCTGGTGCTGACAGTGCCGATCCCGCAGACGCCGGCTCGCAGGGCAGCCGACTCAGCGGCGTACTGGGCAGCCTCCGGGACCGACTTGTGGCGCTCGGACTCGCACGTGAAGGGCAGCGTGACCGGGTGGGACCTCATCGGCCGAGAACACCTCAGCCAGTTCCTCGACTTCGCCAGGGCGGTCGAAGGGGACCCGCGACCCGCGCGAGTGCTCGAGTGGGGCGCCGGAGGCGGCGCGAACGCGGTCGTCTTCGCGCCGGACGCCCAGGAGTTCATCGCTGTCGATGTGTCCCAGGCGGTGCTCGAAGAGTGCCGCAGGCAAGTGGCCGCCGTGTGCGACACGACCTTCACGCCGGTCCTCGTACCGGTGGACCGGCCGGAGGTCGCCTCTGAGCTGATCGCCGGCCAGGTCGACCTGTTCTTGTGCTTCTACGTCATCGAGCTGCTGCCGAGCCGGCAACACGCCAGGCGCGTGATGAAGCAGGCGGCACGGCTGCTCCGTCCGGGGGGGCTGGCCGTCGTGCAGGTGAAGTACCAGACGCTGTCGCCGTTCACCAGGTCGCGGACCTGGGCCTATCGCAGGGGGGAGGTCGCGTCGATGACGAGCTTCCCCATCGAGGCGTTCTGGTCGATGGCAGCGGAGTGCGGCTTCACCCCGCACAGCATTCGGCTCATCCCTCGCAACCACCTGGACGAGCGCTACGCCTACTACTTCCTCGTGCGGTCCTGAGTCCTCTTGAGACGGAACTGCAGGTAGGCGCCAGGCCCCTGGACGCTGGCGCGGACCGACCCTAGGGATCTGACGCGAGGGCCTTCCGGGGATGGCGATCGGCGGGTACCGTGCCCCGGGGGGCAAGCACAAGGGGGCGTTGTGCGGGTGCTGCGTGTAGGTCGGTCTGGTCGGCTGCTCTTGGCCTGCGCTGCTGTGGCGACGTGTGGGTTGGTGGCGGTGCCGACAGCGCTCGCTATGCAGACGCGCGGTGCTCTCACGATGCCGGCCACGGCAACCGTCGAGGAAGACGTACCGGTCGTCGCGACGTTCCGGCGCTGGCACCGCCCGCGATCGGTCGTCCTGCAGCGCTGGAGCGGCGACGACTGGACGCTCGTGGACAGCAAGCCGCAGGAAGCGGACGGCAGCGCGACGTTCTCGATCACCCATGACCTGGCCGGTACCTACACCTACCGGGCCATGTCCTCGGCTACTAGCCGGGCCTCATCCTGGACCACGCCGTCTCGGAGCATCGTGGTGAGCGAGGAGCCGCCGGTTCCGGACACGGTTCCGCCGGGGCCGGTGACCGCGGCTGTCGGTGGACGCGGTGACCAGCGACAGTGCCACCTTGACGTGGACCAACCCCGACGACGCGGACTACGCGGGGGTGGTGATCCGGCGGGCGGTCGGGTCGACCCCGCCCGGATCGCCGGACGCGGGTGAGCTGGTGGCGGACCTGGCTGCGCCGGCCGCGACCCTGACCGATACCGGCCTGGCTGCCGACACGACGTACTCCTATGCGCTGTTCGCGTACGACGAGGTGCCGAACCTCGCCGCGGCGGCCACCACGAGCGCCACCACCCCCGGGAGTCCGGACACGGTGTCGCCGGGGCCGGTGACCGGGCTGTCGGTGGATGCGGTGACCAGCGACAGTGTCACCTTGACGTGGACCAACCCCGAGGACGCGGACTACGCGGGGGTGGTGATCCGGCGGGCGGTCGGGTCGACCCCGCCGGGGTCGCCGGACGCGGGTGAGCTGGTGGCGGACCTGGCTGCGCCGGCCGACACGCTGACCGATACCGGCCTGGCTGCCGACACGACGTACTCCTATGCGCTGTTCGCGCACGATGAGGTGCCGAACTTCGCCGCCGCGGCCACCACGAGCGCCACCACCCCCGGGGTTCCCGACCCTCCGGACACGGTGGCGCCGGGGCCGGTGACCGGGCTGTCGGTGGATGCGGTGACCAGCGACAGTGTCACCTTGACGTGGACCAACCCCGAGGACGCGGACTACGCGGGGGTGGTGATCCGGCGGGCGGTCGGGTCGACCCCGCCGGGGTCGCCGGACGCGGGTGAGCTGGTGGCGGACCTGGCTGCGCCGGCCGACACGCTGACCGATACCGGCCTGGCTGCCGACACGACGTACTCCTATGCGCTGTTCGCGCACGATGAGGTGCCGAACTTCGCCGCGGCGGCCACCACGAGCGCCACCACCCCCGGGGTTCCCGACCCTCCGGACACGGTGGCGCCGGGGCCGGTGACCGGGCTGTCGGTGGATGCGGTGACCAGCGACAGTGTCACCTTGACGTGGACCAACCCCGAGGACGCGGACTACGCGGGGGTGGTGATCCGGCGGGCGGTCGGGTCGACCCCGCCGGGGTCGCCGGACGCGGGTGAGCTGGTGGCGGACCTGGCTGCGCCGGCCGACACGCTGACCGATACCGGCCTGGCTGCCGACACGACGTACTCCTATGCGCTGTTCGCGCACGATGAGGTGCCGAACTTCGCCGCGGCGGCCACCACGAGCGCCACCACCCCCGGGGTTCCCGACCCTCCGGACACGGTGGCGCCGGGGCCGGTGACCGGGCTGTCGGTGGATGCGGTGACCAGCGACAGTGTCACCTTGACGTGGACCAACCCCGAGGACGCGGACTACGCGGGGGTGGTGATCCGGCGGGCGGTCGGGTCGACCCCGCCGGGGTCGCCGGACGCGGGTGAGCTGGTGGCGGACCTGGCTGCGCCGGCCGACACGCTGACCGATACCGGCCTGGCTGCCGACACGACGTACTCCTATGCGCTGTTCGCGCACGATGAGGTGCCGAACTTCGCCGCGGCGGCCACCACGAGCGCCACCACCCCCGGGGTCCCGGACACGGTGGCGCCGGGGCCGGTGACCGGGCTGTCGGTGGATGCGGTGACCAGCGACAGTGTCACCTTGACGTGGACCAACCCCGAGGACGCGGACTACGCGGGGGTGGTGATCCGGCGGGCGGTCGGGTCGACCCCGCCGGGGTCGCCGGACGCGGGTGAGCTGGTGGCGGACCTGGCTGCGCCGGCCGACACGCTGACCGATACCGGCCTGGCTGCCGACACGACGTACTCCTATGCGCTGTTCGCGCACGATGAGGTGCCGAACTTCGCCGCGGCCGCCACCACGAGCGCCACCACTGCGTCGTCGCCCCTGCCGTCGGGTCTGCCGTTCGTGTCGGGGGTGAGTGCAAACGGGCGCTACTTCGTGGACCAGGCGGGGAAGCCGATCCTGGTGCGGGGGGACTCGCCGTGGGCGATCCTGTTGAACGCGTCGCCGGCGCAGATGGATCTGTACGTCTCGACGCGGGCGGCGCAGGGGTTCAACGCGGTGTTGCTGAGCTTGTTGGGGTCGGTCGCCAACGGTGGCCCGTCGAACTCCGGGGCGACGTACGACGGGTTGTTGCCGTTCGTCGGCGGTGACCCGAGCCGGCTCAACGACGCCTACTGGGACCGGGTGGAGCACTTCTTGACGTTGTGTCGTCTGGCGGGCATCACGGTGATGGCCTATCCGATCGATGGCTGGGTCGGGACCGCGGAGTCCGGGGGGTTGGCCGGGGACTGGTCGAACGACACCGCGCAGGCCTACGGCCGGGCGGTGGCTGCCAGGTTGTCGGGATACCCGAACGTGATCTGGGCGGTCGGTGGGGACTATCCGGTCGCCCAGCCCGTCTCCGACGCCCGGTTCGCCGCCGTGCTGGCCGGGCTGGCGCCGGCGGGATGGACCGGCCGACCACGATCCAGTTCACCTTGAACCAGACCAGCTTCTCCTCCGACTACTGGGACGACAAGGTCGACTTCGACTTCGTCTACTCCTACGCAGCGACCTATGCGATGGTGCAGAACGGATATCAGCAGACCACGCCGACCGGCGCCCACGTGCCGGCCCTGATGGGGGAGGCCCACTACGAGGCATACGGCGGGGTCACCGACCTGTACTTGCGGTCCGCGGCCGCCTGGGCGCTGACCTCGGGATCTCCCGGTGAGTTCTACGGCAGCGAGGAGGTCTGGGACGCCGCCCCCACCGCGGCGGCACTGACCACCACCGCGGTCTCCCAGCTCTCCGCGCTGCGGGGCTCTTCGCCGGGCTCAACGGCTGGGAAAGACTGGTCCCGGACTATTCCTCCACCTTCATCACCGCCGGCCGCGGCACCAAGGCCACCGACAGCGCCGAGTACTTCACCGGGAACACCTACGTGACCGGCAGCGTCACCGACGACGGCACCCTGGCAGCGATCTACCTGCCCGATGCCACCAGGACCATCACGATCGATCCCACGCGGATGGGCCCCGGCTACACCGCCCGGTGGGTCGACCCCACCACCGGCATCAGCATTCCCACCACGACCGGGACCACCTACCAACACCCCACCAGCAACGCCACGGGCGACCCCGACTGGCTCCTGGTCCTGGAGTCCGACACACCGCGCTGACGGACCCACCCAGGCAGCCCTGTCAGTACGTGGAGCCGGCGTCCTGGCCGTAGGGCGCTGCCTGCACTGCGCGAAGGTCAGCAGACGAGTCGTCTCGTACGGGTTGAAGCGCCACGGTCCGACGTAGGTGTTGGAGTCCCGCCGGTTTGGGCAGATGTCCAGACCAGCCCGGCACCGGTTCCCCGGTGCTGCGCCCCTCAAGCCCAGATGTCGCGGTGCACGTTGAAGATCACCCGCGAGCCGAGCGGGTCGAGCTTGATCGGCAGCTCCTTCATGCCCGGGGACCGCGCGTCGGACGGCGCGCTGGTGCTCGACCGGGCAGCAGACCAGGACGAAGCCGCCGCCGCCCGCACCGGTCGACCTTGGCGCCGGTGGCGCCGGCCGCGAGCGCCGCCTCGACGGCCTCGTCGAGCGAGGCGTTGCTGACACGCCGCTGGCCAGCTGGCGCTTGGCCTCCCAGCTCTTTCCGAGGGCGCAGGCCGACGCGCCTCGGTCTCGCCGCGGCGCAGCCCGTCGGCCGCCTCGCCGGCCAGGTCCCGAGCTGGTCCAGCTGGGGCAGGCGGTCGTCGATGTTCGCCGACTGCTCCTTGAGGATCGTGTCCGCGCTGCGGGTGATGCCGGTGTAGAACAGCATCAGCTCGGCCTGGAAGCCGCCGGTGCAGCGGCGCGGGACAGCCTGATCTGGTCCACGCCGACGCGGTCACCCGGCCCGAACCGCAGGTCGCAGATCCCGCCGTACGCCGCGGCGTACTGGTCCTGCTTGCCGATCGGCTTGCCGGCAGCGGTCGATCTCGATCGTGCAGGCCCGCTCGGCCAGCTCCTCGGCCGACACCTGCATGCCCTGGTAGGCGAACAGCGCGTGCAGCAGGCCGACCGTCACCGACGAGGACGACCCGAGACCGGAGCCCGCCGACGGGATGTCGGCAAGGGTGGTGATCTCCACGCCGCTGCGGACGCCGGCCATGTGCATGGCCTCGCGCACGAGCTCGTGCTCGAGGTCCTCGACCCGGCAGACGATCTCCTTCCGGGAGTAGTTGACGTAGATGTCGTCGTCGAAGCGCTGCTTGACGATCACGTACACGTACTTGTCGATGGCCGCGTTCAGGACCCGGCCGCCGTGCTCCCGGTAGTAGCTCGGGCAGGTCGGTGCCCCCGCCGACGAGGCCGATCCGGAGCGGCGTCTGGGTGATGATCATCGGCGCTGCTCCTCGCGGCCACGTCGCGCGGGCGCAGCTCCAGCGCCTCGGGGGTGCCGATGTCGATGAAGTAGCGTCGCCGAGGTCGACGACCCGCGCCCGGCCGACGAGCCGCGGCAGCAGGTGGAAGCCGATGTCGTGCGGGAGCGGTCGCCGTCGATCAGGTCGAGCACCTGCGGGTCGAACGCGTACATGCCGGCGTTGGCCAGGTCGCCCGCCGGGTGCGCCGGCTTCTCCTCGAAGCCGACGACCAGACCGTCCTCGACCTCGACGATCCCGCAGCGCTCCGGGTCGTGGCGCGTGGAACACCGCCAGCGTGGCCAGCGAGCGCGCGCGGCGTGGTGCGCATCGATCAGCCGCCCGAGGTCGAAGTCGGTGAGGTTGTCGGCGTTGATCGCCAGGAAGAACGGCTCGCCCGTCCACGAAGTCGCGGTTGGCGCGCAGCGTGCCGGCGCTGCCGAGCAGGGCGCGGCTCGCGGACGACCCTGACGAACGGCGCCCGACCGGCGCGCGCCGCGACGTGCTCCTCGACCAGGTCGGGCAGGTGGTGCACGTTCAGCAGGACCTCGTCGACGCCGGCCGACGCCAGCGCGTCCAGCCAGATGTCGAGCAGCGGGCGGTCCGCCGATGTCGACCAGGCACTTCGGCACGCTGTCGGTGAGCGGGCGCAGCCGCGTGCCGAGGCCGGCCGCCAGCAGGAACGCCTTCATGTCCGCGACCGCGCCTTGCGGACGACGCCGAGCGCGCGCATCTTCGCGTCCGCCTCGGCGAGGATCACGTCGAGCCCCGGCATGCCCTCGAGCCAGGCGGCGTACTCGGCGACGGAGTCGGCGGGCGTGCGCTGCGGCTTCCAGCCGAGCTCCTCCAGGGCGTCGATGTCGGAGAAGATGTGGCGGGTGTCGCCGAAGCGGTACTCGCCGCTGATCCGACCCGGGCCGCTCCGAGCCGTACTGACGCCGCACGATCTCGGCGAACTCCGAGGTCGTGTAGCGGCGTGCCGCCGCCGACGTTGAAGACCCGGCCCGCGGCCCGCTCGTCGGTCGAGGACCAGCACGTTCGCGTCGACGACGTCGTGGATGTTGACGTAGTCGCGGATCGGCCTGGCCGTCCTCGTAGAGCGCGGGCGCGCTGCCGAGCAGGTAGTGCAGGCAGAAGATGCGGCAGGCCCCCGAGTAGGCGTTGTAGACCGACTGCCGCGGCCCCTGCACGATGCTGTAGCGCAGCGCGACCGTCGGGATGCCGTAGCGACGGCCGAGGTTGAGCGCGACCATCTCCTCGCCGTACTTCGACATGCCGTAGGCGTTCTGCGGGTTGGAGACCGTCTCGGGGGTGCGCCGCAGCTCGAGCTGACCCGCCACACTGCGGGCAGGCGGATCTCCCACTGCGCGCCTGCGCAGCGCGGCCTCGGGCCGCATGCCCGGGCGTCTGCTCGCCGTGCTCGGGGCAGCGGTAGAGACCCTCGCCCATGGCCGACTGCGAGGACGCGACCACCACGCGCTGAGGTCCAGCCCCTCGGCCACGGCGATCTCGTAGATCAGCGCCGTCGACGTGACGTTGACGTCGGTGAAGCGCGCGAAGTCGGTCAGGTAGTCCTGGTAGGCGGCGAAGTGGTAGACCGCGTCGCACTCGGCGCAGCAGGTTGGCGAGCAGGTCGCGGTTGCGGACGTCGCCGACGAACAGCTCGGCGCCGGGCGTGAGGTACGACGGGCTGACCGTCGCGGTGCACCGGCGCCGTCAAGCGCGTCGAGCACCATGACGTCGTGGCCGTCGGCGACGAGCCGGTCGCACGGTGTGGGAGCCGATGAACCCGGCCCCTCCGGTGACCAGGATCCTCATCGCGTGCACCCGCTCCCTCGGCGCGATGGACCTCGCGGTACACCTCGAGCGTCCGCTCCGCCGTGCGCGCCCACGAGTGAACTCCGCCGCTCGCGCGAGCCCCGCCGGACGCAGCGCTGGCGCCCTCGGGTCCGCACGCGCGGACCAGGGCTGCAGCCAGCGACGGCAGGGTCCTCGGGGTCGGCGAGCAGGGCCGCCCCGCCGGCGGTCTCCGGCATCGCGCTGCGGTCTGAGGTGACCACGGGGCAGCCGCAGGCCATCGCCTCGAGGATCGGCAGTCCGAAGGTCTCGTTGAACGACGGGTAGACGAACGCGTCGGCGGCGCGGTAGAAGGGCACCGTCTCCTCCAGCGGCACCCCGCCGACCCAGACGACGTCCTCCGCGATGCCGAGCTCCTCGGCCAGCGCGTGCAGCTCGGCGACGTAGTCGACGTCGCGCCCGGGGCCGACAACGGCCAGCTGGTGTCCGTCCGAGGTCGGGTCGCGCCAGCGGCGAAGGCCCGGAGCAGCCCGTCGCAGTTCTTGTAGGGCCACAGCGAAGAGACGAACAGCACGAACGGGCGTGTCGACGCCGTAGCGCTGCGATCCGGGCGCCGGGCCTCGTCGCGGATCGCCAGGACGGAACAGGTCGTGGTCCACGGCCTCCGGGATCAGGTGCAGCTTGTCCGGGTCGACGTCGAGGTACCGGTGGACCTCCGCGCGCAGGCTCTCGGAGTTGATGATGATCGCGTCGGCGACCTTCGCCGTGTGCGGGTAGGCCGTGCGGCGGTAGAGCCGCGCACCAGCGGCGGGACCGCAGTGGGCGCGGTGAAGGCGTGCATGGTCTTGAAGTGGGCGACGACGGCGGGCGCGGGTCGCACCATGGGTGCGATCAGCGTGTTGAAGACGTCGATCTCGCGCGGCCCTCAGGCGGGGCGGGGCGTACAGCTGCTCGCTCAGGTCGCGCAGTCGCTGGCGCTCGTTCGACCACGGGAAGGTGATGTAGACGAACCCCGGGGCCGTAGCCGCCATGAGCCTTGCGGGAGCGGGGGCTCACCAGCAGGTGGAGCTCCTCGCCCTCCTCGAGCCGCACGGCCATCTCCGGGATCACCCTGGTCCAGAACCAGTGCGCGCCCGAAGGGTGGTCCGGATCGTCGGTGAGGAGGTTGATGGCGACTCGCATGCGGTCAGAAGACATGTCGCGGCGACCTCTGCCTCGGACATTCGCGACTGCCGGACGTACTGGGCCAGCAGGTGCATGCAGGCCTGGTGCGCGTCCTCGATGATGCCGTAGTTGCTCGTAGCCACGTGGATGGTCACCGTGGCCAGCGACCGGGCGGGCTCTCCGTCGAAACCGGTGAAGGCGATCGTCGGACAGCCCGTTGGCGGTGGCCCACTCGATGGCCCGAACGATGTTGGGCGAGCGGCCGGACGAAGAGATCGCGATCAGGACGTCGCCGGGCCGCGCCTGCGACTGCAGCTGGTACTCGAAGACGGACTCGTAGCCGAGGTCGTTGGCGATGGCGCTGAAGAGCTCGACGTTCGTGCTGAGGCTCTGGACACCCGGGCCAGCAGGCCGGTGCCGACGCGTACGCCCTTGACGTGGTCGCACTGGAGGTGGTTGGCGATCGATGCGGAGCCGCCGTTGCCGCAGGAGAACAGCGCGCACCCGTGGTCGTGGGCGGTGTTGATGAGCTTCGCGGCCCGGTCCAGCTCTGCGTGGTCCACCGTGTCGAGCGCCCGCGCCAGCTGCTCGGAGTAGTCGCGTCCGAAGGCGTCTGCTGACTCGTAACGCGCGACGGGGAACTGGGGGCGCCCCGGCAGGACGACCTGCTCCTCGGCTGCCCAGGATCAGCGCCACAGCCCCGGCGAGGTCGGTGACCGTCAGGGCGTCGGGCCGCGCAGCGTGCGTGCCCAGGAGGATCGGTCGCGCTCCGACGGCGTGGGCGAGTCCGACGTCCACCTCGGAGTCACCCACGACCCACGAGCTTGTGCAGGTCGAGACCGAGCGAGGCGGCCGCAGCGAGGGCCATCCCAGGCGCAGGCTTGCGGTCCCAGCTGGCACGCGTGAACGCCGGGACCACTCCATCGGGGTGGTAGGGGCAGAACAGCCACTCATCGATGTGGCCGCCCACCTCCGCCAAAGCCGTGGCGATGTGGGCGTGCACCGTCTCGACCGCGCCCAGGTCGAAGTAGCCGCGGGCGACACCCGCCTGGTTGGTCACTACCGCAACCGGCATGCCGGCGGCATTGAGCGCCGCGACGGCCTCCAGGGCGCCCGGAATGAACTCGCACGTCCTCGACGGACCCGACGTATCCCGAGTCGACGATGAGCGTGCCGTCGCGGTCGAGCAGGACGCCGGCCCTGCTCATGGTTCGGCGGGTCCCCCCGACCCGCCGCTCATGCCTGCATTCAACGTGTCCACCCCCCTGGACCCATGTGATCGAGAGTCTAGGCCGAGGCCCGCGACGCTGACGAGAGTGAGGTAGACGCGGATGCCTGGGTGGTCCAGCCCACCTGCGTCGCGACCGGTGCGTGTCAGATGCGTGGTCATCGCGCTCGCGATGCTTTCTCGATGACCACGTCGCCCTCGTCGGCGCCGAAGGAGTCGTCGGAGGAGTCCGTGCCGACGAGCAACACGAAGGGCACGCTTACTCCTGCCGCCCGTGCTGCCTGGGCGACCGTGCGAAGACCCTCCTGCGTCGAACGGCCGGCCTTGACGAGGACGACGCACTTGGGAGTCGAGGACTTCACGTAGGCAAGCCCGCGACCTATCTCGAACGGAACGAGGGTGAGCACCACGTCGGCGACGACGTCCGTGCCGGGTCCCACCACGGTGACGTTGTCGGCCGCAGCCGTCCCCAGGGCCGATGACAAGGAGCCGACCTGCTCCTCGAGTACGCCGGTCCCCGTCAGGTCCATGGCTGCGACGCGTCCGCTCTCCCCCAGGCGCAGGGCGGCGGCGGCCACCACCATCGCCGCCTCTGTCGGGCAGTCGACGCTGATCAGGCCGAGCCGGATCGGCCGCTTCCCTCGGGTGGGCAGGGCCGTGAGCATGCCATCGCTCAACACCTGGAGCTCGGCGACCCGGCGCGACTGACGACCACGCCGCCAGCGTCGCGTCACCCTGGCGGCCGTGAACAACACCGGATGCCCGATGGCAGCCGCGACATCGGCGCGTCGGCGCAGCCGACCGGTCGTGACGGCGTAGACGACGACCAGCCCGAGTCCGAGACCCAGTCCGCCGACGACTCCGGAGCCCAGGGTGAACACAGCGCGACGCAGCGGCGACTGCGGCACCGACGAGGCCGGGTCGAGGACGCGGCTCGCCGCGACGACGGCGGAGACCTGGAGGGAGGCGTCCTCGATGGCGTTCTCCAGGCTGGTGATCTGGCTCAGCATCTGGGCCCGAAACGCGATGATGGCGGCCGCCTGCTCGCTGTCGCCCCCCTGAGCACTCACGAGGTCGTACTGGGCCGTGAGGTCGTCGACCTGCGCCTGCAGCGCTTCGATGCGCTGCCGATGGCCCTCGATGACCGCGTCCGCCTGCAGCAACAGCTGTTCCTCGCGGAAGCTCAGGTAGATCTCCGACAACGCCCGTGCTCGCGCGACGGCGTCGGCGGGGTTGCTGCCCGAGATGTCGATCCGCAGCACGCTCGACGTGGTGGGCTGAGCGGTGATGGTTTCCTGAAGATCCTCGGGTGAGGTGTCGAGCGAGAGCTTTTCACTCAGCTGCTTGGTGACGGTTCGGGTCCGAAGCAGGCTCACGTCGGTCGCCATCGCCGTGTCCGGCTGGGTCCCTGGGTCGTGCGCCAGCAGGAGCGTCACGGTGCCGGTGCTGCGTGCCGGCACGAACACCAGCCAGGCGGCGGCGATGGTCACGGCGAGGAGCCCGACCGCCAGCCAGACGTACCACAGGCGCTTGAGGGTGGACCGGATGAACCCGAGGCTCACCGTGCTGGCGGAGGGCGCCCCATCGGCGGCCAGGGCCGTGTTGTCCTCGATGTGCCACGTCACGCGTCTCATTGCCCGCTCCCCGTCCACGGCGTGTCGCGCAGTGCCGTCGGTCGCGCTCCAGAGACACGTGAGGGCAGCGGCGCCTGCTGCAGCCGCTCGTGCGGGAGCAACCGCCCTGTCGTGTGGTCGAGGGGGTCGGGGTCGGCGACCAGGACGCCGGCGATGTGGAACCCGGACTCGTACGCCGCGACCGCGGCACGCGCCAGGTCCTCGGAGGACGCGGCCCCCGACGAGACGGCGAGCACCACGATCGCACCGGCGTCCAGGCGCGGGATCCTCGGGGATCGCCGGTCCAGGACGGTCACCAGGACCGTCAGCTCGGGTGGACGTTTGGTCCGTCGCCGCGAGGCGACCCGAAGGTCGGGTCGCACTTCCTCGTCCGTGGGCTGGGAGGAGCACGCGGCCCAGAGCGCGGCCGTGGCGTCTCCCTGCTGGGGGACGAGCAGGGTCGAGACCCCGATCGAGGCAGCGTATGAGGCGATCTGCGGGCCGATCGACAACGCCCGGGGGTCGTCCGCCAGGCTGGCGATACAGAGCTGGTGATGCGCGACGGGCACGTTTGCGCCGCGGGCGTCGGACGCGCCCCGCATGAGCTCCTCGAGCCCCACCTGTGCCAGAGCCTGACGCAGCGTCCAGCCATCGACCACGCTCGGGCGGTAGCTCTCGAGGAGCGACCGCCACGAGGCGACCGTCCGCGGCACCTGGCTGCGCAGCGACGCGATGACCGCGCTCCCGACGGCGTCCGAGATCTCGTCACGTGTCCCGAGCCTGGCGTCGCGGCGCGTGAGGGTGAGCAGCGCCGCGAGGCCGAGAACGACCGCAAGGAGAGCGAGACCGCCGGAGCCGACGACGTACCAGACGGCCAGCAACGGTCGGTCGGCCGGTGAGGCACCTTCGATGATGCGCGCGGTCGACGTGCCGGACTCCCCCTGGATCCTGGACTCGAGCCGGTTGATCTCCAGCACGAGATCCGTCTGCTGCGCGGTGAGCTGCGTCACCGCGCTGGCGTCCCGCCGGCCGATGGCGGAGTCGGGATCCGCGGCGGCCAGTCGGTCCTGCGCACGCTCGATCTGGTCCACGACTGCATCGAGCTGGTCCTGCAGGAAGTCGCGGCGCGTGCGCAACGCGGCGAGCTCGGCAGCAGACTGGGAGCTCGTGGCCTCCGCCTGGTAGGCGACCTCGGACTCCGCGACCGCCTGGGCGAGTGCCTCGGCGGCGGAGCTCGACGTGCCCCGCGCCTCGATCAGCAGCAGGTCCTCGGTGGGCGCGCTGATCTCCACCAGGGTGCGGACCTCGCGCCGGGACAGCGGGGGCGACACCGCCTGCGACGCAGGGCCGAGGACGGCATCGCTCTGCGCGATGCTGACCTGCGTGCTCGCCTCCCACGAGGCCTGGTCGCCGTTCGGAGAAACGGGGCCGGCCGGTAGCAGCACCTTGCTGGAGCTGACGTACAGCGGCGGACGCCAGGTGACGAGGGCGACGCCGGCGAGGGCTCCCGCCAGGGCGAGGAGCGCCAGCAGGCGACGACGCCGGCGTACCAGCGAGGCCACTGACCGAAGGTCCACCTGCTCGGCCATCAGTGCCTCCCCGCGCCCGTCTGGAACGTCAGCGACGTCACCAGGTCTGTCTCCGAGCCCGCGCCCACTCCGACGAGCGTGCTGATGGGCTGCCGTTCCCCGAACCGCGGCGAGTACCACCCCAGGACGGGGTCGGTCTCGCCGCGGTGCTCCGACCAGCTCAGCCCGGCGGGCAGCTCGAGGCTCGCGCGCCGATGCTCACCGCCTCTGCCCTCCCACCGCAGCTCGGCCGCCGCGCCGCTGAGCTCGACGTGCACCGCAGGTCCGAGGTGGAGGAAGAGGCGTACGTCGTGTCCCACGCCCGACCGGACCCGGTCGAGCACGACGAGCCGCCCGGCCGGCTCGTCGAGGCGGACGGTCCGCTCGTGCACCGGGGAGCCGGGAAGCCGGTCGTAGCCGCGCTGCCTGGCCGCCCACGTCGCCTCGGGCTCCTCGAGGTGGACCCTCGTCTCCTCGGCCACCACGGCGGTCCGCCACATGAAGGGGCCGGCCTCCTGGGCCTGTGAGGTCGCGTCCAGCTCCAGGGTGTTGTGCGCCCGCGTCGACCGGAAGTAGCTCCTCCACTCCGGCTCCCCGTGGTAGCAGTAGGTGCCCGGGTCGACGAGGATCTCGACACCGTCGTGCCGGACCTCCACCGACAGCGCGTCGGCGTGTCCGTGCGCCGCGATGGACAGGAACCCGAGCGGTCCGGCATCGCAGCGGCACCAGATCTGCGGCCCGCGCTCCGGGTCGCTCGAGAGGAGCGTCATCCCGGCCCCCGCGAAGTGTCGCGGCGCGGTGCTCGGCCGCCCCGGCGCCGACCGGGGCCGGCCGAGCAGGCCGGCGAGGGCAGCGCCGACGACAGTCGGCCGGCTCTGTGGCCACCACTCGCACCTGCCCACGACCGCGCCGCCCCAGTCGAGCAGCCCGGTCCATGGCGCGTGGTCCGGGCTGTCGATCACCAGCGCCCGGCCCTCGTCGCCGTCGCCCTGACGAGGCGGGGCACCGCTCACGTCGAGCATGGCGGCGGCCGCGTCGAAGCTCGCGGCCAGCCGGGCCCACACGGCGGACGGCAGGTCCGCGCCTCCGACGGCGGCCTCGACCGCCGCGACGGCGACGAGCTCGGTGACGAACCGGTGGTAGTCGGTGGCGAGCTCGCGGTTGACCCCGTCGGGGAACGTGTTGGCCAGGAAGTGACGGGCCAGGCGGCGGCGCCGCGTCGTGGCGCCACGCCTCGGACTCGGCGTACCAGGGGAAGGCACAGGCGGCCACCAGGCGCCCGGCCTCCTCGGCGACGGCGTGGTTGTTGGCCGAGGATCCATGGCTGGGAAAGGCCGCGAGGTACTGCTGGTGCCACCAGATCTGGCGGAGGGCCTCGTCGTTGGTCTCGAAGAGGTCGCCGACCTTCGGCCAGCCGTCGAGCAGCCGGCGTACCCACGCCCACGAGATCAACCGGACGCCGAGCTCGATGCCGCTGGTCCAGTGGACGCCGGAGAGGAACGGGTTGGCCGCCCACCACGATCGCAGCTGCCCGTCGGCGGCCTCGGCGTACACCTCGTCCTCGGTCAGCCAGTAGGCCGCGGCGAGAACCGTGAGGTGGTGGTGCCGCGACAGCTCCCAGACCAGCTTGACGTTCCCGGTGACCGACTCGTCCCGGTGGTCGATGCGGAACGCCAGCTCGTCGCCGGGGCGCGGACCTCCCCGAGACCGGGTCGAGGAACCAGTCGGGATCGCAGGATGTCGGGACGGGGCACGCCGAGCACCGTCCACCGCCCGTCCAGCAAGCCGGTCCGCCGCGTCGATGACTGCGGAGCGCGCCTCGGCCGGAAGGCCTTCCGTGGTCCCGGGGGGTACAGGGACCGGGCCGAGGCGCGCCGTCCGTAGGCCCGAGAGCGCCGGAGCGCGGGCGCCGGGGGGAACTTGTCGGCCCGCCCAGGCACGCTTGCGTGCCTGGTCGCGGACCCGGCCGGCCACCTCCGCGGCCGACATCCGCTGCAGCCGGCGCACGTACCAGCCGAGGTCGCGGCTCATGGCGCGACCGGTGCAGCCGGGCAGGTGGCGGCCTTGGCAGCCAGCGTGGCGCGGGTCGTCGCCACCAGGGAGTCGAGACCGATCGGCATGTCTCCCCCGCCGCGCACCGCGTCCAGGAACGCGGCGAGCTGGTGGCGCTGGCCCTTGTCGGGGGCCAGTGCCCGGCGGGTGGTCTTCCGCCCGCGGTGCCAGACGGTCAGCCGCTTGAAGTTGTCGAGCCGCGCGTTCGCGCCTCGTCCGGAGACGTCGAGGGTCTCCTTGGGGAAGCGCGGGCTACCTGCGGTCACGTAGGCGATGGAGCCGACCGAGCCGTCCGGATAGGCGAGCACGGCGTGTACGTCGTCACCGTGGACCTCGGCATGGACGCGCAGCGGGTCAGCCCCGACCAGGGCGGACACGGTGTCGACGAAGTGTCCGCCCTCGCCGACGAAGCGGGACCCCTCGGCGGCGTCGAGGTACCAGCTCTTCTGGTCGAGACGGCCCGCGTTGACCAGGTAGCGCACCGACAGCGGCCCCTCGCCGTGCGGACACCGCCCGTGCCATCTCGGCGACGAGGGGCGCGAAGCGCCTGTTGAACCCGACCATGAGGCGGTCGTTGCCGGTGCGCTCCACGGTGCGGAGGATGTCGTCGACCTGCGACTCGTCGAGCGCCATCGGCTTCTCCACGAACACCGCCTTGCCCGCCTCGAGCGCCCTGCACACGAACGCCGCGTGCGAGCGGTGCCGGGTCACCACGAAGACGGCGTCGATCGCCGGGTCGTCGAGGACGTCGTCCGCGCTGGTCCCGGCGCGGTCGAACCCGAACTTCCGCTGCGCGTTGACCGCGGACAGCGACCGCGTCGTCGCCACCGACAGCCAGGTGGGCTTGTGCGGCCAGGTGCGGGAGCAGCATGGACGTCGCGTAGCTGCCGGCGCCGATGAACCCGATGCCGACCGAACCCCGCTGCACGCCGCTCCGCGCGGATGACTGCTCGGTGCGAGCGCGCCGGGGTGCAGACGCGAGCCCGGTGCTCGTCGCGCGGGCCCCCGCCTGCAGCCTCCGCCTGCGCCTCGCTCCGCTCCCGGGTAGTGGAGCAGGTGGCCGACTCCGGCGAGCGAACCGTCGCCGAGCCGTGCGTAGACCTCGGTGGCCTCCTCGACGGGGTGCACGCTCGAGACCAGTGGCGAGAGGTCGACCTGGCCACCCGCGACCAGGTCGAGGAACGCCGACAGGTTGCGCCGCTCGGTCCAGCGGACGTAGCCGGCGGGGTAGTCGATGCCCTCGAGCTCGTAGCGGTCGTCGTAGCGGCCCGGGCCGTAGGAGCGGGAGAACCGGACGTCGAGCTCCTTCTCGTAGTAGTCGTTCCAGGGCAGGTCCATCCGGGTCTTGCCGATGTCGACGACCCGTGCGCGGTCACGGGCGAGGCGGGCAGCGACCTCCACCGGCTCGTTGGAGCGGCCGCCGGCCGCCAGGAACACGTGGTCGCAGCCGAGGCCTCCACTGTGCCGCCGCGCGACGGCCTCCACCGCCGCGAGACCGTCGGCATCGGGCCCGGCGCAGGCGAGCGCCCCTGCCTTCTCGGCCATCTGGCAACGCGCCTCGACGGTGTCGATGCCGACCACCTTCACCCCGGCCGCGACGAGCAGGCGGACGACGAGCTGACCGATCAGCCCGAGCCCGATGACGCACGCCATCTCGCCGAGCTGCGTCTCGGCGCGACGTACGCCTTGCATCGCGATGGCCCCGACCGTCGAGAACGCGGCGTGCTCCGGCGGCGACGCCCTCGGGAACGCGGACACAGAGGTTGACCGGCACCCAGTTGACCTCGGCGTGCAGGGCGAACTCGTTGCCGGCCGCAGCCACGACGTCGCCGACCGCGAGCTCGTCGACACCGGCGCCGACCTCGACGACCACCCCGCACAGCGAGTAGCCCAGCGGGGTGTAGCTGTCGAGCTTGTTCATCGCCTTCTGGTACGTCGCCACCGGCCCCTGCTGCGCCATGGACTCGACCAGCTTCTTGACCTGGTCGGGCCTGGCGCGCGCCTTGCCGAGGAGTGACAGCCGCGCCTCGGAGACCTTCATCAGCTCGGTCCCCGTCGAGATCAGGGAGTAGAGGGTGCGCACCAGCACCCCGCCCGGCAGGCACGCAGGCTGCGGCACGTCGAGCACCGCGAGCTCCCCGGATCTGTAGTTCTGAGCCACCTGCTTCATCGTTCCCCCGATCAAACTTCCCCGTCACGATTTCCCGTCATGCTCCGCGGACTCCGGCCGAGCGCGCCTGCTCGTACCAGAGCTCGAGGCTCAACAGCTGCCACACCTGCTTGGAGTAGTCCCGACGCCCGCTGCGCTGGTCGGCGACCAGGCGTTCGAGTGGCCCGCGGCGCAAGGCGCCGGACGCGACCAGCTCGCCGTCGAGGAGCAGGTCGTCCACGAGCTCGGTGAGGTCGTTGTTGACCCACGCGCGCAGCGGCGCGCCGAACGACGCCTTGGGCCGGTCGACGATCTCGGCGGGCAGCCAGTGACGGGCGACGTCCTTCAGGGCGGCCTTCTGCTGACGGCCCCTGATCCGGTCGTCCTCGGCGAGCGAGAACGCGGCCTCGAACACCACCGGATCCACGAACGGCACGCGCACCTCGCACGAGGCCGCCATGCTGGAGCGGTCGGTGTAGGCGAGGTTGAGCCCTGGCAGGAACATCCGGCTGTCCGCCAGGCACATGCGGGCGAGCGGGCCGTCCAGGTCGTTGTCGGCGTAGACGGCGCTGTGTGCGGCGACCAGGTCGTCGACGTGCGGGCCCCAGGCGGGGTCCAGCAGCCGGGTCAGCTCGTCGGGGTCGTACATCGTGTAGCTGCGGCGGAACGCCTGACTCCTCGCTGAGCTCTGCGAAGGAGAAGAAGCGCTGCGCCCAGCGGACCGAACGGATGCCGCGGCTGCCCGCGATCACGGGGAGCCGGCCGACGAGCCCCGTCGCCGTACGGCGCAGGGGCCGGGGCAGCCGCTGGTAGCGCATGGCCCACAGGCACGCCAGGTGCTTGCGGTAGCCGCCGAAGAGCTCGTCTGCGCCCATGCCGGACAGCAGCACCTTCACGCCGGCGGCCCGGGCGCTCTCGCACATCAGCAAGGTGTTGATGGCGGCGGGATCTCCGACCGGCTCGTCGAGGACGTCGACGACCCGGGGAAGCAGGGAGACGACGTCGGGGCTGATCTCGATCTCGTGCAGGCGGATGCCCAGGTGCTCCGCCATCAACCGGGCGTACCGGGCGTCGTCGGGCATCGCCTCCAGGCGCTGGTCCTCGCCGCGGAACGCGATCGTGTAGGCCTCGATGTCCGGGTGGTGGTGGTGCGCGACCGCCGTCACCAGGCTCGAGTCGAGGCCGCCACTGAGGAACGACGCCACCGGCACGTCGGCGACCAGGTGCGCGGCCACGGAGCTCTCGACGACGTCCCGCAGGTCGGGCTCGGTCGCGCGACGCGCGGCGCGGGCCGACACCTCGACCGGGTCCCAGTAGGTGCCGCTGACGCTGGTGCCGTCGGGACGGTAGGTGGTCCACGACCCCGGCGGGTGCTTGACGACCTCGCGCACCGCGCAGACCTGCTCCGGCAGCCAGTAGTAGAGGGCGGAGGCCGCGAGCCCCAGCGGGTCGACCGAGAGCTCGGAGCCGAGGGCGGTGACGATCGCCTTGAGCTCGGATGCGAACACCACGCCGTCGCCTCGGGCCATGACGTAGAGCGGCTTGATCCCCAACGGGTCACGGGCGAGCGTCGAGCTCGTCGGTCGCCGTGTCGTGGACGGCGAACGCGAACATGCCGCGGAACCGCCGGAGGCAGTCAGGTCCCCACGCGCGCCAGGCCTCCAGCACGACCTCGGTGTCGGACCGGGTGGCGAAGGTGACGCCGAGCCGCTCGAGCCGGCTGCGCAGCTCGACGTAGTTGTAGAGCTCGCCGTTGTAGGAGAGGGAGAGCCCGTTCTTCACCAGCGGCTGGTCGGCGGCAGCGGAGAGGTCGATGATCGACAGCCGCAGGTGGCCCAGGACGACGCTGGCGCGCGGGTTGGTGCTCTCCAGCACGCCCGACGCGTCGGGACCGCGATGGGCCAGCCGCTCGACCATGACAGCGGTGATGAGCTTGCCGTCGGCCTGCTGGTAGGTGCCCGCGATCCCGCACATGTCTCAACCACCCACCACGACGGAGGGCCGACGACCCGCGGCGACGAGGTCGGCGTACACGCGCAGGTAGGCGCCGCGCTGGTGGTCCCACTCGAGCTCACTGACGACGCGCTCGCGACCGAGCCTCGCCATCCGGACCCGGCGCTCGGGGTCGTCGAGGAGACGCACGATCGTGCAGGCCAGGTCGGACACGTCGTTCGGGACGGCGTACGCCGCAGCGGCACCGGCCGAGACGCGCGTCTCGCGGAGGTCGAAGGCCACGACCGGGAGGCCGAAGGACATGTACTCCATCGTCTTGTTCATCGTGGACAGGTCGTTGAGCGGGTTCTTCGGGTCGGGGCAGAGTCCGAGGTCGGCGGTCGACAACGCCGTCGCGACGAAGTCGTCGGGCACGCGACCGGGCATCTCGACGTAGTCGTCGAGGCCGAGCTCGCCGCGGAGTGCCACCAGGTCGGCGTGGCAGTCACCGGTGCCCATCAGCAGGAACGAGACGTCGGTGCGTCCCTGCTCGTGAACGATGTGCGTGAGCGGCATGCAGTGCGAGATCCACGCCGTCCTGCGGTCCCATCACTCCGAGGTAGGCCACCAGGTGACGCCGGCCACGGCGAAGCGACGGGTCCGGCGGTCCCGCCCGGAGCCGGTCGGCGTCGGGGCCGGTGCGCACCACCGTCACCTCGTCCGGAGACTTCCCACCGCGCCGCAGCGCGACCTCGCGGTAGGACTCGTTGGTGGACACGACGCGGTCCGCCTCGCGGAAGGTGCGGCGCTCCAGGGCGAGCAGGCCCCGGTGGGCGAGCCTGCTGCCGCCGACGAACCGGGACTCGTAGAGCTCGGGGCACAGGTCGTGGTGGTCGAAGACGAACCGCGACCCGTCCGTCCAGCGGAGCAGCCGCGCGAGAGGCCAGAAGATGTCGGGGGGGTTGCACGCCTGGACGACGTCGAAACCGCCGCGACGGCGCGCCTTCAGCGCCAGCCTGGCGGTGGCCAGGAACGAGTAGGCGTACTCCGCCACGAAGCCCGCCGCGCTGCCACCTGGTGCGTACGGCGGGTAGGTGTGGATCTGCACGCCGTCGATGACCTGGTACGCCGTGGTGTCGGCGTCGCGCGGGCACACCACCGTGACGTCGTAGCCGGCGGCGACCAGCGACCCGCACTCCAGCCAGACCCGGCGGTCGAAGGGGACGGCCAGGTTCTGGACGATGATCAGGACCCGTGGACGGCGGTGCCGCCCGTCGTCCGGGGCGATGCGGCTCACCACCCGATCCCCTCGTATCCGGGCAGGGCGCCCACGTCGGGGCCGAGGCGGCCGGAAAGGTCCAGGATGTGCCGGGGCGGCGCCTGGAGCAGCGCGTCGATGACGGCGTAGTGAGGGATCGCGACGATCGCCAGCTCGGCGTGCTCGAGCGCCTCGAGGGGCGAGCTGGACAGGAGCTTCGTCAGGTGCGGGAGCTTGGCCTCGACGTGCCGCAGGTTGGCGCCCAGCAGCTGCTCGGGGTTGAGGATCGGGTCGTAGATCCGTACGTCGATGCCCTTGCCGATCAACCGCTCGGCGACCTCGACGTTGGGGCTCTCGCGCAGGTCGTCGGTGTCCATCTTGAAGCTGAGGCCGAAGATGGTCACGTGACGGTCGGCGAGGGCCAGCACCCGGTCGACGACCTCGCGGACGATCAGGTCGTTGCTGCTGCTCGTGCCGACCAGCTGCGGGAGGTCCACGTCGTGGGCGCGCGCGATGTGCTGGAGGGCCCTGATGTCCTTCGGCAGGCAGGACCCGCCGTAGGCGAAGCCCGGCCGGAGGTAGGCGGGCGAGAGGTTCAGCTTGTCGTCCTTGACGAAGACCTCCATCACCTCACGCGTGTCGATGCCACAGGTGCGGAAGAGCCGGGCCATCTCGTTGGCGAAGGTGATCTTGGTGGCGTGGAAGGCGTTGCAGGCGTACTTCAGCGCCTCGGCCGCCCCGACCCCGGTGTGGTGCGGCTCCTGGTCGACGAACGAGAACAGCTCGGCCAGGAGCAGGCGGCTCTGCTCGTCGCGCGAGCCGATGACGACGAAGGGAGGGTTGAAGAAGTCCTTGACGCTCACCCCCTCGCGGAGGAACTCCGGGCACATCGCGGTGCTGACGCTCCAGCCGTCGGGCAGGTTCTCGGCGACGAAGCGCGGCGCCACCACCGAGTCCCCGGTGCCCGGCGGGACGGTGCTGCGGATCGCCACACAGTGGAAGCCCGACTCCGGCGGGGACACCGTGGGCATGGTCTCGAGCAGGTCGTCGAGTACGCGCTCGACGTAGGTGAGGTCCGTCCCGCCCGTCGGCTTGGACGGCGTGCCGACGCACACGATCGAGACGTCGGCACGATCGAGTGCCACGGCGAGGTCCGAGGTCGCCGACAGGTTGCCCGCGTCGATGCCCTCCGCGACGAGCTCGTCGATGCCACGCTCGATGACGGGGCTTCTGCCCTCGTTGAGGGCGGCTACCTTGCCGGCGTCGACGTCGGTGCCGACGACGATGTGGCCGCACCTTGCCAGGCCGGCAGCCGTCATCGTCCCGACGTAGCCCAGTCCCAGGACAGCAATCTTCATCCCCGCGCACCTTCCGTGGCGGGAACCCCCCTGTGGAGCTGTTCTGTCTGGAGTTGTCCTGGCGCGCCGAGCACACAGAGTCGCGCAACTTTCACCGAAATGCCCCCCCGCATCTCGTTTGTCGGGTTGGCGGCGCCGACAAGCGGCGACGCGTCCCGAACCCCCCTGCGATGGAGGATAGAGGCACATAGCCGCAGGCGTAACCCCAGTTGGTGGCCGAGTCGTGGCCCGGGTCGCTGACGACCGGTCCGGAGAGCGCGCCCTTCCGTCGCGGTCGTCTCCGGCCTAGAGTCCCTGGCATGAGCTGGGATGTTCAGGCTCGGCGGACCCACCGACACGGCAGCCACGTGAAGGTGAAGTGGCGCGCCCTCGGCACCATCTACGACGTGTCGATCGACTGCCCGCCCGGCGTGCACGGAGCCAGTGAGGACGGGCTCGTCAAGCGCGAGATGAACAGCTTCAACAACGCCGTCGACGGGTACTTCCAGTGGGACGAGGACGTCGAACATCCCTTCGTCACCCTCTCCTGGACCGACGGCGGCGAGCAGTGCCAGGAGACCCTGCGTCTCGACTCACAGCACGGGCACGGCCTCGCGTTGCCCGCAGGATTCCGGCGCGTCCTGAGCAAGCGACCGCACGTACCCGCCCGGCTGCACGGCCAGCACGGGCAGCGCGCGGACGCGTAGCCGCCCGCCCCTCCGGGCCCAGGATCACCTAATTAGGTGTTGACGTGTGGCCCCCCGCGTGGTCCTCTCCGCACAGGGGGGAATGACAAACGGGGGGATTGTCATGAAAATTGCAGCCATGGCTGCCGGGGCTCTGCTCGCGGTAGCGCCGGCGGCCGCCGGGACAGCTCAGTCCGAGTCCGCGACAACCGGGCTCGTCGGCATCGTCCAGGCGGTGCCAGGAGAAACGGTCTCGGTGTCGATCGATGGTCGGACCGTCCAGGCCGAAGCCGGCGCCGGGACGGTACTCGGGCCTTTCGCGCTGAGCTCCGGCACCCATCGCGTCGACTTCACCGGCGCCGGTGACGTCTCGGCCCGGACGACCGTGCAGGTGGCACCCGGCTCCAACCAGGACGTCGTCCTGCACCGGCCCGCGGAGGTGGACGGAGCCGCCGTGCTCCACACCTACGAGACTCCCATGGAGCCGATCGGACCGGGGAAGTCCAGGGTGCTGGTGGCTCACACGGCAACGGTGGCCCCGGCGGACGTCGTGGTCGACGGCACCGTCGTCTTCGAGAACATCGCGAACGGCGAGTTCGCGACCGCGGACGTCCCGGCGGGTGCGCACGTCGTCGAGCTGCTCCCGACGGGAGAGACGGAGAACCCGATCCTCGGACCGCTGGACGTGGAGCTCACACCGGGCACCGTGACGATGGTCTACGCCATGGGGAACCCCGCCAACGACTCGATGAACCTGGTCGTGCGCAGTGCGCGTCTGAGCCCTGACGGGTCGGTCGCACCGACGTCCATCGACACGGGGTCGGCCGGCCTGGTGCAAGGCTGGCGACTGACACCGTTCGGCGCCGGCAGTCACAGCTCTCGCTGAGATCACCGCTCATGGTCCGGCACTCGGACAGCTCGGGGAGGCGGTGGCGAGGCCTCGCCTCCGGAGTCGCCTGCGTGCTGGCGGGGGCCCTCGTGGTGCTCGTGCTGGGCGTGGGACCCGAGGCTGCGCAGCCCGAGGCGAGGTCCGATGGCTCGTCATCAGCCGGCTCCGTCGCAGGGCCGCCGACAGGCGACAGCCCGCCGTTCGTCGCGGCGCGCCCGGCCGCGCGCGTCCAGCCGGTGTCACCGGAGGAGCCACGGTCCGTGCGGCTGCCGAGCGGCCGCGTCGTACGCGTCGCGGCGGTCTCCAGCACGGGCGACGGACGTCTCGACGTCCCCGACGACATCGAGTCGGCAGGCTGGTGGCAGGGGGGAGCACGCGTCGGTGACCCGTTCGGCTCCACCCTGCTCGCCGCTCACGTCGACAGCAGGACCCAGGGTCTCGGACCCTTCGCCGAGCTGCTCGTGGTGAAGCCGGGCGCGCGGATCGTGCTGACCACACACCGGCTGCGACAGGTGTTCCGGGTCCGGTCGCTCCAGGTCGTCCCGCAGGCCAGCGTCCGGGACATCGCGCGCTGGTCCTCGCCAGGAGGACCGCGGAGGTTGTCGCTGGTGACGTGCGCGGGACCGTACGTCGCCGCGCAGGGCGGCTACCAGAACCTGGTCGTGGTGACCGCGCGTCCGACGGGTCCCCCCGTCGAGAGGCGAGGCGTGCGATGAGCGACCGGCTCGGCTTCAGCGCACGCCAGGCACGGCTGCAGGTGTTGGCTGGTCGAGCGCGGACCGGCTCCCCGAGCGAGAAGTCGCCGCTCCCTGACCCGCCCGTCCCTGACCCGCCGCTCCCTGACCCATCGCTCCTCCCTGACCCGCCTCGCCGTGAACTGGCCGCACCGGCCCGCCTCTTTGTCGGGCCACCTCAACCGCCGCCTGCGACGCCCCGACGCTCCATGCGTACCTACGCGCTGGTGGCCGGCCTGGTCGTTCTGGTCGTTCTGGGCGTGGCGGTCGCCGGTGCGATCGCGCTGGCGGGGGGCGACGGGGGCGGAGGCGAGCAGAAGCCGGCGAGCCGGCCGACCACCTCACTCGAGGTCGACACGGGCGCCCCGCCGCCACCGGTGCCCGTGGGGCCCGACACGACGTACACGCAGGTGACCGTCCTGGGGGACGGCCTGCTCCGGGTCGAGCAGTGGATCCGCAGCTCCCACTTCATGTTCGGCATCTCGTTGGCCGTGCCGACCGACCCGGAGCTCCAGCCCGGCGCCGTCCAGGCGACCGACGTCCGCGTCGTCGCGGCGGACAGCACGGTGCCCGGCCCGACGGAGCTCGAGGACGGATCCGCGAACTACGCCTATCCGGGAGCCCAGCAGATCTACCTGAGCTACTTGCTGAGCGGGGTGCTCGAGAGGTCCGACACCGACTCCAGCCGGGCACTCGCGAGGGTGACCTCTCTCGACATCAGCTTCCGGCCGCGCTCACAGCGGTCGACGGTGAGCTTCGTCGGTGCCAACGTCTTGAACCTCGCCTGCCAGCCCACGTACTTCGACGTGCCACCCACCCCCTGCGGCATGCACACCCAGGACGGCTGGACGCTCGACCTGCCCACCGACTCGCAGGGCTATCGGGTGATGGCCCAGATAGACCTGCAACGCACCTCTGGGTGACCGGCACCGCTGTGAGGGCCTCATCCTGTGCTCGGCGACCGTAGTGCTGAGACTGGCTCATTCCCACTCGATTGGGGTTTAGCAACATTCCTTAGAGCGAGCAGTGCCTACCCGTTCAACAGTCGGGTGGCGAGATGCCGTCCCCCGCCCCACGACTTGCGAGAGGGCTGACCTTCCGGAAAGCCAGGTCGGGGGCTTTCGACGTCCGCCAGGATCCGGCTGCACCTGGATCTCAAGGACCCTCGCCCTGGGTCGCGGCTAGGCGTAACTTGACTGACAGGAGTACGCGGAACACCTGGACCACGAGGAGCCGACATGGCTACCGGAACGGCACCGTCGACCTTGTCACCTCGGACAGCGGATGACACCCAAGTCCATGGCCATCTGGGGAGGCATCGCGGTCATCGGGGCCGTCTGCTGGACGGTCTTGGCACTCTCCCGCGGTGAAGAGGTCTCCGCCCTCTGGATCTTGTTCGCGGCGCTGTCGTCGTACGCCATTGCCTACCGCTTCTACGCCAGGTTCATCGCCTACCGCGTCCTCGAGGTCGACGACACGCGGGCCACTCCCGCCGAACGGCTGCAGAACGGCAGGGACTTCGACGTCACCGACCGGCGGGTGCTGTTCGGCCACCACTTCGCTGCGATCGCGGGCGCCGGCCCGCTGGTCGGCCCTGTCCTCGCCGCCCAGATGGGCTACCTCCCGGGCACCATCTGGATCATCGTCGGGGTCATCTTCGCGGGCGCCGTCCAGGACATGGTCGTGATGTTCTTCTCGATGCGTCGAGACGGCAAGAGCCTCGGGCAGATGGTGCGCGAAGAGATCGGCGTGGTGGGTGGCATCGCCGCCCTCATCGCGGTCTTCGCCATCATGATCATCATCCTGGCCGTGCTCGCCCTCGTGGTCGTCAACGCGCTGGCTGAGTCCCCTGGGGCGTGTTCTCTATCTCGTTGACCATCCCCATCGCCTTGTTCATGGGCTACTACCTGCGCCACCTCCGACCGGGACGCGTGGGCGAGGTGACCGCCATCGGCGTGGGGCTGTTACTGCTCGCGATCATGGGCGGCGGGTACGTCGAACGAGATGGGCCTTTCACGACGCCCTCACCCTGTCCAAGGAGCAGCTGACCCTGGGCCTGGTGATATACGGCTTCGTGGCTTCGATCCTGCCCGTGTGGATGCTGCTGACGCCGCGGGACTACCTGTCGACCTTCATGAAGATCGGCGTGATCGTGCTGCTCGCGGTCGGTCTGCTGTTCGCGGCGCCGGTGCTTCAGAACGACGCGGTGACGGACTTCGCGAGAGAGGGCACCGGGCCCGTCTTCGCTGGCAAGCTGTTCCCGTTCGTCTTCATCACGATCGCCTGTGGCGCGCTCTCGGGCTTCCACGCTCTCATCGCCTCCGGGACCACACCGAAGATGGTGGCCAAGGAGAGCCATGTCCGGATGATCGGGTACGGCGGCATGCTGATGGAGTCCTTCGTGGCCATCAGCGCGCTGATGGCAGCCTCGATCATCGACCCCGGCCTCTACTACGCGATGAACGCGCCCGCCGGTGCCACCGGTGGCTCCCCCGAGACCGCGGCCGAGTTCATCCGTACCCTGGGCTTCACGATCTCTCCGGGCGACCTCGTCGCCGCCGCCCAGGCGGTGGATGAGGAGACGCTGATCTCGCGCACGGGCGGTGCCCCGACGCTCGCGTTCGGCATGTCGGCCATCTTCACCAGCGCCTTCGGCGGCGGTCTGGCGGCCTTCTGGTACCACTTCGCGATCATGTTCGAGGCGCTGTTCATCCTCACCGCCGTCGACGCAGGCACCCGGGTGGGCCGATTCATGCTGCAGGACACGATCGGCAACTTCTGGCCCAAGTACGGCGACCTGGCCTGGAAGCCGGGATCCTGGTCCGCGAGTGCCATCGTCGTCGGCCTGTGGGGCTACATGCTCTACATCGGCGTGACCGATCCGCTGGGAGGCATCAACCAGCTGTTCCCGCTCTTCGGCATCTCGAACCAGCTGCTCGCCGCCATCGCCCTGACCCTCTGCGTGACGCTGCTGATCAAGCACGGCAAGGCGAAGTGGGCGTGGGTACCCGGCGTCGGCCTGGTCTGGGACCTCATCACCACCATGACCGCGAGCTACCAGAAGGTGTTCTCCGACAACCCGAAGATCGGCTACTTCACCCAGCGCTCGGACTACCAGGACGCGATCGACAACGGTGAGCTGCTGGCGCCGGCGACCGACATGGACCAGATGAGGCAGGTCGTCACGAACTCGACCGTGAACGGCACGTTGCAGGCGCTCTTCGCACTCCTCGTGATCGTCATCGTCGTGAACGCGCTCTACATCATCGCCAAGGCCCTGCGCGCAGGCGGCCTGCCCACGACCGAGGTGCCCGCGCAGCCGTCCCGCATCGTCGCCCCTTCCGACTTCGTCGCCACCAAGGAGGAGAAGCAGGCCGTCCGGGAGTGGGAGACCTCCGAGGACCGATTCGCCGGGACCGGTGCACCGCGATGAGCGCCACCCTGCTCAGGACCGGTCGGGCGGTGCTGTGGTACATCCGCCAGGTGACCGGGGAGGCGAAGTGGGACGAGTACCTGGACCACTGCCGAGCACAGGGCATCGACCCCATGACTCGGCGCGAGTTCGAACGCCACAGGTCCGACCACCGGGAGAACAACGCCCAGTCCCGCTGCTGCTGAGCGCTGCGTGACTGGGGTGGACGCACGCCTCAGCGATCCGGACTCTGGCGTGCCACGAAGCCTGGGAGGCGTCACGCCCAGGTGATCGAGCCGTTGGCCCGGATGGAGCCGACCGCCGACTGCATCGGCAGGTCGAAGGCGAGCGAGCCGTCGGCGACCTCCAGCGCCTGCGAGAGCGTGATGCGGGTTCCAGTCAAAGTCGAACGGTACGTGCCCTTGACGATGAGTAGCCACGTTTTCGCAGGTCAGAGCTGGTGGCTCACTCCCACTCGATCGTGCCGGGCGGCTTCGAGGTGATGTCGAGGGTCACCCGGTTGACCTCGCGCACCTCGTTGGTGATCCGGGTCGAGATGCGTTCGAGGAGGTCGTACGGCAGCCGGGCCCAGTCGGCGGTCATGGCGTCCTCGGAGGTGACGGGGCGCAGCACGACGGGGTGGCCGTAGGTGCGGCCGTCGCCCTGGACGCCGACCGAGCGCACGTCGGCCAGCAGCACGATCGGGAACTGCCAGATGTCCCGGTCGAGGCCGGCGGCGGTGAGCTCTTCGCGAGCGATGGCGTCGGCCTGGCGCAGGATGTCGAGGCGCTCGCGGGTGACCTCGCCGATGATCCGGATGCCGAGGCCGGGACCGGGGAAGGGCTGGCGCCACACCATCGTGGGCGGGAGCCCGAGCTGCTCGCCGACGAGACGGACCTCGTCCTTGAACAGCGTGCGCAGAGGTTCGACCAGCTCGAACTGGAGGTCGTCGGGCAGGCCACCGACGTTGTGGTGCGACTTGATGTTGGAGGTGCCGGCTCCCCCGCCGCTCTCGACGACGTCGGGGTAGAGGGTGCCCTGGACGAGGTACGCCGTGTCCTGGGAGGAGTCCCCGAACACCCTCACCTCGGCCGCCTCGAACGTCCGGATGAACTCGCGGCCGATGATCTTGCGCTTCTCCTCGGGGTCGACGATCCCCTCGAGCGCACCCAGGAACTGCTCGCTGGCGTCCACCACGTCGAGGGTGTCGAAGACCGCCTCGAAGTCGCGGCGTACCTGCTCGGTCTCGCCGAGCCGCATCATCCCGTGGTCGACGTAGACGCAGGTGAGCCGGTCGCCGATCGCACGCTGCACGATGGCGGCCGCCACCGCGGAGTCGACGCCCCCGGAGAGCGCGCAGATCGCGCGGCCGTCGCCGATCTGGGTGCGGATCGCCTCGACCTGCTCCTCGACGATGTTGAGCATCGTCCAGGTCGGCCGGCAGCCGGCGATCTCGAGCAGGAAGTGCTCGAGCACCCGTTGGCCGTGCTCGGTGTGCAGCACCTCGGGGTGCCACTGCACGCCGGCGAGGCCGCGACCGACGTCCTCGAACGCCGCCACCGGCGTGGCCACCGTCGAGGCCAGCAGCGTGAAGCCCTCGGGCGCCGCGGTGACCGAGTCGCCGTGGGACATCCAGACGTTGTGGTGCGCGGGCAGCCCGGCGAGGAGGGTGCCCGGCTCGACGACGCTGACGGGCGTGCGGCCGTACTCACGGGCCCCTGTCGGCGAGACCTCGCCGCCGAGCGACTGGGCCATGATCTGGAAGCCGTAGCACATCCCGAATACCGGCACGTCCGCGTCGAACAGCGACCCGTCGAGGCCCGGCGCCCCCGGCTCGTAGACCGAGGACGGCCCGCCGGAGAGCACGATCGCCTTGGGCTGCTTGGCCAGCATCTCCGCGACCGGCATGGTGTGCGGCACGATCTCGGAGTAGACCTTCGCCTCGCGCACGCGCCTGGCGATCAGCTGGGCGTACTGAGCACCGAAGTCGACTACCAGGACCAGGTCGTGCTCCGACATGGACCGAGCCTATCGAGGGCACGGCGCACTGGGTTTCAAGGCTCGCTCCGCTAGCACTCAACCACCGGCGTCGTCGGACGCGCACCAGGGGTTATGGCGCGTCAGACACGCGCCGAAGCGAAGCGGAGGCGCAAATGTCGGCGCAAGACAGGGCCCGGCCGGGGAGGGAGGGTAGGCCGGGCCCTGCGCGCCGAGACGGAGCGAGCCCCTCCCGGCAAGGGGTCCGCTCAGTGAGGGAGCACGAGAGCTTGGACCCAGCCGTTCAACGACGCCCCGCGGGGCCGGTTACGGCTGTGAAAGGTGAATCTCAGGTGCCCTGCTGATGAATGGCGATCAGCGGCAACCGCAGCGCACCGGGAGCCGTGGGCGGGACCGCCGGCGAGACAGGTGCGACCGGTGAGATCCGTTCGTACGCCGACCCGAGCGGCGGGCGCGGATCGGCGTCGCCCCGGTTGGGCCAGAAGGCCATCGCGCGCTCGGCCTGGGCGGTGATCGACAGGGAGGGGTTGACCCCGAGGTTGGCCGTGACCGCGGAACCGTCGGCGACGTGGAGCCCGGGGTGGCCGTAGACCCGCTGGTAGGGGTCGATCACGCCCGACTCGGGCGAGGCGCCGATCGCGCAGCCGCCGATGAAGTGGGCGGTCATCGGCCGGTTGAAGGGCTCGCCGATCGTGCCGCCGGGCGTCCCGCCCATCACCTCGGCCATCCGGCGCGCGGCCTCGTTGCCGGCCGGGATCCAGGTCGGGTTGGGCTCGCCGTGGCCCTGCTTCGAGGTGAGCACCCACCGGCCCGCGCGGTTGCGCCGCAGGAACGTGGTGATCGAGTTGTCGCGGCTCTGCATGACCAGGGCGATGACGGTGCGCTCTGACCAGTGCCGCAGGTCGTACAGGTCCAGCACGCGGCGCTTCTGGCGCCACAGCTCGTGCAGCCAGGTGCGCCAGCGGGGCTCGTCGTCCGCCTCGTCGGTGAGCACGGTCTGCAGCAGCGACATCGCGTTGCTGCCCTTGCCGTAGCGGACCGGCTCGATGTGGGTGTGCTCGTCGGGATGGAACGACGAGGTGATCGCGACACCCTGCGTGTAGTCGACCGACGCGTCCGGCGCTATCGAGCCGAGGATCGACTCGGAGTTGGTGCGCGACAGCTCGCCCAGCCGTTCGGAGAGGTGCGGCAGCTGGCCCTCGGCCTTCATCAGGTGCAGGAGGCGCTGGGTGCCCAGGGCTGACGCGGCCAGCACGACCTGGTCGGCGGTGAGCACGCGCGTCGCCTGACGCCGGCGCAGCTTGGCCTTGGTGTGGCGCACCTGGACGTCGTACCCGCCCCCCGTCCTCGGCGAGATCCGCGTCACCGTGGTCAGCGGCAGCACCCGGGCGCCGTTCTTCTCGGCGAGGTGGAGGTAGTTCTTGACCAGCGTGTTCTTGGCGTTGTGGCGGCAGCCGGTCATGCACTCGCCGCAGTTGCGGCACGGGTTGCGCTCGGGGCCCTCGCCGCCGAAGAACGGGTCCGGGACCGCGGTGGCCGGCGTGTCGCCCGGGCCGCCGAAGAAGACTCCCACCGGCGTCGGCCGGAAGGTCTCCCCCACGCCCATCTGCTCGGCGACCTCGCGCATCACCACGTCAGCAGGCGTGTGCAGCGGGTAGGTCGTGACGCCGAGCATGCGCTTGGCCTGGTCGTAGTACGGCGCGAGCTCGTCGCGCCAGTCGGTGATGTCGCGCCACGCGGGGTCGTCGTAGAACGCGGGCAGCGGCTCGTAGAGCGTGTTGGCGTAGACGAGCGAACCGCCGCCCACCCCGGCACCCGAGAGGATCAGGCAGTCCTTGAGGACGTCGATGCGCTGGATGCCGTAGCAGCCGACCTCCGGCCGGAACAGGAACTTCCGCGTGTCGAACGACGTCGCCGCGAAGTCCTCGTCGGCGAACCGGGCCCCCGCCTCCAGCACGCCGACCCGGTAGCCCTTCTCGGTCAGCCGCAGCGCCGTGACCGAGCCACCGAAGCCGGAGCCGACGACCAGGACGTCGAAGTCGGCCGACGACATCAGGGGCGGCCGAGCTTCTTCATCAGGCGCAGGCCGCCGGTCATCACCTTCGCGTACGCCGCGTCGGACATGCCGAGCATCGGCGCGATCCTGACCAGCCGCTGGGTCGCGACGGTCTGGGCCTCGGTGTAGCGCAGGATCCCCTCGCGGCCCTGGCGCCGGCCGAGCCCGGACTCGCGCATGCCGCCCATCGGCGAGTCCACGCTGCCGAAGGTGGCTCCGAAGGCCTCGTTGATGTTCACGGTGCCGCACTTGACCAGCCGGGCCATCGCCCGGGCCCGGGCGCCGTCCTGGGAGTAGATCGAGCCGTTCAGCCCGTACTCCCCTTCGTTGGCCCGCGCGATCGCGTCGGCCTCGTCGTGGAAGCGGTAGACCGACACGACCGGGCCGAAGGTCTCGTGGCCGAAGCAGGTCATGTCGGGCGTGACGCCCTCGAGGATGGTCGGTTCGAAGAAGTACGGCGCCAGGTCCGGCCGCGCCCGGCCGCCGGTCCGCACGACGGCGCCCTTGGCGACCGCGTCGTCGACGTGGGCCTGAACCGTCGACAGCTGCTGGGCGGAGATCAGCGTGCCCATGTCGTTGCCCCAGTCGAGCGTCGCGCCCAGCGTCATCGCCTCGGTGCGCGCGACGAACCGGTCCAGGAACCGGTCGTAGACCTGGTCCGCGACGAACAGCCGCTCCATCGAGACGCAGAGCTGGCCGGCGTTGGAGAAGCACGCCCGGACGGCGCCTTCTGCGGCCTTCTCGATGTCGGCGTCGCGCAGCACCAGGATGGGGTTCTTGCCGCCGAGCTCCAGCGAGCAGCCGACCAGCCGCTCGGCGCAGCCCTTGGCGATGATCCGGCCGGTCGCCGTCGAGCCGGTGAAGCAGACGTAGTCGGCCTGGCCCACGATGGCGCCGCCGATCACCGGCCCGGGCCCGGCGACGACCTGCCACAGGTCGCGCGGGAAGCCCGCCTCTTCGAGCAGCTGCGCGGCCAGCAGGGCCGACAGCATCGTCTGGGCGTCGGGCTTGATGACCACGGCGTTGCCGGCGACCAGGGCCGGCAGTCCGTCGCAGACGGCCATGGTGAACGGGTAGTTCCAGGGGCTGATGATCCCGACCACGCCCTCGGGCACGTGGTTGACGTCGACCCGGGTCAGCACGGGAAACAGACCGAGGCGCCGCTCGGTGCCGAGGTGCCGCTCGGCGGTGCGGCCGTAGTAGCGGGCCGTCAGCGCGATGTGGCCCGGCTCGTCGAAGGCGTGCTTGCGGGCCTTGCCCGACTCCCACACGATCAGGTCGATGATCTCGTCCTGGCGGTCGAGGACCAGGTCGTGCAGGCGCAGCGCGGCCGACGCTCGCTCGGCGACGGGCGTGCGCTCCCAGGCCACCTGCGCACGCCGGGCCCGGCGGAACGCCTCGGCCACGTCGGCCTCGGACGACTGCGGGATGCTCGCCAGCGGCTGGCCGGTGAGCGGCGAGCTCACCACGACCGACTCCCCCGACGTCGAGACCACTCGCTTGGTCAGCGCCGCGGCGTACTCGGGTTCGAACGCCAGCGTGGCGCCCGGGTGGTGCTCGGGGTCGTGCGGTCCCGTGATGGTCGGATCGGGCTGCTGCGCACTCATGTGCCCACGGTAGGTGACCTGGGTCACCGCGACCACCGATCGTGGCGCTTGACACATCCTTGCTGTTTGTCAATCGCCTGCACCGATTCGGAGCGTCGCCGAGGACCTAGCGACCAAGGATCGCTAGGGCACGACGTTCACGTGGTCGCCGCGGTACCACGCCGGCGTCGGGAAGCCGAAGGTCGCCTCGACCTTGCGCGCCGAGCCCGTGGGGAGCGCCTCGGGCCGCACGAGCCAGTCGTTCAGCATCTCGCGCTGGAGCTCGACCGGCGTGGTGTCGGACTGCAGCTGGGCGGACATCAACACGTCGCCCGAGCGCGACACGCCGAAGACGTCCCACATCGTCATGCGCGAGAAGCCGGCGCAAGCGCTCCACCTCCGGAAGACCACGACGTAGCCGTCGACGTCGAGCTCGCCCTCCTCGTCCAGCACGCAGCCGTCGAGCGTCCAGTCGAGGTGTCGCACCAAGGTGGTCAGGTAGTCCCGAAGGTCGGCCTCGTCACGACCATGCAGACCCAGCCGCTCTGCCGCCGCGGACGAGGCACCGAAGTAGTAGGTGTCAGCGGCGTAGTTCTTCGACGACGCGACGCCGTCGCCGGGTCCCGCCCGCAGGCCCGAGCCGGGATCGACCTGTTCGTCGAAGTCCAGGTTCCACCCGGATCGGACGTACCCCCACGTCTCCGGCACTCGCGCCTTGATGGCGTCGTCGCCGGACATGACGTCCTTCATCGTCGGCACGGTGGACGAGGGACTCGGCGTGGGCGCCGGGCTTCCGGTCGGGCTCGTCTCGCCGGCCTCACGCGCGCTCGACGAGTCGTCGCCGCCGAACCAGCCCGCGACGCTGCTCCAGGCACCGGAGAGGAGCGCCGTGGTGACGACGGTCGCTACCGCCCCGGCGACAGCGATCTTGACGGCATCCCGCGTAGGGCTGCGCGAGGATCCGACCGCCGGAGCCGCCTCGCGGTCGTCCGGCGGCGGCCGACTTTCGTCGTCGTGCTGCGCGTCCTGTGAGTCGCGCTTTCCCCCGCGCACGCGCACAGGATGACACGCAGGCGCGGCAGTCGCACCCCGTTCGAACGCGTGCGCCTCACACGATGTCGCGAGCGCTCACCCGGGCCTCGTCGGCCTCACGGTCGGTGAGCATCTGCTGGCTCTGCCGCTCGGCCTCGACACGGCGCAGGTAGTGGTCGACCTCGTCGGCGGTGCGAGCGTCGCCCCAGCCGAGCTCGCCGGCCATCAACCGAGCGGCGGGCAGGGCGGCGTGGATGCCGCGGTCGAAGGTCTCGATGGAGATGCGGGTACGCCGGGTGAGGACGTCGTCGAGATGGCGCGCGCCCTCGTGGGTGACGGCGTACACCACCTCCGCCGCCAGGTAGCCGTCGGCTCCCTCCAGTGGCTCGGCGAGCTCGGGACGAGAGGCCACCAGCGCGAGCACCTCGTCGACCAGGCCGCCGTAGCGCCCGAGCAGGTGGTCGACCAGCGCGAGGTCCAGCCCGGCGCGGCGCGACAGCAGCACCCGCTGGTTGGTCCGGGCCAGATAGCCGTCGGCCCCGGCCAGGGGGATGCGCTCGGTGATGCAGTCGCGAGCGTCGGGGACCGCGACGTCGACGGCGTCCTTGGCCATCACCCGGTAAGTCGTGAGCTTGCCGCCGGCGATCATCACCAGGCCAGGCACGGGCGCGACGACGGTGTGCTCGCGGGAGATGCGCGAGGTCGGCTCGCGCGCGCCGCGGACCAGCGGCCGCAGCCCGGCGTAGACGCCGACGACGTCGTCGTGGTCGAGGGGCTCGCGCAGCAGCGTGTTGACGTGGGTGAGCAGGTAGTCGATGTCGGCGCGAGACGCGGCAGGGTGCGCCTTGTCGAGGTTCCAGTCGGTGTCGGTGGTGCCGATGATCCAGTGCGCGCCCCACGGGATCACGAACAGCACCGAGGTCTCGGTGCGGGCGATCAGGCCTGCCTCGGAGCGGATCCGGTCGCGCGGCACCACCAGGTGGATGCCCTTGCTGGCCTGGACGTTGAGGGCGCCGCGGCCCCCGATCATCTCCTGGATCTCGTCGGTCCAGACGCCGGCAGCGTTCACGACGACCTTGGCGCGCACCTCCAGCTCGCGGCCGGACTCGAGGTCGACCGCGCGTACGCCGACCACCCGCTCGCCCTCACGCAGGAAGCCGACCGCACGGGTGCGGGTGGCGACGTGGGCACCGTGGCTCGCGGCGGTGCGGGCGACCGCCAGCACCAGCCGGGCGTCGTCGACCTGGGCGTCGTAGTAGCGGATGGCGCCCTTCAGGTCCTCGGTGCGCAGGTCGGGCGCGATCCGCGCGACGCCCTTGCGGAACAGGTGGGCGTGCTTGGGCACGCCCATGTCGTACTTGCCGGCCATCGCCATGCCGTCGTACAGCAGCAGTCCCGCGCCGACGTACGGCCGCTCCCAGGTGTGGTGCAGCGGGTAGAGGAACGGCACCGGCCTGACCAGGTGCGGCGCGAGCCGGGTCAGCAGCAGGCCGCGCTCCTCCAGTGCCTCGCGCACCAGGCCGAAGTCGAACATCTCCAGGTAGCGAAGCCCGCCGTGGACGAGCTTGCTGCTGCGCGAGCTGGTGCCTGAGGCAAGGTCGCGCTGCTCGATCAGCCCTGTCGCGAGCCCGCGAGTGGCGGCGTCGAGGCTGGTGCCGGCACCGACGATGCCGCCGCCGACGACGAGCACGTCGAGCTCACCGTCGGCCGCGTGGCAGCCAGGGCGCCCAGCGCGCGCTTCGCGTGCCGCCGGGCTGAGCGCGCTGGCCTGGGTCACGGGCCCCATCTTCCCCGGCCCGCGGGCTGTTGTACCGGCAGGGTCCACATGCGCTGCTGCTCTGAGGGGTCCGCCGGTTACGCTGCGGTCCGACACGGGAGGAACCATCCGCAGCAACATCGCCGGCATCGGACTGGTCACCAGCCTGACCCTGGCGGTGACGGCTCTCGGCACGCCCTCGCCGCTGGTCGAGGAGGGCCGCCTCGCGGCCCGTCACGAGACCGAGGCGATCCGCTTGGCGGGTTTCGTGACAGGCGCTAGCGCGCCTTCCTCAACCAGCGGCGGCGCGAGCGCGCCTTCCTCAACCAGCGGCGGCGCTGGCGCGCCTTCCTCAACCACCGCGGCGCACGGCCACCGTCGTCCTCAGCGGCGACCTGCTCTGGCACGACACGGTCTGGCAGAGCGCGGCCGCCGACCACGCCCGCACGGGCAAGGGCCGCGCCTTCGACTTCGACCCGATGTTCGCGTCGCTGCGGCCGATGATCGAGGCCGCCGACCTGGCGGTGTGCCACGAGGAGGTGCCGTTCGCGGCGCCGGGGGCGCCGTACCAGAGCTACCCGGTGTTCGCGGCCCCGCCCGAGATCGCGGGCTGGATCGGCTCGATGGGCTGGGACCTGTGCACCACGGCGTCCAACCACGCGGTCGACCAGGGGTACGACGGACTGGTGCGCACCGCCGAACCTGCTGGAGCGCGCCGGGGTCGGCCACGTCGGCACGTTCCGCACCGCCGCCGAACGCCGCAAGCCCGTCATCCACACCACCGACGACGGCGTGCGGATCGCCGTGGTCGGCGGCACCTACAGCCTCAACGGCTTCCCGCCGCCCGGAGGGCCGCGAGTGGTCGGTCTCGATGTGGGACGCCCGCAACCTGATCGCGCAGGCGCGCGCGGCGCGGCGGGCCGGCGCCGACATCGTGATCGTGAAGTACCACGGCGGCAGCGAGTACGTCGCGATGCCCAACGCCCAGCAGGTCGCACTGGTGCGGGCGCTGACCGCCTCGCCGTACGTCGACCTCGTCGTCGGCGAGCACGCCCACGTCGTGCAGCCGATCACCAAGGTCAACGGCAAGTGGGTGGTCTACGGCATGGGCAACGCGATCGCGCAGAACGAGACCGAGCGGCAGCGCACCTACGAGGGCATCACCGTCGGATTCACGTTCCGCGAGACGCGAGCGCGGGCTTCGTGGTCGACCATGCGGAGTACGTGCCGACGTACTGGAACCACTACTCCTCGTCCGGACGTCCGATCCGCATCCAGCGGGTCGTCCGAGCCCTGGCCCGCGGACGGCCGGGAGCGAGCAGAGCCAGGCCCGGCTGCGCGAGGCGCTGCTGGCCACCCGGGCGGCGGTCGACCTGCTGGGACACGCCAAGGGACTGGAGGAGACGATGAGAGCGGCTGCTGGGACTCCTCCTGGTCTCGGCAGCACTCGTCGCTCGGCGCTCCTGCCCACGCCTGCGCCTGCGGCGGTCTCGTCGACCAGCCGGGCGGCGACACCTCCGTCAGCTCCGAGCGAGCCGTGCGTCGTCTGGGACGGCACGCACGAGACGATCCTGCTGCGGCTGAGCACGCGCTCGGAGGCGGTCAACGCCGGGCTGCTCGTCCCCACGCCGACGCCCGGCGAACGTGGAGCTCGGTGACGAGCAGGTCTTCACCGACCTCGCCGACGTCACGGCACCGCGCACCGAGGAACGCTGGCACCTGTTCGGACCCGCCGCTGCTCTTCGGAGGCGGAGGCGGCGACGGCGCCTCTGCCGGCGGGCCGGGCGGGGCCGGGCGTCGAGGTGCTGGGCACGGTCGACCTCGGCCCGCTGCGTGCGACGACGCTGTCCGCGGCCGACGCCACGGCGCTGGAGTCGTGGCTCCAGGACAACCGCTTCCAGACCTCGCCGGCACTGACCGACGCCGGTGCAGCCGTACGTCGACGAGGGCTGGAGCTTCGTCGCCGTCCAGCTCAACGCCGTCGGCCAGACCCTCGAGGGCGACCTGCCGCCGATCTCGATGACCTTCGCCAGCGACGAGGCCGTCTACCCGATGCGGATGTCGTCGGTCGCCGAGGAGACCCAGCAGCCGGTGGTCTACGTGCTGGCCGAGCACCGGATGCAGCGCACCGACCCCGTCGCCTCCGGGTCGACCCGTCCCGACATCGCCTTCGCCGGCCGCGTCTCGCCCGGCGAGGTCGCCTCGCCTGCGCTCAAGGAGTGGCTGGCCACGACGCCGTACCTGACCGCCACCTCGCAGTGGCTGCCCGACCCCGGCCAGATCGTCACCGACTTCACCTTCGCCCGGGCGCCCGACGACAGACGTTCCAGCAGGTCCTGTACGACGACACCTACTTCCTGCCCGGCGACGTCGGCGCCCTGCTGGTCGCGCTTCTCCTCGCCGGCGCGGTCTGGCTGACGGTGCGGCTCTGCGCGGCGCGGACGTCCGCTGGTCGAGCCGGTCGCGCAGCGACCGCGCGAGACGTCATACGATGCTGGTCGCTCATGGCGACCACTTCGTATGACGTTGTCGAGGCGGCCCTCGCAACCTCACAGAGCCGCTTGACGAACTCCGCGGAGACCTCGATCGGGTGGAAGCCCATCTTGTCGTTGATGGCGACCATGTAGTCGTTGGCCTCGGCGTTCTGGGTGATGACCAGGGTGAGGTCGCCGCGCGCGGCCTGCACGGCGCGCAGGTTGACGGCCTTGGTGGCGAGGCCGAGCCGGTGGCCGCGGTGCTCGCGGTGCACGAAGGTGCCCCACTGGTAGACGTGGGTGCTCGTCCCCGAGCGGCATCGCCAAGCGTGGACTGGGCGACGACCTGACGGTCGGGCGTGAGGGCCACGGTCTCGTAGCGGGCCCGGCCCATCGCCGCCGCGGCGGTCGCGACCATCTCGGCGTAGCGCTGCGGTGTGATGACCTCCTCCTCGAAGTCGACGGCGCCGGTCGGCGCGTCGACCGCGAGCTGGCCGATCAGCATGCACAGCGACTCCACGAGGTCGTCGGGCACGGCGCCGACGAACGTCTCGATCGCGTAGCCCTCGTGGCGCGGCGCGGCCTCGTCGATCCACTCCTGGATCCGGTCGTCGGGCACCGGCAGCTCGAGGTGGCGCACCACCTCGTAGACCGAGAGCTCGTAGCCGCACGCCTCGGCGAAGCGCTGGTAGGGGTGGTCGTCGCGGTCGGCGTACGGGAGGTCGCTCGCGCTCATCACCAGCGGTCGGCCCTTGTCGCGGACCAGCTGCTCGAGGTGGGCGACCATGGCGCGGCCGATCGCCGCGCCGGCGAGCGGGCACGTCGACGCTGAGCTCGAAGAAGGCCTTGTCGGTGTTGTCGAGCAGCAGCGTCCACAACGGTGCGCGTTGGCGATCATCCGGTCGCCGTCGTAGGCCGCGAACAGCTCCTGTCCTCGCCGCTGTCGACCGAGCGGTAGGCGCCGAGGAACTCCTCGAAGGCCCAGAACGGCATCTGCTCGCGGCCGAGCAGCTCCGCGCGACGGGTGAGGTCGTAGAACTCGCGCATCAGCGCGTCGTCGGCCAAGGCCGTGTCATCGAGCGCGCGGATGTCCATGACCAACGAGGCTAGGAGCCGAGCGCGGACAGCCGAAACAGGTTTTGCGGCCGGCCCGGTGCTTGTGACGTCGTCGCGGCCATCGGACGAGACTGGTCGAGGACGAGGCACCTGACGATGGACACCGACGAGCTTGTCTTCCATCCCTGGACGATCCAGGGCCCGCGGACCGTGCCCACGTTCGTGGGCGGCGAGGGCAGCTACCTCGTCGACGCGACCGGACGCCGCTACCTCGACCTCGGCTCGCAGCTCGTCTTCACCAACCTCGGGCACCAGCACCCGCGGATCGTCGCGGCCATCAAGGACCAGGCCGACCGGCTGTGCACGCTCGCTCCCGGCTACGCGTCGGACGTCCGGGGCGAGGCAGCCCGGATGATCGTCGACGTGGCACCCGAGGGTCTGGGGCGCGTGCTGTTCACGACCGGCGGTACCGAGGCGATCGAGCACGCCGTCCGGATGGCGCGCCTGCACACCGGCCGGCCCAAGGTGCTCGCCGCCTACCGCTCGTACCACGGGTCGACGACCACCTCGATCCACCTCACCGGCGATCCACGGCGCTGGGCCTCGGACACCGGCTCCGCGGGAGTGGCGCACTTCTTCGGGCCGCTTCCTGTACCGGTCGGCGTTCGGTTCGAGCCGGCCGAGGAGGAGCGCGACCGGGCGCTGGCCCACCTCGAGCAGGTCATCCTCCTGGAGGGCCCCGCCACCATCGCCGCGCTCGTCCTCGAACCGGTGACCGGCAGCTCCGGCGTCAGCGTGCCGCCGGCCGGATACCTGCGCGGCGTGCGCGACCTGTGCACCCGCCACGGCATCGTGCTCATCGCCGACGAGGTGCTCGTCGGCTTCGGCCGCACCGGCGCCTGGTTCGCGGTGGAGCACGACGGGGTGGCGCCCGACCTCCTGGTCTTCGCCAAGGGCGTCAACTCCGGGTACGTGCCGCTCGGCGGCGTGCTCGTCGGGCAGGCGATCTACCAGACGTTCACCGAACGGCCCTACCCGGCCGGCATGACGTACAGCGGCCATCCGCTGGCCTGCGCGGCGGCCGTCGGCGCCATCGGCGCCATGCACGACGAGGGCACGGTCGAGGCGGCCGCTCGTCTCGGCCGCGAGCTCCTCGGACCCCGTCTGCGGCGAGCTCGCCGGGCGGCATCCCAGCGTGGGCGACGTACGCGGCATCGGCGGGCTGTGGACCGTCGAGCTGGTCCGCGACCGGGAGACCAAGGAACCCCTCGTCCCCGTCGGCGCCACCGGCGACGCGAACGCGCCGATGGCCGCCTTCACCAAGGCCTGCCTGGGCCGCGACGTGGTCCCGCTCGTCCTGGGCAACCGGGTCCACGTCGCGCCGCCGCTCAACATCAGCGACGCCGACGTGGAGCTCGCGATGTCCGTCCTGGACGAGGCATTGACGGAGGCCGACGCGTTCGTGGCGTGAGCCGCGCCTCAGTCGCCGACCCTGACGCCGCTCGCCCAGGCTCTCGCGGTGGTCGGCGAGCATCGTGTGCCGGGCCCGCGTGGCCTCGACGAGCGCAGGTGTCGAGGTCGGCGACGGCGACGCCGCGGCTCGGTGCCGAGGCGGACGAGCGGCCGGCCCTCGGGGTCGTAGACGGCCGACCCGCCGCTGAAGTCGCGCGACCCGCAGCGGCCGGTGAGGCCGGCGAAGACGACGTACATGCCGTTCTCGACCGCGCGGGCGGCGTAGTAGAGGTCGCGGCGGTGCTCGCCGCCGACGAAGTACGCCGAGGAGCTGAGGTAGGCGACCGCGCCGTCCTCGGCGGCCGCGCGGGCGTGCTCGGGGAAGCAGCCGTCGTAGCAGATGGACAGGCCGAGCTCGAGGCCGTGCGACCCGGATCGAGGCGCCGTGGTCGCCGGCGGTGAAGTGCAGCTTCTCGTCGCCGTCGAGGTGCTGCTTGTCGTAGGGCACGTCGACGGCGCCGTCGGGCTGGACCACGACGCTGGAGATCGTCTTCACGCCTGGTCACCGATCTGGGCCTCCAGCGCGCTGCTGGCCACGACCACGGCACCGGTGTCGCGGGCCGCGTCGCGGAGCGGGTCCAGCGGCAGGTCGACCAGGCTCGGGAGCGGGCCGGCGAAGACGTCGAGGTCGTAGCCGGTGAGGAACGCCTCGGGGAGGACGACGACCTGGGCGCCCCGCTCGGCCGCCTCGCGGACCAGCCCGGCCGCCGTACGGACGTTGGCGTCGAGGTCGCCGGCGACGGCCTCGGCCTGGGCGGCGGCGACACTGAGTCTCACCGGGCATCACAGGACGACGACCTCGATCCGCTGGAACTCCTTGAGCTCGGTGTAGCCCGTCGTGGCCATCGCGCGGCGCAGCGCGCCGACGAGGTTCATGGTGCCGTCGGCGACGCGGGAGGGGCCGAACAGGATCTCCTCGAGGGTGCCGACGGTGCCGATCTCGACGCGCTGGCCGCGCGGCAGCGCCGGGTGGTGTGCCTCGGCGCCCCAGTGGAAGCCGCGGCCGGGGGCGTCGGTGGCGCGCGCGAACGGCGAGCCCACCATCACCGCGTCGGCGCCGCAGGCGATGGCCTTGGCGATGTCGCCGGACTTGCCGATCGAGCCGTCGGCGATGACGTGGACGTAGCGGCCGCCCGACTCGTCCATGTAGTCGCGGCGGGCGGCGGCGACGTCGGCGACGGCGCTCGCCATGGGTACGGCGACGCCGAGCACGGTCCGCGTGGTGTGGGCGGCGCCGCCGCCGAACCCGACGAGCACGCCGGCCGCGCCGGTGCGCATCAGGTGCAGCGCGGCCTGGTAGGTCGCGCAGCCGCCGACGATCACGGGGACGTCGAGCTCGTAGATGAACTCCTTGAGGTTCAGCGGCTCGGCCTGGCTGCTCACGTGCTCGGCGCTGACGGTGGTGCCGCGGATCACGAACATGTCGACGCCCGCGTCGACCACGGTCTTGGCGAACTGCTTGGTGCGCTGGGGCGAGAGGCTGCCGGCGACGGTGACGCCGGCGTCGCGGATCTCCTTCAGGCGGGCGCTGATCAGCTCGGGCTTGATCGGCTCGGCGTAGATCTCCTGGAGCCGCTGGGTCGCCTCGACGCCCTGCAGCTCGGCCACCTCGGCGAGCAGCGGCTCGGGCTCCTCGTAGCGGGTCCAGAGGCCTTCGAGGTTGAGCACGCCGAGGCCGCCGTACTTGCCGAGCGCGATCGCCGTCTCGGGCGACATCACCGAGTCCATCGGCGCGGCCAGGATCGGCAGCTCGAACCGGTAGGCGTCGATCTGCCAGGCGACGCTGACCTCCTCCGGGTCGCGGGTACGCCGCGACGGGACGATCGCGATGTCGTCGAAGGAGTAGGCCCGGCGCGCCCGCTTGGCCTTGCCGATCTCGATCTCGGTCACGCGGCACCCTATCCAGCCCGCGCGTCGAGCGTGAGCCGTACGGCCCGTACGAGCCTCGACCAGGTCGTCAGGCTCGCTAGGCGCCCCTCGACCACGGCGATGGCCTAGGGTCGAGCCATGCCGGCAGCAACGCGAAGCGGCAGGAGCTGATCGTCAGCGACGCTGATCGAGGCGTTCGAGCCGCTGATGAAGGCCGACCCCGACGGCTTCCGCACGAAGTTCCGCAAGATGGCCGCCGACCCGTTCGCCTTCTACCGCGGCAGCGCGTGCCTGTTCTACGCCGACATGGCCCAGCGAGACCGCGGAGGGACCAACGCGACGACGACCGCACCAGCCGGGTCTGGATCCACGGCGACCTGCACGCCGAGAACTTCGGCACCTACATGAACTCCGAGGGCGTCCTCGTCTTCGACGTCAACGACTTCGACGAGGCCTACCTCGGTCACTTCGAGTGGGACCTGCGTCGCTTCCTGGCCAGCCTGGCCCTGATGGGCTGGCAGAAGGCCCTGCCCGAGGAGGACATCCGTCGCCTCTCGCGCACCTACCTCGACGCGTACGTCGACCAGGTGCGGCACTACGTGAAGGTCGAGGAGGACGAGGCGTTCGCCCTGCGCCTCGACAACACCGACGGCGCGATCCAGCAGGTGCTGGTCGCGGCACGCATGTGCACCCGGGTCGAGCTGCTCGACGACATGACCGAGGTCGTGGACCACGAGCGCCGGTTCGCCCGGGGCGCCGGCGTGCGCGAGCTCAGCAAGACCGAGCGCGGCAAGGTCGAGCGCGCGTTCAAGCGCTACCTCGAGACCCTGTCCGACTCCAAGCGCCAGCAGCAGGCGGTGTTCTACGACATCAAGGACGTCGTCGGGCAGGTCCGGGTTCGGCATCGGCTCGGCCGGCCTGCCGGCGTACAACATCCTGATCGAGGGCTTCAACCAGGCCCTCGAGAACGACGTCGTGCTGTCGATGAAGCAGGCCAACATCCCGGCCGTCAGCCGCATCGTCGACCACGAGCGCGCCGCCGAGTTCTTCCGAGAACGAAGGGCACCGCACCGTCGTCAGCCAGCGCGAGCTGCAGGTGCACACCGACCCGTTCCTCGGCTGGACCACCGTCGACAAGGTCGGGTACGTCGTCGCGGAGGTCTCGCCGTACGAGGCCGACCTCGACTGGGCCGAGATCACCGAGCCCGAGGAGATCGAGCCGGTCGTGGAGCTGCTGGGGCGGGCGACGGCCAAGATCCACTGCGTCTCCGACGAGGACAGCGACGAGGACCTCGTCGACTTCCAGACCGAGGACGCGATCATCGAGGCGATCGACGAGGACCCTGAGGCGTTCGTCGACGAGCTGGTCGACTTCGGTGTCGGCTACGCCGCCAAGACCCGCAAGGACCACGCGCTGTTCGTCGACGCGTTCCGCGAGGGCGCGTTCGACCTGGTGTCGGCCGTGGGCTAGCCGGCGAGGAACGACAGGCGGACCTCGCGGTCGGGGTTGTCGACGTTGAGGTCGACCAGGCAGATGCTCTGCCAGGTGCCGAGAGCGAGCCGGCCTCGGATCACGGGGACGGTCGCGTACGGCGGCACGAGCGCCGGCATCACGTGCGAGCGGCCGTGTCCGGGCGAGCCGTGCCGGTGCCGCCATCGGTCGTCGGCCGGCAGCAGGTCGGCGAGCGCGGCGAGCAGGTCGTCGTCGGAGCCTGCGCCGGTCTCGAGGATCGCGATCCCCGCCGTCGCGTGCGGCACGAACACGTGCAGCAGCCCGTCACCGTGCTCGCTGACGAACTCCTCGCACTGCCGGGTGATGTCGAGGACCTGCTCGCTGCCGCCGGTGCGGACGGCGAAGGTCCGGGAGTCCATGGCTCCATCCTTCCGGTCCGCTGGTCGAGGTTCGCGTGTCGGTCCGTGACCGAATCCGTGACGGTCTGCGATCCAGTCCCGAGGGTTCGTGACATCGCTGCGTCGACCGGGTCATCACGTCCGGCGCGGCTACCGCCCGCTGTAGTTGGGGGCCTCGACGGTCATCTGGACGTCGTGGGGGTGGGACTCCGCGAGCGAGGCCTGGGTGATGCGGACGAACCGGCCCTTCTCCTGCAGCTCGGGGATGGTGCGGGCGCCGGCGTAGAACATCGACTGGGTCAGGCCGCCGATCAGCTGGTGGGCGACGGCGGAGAGCGGGCCGCGGTAGGCGACCTGGCCCTCGATGCCCTCGGGCACGATCTTGTCGTCGCTGGTGACCTCGGCCTGGAAGTAGCGGTCCTTGGAGTAGGACTTCTTGCCGCGGCTCGACATCGCGCCGAGCGAGCCCATGCCGCGGAACGCCTTGAACTGCTTGCCGTTGACGAAGATCAGCTCGCCGGGCGCCTCCTCGCAGCCGGCCAGCAGCGAGCCGACCATCACCGAGTCGGCGCCGGCGACGAGGGCCTTGGCGATGTCGCCGGAGTACTTCAGACCGCCGTCGGCGATCACCGGGACGCCGGCCGGCTTGCACGCGAGCGCGGCCTCGTAGACGGCGGTGATCTGGGGTACGCCGACGCCGGTCACGACGCGGGTGGTGCAGATCGCGCCCGGACCGACGCCGACCTTGACCGCGTCGGCGCCGGCGTCGACGAAGGCCTGCGCGCCCTCGCGGGTGCCGACGTTGCCGCCGATCACCTGCACGTGCCTGGTCGCAGGGTCGGACTTCAGCCGCTGCACCATGTCGAGCAGCATCCGGACGTGGCCGTGAGCGGTGTCGGCGACGAGCACGTCGACGCCCGCCTCGATGAGCGTGGTGGCGCGCTGCCAGGCGTCGCCGAAGTAGCCGATGGCCGCGCCGACGAGCAGGCGGCCGTGGGCGTCGTACGACGCGTCGGGGAACTGCTCGCCCTTCACGAAGTCCTTGACCGTGATCAGCCCGCCGAGGTGGCCGCGCCTCGTCGACGAGCGGGAGCCGCTCGCGCTTGTGCTGGCGGAGCAGGCTGGTGGCCTCGTCGCGGCCGATGCCGACCGGGCCGGTGATCAGCGGCATCGGCGTCATCACCTCGTCGACCTTGGTGGTCGCCCACTCGGCGACCGGCGTGAAGCGCAGGTCGCGGTTGGTGATGATGCCGAGCAGCCGGTTGTCGGCGTCGACGACGGGGAGGCCGGAGACGCGGTACTCGCCGCAGATCCGGTCGAGGTCCTCGAGCGTCTGGTCGGGGCCGATGGTGACCGGGTTGGAGATGATGCCGGTCTGGGTCCGCTTGACGAGGTCGACCTGGTAGGCCTGGTCGTCGACGGAGAGGTTGCGGTGGAGGACGCCGATGCCGCCCTCGCGGGCCATCGCGATGGCCATCCGGCTCTCGGTGACGGTGTCCATGGCGGCGCTGACGAGCGGCGCCTTGAGGCTGATCTCGCGGGTCAGCCGGGTGGTGGTGTCGATGTCGGCCGGCGCCAGGTCGGAGAATCCCGGGCAGCAGCAGGACGTCGTCGTAGGTGAGGCCGAGGGTGGCGAACTTCTCAGGCAGCTGTTCAGGGACGCCGTCATGGGTGCTGGTCATCGCCCTCAGTCTACGGGCGTGCCCATCCACTTCCGGGCGAGGTAGGACAGGTCTTTGCGCCACGTCCTCGCGGTAGGAGCTGTACGTCGTGTCGAACGGCGTGCGCGCATGGAACGCGACCAGCTGCGGGGCGCTGACGAACACGAGGCGTCCCGAGGCCGAGCTGAAGAAGTCGCGGTGGTCGACCATCCGGATGTTCTCGTCGTAGGGCACCTCGCGCAGCCGGTCGGTGCGGGCGACGTAGACCTGGGGGCCCTTCATCACCACCGGCAGCCCGCCGACCGTCGTCGCCGTACGGGCGCAGCGGCGGCCGGTGACCCGGGAACAGCTCGCGCTCGTCGCCGTAGGGCCAGGTGTACCAGCGCGGCAGCTCGATCAGGGTCGCGCAGATGCCGTCGACGTCGGGGTGCTCCTCGAGGAAGGCGACGGCGCCCGCGAGGTCGGTGCCGGCGGTCATCACGACGTCGTCGTCGGTGACCATCACGTACGGCGTCGTGGCCGCCGCGATGGCGGCGTTGCGGCCGACGGCACACGCCGGAGTTGAAGGGCAGCGCGCAGCACGGTGGTCCGGTCGTCGGGCGCCGCCATCGGCTCCGGCGAGTCGTCGGCGAGCACGATCCGGCCGGTGAACGCGCGGCGCGTCGTGCGCACGAACCGCGGCGCCGTGGCGGGCCTCAGGAAGGTCTTCGCCGTGACGGTGAGCCGTCTCGGCGAGCCAGTCGTCCTGCTCGCGTGTCACGGCGGGTGCGGACCCGGTCGACGGTCGCGACGGCGCCGAGCTGGCCACGGACGGCGATCCGGTGCGCGAGCCGCAAGGGGGCGCCGTACGGACCCATCATGAGCCGCTTGGCGCGCTCGACCCGGCTCACGTGCCGCATGGTCGCACGACCTGGTGACCCTAGCGCTGCAGCGCCGCCAACGGGATCCGCACGGTGAGCCGGTCGCCGGACATCCGAATCCGGCCGCGCATGCCGGCCGCGAGCACCATCGGCAGCACGTGCTGGTTGTCGGCGTGGGTGGTGAGCACCAGCTCCGCGGCCCCCCGGGCCGCAGCGAGCCGGACGGCATCGGCGAGCAGCCGGCTACCGATGCCCTGGCGACGCCAGGCCGGGTCGACCTCGAGCGTGAGCCCGAACGCATCGGGCTCGTCGGGCTTCGGCCAGATCGTCGCGGCGCCGACAGCCGTGCCCTGGACCACCGCGCGGACCTGGTCGCCGTCCGTGACGAGGTCCGGGGTCGCGCCGCCGACCGGCGGCGCGGTCGCATGCGCGCGGGCCAGCACGTCGTCGACCAGCGATGCCATCGCCTCGGCGCGGGTGCGCTCGGTCGTCGTGAACGGCGCCGCCCGGCGTACTTGCACCAGCACCTGGGACACCGTGACCTCGAGCGTGTCGAGGTCCTCGTCGTCCGACTCAGCCTCGGCATCGAAGAGGTGGGCCAGCACGTCCGGAAAGCTCGCGGGCGCCGCGAGCACGGCGGCCGCCGCCTGGACGTAGCGGGTCGGCTGGTCGGCCAGCGCGTCCTCGGTGCACGGCACGACACTCACGGCCCGGCCACCCGAGCGCTGCACGAGCGCGGCGACGTCGGCGGTCGACCAGCCCTCCGGCGAGTCGATCACGAGCTCGTCGGTGACGACGTCGAGTCCGGGGAACACCTGGAACCCCAGGATGTTGACCTCGCTCGCTCCGCACTCCGTCGCCAGTGCCGCGAGGGCGCCGGGACGGTTGTGCAGCGTTGCTCGCACTCGCCACAACATGCCCCGCATCGTCGCACGTCAACTGTTTCGGGCGCGTTCGCCGGTGTTTCAGCGACGCAAACTTCAGGCTCTCCTGACGCTGCGGTGGGTGGATCGGCAATGACGTGGGCCGTGGGCGCGCCGATGCTGAACCCGGCAGGCTCGATCGGCTGCGGCTTGTCGGGGCGCAACCGGACCCGTGTGGGGGCTGTGGGGTTCGGGAACCAGCTTGTCGTTGCTTGACAGACGTCCGTCAGGCATCGATACCGCCGATCCGTGGGGGCTCGGGCGCACGCGCAGCTCGACGGCCAGGCTCGACGGCGAGCGCGGCGAAGCCGTCCACCGGCTTGACCACGGCGGCACCGGCGCGGGCGACGAAATCGCGGACGACGCTCGCGTCCGCCGTGACGCCGCCGGGCCAAGCTGGTCCGCTTCACCTCCACGGGTCGGGAGATCTCCAGCAGGGGCTACGCCCACATCAGCGCGCTCGAGCAGCGCTTCGTCGACGAGCTCGGTGACGACTACGAAGCCGCCCGTCGCGTGCTCGCGCGGGTGGTGGAGATCCTCACGGCCGAGCAGCCCGGCTGACCGGTTCTGCGGAAGCCGGGCGGTACCCGACGATCGGTTCCTACCATCACGCCATGCCCCGCACCCTCGTCACGCTGCTCGCCGTCCTCGTCGCCACGGCAGCTCCCGCCGTCCCGGTGGCCAGCGCCCTGCCGGTCGGCGAGCCCTGGGTCACGGTCGTCGGTCTGGACGGCAACGCGGAGACGACGACCTCGATCGTGGTCCAGCTGCTGCTGGTCTGGCCGGAGGGCACCGAGCAGGTGACCGTCAGCAACGGGGTCGGGAGCGCCCAGACGCTGACGGTGTCGGACGTCGTGAACTGGCAGCTGGTCCCGCTCGCGGACCAGGAGCCGGCCGCGACGCGGACGGTCACCGTCACGTTCACAGGTGCGTCGATCCCCGCGACGACGCGGAGCGACACGATCGTGCTGGACTCCCACGTCCCGCGGGTGCCCCTCCAGCGCCTGTACGCCAACGGCGACGGGTGGTTCCTGGCCGTGCGCGCGGAGGACGCCGGCACCGGTGTCCGCAGCCTCGCGGTCCTGGGGCGCACCGGCAGCCCCTTCCAGACGACGATCACGTGCGCGTCGGGGCCGTGCCCGGCCAGCACCCTGCAGACCTACTTCGCCGACCGCGCCCGGCCGCGCGCCGTGCGGGCCACCGACGCCGCCGGCAACGCCAAGGTGAAGAACGTCGTCCGCCGGCCGACGACCTGCTCACCCCCCGACGGCCGGTTCCCGGTCTTCAAGGCGACCGACCGGTTCTACGACTGCGTCGAGCAGGGTGACCGCTGCCGGCGCACCGACGGGCACTTCTGGAACCGGTCGGCGTACGTCCGCTGCCGGAAGGTGGAGGGCAGGTTCCGCGTGGTCGTCCTGCCGGGCGCCAAATGACACCGACCCGCCCGAGCGTGTCGGGCGGGTCGGCGAAGTGGCCGCGAGATCTCAGTGGCCGTGACCGTGGCCGTGACCGGCCGCGGAGGGCTCCTCCTCCTCGGGCTTGTCGACGACCAGCGTCTCGGTCGTCAGCAGCATGCCGGCGATCGAGGTGGCGTTGACCAGCGCGGAGCGGGTCACCTTGACCGGGTCGATGACGCCCTGGGCGACCAGGTCGCCGTACTCGCTCGGTGGCGGCGTTGTAGCCGGTGCCGACGCCCGCCTCGCGGACCTTGTCGACGATGACGTGGCCGTTCTCGCCGCCGTTCTCGGCGATCCAGCGCAGCGGCTGGTCGAGAGCCTTGCGAACGACGCGTACGCCGGTCGCCTCGTCGTCGGTGAGGCCGAGGTCGTCGCTGAGCACCGAGGCCGCGTGGATCAGGGCCGAGCCGCCGCCGGCGACGATGCCCTCCTCGATCGCGGCGCGGGTCGCGGAGACGGCGTCCTCGATGCGGTGCTTCTTCTCCTTCAGCTCCACCTCGGTGGCGGCGCCGACCTTGATCACGCACACGCCGCCGGCCAGCTTGGCGAGGCGCTCCTGGAGCTTCTCGCGGTCCCAGTCGGAGTCGGTGTTCTCGATCTCGCCCTTGATCTGGTTGATCCGGCCCTCGACGTCCTTGGGGTCGCCAGCGCCCTCGACCATCGTGGTGTTGTCCTTGGTGATCACGACGCGGCGGGCCCGGCCGAGCACCTCGAGCCCGACCTGGTCGAGCTTGAGGCCGACCTCGGGGGCCACGACCTGACCGCCGGTCAGGGTCGCGATGTCCTGCATCATCGCCTTGCGGCGGTCGCCGAACGCCGGGCTCTTGACCGCCACGGCGGTGAAGGTGCCGCGGATCTTGTTCACGACCAGGGTCGACAGCGCCTCGCCGTCGACGTCCTCGGCCAGGATGAACAGCGGCTTGCCGGACTGGATGACCTTCTCCAGCAGCGGGAGGATGTCGGCGATCGCCGAGATCTTGCCCTGGTGCAGCAGGATGTAGGGGTCGTCGAGGACGGCTTCCATCCGCTCGGGGTCGGTCACGAAGTACGCCGAGATGTAGCCCTTGTCGAACTGCATCCCCTCGGTGAACTCCAGCTCGGTGCCCATGGTGTTGGACTCCTCGACGGTGATCACGCCGTCCTTGCCGACCTTGTCGAACGACTCGGCCAGCAGCTCGCCGATCAGGCTGTCGCGGCTGGAGATGGTGGCGACCGAGGCCATGTCCTCCTTGGACTCCACCTCGCGGGCGGCCTCGCGCAGCGCGTCGCTGACGGCCTCGGCCGCGGCGTCCATGCCGCGCTTGAGGCTCATCGGGTTGGCGCCGGCGGCCACGGCGCGCAGGCCCTCGTGGACCATCGCCTGGGCGAGCACCGTCGCGGTCGTCGTACCGTCGCCGGCGACGTCGTTGGTCTTGGTGGCCACCTCCTTGGTGAGCTGGGCACCGAGGTTCTCGAACGGGTCGTCGAGCTCGATCTCGCGGGCCACCGTGACGCCGTCGTTGGTGATCGTGGGGGCGCCCCACTTCTTGTCGAGCACGACGTAGCGGCCCTTGGGGCCGAGCGTCACCTTGACCGTGTTGGCGAGCTCGTCGACGCCGCGCTCGAGCGAGCGGCGAGCGGTCTCGTCGAACTCCAGGATCTTGGGCATGTCACTCTCTTCAGAGTGTCAGGGGTGATCTGGCGCCCGGCTGGCAAGCGGGCGAGCGAAGGCGACCTTCGAGGCGGAGCGGTCGTCGAGCGCAGCCCAACGCCGCCAGCCGGGATCAGGTCAGCCGAACGACGGCGAGGACGTCGCGGGCGGAGAGGATGAGGTACTCCTCGCCGGAGTACTTGACCTCGGTGCCGCCGTACTTGCTGTAGATGACCTTGTCGCCGACGTTCGACGTCGAGCGGGACGCGGTTGCCGTTGTCGTCGATGCGACCCGGACCGATCGCGAGGACCTCGCCCTCCTGGGGCTTCTCCTTGGCCGTGTCGGGGATGACCAGGCCGGACGCCGTGGTCTGCTCCGCGTCGAGCGGCTTCACGACGATGCGGTCCTCGAGGGGCTTGATGTTGACCGACACGATGTCGACCTCCACGCTTCTGTGTTGATCTGGACGGGTTGGGACCGCCGGTGTTGAGCCGGAGCCCCGGACGTTTGAGCCTGCTCGGAGGTACGCCGTCGCGGGGGTCGTACGTCGTCGCAAGCGCTGGCATTCTCAGGTCGAGAGTGCCAACGCCGACGTTAGCACTCCCCCTCCACGAGTGCCAGGGCGGTCCCGGCCGTCGCTGACTGAGCACTGCCAGGATGGGCGCGTGGACCTCGACGCCTTCGCCTGGCTGCTGACCGACGAGGGCCAGGCCGTGCTGGCCCGGGCGGTCGAGGCGACCGGCCGATGCCGGGCGCCGACGAGCTGGCCGTCCAGGCCGAGCTGCGGCGTACGACGACCGCCGACCGCGTCGCCGCGGCGCTTGCCCAGGCCGAGCTGCGCCGCCGGGCGGTGGCGAAGTTCGGCGATCTGGCGGACCGGATGTACTTCACCCACGACGGCCTCGAGCAGGCCACCCGGCTCTCGGTGGCCACCCACCGGGCCGGCCGGCTGCAGGCCGCGGTCACCCAGAGCGTCATCGACCTCGGGTGCGGGATCGGCGGCGACCTGGTCGCCTTCGCGCGGGCGGGGATCACCGCGGCCGGGGTCGACCTCGACCCGCGTGCGGGTGGCGGTCGCGCGGGCCAACCTCGACGCGCTCGGGCCTGGCCGGCGCGGTCCAGGAGGCCGACGCGACGCAGGTCGACCCCTCGCCGTTCGACGTCGCCTTCGCCGACCCGGCCCGCCGCAGCGGCCGCGGGCGGACCTTCCACGTCGAGGAGTGGACGCCGCCGTGGTCGTTCGTCGAGGGGCTGCTGCGCGCGCGACGCGTGCGTCAAGGTCGCGCCGGGCATCCCCCACGCCCTGGTCCCGCACGGCGTCGAGGCCGAGTGGGTCAGCGACCGCGGCGAGGTCAAGGAGGCCGCGCTGTGGTCGGGCCGGCTGGCCACCGACGCCCGCCGGGCGACGGTGATCGGCGACGGCGGCCTGGCCACCCTGACCGACGAGGACGACCCCGGCGCCGCAGGCGGTCGGCGTCGGCGACCTCGGCGGCTTCTTCTACGAGCCCGACGGCGCGGTGATCCGGGCGGGGCTGGTGACCGCCGTGGCGGCAGGTGTCAACGGCCGGCTGCTCGACCACAAGATCGCCTACGTGACGTCCGACGAGTCGTTCCACACGCCGTTCGCGCGGTCCTACCGGGTCGTCGAGGAGGTGCCGTACCGCGAGAAGCAGCTGCGCGCCGCGCTGCGGGCGCGCGGCATCGGCACGCTGACCATCAAGAAGCGCGGGGTCGACGTCTCGCCCGAGCAGCTGCGCAAGCGGCTGTACCTGCACGGCGAGGACGAGGCCACGCTCGTGCTGACCCGCGCCCGCGGCCAGGGCATCGCCCTGCTCGTCAAGCCGTTCTGACGCGCGTGGACACGACTCTGACCGGGAGGAGCCGAAGCCCCGCCCGGTCAGTCGTTCACCACGTCCGGAACGTCAGGTGACGCAGTCGGTCGGCCGTGGTCGCGTCGCCCGAGGCGTGTGCGGCCAGCTTCGGGTTGTCGCCCGGCGTCGGCGCCCGTGCCACACGGCGGCAGGTCGGTGATGGTGGCCTTGGCACCGAGCCGGTGAACGTGGCGTCCGGCCGTCGATCTGGCGTAGCTGAAGTGCAGGATCGCCGTGGCCGTTCTGGCTGTCGCTCGAAGCCCGGCGCGTCGACGTAGATGCAGGTCGTGTGCCGGTCGTGAACACGGTGACCGTCGTCGCGCACGACCGGGAAGGTCTCGGTCTGACCACCGCCGCCGATGATCGTCATGCTGGTCAGGTTCACGGTGTTGCCGCAAGAGCGCGGTGTGGTCTCGAAGCAGAACGTGAAGTGGTAGGTCTTGTCGTTTTGGCGCCTGGGTGCTTGCAGGCGCTGCCGCACTGGTGTGACGTGACGGGCGGCTGCGAGGCCGCGAAGGCTGGTGCTGCGTAGGCAACGGCGGCGATCGGCGCCGACCATGCCACGCCGCGCGTGACGGTTCGCCTCGAGATACGAGTCCCCCCGGACCGCGTGAGCGCAGGCGTGTTCTTGGAATCCATTGTTACCCCCCCGGATTACATGGTGAAGTCACACCATAGACCGCGGGGACTGACGAGGGAAATGGCGCTATCCCCAGGCACCCTTGGTGGGCTGGACCAGTCGGATTCCGTCGGCCCGGGGACGTATCAACGACGGACTTCGTAGCTCCGCCACCTCTTGACGTCCGGATGCGTCGAACTTGACCGAAAGGCTGGCGTCAGCAGCCGGTTCGCGGTATCCGGAGCACCCTCACGGGCAGCCGTCCGGGGGCGCTTCGGGCCCCGACGAGGAAGCCCACCAGTGCGTCCATCGCGCCGGGCGTCGCGCCGTACGTCGCGAGCCGGACGGGTGCCTCGGTGCGGGCCAGCACGTCGGGCCGGTCGAGCGCGACGACGACCCCGGCCCGCGGGATCCGGCCGGTGACCCGACCGGGCACCAGGGCGACGCGAACGCCCCGCTTGCCGACCGACGAGACCGTGCCGGCGGCGCGGCGGCCCGGAAGGCCGCGACGGCGTCGGCCGGGCCGGTGACGCGGACGCGTCCGCCGACGAGGCGGCCCGAGCACGGCCCGGCCACCGAGGTCAGGGCCGCGGCGGACAGCCGCGCCGAGACGCGCCAGGAGCTGCCCAGCGGCAAGGGGCTCGGCGTCGGCGTGGGCGACGTGGAGGAGCAGCGCGACCATCCGGGTCGCCGCCGCGTCCAGCCGTGGCGCGGGGCAGCCGGCCGGCGCGGACGGCGGCCACGATGCCGTCGCGGGCGGCCCGGGCGTCGGCGGGCATCAGCACGACGTCGACCCCCGCGTTGACCGCGCGGGCCGCGGCCTTGGCCGGCCCGTAGCGCTCGGTGACCGCGCCCATCGACAGCGAGTCGGTCAGCACCAGGCCGCGGAAGCCGAGCTCGCCGCGCAGCAGCCCGCCGACCACCTTGCGCGACAGCGACGCGGGTACGCCGGGGTCGACCGCGCGCACGTCGAGGTGGCCGACCATCACGGCCGAGGCGCCGGCCTCGATCCCGCGCCGGAAGGGCACCAGGTCGGTGACGCCGCAGCGCGGCGAGGGACTTGCGCCAGCACGGGCAGCGCGCGGTGGCTGTCGACGGTGACGGAGCCGTGGCCCGGGAAGTGCTTGAGGGTGCCGATCATCCCGGCCTCCGCGATCCCCTGCTGCGGCGGCGACGACCTGCTCGGCGGCGAGCCTCGGGAAGCCGGACGCCGACACGGGTGCCGATCACCGGGTCGGCCGGCCCGCGCGTCACGTCGGCCACCGGCGCCAGCACCGAGGTGAACCCCAGGCCGCGCATCTCGCCGGGCGCCGGCGGTGGCCGCCCGCCGGGTCAGTGCGGGGTCGCGCGCCGCTCCCGCCGACATGAACGACGGGAACCGGGTGGCGGCGTCGCGCACCCGCACGACCGTGCCGCCCTCCTGGTCGACGCCGATGAACGCGGGGTAGCCGCGACCGCGGACCGCCCGCTGCACCTGCGCGTTGACGGCCTGGATCTGGGTGCTGGAGGTGATGTTCTCGGCGACCGGGACGACCCCACCGAGGTGCAGCCGCCGGACCAGGCGAGCCGGCGAGCCGGTGCCGCGGTAGCCGGCCACGACCACCTGCCCGGCCAGCTGCGCCAGCGACAGCCCGCCGACGAGCTCGCGCGCGTGCCGTACCTCGCTGCGGGTCGGGTCCCCACGCGGTCGCCTCGGCGGTCGCCGGTCTCGCGTGCTCGACCGGCGCGACGGCTCGCCGGACCTCCCTGGTCGGGGAGGCGCAGGGCGACGTACGTCGGCACCACGGCGCCGCCCGCCACCGCGAGGAGCAGCGTGACGACCAGGCCACGGCGCCGGTCAGGAGGCGGCGCACGCCTGGCAGTGTCTCAACCGACCGGAGCGTCCGCGTGGCAGAACGCGTGCTCCAGTCAGACCGGGCTCGAGTCTGGCTCGGCTCTGGGCTGGCACGACCCCAGGCCGTTCGCGCAGTATGCTCCGCGGGTACGCGAGCCGACGAGGTACGGAGCCTGTGGGGGGCGAGGTCGGTGGACAAGGACCTGATGGACGGAATGCAGGCGATCGACCCACACTCGGGCGCCCAGGCAGTGACCGCGGTGACCGACCGGTGAGCGCGGAGCACGGCGCACGGGACGGCTGCCGCCCAGCTGCTGCTGCACGCCCAGCAGGTGGCCGACGAGCTGCGCAGCCAGGCCGAGCAGCAGGCCGCCGAGGCGACCGCGCTCGCCCAGATGCTCGAGTCCGAGTCGCGGCGGCTGCACGACGAGGCGGCCGCCGACCGCGACGCCGCCGCCCGCGCCTGCGCCCAGGCCGAGGCCCGGCTCGCCGACGCCTCGCGGGAGGCCCGCCAGTCGGTCGCCGACGCCGGCGAGCAGGTCAGGATGCTGCTCGAGGCCGCCGAGTCCCAGCGGCACCGCATCCTCGGCGAGGCGACCGAGTCCGCCGAGCGCGACGCGGGCCGCCGCCGCCGAGGAGCTCGGCGCGCACGCGCGCCGAGGCCGAGCGGCTGCGCGTCGAGGCGCGACCGAGGCCGACCGCCACGCCGCCGACCACCGGCGGCGCTGACCCTGCGGCTGCTGACCATCGCCACCGTGGCGATGCGGCAGCAGCAGCTCGAGACCGTCCGCGCCGCCGAGGAGCTGCGGATCTCCGCCGACGAGGACGCCGCCGCCGTCCGCGCCGAGGCGGCGCAGGAGGCCGAGGCGCTCCGCAAGGACGCCGACACCCACGCCCACACCGTGCTCGCCGACGCCGAGCAGGTCCGCGCCCACGCGCACACCGTCGGCCGAGGAGGTGCTCCGCGCGGCCCGCGCCGAGGCCGCCCACGCCATCGCGGCCGCCGAGGAGCAGACCGCCTGGACCCAGGAGACCATGCAGGCCCTGCTGGCCACGGCCGAGCAGGAGGCCGAGCGGCTGCGGGCCGAGGGCCGCGCCGACGGCGTCCGGCACCTGGCCGCCAGCCGCCGCCGGCTCCAGGACGTCGTGCACCGCGTCACCGACCGGATCCGCGCCGAGATGGCCGAACGCCGAGCGCGAGGCCCAGGAGCTCAACGCCGTGGCCGCCGGCCTGGTCGCCGCCGCCGAGGCCGACGCCGCCCGCATCCGCGACGACGCCGAGGAGGCCTCGCGCGCGCATGATCGCCGCCGCCGAGGACGAGGTCAGCCTCATCCACGAGCGCGCCCGCCGCCGCGAGGAGGAGACCGAGTCGAGCACCCGGCTGCTCCGCCAGCAGGTCGCCGACGAGGTCGTCCGCAACCAGCAGACCGCCCAGGACGAGCTGCGGCGGGCCCGGCAGGAGGCCGCCGAGCACCTCGGCGGCCGCGCGAGCCGAGGCCGACGAGCTGCGCAGCAAGGCCCGCGCCGTCCTCGAGGACGCCCGCACCGAGGCCGCCGTCCTCACCAAGCGCCGCGACGAGATCGCCGCCGAGCTCGAAGGGCTCTCCGGCGTCATCCAGGCCCTGGCCGTGCCGACCGACGGCCCATCGGCCGACTGGGCCCGCCGAATCCGCCCCCGAGGAGAAGGAAGCACACCCATGACCGACACCCCCCAGTTCCGGGTCGTCCTGCGCGGCTACGAGCCCGCGCAGGTCGACCAGCGCATGCAGCAGCTCGCGCAGCAGGCCGAGCGAGGCCCGCGCGCACGCCGAGCAGCTGGCCGAGCGCGTCCGCGTGCTCGAGCAGCAGAGCCAGCGACGCCGGCGCGGCGAGGCGCCGGCGGCGCCCGGCGACGTTCGAGCACCTCGGCGAGCGGGTGGCGCAAGATCCTCAGCCTCGCCGAGGACGAGGCCCGCGAGCTGCTCGAGCGCGGCCGCTCGCTGCTCGACGACGAGCGCCAGCAGGTCGCCGACGAGGTGTCGCGCCAGCGCAGCGACGCCGACAAGCACGCCGACCAGACCCGCACCGACGCCGAGACCGAGGCCGCGCGCGTGCTCGAGGACGCCCGTCGCAGCGCCGACGACCGGCTCGACGCCGCCGAGCGCGACGCGGCCGCCCGGCTCCAGGAGGCCGAGGCGGTCTACGAGCAGCAGCGCGCCAAGGCCGCCCAGGCGGCGGCCGACTTCGAGACCACCCTCGCCCGCCGCCGCAGCGCGGCCGAGGAGGACTTCACCACCCAGATGCAGGAGGCCCGGCAGCGGCTGGCCGAGCTCGAGGCCCACATCGACGAGACCCGCACCAACGCCGAGAAGATGAACGACGAGTCGATGCGCGAGAACCGCCGCCTCGTCGAGGAGGCCGAGAAGCAGGCCGCCAGCATCGTCGGCGACGCCCGCGCCCAGGCCGCCCGCATCCGCGCCGACTCCGACCGCGAGCTCGCCGCCGCCACCCAGCGCCGCGACAGCATCAACGCCCAGCTCGCCAACGTGCGCCAGATGCTGGCCACGCTCACCGGCGGCACGGCGGTGTCGATGATGGACGTCGCCCTCGGCGGCCAGGAGGCCGACCAGGTGCAGGCAGCCCCTCAGGGCGAGGTCGCAGGCCGAGACCGAGGGCGAGGTTTTCGGCGTCGAGGACTCCGACGTCGAGACCGTCGAGGCGTCCGCGGACGACGCCGCCACCGAGGAGGAGGACTCGGAGGCCGACAGGGGCTAGTGCCCGGCTTCCTCCAACGACTGACGCAGCCTGCGGCGCTGCCGCCGGAGGCGGTCTCGCTGCTCGCGCAGCTTGTCGCGCTCCGCGTACACGCGGTCGCGGTCCTCGATCAGGGCCCGGTGGGCGGCGCCGAGGCGGAGCAGCTCGTCGTAGGTGTCGCCCAGTGAGCCGCGCAGACGGTCCAGCTCTGCCCGGGCCAGGCCGGCCGCGCGGTGCGCCTGGGCCGAGGCCCACTCGGCGTTGAGGGCGCGGAGCTCCCAGGCACGGCGTTCGTCGGCGAGCACCGCCACGGTGTGGGGGTCGACCGCCGCCCGGCTCGTGCCGGCCACCGCGTCGTAGGTCGCGACCAGCCGAGCGGCATGGAGCTGACCCGAGTGGTGGTGCACGGCGAGCTGACGGGCGACCGTGCCGAGCTCCGGCCGGTAGGCGGCGAGCAGCTCCTCCAGATCGTCGGTCATCTCGCTGTTGGTGAGTCCGGTGAACCCCGCGGCCTCCAGCGCGGCGTACGACGAGGCCGTCACCCAGCCACCGGTCACCGACTCGTCCGCGACCAGCACGGCACGCCCGGCGGCCATCGCCTCCAGGGCCGTGCGCCCGATGCGCCACCACGACGTCGGAGGCGAACATCTCCTGCCGTGCGTCGGCCGACTCGCGCCCCGGCCCGCCGATCCAGTCGAAGTCGATGCCGCTCGCGGCGCACGCCTTCGCCAGCCTGGTGGGCAGTGTCTTGAGGCGCCGCGACACCGCCACCACACGTCGGGGTACGTCGCCGATGGGCGCCCGGGCCCCGTCGCCGTACGAGATCTCGACAGGCTTGCGTGAGCCGGACGACCTCCGCGCCCCTGGTCACCGCACTGGCAGTCAGCCGCTGGTGGGTGAGGTCGTTGAACGCCACGTACGCCGAGGCGCCCAGCTGCGCGACCGGGTCCTCGAGCGCGTGGACGAACCACGAGTGCGAGGCGAAGACGAGCGGAGTACGCGGCAGGCGGGTGCGCGCCAGCGCCACGGCGTCGACGTGCTGGCCGTGGATGACGTCGACGTCGCGCGGCAGCCCGGCGGGGTCGTCGTACACCTCGAAGCCGTCCTCGCGGAGCCGCGTGGCCACGCCACCGCACCGCGGCGAGAAGAAGGCCACCTCGTGGCCCAGGCGCCGGAGCTCCGCCGAGACGGTCTGGAGGTAGCTCTCGCTCCCGGCCCGTGCGTCGAGGGCGTGGTTGGTCATCAGGATCTTCACGTCGGCCCCGTGCCTACGCGTCCTCCGCAGCGCGTTCACCCGCACAGGATGTCGGGCCGTCGCCGGCCGTCGCCCGCCGGGGTCCCGCCCCCACGACCCGAGAACTTGCAACCTTCCTCGGCCGCGCCGCGTCCTGGTACCGACCGAGCAGAGGAAGGATGACCCGTGACCGCCAGTCCCATCGCCGACCCGGGGACGCTGATGTCTGACAGACGCGCTGCGCGTGACGCCGACTTCGCGGCGTACCTGCAGGCGCGCCAGGCCAGCGTGCTGCGGACGGCGTACCTGCTGACCGGGGACCGGCACACGGCCGAGGACCTGACCCAGACGGCGTTCGCCAAGCTCTACCTGGCGTGGGACCGGGTGCGCGACCAGGGGTCGATGGACGGGTACCTGCGCCGGATCCTGGTCAACGAGAACAACTCCCTGTGGCGCCGCGGCTGGAAGAAGCGCGAGCACGCCACCGAGGAGCTGCCCGAGCCGACGCCGGTGGTCGACGAGTACGACGACGGGCGCGGCGCCGCGCTGTGGGACCTCGTCCAGACCCTGCCGAAGAAGGCGCGCGCCGTCTTGGTGCTGCGCTACTACGAGGAGCTGTCGGAGGCCGAGACCGCCGAGGTCCTCGGCGTCTCCGTCGGCACCGTGAAGTCCCAGACCAGCCGGGCCCTGGCCGCGCTCCGCGAGCGCACGCCGGCCCACCTGAACCCAGCAGACCGGCCACAGACCGGAGGAGGAGCGATGAGCGACCTCGACGACGACCTGGGTGCTCGGCTCACCCGCGAGATGCACCGCCGCACCGACGGGTTGCACGACGCCCCGCTGGCGTTCGACGACGTCCGCGGCAGGGCGACCTCGATCCGCCGGCGCCGCCAGCTGGCCACCGGCCTCGGTGTCGCTGCCGCGGTGGCGGTGATCGTGCCGACGGCGATGTTCGCCACCAAGGGCACCGACGGCGACGGCAACCTGCCGCCCGCGACCAGCTCGCCGACGGTGATCGACACGAACACCCCGTCGCCCGACGCTCGACGCCGACGATGGGCTCCGACCCGCACGCGCTCGACGTCAGCGACCTGCCGACCGGCGCGCCGCCGGCGGTCCCGCTGGTGACCGACGGTGACTACGCGCCAGGCCCGGACCGGTGAGGCGCTCGTGCGCTGGACGCAGGACGGCGTCGTCGTCGAGGCCGGCTGGCCAGACGTTCGGGCCGTACCCCAGCTCGTTCGGCATGGTCCGCAACCCCGCCGGCACGGCGGTCGCGTGGGCGACCGACGAGGGCGAGGTGATGGCCTGGGCCGACGGTGAGAGCGAGCCGTTCGTGCTCACCGGACTCGGACCTCGAGAGCGTGCGCGTCGGGGCGGTCACCGGGACCGACTGCACCCGGCAGGCGGCGCGAGTGCACGTACTACGTGTCCGGCTACGACATGGCGGCGGCCGACGGCAACACGGTCTTCACCGTCACCAGCGACGGCGCCGTCGGCGCCGTCGACCCGGACGGCGTGCTGATCACCGTCAGGGACGCGACGGACGACGGGCGGGTGCTCGGGTACACCGAGATCAACGACCTCGAACCGTCCTCGTGCTCTGCCGTGCTCGACCCCGCGGAGTCCGGCTCGACGCGCCTGTGGGACACCTGCGACCACACCCTCGACGCCTTCTCGCCGGACGGCGGCTACGTCCTGGCCAGCGACGCGTACGGCGATGGCATCGGCGCCGGGCACATCGCGGTCTACGACGCCACCAGCGGCGAGCTGCTGGCCGACCGGAAGAGCCGGAGCCGGAAGCCGGCCTTCTACAACGACGCGGTCTGGGAGGACGAGACCCACGTGCTGTTCACGCCTGTTCCAGGACGGCAAGTGGTCGATCGTCCGGATGGGCGTCGACGGCGCGATGGAGTTCGCCGTCGCGCCCGAGAAGGGCAACCCGGAGTCGGTGCCCTGGCACTTCGAGACGCGCTGACGCTGCTCGCTGCCGAACATTCAGCCCGGGACCGGCGTCACAACAGACGCGGTGTCGCCGCGGCGTCCTACGTTCTTCCCCAGGACGACCGCGGCGGCACCGTCCCGGTAGTAGCCGCGACGGCGGCCGACCTCCGCGAAGCCACGGCTCTCGTAGAAGGCGGCCGCCGTCGTGTTGTCCTCGCGCACCTCCAGCAGCAGGCGGGCGGCGCCGTCCTCTCCGGCCCGGCGCTCGACCTCCGCCAGCAGGGCGGTGGCGATGCCCGTCCGCCGGTACGCCGGGTCGACGGCGATCCTCTGCAGCTCGGCGTCGTCGCCGGCCGCGCTCGCGACGGCGTGCCCGACGACCGTGCCGCCGACCTCGGCGACCAGGTAGGCGACCGTCGGCAGGGTCTGCGCGATGCCCTGCTCCACCAGGCCGCGCGACCAGGCGTCGTCGCCGAGGCAGGTCACCTCCAGCTCGACGACCGCGTCGACGTCGGCCGCCGTCGCGAGCCGGATCATCCGCCCGCCGCGCCGACGTGCAGCGGCTCGGGGTCCGTCAGCTCGGCCAGCTCGTCGACGACGGCGCGCGCCAGCCAACCCGCGCTCGGCAGCGACGGACGCCACCGGCCGACCGAACGCCTCCGGGTGCAGGACCGCGCCCTCTCCCGCGACGGGCAGGTCGGTCACGAGGGTCACCGGCCGGTCGAGGACCGGTCCGGAGACGCGGGTGCCCTGCTCGTCGTAGGCCGCGAGGTAGACCTCCCCGGTCTCCGCTCCGGTGCCGACCAGGAAGCCACTGGTGTACGCCAGCCCCTCGGCCGCCTCCAGCGCGATCACGTCGAGCGAGCAGACGCCGTACGCCGGGATCTCCAGCATCATGGCCAGCGTGCGGGCGGTCTCCAGGCCGGCCTGGAGTGCCGCGGACGGTCCCGGGCCCGTGCCGACCGCGAGCGCCGTGACCTCGAAGCGCAGCAGCCCGGCGTCGCGCAGCACGAGCGTCGATGAGCGGTTCGAGCTGCTCCGCGTGCCGCCATCGGCCGCTCCGCGCGCGCCTGCGCCACCACTGCCGTGCCGTCGTGCAGCGCCACCGTGACGTACGGGGACGCGGTGTCGAAGGCCAGCAGCACGGGGCCGAGGCTATCCGGCGCTCGCCGGTCGAGGAGGCCTAGACAGCTCGCCAGTGGGTGGTCAGCCGGCCGTCGTCGTGGAGCAGGTGGACGGCGAAGCTGGGTGCGGCGCCGTACCAGACGACCGGGTGGTCCTCCTGGTCGAGCGGCACGGTCGACACGACGCCGCCGCCGACCAGCACGGGCCGGCCCGCGAAGGTCGACACCGCCATCGTGTGCGCGTGGCCGACGAGCGTGGCGACCACGTGCGGGTGGCGGCCGATCACCTCGGCGAGGGGACCCGGGTCACGCAGCATGATCGGGTCCATCAGGCCGACGCCGATGGCGACGGGCGGGTGGTGCAGGCACACGAAGCTCGGACGGGGGTCCCAGCACAGCTCCGCGTCGAGCCACGCCAGCTGCTCGGGCGCCACCACGCCGTGGTCCTGGCGGACGCCGTCGAGCGCGTCGACGAGCGAGTCGAGCATCAGGAACCTGGCCCCGGCGACCGAGTGGGAGCGGTTCGCCCAGCCGCGAGAGGCACCCGGCGAACCGTCGAGGAAGGCGTCGACGTACGGCGTGCGCACGTCGTGGTTGCCCGGGCAGACGACGATCGGTCCGTCCCACGCGGAGAGCACCTGGCACGCCTCGGCGTACTCCTCCGGCCGGCCGTGGTCGGCCACGTCGCCGGTGTGGACCAGCACGTCGGGGCGCGGCTCCATCCGGAGCAGAGCGTCGAGCACCCGCTCGGCGCGCTCGGCGGCTTCACCGTTGTCGTTGCCGAAGTGGGTGTCGCTGACGTGCGCGATGACGAGTGCGACATCGGGCGCGGGATCGGGCGCGGAGGTGGGCACGATTCCAGGCTAGAGAAGTCTCTCGCCCGCTACTGTCCGCTGCGTGACACAACGGGAAATCGCCCTCGAAGGCGTCCGCAGGCGCGACGAACCGCCCGGGTTCTGGCACTCGGTGTGGTTCCCGGCCGTCGTGCTCGTGCTCACCGTCGCGCAGCTGGCGGTGGCGGAGTACGTGCCGGGCATCGAGCGTTTCGCCGACAAGGCGTTCGGGGCCCGGCTCATCGCCTACCCGGTGATGATGCTGTTCGTCCCCGCCGTCTGGTGGCTCGTCCAGCGCCGCCGCGGCGGCGCCGAGCGCCCCGCCGTACCTCGCGTTCGGCCTGATCGGCCTGCCGTTCCTGGTCGACGTGACCGGCAACAGCCTCGACCTCTACGACACCGTCGGCTGGTGGGACGACTTCAACCACTTCGTCAACTGGGTGTTCCTGTGCCTGGGCCTCGCCCTGGTCGTGGCGCCGCGGCTGCGGCCGGCGTGGGTGCTGGTCAGCCTGGTGACCGGCTTCGGCTGCCTGCTGGCCCTCGGCTGGGAGCTCGGCGAGTGGTACACCTTCATCCGCCACGGCACCGAGCTCGACACCGCCTACGAGGACACCCTGCTCGACATGGCCCTCGGCACCCTCGGCTCGCTGGTCGCCGGCTTCCTGGTGCTGCGCCTCGGAGAGATCGGGTCGTGTGCCTGAGAACGCGCTGATATGGAGGCACGGCTTGTGAAGGGACAGGGGTAGGCGCCGCCGGTCTGGGTGATTGGCGGCGCCTTGGTCGCCTGGTTTGGGGGCAGGACTCGCGGGCGTGTCGTTGCGACGAGGGTCAGGCTGATATTCGCGGGTTGGTTACCGCAGGACGGGGCGTTCGGCTGGAGCGTGTCCGCTTGTCTATAAACGAGCGTGACAGGCTGTGGGTCGGTTGCTCATAGCGCGGGCGCGGGTTTGCTACACGCTTGCGCTGGGTCCTGTCTCGTGATGCCAGGAGACCGGTCATGGGGTTGCTGTCAACCGTCCATGGTGGCCAGCGACCAACACCAAGAGGCGAGTTCGCGGGCGATGGCGGTGTTGGCGACGGCGGGCTTCTTGTGGCGGGCATCGAAGGCTTGCCAGCGCCGGTGGAGTCGCCGGTTGCCATCGTCGCCACGGGCGCGGGCCGCGGCGGGGGCTTGGTCCCACCGGCGGCGCATGACGACGCCGGGGCGGTAGGGATTGCGGTGGTGCCAGGCGGCCTCGACGAGCAGCCGGCGGACGTGTTTGTTACCGGTCTTGGTGATCGATCCCTGTGACCGGGTTGCGCCGGAGGATTCCTCGCTGGGCACCAGCCCGACGAACGAGCCGATCGAGGTGCCGGTGAACCGGTGCCAGTCCCCGATCTCGACCGCGAGCGCGAACCCGGTCAGGTTCGCGACACCGCGCAGGCAGCCCAGCCGTCGCACCAGGGGGGTGAACTCGCTGTCGGCGGCCATCGCCTCGATCGCCGTGTCGAGCCGGTCGCGGCGGGCCTTGGTGGCCAGCAGGGTGTCGTAGTACTCCTCCAGCGCCAGCTGGGAGGGCGGCTGGTCCAGCCGCTGCCGCCGCAGCCACGGCCAGGTGCAGGCCGGTCCACTTGGTGCCGCCGGAGTAGATCAGCCCATGACGCAGCAGCATCTTCGAGACCCGGTGCCGGGCCCGCATCAGGTCGCCGCGGCACTGCTCGCGGGCCCGGACCAGGTCTCGAGCAGACTCGGCGCCCACGGTGGGCACGGTGACCGGGGTGTACTCGTCTAGGTGCAGCAGCCGGGCCAGGTGGATCGCGTCGCGGGCGTCGGTCTTGACCCGGTCCCCGGCCGGCCGCAGCAGCTTCGAGGGAGCGACCACCTCGCAGCGGATCCCGGCCGCGGTCAGCGCCCGGTACAGACCGAACCCGGTCGGGCCGGCCTCGTAGGCCACCGCGACCGGTCCGGGAAGACGGCGCACCGAGTCCCGGACATGGTCGGGCGCGGGTGTCAACGTCTCCTCAACGAACTCGCCCGGTCAAGGTGTCCAGCGCCGGCTGCTCGCACCGAGAGTGCGTGCACATCCAGACCGACACTCGTACGCTCTGTAGACATCGGGGCCTCCCACACTTGTCGGATAGGCCGGGCAGGCAGCCTCTGCCCGGTAACCCACGAATCTGTGTGAGCGAGGCCTCGATACGCAACCACCCGACAAGCGAGTGGTGACGCCATACCGTCTATAGCGCTGCGTGGGGCACACGACTCATCAGAACAGGACCACCGAGCGCAGCACGTTGCCGCCGTGCATCTTCTCGAACGCCGCCTCGACGTCGTCGATCCCGATCTCCTCGGTGACGAACGCGTCGAGGTCGAGGCGGCCCTGCTGGTAGAGGTCCACGAGCAGCGGGAAGTCGCGGGTCGGCAGGCAGTCGCCGTACCAGCTGGACTTCAGCGAGCCGCCACGGCCGAACACGTCGATGAGCGGGATGTCAGGGATCCTCATCTCGGGCGTCGGTACGCCGACCAGGACGAGCGTGCCGGCCAGGTCGCGCGCGTAGAAGCCCTGCTTCCAGGTCTCGGGGCGGCCGACCGCGTCGATGACGACGTCGGCGCCGTGGCCGCCGGTGAGCGACTGGATCGCCTCGACCGGGTCCTGCGAGGTGGAGTTCACCGTGTGGGTCGCGCCCATCTTGCGGGCGCCCTCGAGCTTGCGGTCGTCGATGTCGACGGCGATCACCGTGCCGGCGCCGGCGAGCACCGAGCCTGCCACCGCCGCAGCGCCCACGCCGCCGCAGCCGATCACGGCGACGGACCTGCCGCGCGTCACCCCTCCGGTGTTGATCGCGGCACCGAGGCCGGCCATCACGCCGCAGCCGAGCAGGCCGACAGCGGCGGGCCGGGCGGACGCGTCGACCTTCGTGCACTGGCCGGCAGCGACCAGGGTCTTCTCGGCGAAGGCGCCGATGCCGAGGGCCGGGCGACAGCTCGGTGCCGTCCTCCAGGGTCATCTTCTGGGTGGCGTTGAAGGTCGCGAAGCAGTACCACGGCTCGCCGCGCAGGCAGGCCCGGCAGTTGCCGCACACCGCGCGCCAGTTGAGCACCACGAAGTCACCGGGCTCCAGCCCCGTCACGCCCTCGCCGACGGCTTCGACCACGCCGCTCGCCTCGTGGCCGAGCAGGAACGGGAAGTCGTCGTTGATGCCGCCCTCCCGGTAGTGCAGGTCGGTGTGGCACACCCCGCACGCCTGCACCTGCACGAGCGCCTCGCCCGGCCCGGGGTCGGGGACGTTGATGGTCTCGACACTGACCGGCGCGCCCTTGCTGCGGGCGACGACGGCCTTGACCTGGTGCGGCATGTGACTCCTCCTTCGTGGTCGAGGTGCGAGGGCCGCCAGCTCGAGCCTCGAACCCTGAACGACATTCAGGGCACACCGTACGGCGTCCGCCCAGCGCCGCCGACCCCGCTCCTATCCTGGCCGGGTGCCCACCGCGCTCACGCTCCTCGACGGGATCGCCTGGCAAGGCCAGGCCGTCCCGGGCGACCGCGTCGCGGCGCTGCTCGCGGCACTTGCCGCTCGCCCCGACGGCGTGACCGACGGCCGCCTGATCCAGCTCATCTGGGCCGACGACGAGCCGGCCAACCCCACCAAGGCGCTGCAGGTCCTGGTCTCACGCGTGCGCACGGCCATGGGAGCCGGCAGCGTCGAGCGGTACGACGGCGGCTACCGGCTCGGCGTGCCCGCCGACGAGGTCGACGCGCTGCTCCTGCGCCGGCTGACCCGCGAGGCCGTGGCCGCGCTCGGTGCCGGCGACGCGCCTCGTGCCGTCGAGCTCGCGGCCCGCGCGACCGGGCTCGGCAACGGGGAGGCTTCCGGTGACGACGGCCCCCTCGCCGAGCTGCGGGGCGACGCCGCCGCCGACCGCCGCCGGGCCGGCCGCGTGCTGGGACTGGCCCTGTCGGCCTCCGGCCGCGACCAGGAGGCACTCGCCCACCTCGAGGTCGGCGCACGCCGTCGGCCGTGCACGACGTACCCGTGACCGCGGCCCTGCTCCGCAGCGTCGCCGCCACCGCCGGGCCGGCCGCCGCGCTGGAACGCTATGAGCACTACCGCAGCGACCTCGCCGACCGTCTCGGCGTCGACCCCGACCCGTCTCTCCAGCGGCTGCACCGCGAGCTGCTCGTCGCCGACAGCCCGGTCCGCGACGGCGTGCACTTCGACCCCGACGAGCTGCTGGGACGCGAGGACGACCTCGCCGAGCTCCGCGCCGCTGTGCGCCGCGCCCGCCTCGTCACGATCGCCGGGCCCGGTGGTCTGGGCAAGACGCGGGTCGCCCACGTGCTCGCGCGCGAGGCGACCCAGCCGCGCGTCTACTTCGTCGAGCTGGTCGGCGTCACCTCCGGCGACGACGTCGTCGCCGAGGTCGGGCGCCGCGCTGGGCGTGCGCGGGTCGGTGACCGGCCGCCGTTCTCTCACTCCGGCGCAGCTGGCCGACGTCCGCAGCCGGATCGCCGCCGAGCTCGACAGCGCGCCGACCCTGCTGGTGCTCGACAACTGCGAGCACGTCCTCGAGTCGGTCGCCTCGCTGGTGGCACTGCTGCTGGTGACCACCCGCGACCTGCACGTGCTCACCACCAGCCGCGCGCCGCTCGGCCTCGCCGCCGAACAGGTGGTGGCCCTACGACAGCTGGCCCCCGATGACGCCTCGGCTCTGTTCGTGCAGCGGGCCCGGGCCGCCCGCGCCGACGCCGAGCTCCCGGCCGACGCAGTAGCCGACATCGTGGCCCGCCTCGACGGGCTTCCGCTGGCGATCGAGCTGGCCGCGGCCCGGGTGCGCACCATGACGGTGGAGGAGGTACGCCGCCGCCTCGACCACCTCTTCGAGCTGCTGCGCTCGCGCGACCGGTCGGCCCCCGAGAGGCACCGCACCCTCAGTGCCGTCATCGAGTGGTCCTGGGCACTCCTCGACCGCCGACGACCAGGAGGGGATGGCGCGGCTGTCGGTGTTCCACGACGGCTTCGTCCGCGCGACGCGGCGGTGGCAGTCGTGGGCGACGGGCGGGGCCGATCTGGTCGACACCCTCGCCGAGCAGTCGCTGGTGACCGTCGCGGAGGTCGACGGGATGACCCGCTTCCGGATGCTCGAGACCGTGCGCGAGTTCGCGGCGGACCGGCTCAACGCGGCGGGGCTGCCGCGACGAGGCGCCCACCGCCGGCAGGACGCCTGGGCAGGCGACCTCGTGACGCGGCATAGGGCGCCGGGTTGTTCGGACCCGGCGAGATCGAGGCGATCGACGTGCTCGGCGCCGAGGAGAACAACCTGACCGACGTGCTGCGGCGCGCCTGCGCGATGGCGACCGCGTGCTGGTCGCACGCCTGCTCGCCACCTTGGGGGCGGTCTGGACGATCACCGGCAACCACCCGCGGGTTTTCGCCATCGCCGACGCCGCCGAGGCCGCCCTGGCCGACTGGGAACCGCCCCGAGGACCTGCGTGAAACGGCCCAGCTCGCGTGTCCTATCTGGTGGTCCACCTGAGCTGGATGCCGCACCGCTCCATCGACGGACTCTGGCCTCGACTCGGGCGCTGGGGAGTCCCGGCGCACCCGTGGGCGCGGGTGGCCTACGCGATGTTCGTCGACGAGGGCGACGAGCGTCAGCCGGACGTCAGGGTGGCTGCCCTGGCCGACGGACGCCGACCCGGTCACCGCCCAGACGGCGCTGCTGTGGGCGGCCCTGGTCGCCGAGAACGCGGGGGACATCCCCGCCGCGAGGGCCACGCCCAGGAGGGGCTGGACCGCGGGGCCCGCTGACGCCGTTCCTCGAGGCCTCGCTGCACGGCCAGCTCGCGCAGCTCGGACATGGTGCTCGGCGACCATCGGAGCGCGGCGGAGCACGCCGAGGTCGGCCTGGCCTATCCTGAAGCGCCTCCACGCCGATGACGACGCCCAGTCGATCCGGATCGGCACAGCCCTGGATGCCGCTGCTCGACGGCGACGCCGACGACGGCCGAGCGGATCCTCGACGAGGTCGCCGCGCGAGGGCGTCGAGGCCAGCTCGGGTCGCAGATGGTCGCTGCTCGCCGCGCGGGCCGAGCTCGCGCTGGCTCGTGGCGAGGTCGCCGACGGGCCTCCGGTTGCTTCGACGACGCCGTGGCCAGCGTGGTGCCGGTCGAGGGCATCGACGTCGGCGGGCTGAGCCCGTGGGTGCTGCTGGCCGCGTCGGCCTCGCTGGTGGCCCGGCGTCCGCTACGGCTCGGGCCCGGCCGACGCGGAGCGCGCCCGCGAGCTGATCGACCTGCTCGTCGACCAGCACGCCGAAGCTCGATGCGGCACCGGCCTGCCCTACTCTCGACTTCCCGCTCAACGGCGTGCTGCTGGCAGCGGTCGGCGCCTGGGCACTGCGGTACGGGCCGACCCGCGACGTCGCGAGGACGCCGTACGCCTGCTCGCCCTGGCCCAGCGGTGGTCCTACAACCGCAGCTTCCCGACGATGGCGTGGGACGGCCTGCGGGAGCTCGCCGAGCGCAGGCAGCGCCAGGCCTCCTCGACGAGGCTGGTGCCGGCGTACGCCGACCGGTCGGTGGCCGAGCTCGTCGAGGAGGCGCGCGATGCTGCTGAGGCGTGCTACATCTTCCGGGTGAAGCCCCGCACCGCGAGCGGCGCGAAGACCGCGATCACCGCGAGGCAGCCGAGCAGTGCCCAGCCGACCTCGGCGGTGACGTTGCCGGTGTTCGCGAGGTCGCGCAGCGCGGTGACGATGTGCGAGACCGGGTTGACCTTGGTGAAGGCCTCCAGCCAGCCGGGCAGGGTGTCGGCAGGGACGAACGCGTTGGACAGGAACGTCAGCGGGAACATCACCATCAGCGAGTACCCCTGCACCGACTGTGCGCTCTTGCCGACGGTGCCGAACCAGGTGAAGATCCACGCCAGCGACCAGCCGGCGATGACACCCAGCAGGATCGCCATCGTCACGCCCAGCACGCCGCCTCCGGGGCGGTAGCCGATCGCGATACCCGTGGCGAAGGTGAGCACGCCCGCGATCAGGTAGCGGATCATGTCGGCCACCATCGGCCCGGCCAGCGGGGCGACCCGCGAGATCGGCAGCACCTTGAACCGGTCGAAGACGCCCTTGTCCATGTCCTCGCGGATCTGGGTGCCGGTGGCGATGCACGCGGTCAGCACCGTCTGGGCGATCAGCCCGGGGATGAGGAGCGGCAGGTAGTTGTTCACGCTGCCCGAGATCGCACCGCCGAAGATCCCGGCGAACATCGCCGTGAACAGCAGCGGCTGGATGATGACGTCGAAGAACTGCTCGAGGTTGCGCCGCATCTTCAGCGTGGCCCGCCACGCCATGGTCATCGTCTGCTGGGCGGTGTCGGCCAAGCTCGACGTGGCGGCGGCAGTCACACGTCGAGGTGTCGATGAGTGGTCATCGGATCGTCATCCTCGTAGGTCTCGGTGTCGTCGGTGTCGGTGGTTCCGTGTGTGTCGTGGCCGGTGAGCGCCAGGAACACCTCGTCGAGGGAGGGCTTGGCCACGCCGACCGACTCGATGGCGACGCCGGCCTCGCGAAGGGCCAGGAGCACGTCGACGGCCTGGTCGCTACGGGTCAGGGCCACCGTGAGGCGTCGGGACTCGGGGCTCGGCACGGCCTGCTCGTCGAGCAGCCGCTGCACGATGCCGGTGGCCCGCTCGAGGTCGGCCGGCCTCGACCAGCTGCAGCTGCAGCGAGGACCCGCCGATCGAGGACTTCAGCTCGTCCGGCGTGCCCGAGCGCCACCGTGCGGCCGCGGTCGATCACCTGGATGCGGTCGGCCAGCTGGTCGGCCTCGTCGAGGTACTGCGTCGTCAGCAGCACCGTGCTGCCCTCGCTGACCAGCTCGCGGATCGTCACCCACATCTGACCGCGGGTACGCGGGTCGAGGCCGGTGGTGGGCTCGTCGAGGAAGATCAGTGGTGGCCGGGTGATCAAGCTGGCGGCCAGGTCGAGCCGGCGGCGCATGCCGCCGGAGAACTGCTTGATCGGCTTGCTGGCCGCCTCGGTGAGGTCGAACTGCTCGAGCAGCCGGTCCGCCGTACGACGGGCGTCGCCGCGGCCGAGCCCCTGGAGGCGGCGCGAACAGGATCGAGGTTCTCGGTGGCGGTGAGCAGCTCGTCGACGGAGGCGTACTGGCCCGTCACGCCGAGGAGCTGGCGCACGACGTGCGGCTCGCGCCGCGACGTCGACACCGAACACGCTCGCCTCGCCCGCGTCGATCGGGAGCAGGGTGGCCAGCATCTTGAGCATCGTGGTCTTGCCGGCGCCGTTGGGGCCGAGTACGCCGAACACCTCGCCGCGGAGTACGGACAGGTCGATGGCGTCCACGGCGCGCTGGTCGCCGAACGCCTTGACCAGCCCGCGCGCCTCGACGGCGAGCTCGGAGCCGATCCGGCCGGTGGTTGTCTGTGGGTCTGCGGTGACAGTCGTTGTCGAAGTCATGCCGGAAGCATGGGCGCCCCCGGTTTCACGCCACCCTCACGCCAGTTCTCCACCGGTTTCACGGGGTACTCCCGTGCGGTTCCGGGGTCAAAGCCCTGCCGCGACCCCGGAACTGCACGGGACTACTCCGATGTCGGCGGCCAGGAGACTCCCAGCCAGCGGGCGCCGGCGGGGACGAGGGTGACGGTGCGGGGGTCGGGGACGTCGGGGTCGCCGGGGTCGCTGAACGCACGGGCGATGCGTACTTCGAGGCGGGCGTCGGCGAGGCCCTCGGCGATGCCACTGCCCCACTCCACGACCGTGACGGCCTGGTCCAGCGAGGCCTCGCCCAGCTCCCCGCCGAGACCCTGGACGAACGTCGTCTTGCCGACGCCCCGTTCGCCCGAGAGCACGACCACGTCGCCGGCGCGGACCAGTCCGCCCACCATCCGGCCGAGCTCGCGCATGGCTGCGGCGTCGGGGGCGGGGTAGGTGCGCGGGACCGCGCGCCGCAGCTCGACGTACGGCGGCTGCCGGCCCGTCTCCGCGAACCCGTGCCCGCGCCAGAAGTCGATCGTCGCGGGCAGCTCCTCGCGCGCCACCACGGCCAGCTCGTCGCCGTCGGCGATCGACAGCGCCTCGGCCACCAGGGCTCCGGCTACGCCGAGCCGCTGGGCGGCAGGGACGACGCCGAAGCGCCGCAGCCACACCGTGCGGGCGACGGGGTCCATCAGCAGCGCGCCCACCGGGTGGCCCTCCAGCGTCGCGAGCAGCCCACCGCCCCTCACCAGCGCGGCGCCCACGGTCTCGGGAGTCTCGGCCGTCGCGTCGGCAGGCGGGTCGAGCGGCGGACGCGCCCCGAAAGCCGCGCGCACGACGGCGTGCACGGTCGTCGCGGCGTCGGCCCCCACACGTCGTACGACGAGGGTCATCGCACGCTCATGACTGGTCGACCAGGTCTCCGGCCGCGGCGAGCAGCTGGTCGAGCTCGGCGTTGACCTGGTCGTGGCGTTCGAGCATCACCATGTGCCCGGCCCCGACGCACTCCAGCAGCGTGGAACCCTCGATCAGCTCGTGCAGCTTGCGGCTGTGCTCGATCGGCGTCAGCTTGTCCTCGGTGCCGCAGATGATCGCGGTGGGCACGCTGCTCATCGCATGCACGGTCTCGAACTTCTCGAGCGTGCCGAACGTCGGGAAGAAGTCGGCGACCACGTTGAACGGAGTGGCCGAGAGCATCTCGTCGACGAACTCGACGTACCGGGCGGGTACGGCGTCGCCGAACGCCAGCTCGTCGGTCGCGACCAGCGCCACCGAGCGCCCGATCCGGCGGAACCGGTCGACGGTGCGGTGTCCGCGAGCCAGCGCCGCGACCAGCCGCGAGGCCAGCTGGCCGCCGACGGTGGAGGGCAGCAGCGGCAGCACGATGCGGTGCGGGTCGACGCCGCCGGCGGTGGTGCCGACCAGCCCGACGCCGACGACCCGGTCGCCGAACAGCTCGGGGTACTCCTCGGCCAGCGCGACGATCGTCATGCCGCCCATCGAGTGGCCGACCAGCACGACCGGCCCGTCGGGCACGGCGTGGTCGAGGACGCGCATCAGGTCCTGGCCGAGCTGCTCGATGTTGGCATGCTCCTCGGCCGAGCGTCCGGACCGGCCGTGGGAACGCTGGTCGTAGTAGACCGTGCGGACCAGGCCCCGGTAGGCCGCCCGCTGGAAGTGCCAGGAGTCCAGGTTGAGCGCGTAGCCGTGCACGAAGACCACGGTCAGCTCGGCGTGCCGGCGCCTCGCGCGCAGCCCCCTCCCGCTGACGAGCGAGGGGTCGAGCTCGTCGACCTCGACATGCAGCGGGACGCCGTCGTCGGCGACGACGGTCAGCGGCTCCGCCCGCAGCGAGCCGAACGGCGTCTGGTCGCCCACCCCGCGGCGGGCGATGACCCGCCGTCGCTGGGCGACCCGGAAGGCGGTGCCGGCCGCGGCGACACCGACCGCGCCGGCCGCGACCCCGAGGACCCTGCGGGCGGTGCTCAACTCTCGTCTCCCTCGTAGCGTCGCGCGATGCGGCCACCGAACCTGGTCACGATCTCGTAGGAGATGGTGCCGCACGCCTCGGCCCAGTCCTGCGCGGTGGGCTCCCCGTGGTCGCCCGGACCGAACAGCACGACCTCGGCGCCGGGGTCCGGCAGGTCGCCGCCGAGGTCGACCACGACCTGGTCCATGCAGACGCGGCCACGCACCGGCCGGCGTACGCCGCCCACCGCCACCTCGAGCACGTCGCTGCCGTGGCGGGGCACTCCGTCGCCGTACCCGACCGGCACCAGCCCGACGGTCGTCTCCTCGTCGGCGACCCAGGTGTGGCCGTAGGAGACGCCCTCGCCCTTCGCGATCCGCTTGGCCAGGGCGAGAGGTGCGCGGACGCTCATCGCGGGGCGCAGCGCCATGCCGTGCGGCACTCCGGGAGCGGGGTCGAGGCCGTACGACGCCAGGCCGCACCGCACCAGGTCGAACCGGCTGCTGGGCCGCAGCATCGCGGCGGCGGAGTTGGCGAGGTGGCGCACCTCGGGCCGCAGCCCGGCCTGCTCGGCGACTCCCAGCGCATCGAGGAACCGCTGTTCCTGCAGGTCGTTGGCGGGGTGGCCGGGCTCGTCGCTGCAGGCGAAGTGTGACCACACCCCCGTGATGCGAGCGCTGCCGCGGCCCTCGATGACCGCGGCCGCTCGGGTCAACGCCTCCCAGTCGGCGAGGGCGGCGCCGCCCCGGCTGAGACCGGTGTCGACCTTGAGCTGGATGCGCGCGACGGCGTCCGCTGCCAGCCCCGCCGCCGCGATGTCGACCAGCCGGTCGACCGTGTACGCCGTGATGTCGACCCCGGCGGCCGCCGCGGCCGCGAGCGAGCCGTCCGCCACGTCGTCGGGGAGGGTGAGCCAGCACAGCAGCGGCCCGGTGTCGCCAGCCGCTCGCAGGGCGAGTGCCTCGGCGACCGTCGCCACGCCGAGCCATGCCGCTCCGGCCTCACGGGCGGCCCGGCCCGACTCGACGATCCCGTGGCCGTAGCCGTCGGCCTTGACGACGGTCATCACCACGGCGGGGGCCGCCAGCTCGGCGAGCGCGCGGACGTTGTGACGGACCGCGGCCAGGTCGACCACGATCTCCGGGCGCATGAAGTGGATTGTTTCAGAGGAGGTCGCGCACGACGGCAGGCACCGCGCGGGCGACCTCGGGCGCGGTGACCGGCCCGCCCTGCGAGGCGTACGTCGCCGCCGCCCCGTGCAGCCAGGAGCCGACGCTCGCAGCGTCGAACGGCTCGAGCCCGGCGGCCAGCAGGGCACCGATCATCCCGGCGAGCACGTCGCCCGCGCCGGCCGTGGCCAGCCACGGGACACCGGTGGTGGAGATGCGCGCGCGGCCGTCGGGCCGGGCGACGACCGTTCGCCGGCCCTTGAGCAGCACCACGGCGTCGTACCGGGCGGCGGCCTCGCGGGCATGACGCAGCGGCGCCGCCTCGATCCGCTCGCGGGGCTCGCCCGTCATCCGGGAGAGCTCGCCGGCGTGCGGGGTGAGCACCGCGGGCACCGCGAGCGGCCCGTCGACCAGCGCGAGGGCATCGGCGTCGACCACCATCGGCACGCCGTCGAGCAGCGCCTCGGCCAGCATCGTCGCGACGTCCGGTCCGCCGCCGGAGCCGACCGTCCACGCCTGGACCCTGCCGTTCTCGGTGACCACGTCGGGGTGAGCCGCGACCACCTGGTCGCGGGCGCCGGCCGACGTAGCGGACCATGCCGCACAGCCCGGACGCCGCCCCCGCGACGCAGAGCACGCCCGCGCCGGGGTAGGTCGGCGAGCCGGCGCGCACGCCGACGACGCCGCGGGTGTACTTGTGCGCTGCTCGTCCGGCCGGGGCAGCAGGGCGGCCACGTCGTCGGCCTGGAGGCTCTCGACCTGCGCCGCAGGAAGGTCGAGCCGATGTCGACCAGGTGGACCGCGCCCGCGCGCGCTCCGCCGCCGGGTCGGCCAGCAGGGCGACCTTGTGGGTGCCGAAGGTGACGGTGACCTCGGCCCGCACCGCCGGCCCGTCGAGCTCGCCCGGTGTCGACGCCGACGCCGGACTGGGTACGTCGACGGCGACGACCGGCACGCCCTGCGAGCGCCTCGAGCGCGGCCACCGCCGCGGGCTCGAGTCCTGGCCGCCCGCCGATGCCCGACGATGCCGTCGACGACGAGGTCCTGCGGCTCCCGCGGCGCCTCGGTGACCATGCGCCCGCCGGCGCGGGTCAGCGCGGCGAGCCCGGCCTCGTGCGGCTGGTCCGACAGCAGCCAGGCGCTCACCCGGCACCCTCGCCGGGACAGCAACGCCCCGGCGTACAACGCGTCGCCGCCGTTGTCGCCGCCGCCCACCAGGAGCACGACCCGGGCGCCGTACGCGCGTCCCAGCAGGTCCAGCACCGCACTCGCCAGCCCCGCCGCCGCCCGCTGCATCAGCGCGCCCTCCGGCAGCCGCGCCATCAGCGCCGCCTCCGCCGCCCGCACCTGCTCGACCGTGTGCGCGCTCCTCATGCGGCTCACGCTAGTTGGGTCGTGCGGCTGAGAGTGCGTTCTAGCGCACGTGGGCCACACGACTCGTGGCCTGTGGAGAGGTGACGGCACGCTCGATTGTGAATCCGGTTGCCTACCGGCATGCCCAAGCGACCTGACCGAGCAGACTGGCGGCCGCTGGCGGAGTCGCAGTCTGGCTTGATCACGCGTCGGCAGCTCAACGAGCTCGGCTTGGACCGCTTCTTCGTTCGCAACCAGATCGCGGCCGGTCGATGGGTGCAGTGGTCTAGCACCGTGATCTGTACGACGACCGGTGCACTGTCCCGTGAAGGATTATGTGGTTGGGCGTCCTTCACGCAGGTCCGAACGCCTGATCGGCGGACTCACCGCCGCAGAAGTGCTGGGACTGCGACATTGGCACCGCGAGACCGTCACCGTCCTCGTCCCCGACGGACTGGACCTCGACGAGGAGGAGGTCGCCCGGCGTCGACCTTCGTGCGCACCCGGCGCGATCTGGCAGCGATGCGACTGCCTCGTCCGGGCCTGCCGGTTTGCCGCATCGAGCCCGCTGTCCTGCTCTGGGCTGCCTACCAGAAGTCACTGGGCACGGCTGTCCAGGCAGGCGATCGCGGACATCGACGGCGGCGCGCAGTCCCTCGCCGAGATGGACGTCCGGCGACTCTGCCGACGGATGGGCATCGCCGCTCCCACCAGGCAGCAGAAGCGCGTTGACTCCGCGGGGCGTGTTCGCTTCACCGATTGCGAGTGGGTGCTGGCCAGCGGTCACATCGTCGTGCTGGAGATCGATGGCGGGTTCCACATGGACGTCGAGCACTGGGAGGACGACCTTGCCCGCCAGCGCCGTCTCAGCGGCCCCGGGCGCACCGTGGTCCGATGCACCTCACGCGAGCTCCGAGACGACTACGAGCAGGTCGCACGCGATCTCCTGGCGTTGGGGGTTCCGCGTCGTGCGCCCAAGCGTGCGGTCTAGCGCACGCTCAGCCTCACGACTCCAGCACGACGACCGCGGAGGCGATGCCGGCGTCGTGGGAGAGCGACAGGTGGACGTGGACGGCGCCGAGCTCCTCGGCGCGGGCGGCGACGGTGCCACGCATCTCGAACACCGGCCGCCCGGAGTCCTCGGACACGACCTCGGCGTCGTGCCAGGCCAGGTCGCCGGGCGCGCCGAGGGCCTTGGCCAGCGCCTCCTTGGCGGCGAACCGCGCGGCCAGCGAGGCCATCCCGAGCGTGCCCTCGGCCGGGGTGAACAGCCGCTCGGACAGCCCGGGTGTACGCGCCAGCGACTCCGCGAAGCGCTCCAGGTCGACCACGTCGATGCCGACGCCGATCACCGCCACGGGGCCGGACCTACTCGACCGTGACGGACTTGGCGAGGTTGCGCGGCTGGTCGACGTCGTGGCCCATGTTGCTGGCCAGCTCGCACGCGAACAGCTGCAGGGGTACGACGGCCACGAGCGGCTGCAGCAGCACGGGTACGCGAGGCAGGTAGATCACCGAGTCGGCGTACGGCGCCACCGCCGGGTCGCCCTTCCTCCGCCAGCAGGATGGTGCGTGCGCCACGGGCGCGGATCTCCTGGATGGCGCTGATCATCTTGTCGTGCAACTGGTCGCGGCCCTGGGGCGGGACGACGCAGAACACCGGCAGACCGTCCTCGATCAGCGCGATGGGGCCGTGCTTGAGCTCGCCGGCCGCGAAGCCCTCGGCGTGGATGTAGGCGAGCTCCTTGAGCTTGAGCGCACCCTCCAGCGCCACGGGGAACCCGGCGTGCCGGCCCAGGAACAGCACCGACCGCGCGCCGGCCAGCTCGGCCGCCAGCGCGTAGACCACGTCCTTGCGGTCGAGGATGGTCTGCAGGTGACCGGGCATCTGCTCGAGCTCCTCGACCACGCCGCGGATCTCGTCGCCGAACTTGGTGCCGCGCACCTGCGCGAGATAGAGGCCCAGGAGGTACGACGCCACCAGCTGGGTGATGAAGCCCTTGGTCGACGCCACGCCGATCTCGGGGCCGGCGTGGGTGTAGATGACGGCGTCGGACTCACGCGGGATCGTCGAGCCGTTGGTGTTGCAGATCGCCAGCACCCGCGAGCCCTGGGTGCGCGCGTGGCGGATCGCCATCAGCGTGTCGGCGGTCTCGCCCGACTGGCTGATCGCGACGACGAGCGTGTCCTGCGTCAGGATCGGGTCGCGGTAGCGGAACTCGTGAGCCAGCTCGACCTCGCACGGGATGCGGGTCCAGTGCTCGATGGCGTACTTCGCGACCAGTCCGGCGTAGAAGGCGGTGCCGCACGCGATCACGATGATCTTGTCGACGTCGCGCAGCTCCTGCTCCGACAGCCGCATCTCGTCGAGCTGGAGCCGGCCGCTCGCGGTGTGGCGCCCGAGCAGGGCGTCGGCGACGGCGTGGGGCTGCTCGAAGATCTCCTTGCGCATGAACCAGTCGTGGCCGTCCTTCTCCGCGGCCGAGAGGTCCCAGTCGACGTGGTACGGCTTGCCCTCGGCAGGAGAGCCGTCGAACCCGGTCACCTCGACGCCCTCGCGCGTGATGGTCACGACCTGGTCCTGGCCGAGCTCGAGCGCGTCGCGGGTGTGCTCGATGAACGCCGCCACGTCGGAGCCCACGAAGTTCTCGCCGTCCCCGAGTCCGACGACGAGCGGGGAGTTGCGGCGGGCGGCGACGACGCGGGAGGCGTCCTCGGCGTCGACGGCGACGAGCGTGAACGCTCCCGACAGCCGCTGGCAGACCCGCTGCATCGCCACCGTGAGGTCGGCCCCGGACTCCAGCTCACGTTCGAGAAGGTGCGCGGCGGTCTCGGTGTCGGTCTCGGACCGCATCTCCACGCCCTCGGCCTCGAGCTCGTCACGCAGCTCGGCGAAGTTCTCGATGATCCCGTTGTGGATCACCGCCACCCGGTCCCGGCGGCCGAGGTGCGGGTGGGCGTTGCGGTCGGTGGGCGCGCCGTGGGTTGCCCAGCGCGTGTGGCCGATGCCGGTGGTGGACGACCCGAGGGGGTGCTCGACGAGCGCCTTCTCGAGGTTGGCGAGCTTGCCGGCCCTCTTGTCGGAGAGGATCTCGCCGTCGTGGACCAGCGCGATGCCGGCGGAGTCGTAGCCGCGGTACTCGAGACGTCGCAGGCCCTCGATCACGACGTCCTGCGCTGACTTCTCGCCGACGTAGCCCACGATGCCGCACATGGGCCCGAGTCTAGAGAAGGGCCCTGCAAGAATGCCGCGCATGCCCTCCGACGGCCCGCTCGGGACGAGCGAGCGCGAGCCGTCGCCGTACGTCGAGCTCGACCGCGACACCTGGGCGTCTCTTGCCGACGAGGTCGAGGACCCGCTCAGCCAGGGCGAGGTCGAGCAGCTGCGCGGCCTGGGCGACTTCCTCGACCTCGACGAGGTGCGCCAGGTCTACCTCCCGCTGTCGCGGCTGCTGAGCCTGCGCGTGAGCGCGGCCGAGCGGCTGCACCGCGAGCAGGAGGAGTTCCTGCACCGCCCCCAGCCGCCGCGCACGCCGTTCGTGATCGGGCTCGCGGGCTCGGTTGCCGTCGGCAAGTCGACGACCGCGCGCGTGCTGCAGCAGATGCTGGCCCACTGGCCGGCCCATCCCAACGTCGTCCTGGTCACCACCGACGGCTTCCTGCTCGCGACCGCGGAGCTGGAGCGCCGCGGGCTGTTGGCGCGCAAGGGATTCCCGGAGTCCTACGACCGGCGCGCGCTGCTGCGCTTCGTGACGGCCATCAAGTCCGGGCGGGACGAGGTCACCGCGCCGGTCTACTCCCACCTGACCTACGACATCGTCCCCGGCGAGCACGTCGTCGTGCGCAAACCCGACATCCTCATCGTCGAGGGCCTCAACGTGCTCCAGCCCGCACGCGTTCGCGAGGACGGCCGCAGCGGCCTCGCCCTGAGCGACTTCTTCGACTTCAGTGTGTACGTCGACGCCGCGACCAGCGACATCCGCCAGTGGTACGTCGAGCGGTTCCAGCGGCTGCGCGAGACGGCGTTCCGCGACCCGGCGTCGTACTTCACCCGGTACGCCTCGCTCACGCCCGAGCAGGCGGTCTCCACGGCCGAGCAGATCTGGGACTCCATCAACGGCCCCAACCTCGCCCAGAACATCCTGCCCACCCGCGCCCGCGCCGACCTGGTGCTGCGCAAGGACCGCGACCACTCGGTGCGCTACGTGCGGCTGAGAAAGCTCTAGAGCTGCTTCTGAACCTCGAGGATGTCCTCGACGTGCCGGTAGCCCATCGCCTCGTTGACGGCGTTCATGTGGTCGTTGACGTCGGCGTTGCTGGTGCGGACGAACTCGCACTCCGGCAGTGTGGCCATCAGCGACCGGTGGTTGGCCAGCTTCACCGCGAGGCCGAGCGAGTGGCCCGGTGCCCCGGCAGGACGAAGGTGATGCCGACCGACCCCTGGGTCGTCTTCGCCCGCGAGACGGTGACGTCGGTGTAACCGACCAGCTCGCCGTCGGGTGCGATCGCGGCAGCGGCGAACCGCCGGTTGCGCACCGCCCCGCGGCGCTCGTTGTCGAGGTAGCGCTCGGGGGTCCACTCGCCGTCCTCCAGCGCCAGCTCACCCGTCGGGACCATGCTCACGAAGGTGCTGATCGCCCGCGCCAGATCGGCGACGTGCTCCGGTGGCGTGTGGGTCTCCCACCCGACGATGCGGTATCCGTCGATGCGTGCGGCGACCCGCTCGTCCAACGACCCCCAGTCGGGGTGGTCGCGGAGGTCGAGGACCTTGAAGCCCTCGGTGTTGGCCACCTCGTAGCCGTGGGTGCCGGCGAACCGCGCACCAGCGCTGGTGCCGCCAGGCGGGATGAAGGCGGCCGCGATCGCATGTGTGCGGCCCGCGTCCCGTGCCATCTGCTCGACCCCGTCGAGCAGCGCGGCACCGACTCCACGACCGCGATGTGCGGGCGGCACGTCGACATCGACATAGGCGAGGTGGGTGTTGTCGAGCAGCGGCAGCTCGACCAGGCCGATCCCCACCATGCGGCCGTCGTCGTAGGCCGCGAGCAACGTCAGGTCGTGTTCCGGGGTCTCCTCAGAGAGTGCGGTGCGCGAGTGCTCCCAGGCCGGGTAGACGTCGTACGCGCGGTCGGCCACGACCGACTCCCGACCTGTTGCCCACCACTCGTGGAGCTGCGCCTCGTCGTGGACGTCGATCGTCCGGATCTCGAGCACCCGGCAGATCCTAGGAGCCCGGCCGACATGCCGCGACGGGTTATCCGGGGCCTCGAAATCTAGAGCGCGAGCCGGCGGCGTACGACGTCGGCGAGCCGGTGCGCGATCGCGTCGGCGTCGCCCTGGGTGGCGGCCTCGACCATCACGCGGACCAGTGGCTCGGTGCCAGACGGGCGCAGCAGGATGCGGCCGCTGTCGCCCAGCGCGGCCTCCTCCTCGGCCACGGCCGCCGCCAGGATGCCGTCCTCCTCGACCCGCGACTTGTCGACGTCGGGCACGTTGACCAGCGTCTGCGGCAGCCGCTGGACCACCGCGGCCAGCGACTGCAGCGACTGTCCGGTCGTGACCATCCGCTCCAGCACCTGCAGCGCGGTGAGCAGGCCGTCGCCGGTCGTGGCGTAGTCGGTGAGGATGACGTGGCCGGACTGCTCGCCGCCGAGGGAGTAGCCGGAGACCTGCATCGCCTGCAGGACGTAGCGGTCGCCGACCTTGGTCTGGCGAACGCCGACCCCGGCCGCGCGCATCGCCTTGACGAAGCCGAGGTTGCTCATCACCGTGGCCACGACGGTGTCCTTGGCGAGCCGGCCGGAGTCCTTCATCGACAAGGCCAGCACGGCAAGGATCTGGTCGCCGTCGACGACGTTGCCCTCGTGGTCGACGGCCAGGCAGCGGTCGGCGTCGCCGTCGACGGCGAAGCCCACGTCGGCGCGGTGCTCGAGCACCGCGGCACGGACGGTGTCGAGGTGGGTGGACCCGCAGCCGTCGTTGATGTTGAGCCCGTCGGGGGATGCGTGGATCGCAATCACCCGGGCGCCGGCGTCCTCGAGGGCGCGCGGACCGGACTCGTAGGCCGCACCCTCCGCGCAGTCGAGCACCACGGTGAGCCCCGCGAGCGGGTGGTCGATCGACCGCACCAGGTGGGCGGCGTACTCCTCCACGGCCGTGTCGTAGACCACGATCCGGCCGACGTCGCCTCCGGTCGGGCGGTCGAAGGCCTCGGTCAGACGGCGCTCGATCGCGGTCTCGATCGCGTCGTCGAGCTTGAGGCCGCCGCGGGCGAAGAACTTGATGCCGTTGTCGGGCATCGGGTTGTGCGATGCCGAGAGTACGACGCCCAGGTCGGCACCGAGGGAGCCCGTCAGGTAGGCGACCCCGGGCGTCGGCAGCACGCCCAGCAGCAGCACGTCGACGCCCGCCGACGCGAGGCCGGCGACCACCGCAGCCTCGAGGAACTGCCCCGAGATGCGGGTGTCGCGGCCGACCACGGCCAGCGGGCGGTGCCCCTCGAACTCGCCGAGGTCGGCGAGCACGTGGGCGGCGGCGACGGAGAGGTCCAGGGCCAGGCCGGCGGTGAGGTCACCGTTGGCCAGGCCCCGGACGCCGTCCGTGCCGAACAGGCGAGCCACCAAAGGACTGTCGATCAGCGCTTGCTGTACTGAGGCGCCTTGCGGGCCTTCTTCAGGCCGGCCTTCTTGCGCTCGATGACGCGGGCGTCACGGGTGAGCAGGCCGGCCTTCTTGAGGACCGCGCGGTTGGCGTCGATGTCGACGGCGTTGAGCGCCCGGGCCACTCCCAGGCGGAGTGCGCCCGCCTGGCCGGTGATGCCACCGCCGTGGATGCGGGCGATCACGTCGAAGCGGCCCTCGAGCTGGGTCGTCGCGAAGGGCTCGTTGACGACCTGCTGGTGCAGCTTGTTGGGGAAGTAGGAGTCGAGAGTGCGGCCGTTGATGGTCCACTGGCCGGTGCCCGGGACGATCCGGACGCGGGCCACGGCCTCCTTGCGACGGCCGGTGGCCGCGGCGGGAGCGATGGTGGCCGGCTTCAGCGGCGCGTCGGCCGACGGCGCGGACTCCGAGCTGTAGGCGATGCCCGACTCGTCGGTGGTGTAGGTCTCCTCGACGCCGGTGTCGCTGTCGTCGCCGGCCTGGAGACCGGTCTCGTTGGTGGTGTCAGTCACGAGTCTTCCTTCGTCAGCGATCACTGGGAGATCTGGTTGATCTCGAACGGCACGGCCTTCTGGGCCGCGTGCGGGTGGTTGGGGCCGGAGTAGACCTTGAGCTTCTTCAGGATCTGGCGGCCGAGGCGGTTCTTGGGGAGCATGCCCCAGACGGCCTTCTCGACGGCCTTGCGGGCGTCCTTCTCGAGCACCACGCCGATGGGCGTGGCGGTCAGGCCGCCCGGGTAGCCGGAGTGGCGGTAGGCCATCTTGGTGGTCTTCTTGTCACCGGACAGCGCGACCTTCTCGGCGTTGACGACGATGACGAAGTCGCCGGTGTCGACGTGCGGCGCGAAGATCGGCTTGTGCTTGCCGCGCAGGAGGTTGGCGGCGGTGACGGCGAGCCGGCCGAGGACGACGTCCTCGGCGTCGATGACGTACCACTGACGGGTGATGTCACCGGGCTTGGGGCTGTACGTGCGCACAGACATGCCTTTTCGTTCGTAGGGTCCTCCGGCGAGGTGTCGTCGAAGGTGGGTCTGCGCCCTCTGACGAACTCTGCCTGGCTCCACTTCGTCCAGGTCTGCGACCTCACCCGTGCGGGGGTGTGGACGCGGCAGGAGGCGCGACCGGCAAGTCTACGGACGAGTTCTCCACAGGGTCAAAACGAGACTGGGATTCGACCGTCGTGGGGGCTCGGTCTAGGTTGGAAGGACGAACCGGACCCTCGTCCATCCGCACGGGAGACCGGTTCCCCCGCGTCTTAGCGTTGAAGGAGCCACCGTGTCCGGCAACCCGACTGGCGAGTCCACTCTCACCGTGCGCGACAACCGCACCGGTCAGGAGTACGACGTCCCGATCACCGACGGCACCATCCGGGCGGCCGACATCGGCCAGATCCGCACGACCGAGGACGAGCCCGGCCTCGCGGTCTACGACCCCGGGTTCGTCAACACCGCGTCCTGCAAGAGCTCGGTGACCTTCATCGACGGCGACCAGGGCATCCTCGAGTACCGCGGCTACCCCATCGAGCAGCTCGCCGAGAAGTCCACCTTCCTCGAGGTCGCCTACCTCCTGGTCCACGGCAGCCTGCCGACCAAGGCCGAGTACGACGCGTGGGTGCACGAGATCACCTACCACACGTTCGTGCACGAGAACGTCCGCTCGTTCATGCAAGGCTTCCGCTACGACGCCCATCCGATGGGCATGCTGATGGCCTCGGTCGGCGCGTTGTCGACGTTCTACCCCGACGCCCGCAACATCCACGACGCCGAGAACCGCCACATGCAGATCGTGCGGATGATCGCGAAGATGCCGACGCTCGGCGCCTGGTCGTTCCGCCACGCGCAGGGCAAGCCCTACGTCTACCCCGACAACGACCTCGGCTACACCGCCAACTTCCTCTCGATGCTGTTCAAGATGAGCGAGCAGAAGTTCCAGGCCGACGAGCGCCTGGTCAAGGCGCTCGACGTGCTGTTCATCCTGCACGCCGACCACGAGCAGAACTGCTCCACCAACGCCGTCCGCTCGGTCGGCTCCTCGCAGGTCGACCCCTACTCCGCGGTCGCGGCCGGGGTCGGCGCCCTCTTCGGCCCGCTCCACGGCGGCGCCAACGAGGCCGTCCTGCGGATGCTGCGCCGCATCGGCACCATGGACAACATCCCCGCCTTCATCGAGGGCGTGAAGAACGGCAACGAGCGGCTGATGGGCTTCGGCCACCGCGTCTACAAGAACTACGACCCGCGGGCCAAGATCATCAAGAAGGCCTGCGACGACGTCTTCGAGGTGACCGGCGTCAACCCGCTGCTGAAGATCGCCCAGGAGCTGGAGAAGATCGCGCTCGAGGACGAGTACTTCGTCAAGCGCAAGCTCTACCCCAACGTCGACTTCTACTCCGGCCTCATCTACGAGGCGTTCCAGTTCCCGCCGGAGATGTTCACCGTGCTCTTCGCGATCGGCCGCACGCCCGGCTGGCTGGCCCAGTGGCTCGAGCTGGTGCAGGACAAGGAGCAGAAGATCGCCCGCCCCAAGCAGATCTACACCGGCGACCGCACCCTCGACTTCACCCCCGCCAGCGAGCGCTGGAGCTGAGCACCCCACCCCTTAGGCTGCGGACATGCGCACCCCCCGCGTCCTGCTCGCATCCCTGGCCACCGCAACCGTCCTGACCATCGGTGCGACGTCGTATGCCGCCCAACACGTCGTGCAACGCGACGAGGTCACCGGTACGCCCGCCGCCGACGACCTCAAGGGCACCAACGGCGACGACGTGATCCGCGGCCTCGGCGGGAACGACGCCATCGACGGCCGCAAGGGCCACGACGTCCTGGTCGGCGGTGCGGGCGACGACTCGATCACCGACTGGCTCGGTGTCGCCGGCCAGCAGGACGACGGTGCCGTCGACACCTTCCGGGGCGGCGCCGGGAACGACCTTCTCTACGTCGGCACCGGCGACACCGTGTGGGCCGGTGCGGGCGACGACCGCGTCCACGGCTACTACCTCGGCGAGGGCGACGTCGTGCACTGCGGCCTGGGCAAGGACGTGCTGGTCGTCAACGAGGACCTCCACGGGCTCCACACAGATCAGTGCGAGAAGATCCTGGTCAAGTACGCGGGGTAGAACAGGGTCATGTCCTTCCCGTTCTACGACGACCCGGCAGGTGGCTACCCGCCCGACACCTACCACGGCGACACCGGCGAGGCGTCGGCCTGGATCCGGCCCAGCGACACGGAGCCGGAGATCGAGTACGCGCGTGGCGGCAGCTGCGAGTACCTCCTGACCGGACCGCAGTCCGCCGGCAAGCTCGGCATCTACCGCTGGACGTTCGGCGAGCACGAGGGCGGCCCCGACGCCCACTTCCACAAGTCGATCGCGGAGCTGTTCTACGTCCTCGAGGGCGAGGTCAGGCTGTACGACGGCACGGGCTGGCGCGAGGCCGGCGCGGGCGACTTCCTCTACGTGCCCGAGGGCGGGCTGCACGGCTTCAAGGGCGGCAACCGCGCGAGCATGCTGCTGATGTTCACGCCGGGCGCGCCGCGGGAGGACTACTTCGAGACGCTGGCGGCGCTGGGCCGCGGCGGCACGATGACCGCGGAGGAGCGGGCTGAGTTCATGCTGCGCCACGACACCTACTGGGTGGAGTGAGCCAGCACGTCCGGGCCCGGCACAATGGTGGTCGTGACCGCCCGCACCCCCGCCCTCCCCTACCGCAGCACCGCCGAGCTGGAGACCGGCCTCGACCACCTCCGCGCGGCCCCGGACGACGAGGGCACGGTGCGCCTCGTCGTACGCCGCCCCGACCTCGGTGTCCGCGAGATCCTGCAGCTCGGCGAGCTCACCGAGGCCGACGGGCTGGTCGGCGACACCTGGCTCCAGCGGGCCACGTCGCGGGCGATCGCCGACGGTCGCCACGTCGACGCGCAGGTCAACGTGATGAGTGCCCGGATGGTCGGCCTGCTCACCGACACGGCCGAGGAACAGGCGTACGCCGGCGACCAGCTCTACCTCGACCTCGACATCTCTCAGGCCAACCTGCCCGCCGGCTCGCGGCTGGCCTTCGGTGAGCCGGGAGCGGGGGGTGCCGTCATCGAGGTCTCCGCCAAGCCCCACAACGGGTGCGCGAAGTTCACCGCCCGCTTCGGCGAGGCAGCGATGCACTTCGTCAACAGCGAGACGGGCCGGCAGCTGCGCCTGCGCGGCTTCAACGCCCGCGTCGTGGAGTCCGGTCCCGTGGGGCCCGGTGACGCCGTCCGCGTCGTCCGGCGCGGTGGTCTGGACGAGCTGGGCGAATCGAGCGCGGAGTCTGCGGAGGCGTCAGCCTCGGTCTAACTTGCTGGGTGACACCCGTCTCCCCCCACCGGAGGTCACATCATGCACGCACGCCTGCGCCGCGGTGTCGCGGCCGCGCTCGCCACCGGCGCCCTGCTCGCCGCCGGTCTCTCCGCTCCGGCCGACGCCAAGCCCGGCAACGGAAACGCCAACGGCCATGGCAAGGGCCACTGCCGCGCCTTCCAGGCGCTCGGCGACGGCATCACCAACGCCGACGGCACCACGACCGCGAACATCCATCGCGGGAGTCACGAGTTCGGCACCACCACCGGCACCTTCGTGCTCGGCACGACCGTGGACGACGTGACTCCGTTCACCGGGACCATCGTCTTCGTCAACGACGCGGGCACGGGCACGCTCACCGCCGACCCGGTCGAGGGCACGCTCGACATGGTCACGGGCAAGTTCAGGGCGAGCTCCAGCAGCGTGACCGGCACCGGCGACTTCGCGAACGTGACCGGGAAGCTGCGCGTCTGGGGCACCCAGAACCTCACCGACGGCACCTTCTCCGAGCATCTGCTCGCCAAGCTCTGCGTGCCGAAGAAGAAGCAGCACTGACCCCTGGGTGGGGACGGGGGCTGAGAACCCGCTGAGCGGACGTTTTTCGGGGACGCCCAGCGGGCTCTCAGGCTGGTCACAGGTCGCCCCACCAACCTCGGTGGCGTGACCGAGACACCGCAGCACCCGCACCAGCCGCCGTACTCCTCGTCCCCCTACGGTGCGCCGCACGCCGACACGCACCCGATGCCCGGCCCGGCGTACGAGCGGCCCGTGCCACCCGCCCCGAAGGAGCGCAGGCGCCGTCCCGGCGCCTTCGCCACCTCGGTGGTGGCCGCGTCGCTGCTCGTGGGCGCCGGCGCCGGAGTGGGAGGTGCCGCGGTGTGGACCTCCCAGCACGACGCCGACGCCCCGTCCGCCTCGGCCCCGCGCTCGACCTCGCCGGTCGCCGACACCCCGGCCGCGAGGTCGGGCGACGGGTCGGTCGAGCAGGTCGCGCGGACCGTGCTCCCGTCGGTGGTCAAGATCGACGTCGCCGGTCCCCAAGGACAGGGCTCGGGATCCGGGATCATCTTGACCTCCGACGGGCAGATCCTCACCAACAACCACGTCGTCGAGCTGGCCGCCGAGTCCGGTGAGCTGCGGGTGTCCTTCAACGACGGATCCCACGCGAGGGCCACGGTCGTCGGCACCGACCCGCTCACCGACACCGCGGTGATCCAGGCCGAGGACGTCAGCGGCCTGACCCCGGCGACCATCGGCTCCTCCGACTCGCTCCAGGTGGGCCAGTCGGTCGTGGCGGTCGGCTCGCCGTTCGGTCTCGACGCCACCGTGACGACCGGCATCGTCAGCGCGCTCAAGCGCCCGGTCAACGTGGGCAGCGACGGCAACGGCAACAGCACCGTCTACCCCGCCGTGCAGACCGATGCCGCGATCAACCCGGGCAACAGCGGTGGGCCACTGGTCGACATGAACGGCCACGTGGTCGGCATCAACGCCTCGATCCAGACCGCCGGCCAGGGGCAGCTGGGCGGCGAGCCAGGCTCGATCGGCCTCGGTTTCGCGATCCCGATCGACGAGGTGATGCCGGTGATCGAGCAGCTGGAGAAGGGCGAGACCCCCACCCATGCCCGGCTCGGCATCTCCGTCGAGAACGTCGTCGGCGGCAACGGCGCGCTCGTCGAGGACGGCGCCCGGGTCAACCAGGTCAACGACGGCTCGGCCGCCGAGGACGCCGGCCTCCGCGACGGCGACGTGATCACCAAGGTCGACGACACCCTGATCACCGACGCCGACTCGCTGGTCGCGACGATCCGGTCCTACCGGCCCGGCGACAAGGTCACCGTGACCTACACCCGCGACGGCGACGAGCACGAGGCCACCCTCGAGCTCGACTCCGACGCGACCACCACGAACTCCTGACCCGGGCGGTCCGAGTGCCGGGTGTGCTCTCAGTCCCCGAGGCGGCGTGCCACCTCGGTGAGCACGCCCGGCCAGTTGGCCTCGAACTCGTCCCGGGCCGCTTCGTCCTCGAAGCCCGTCTGGGTCAGCCGGATGCTCGTCCCCGTCGCGGTCGGCTCGAACGTCACGAGCACCTGGGTGGCGAACCGCTCATGGCCCGCGTCGTCCTGGATGCGTGCGTGGTAGCCGAGCTCCTTGCCCCGATGGACGTCGGTGACCGTCCGCTCCTCGCGAAAGGGTGGGTTGGGCGCCGGATGGAAGCGCACGTGCCATCGGCCGCCCACGCGCAGGTCGAGGTCCGACTCGGTCACCCATTCCGGCCGGTCGGTGTCGTAGAGAGCCACGAACGCGTCGAAGCAGTCCTCGGGCGACGCGGCGACCTCCCGCTCCACGGTGAGGTCCCAGGTCCTGTTCCTCGTCGTGTCCATGCCCCGACCGTACGCCGACCGCTGCCGGTCGGCACGGGTCAGCGGACCCGCTGCACCCGGGTCTCGTCCCAGACGGGCCCGTCGGACTCGTAGACGTCGCCCGACGCGCCGTACACGAGGAACCGGTCGAACCCACGAGCGAACCAGCGGTCGTGGGTGACGGCTATGACCGTGCCCTCGAAGGACTCCAGGCCGGCCTCGAGCGCCTCGGCCGACTGCACGTCGAGGTTGTCGGTCGGCTCGTCGAGCAGCAGCAGGGTGGCGCCGGAGAGCTCCAGGAGCAGGATCTGGAAGCGCGCCTGCTGGCCGCCGGACAGCGACTCGAACCGCTGCTCCGACGCGTGCGCGAGCTCGTAGCGGTCGAGCACCCGCGCCGCGGCCTCACGGCCCATGCCGTCGCGATGCTCGTCGCCGCGGTGCAGGATCTCGAGCAGGGTGCGCCCGATCAGCTCGGGGTGCTCGTGGGTCTGCACGAACCAGCCCGGTCGCACCCGGGCGCCGAGCTTGGCCTTGCCGGTGTGGTCGACCGGCTTGATCTCCACCGTGTCGACGGGCTGGTGCTCCTTGTCGGGGTCGCTGCCGCCGCGGGCGAGCAGCCGGAGGAAGTGGGACTTGCCGGAGCCGTTGGAGCCGAGCACCGCGACCCGCTCGCCGTACCAGACCTCCAGGTCGAACGCCTTCATCAAGCCCGTCAGCTCGAGGTCCTCGCAGACCACCGCCCGCTTGCCGGTGCGGCCGCCCTTGAGCCGCATCTTCACCTGCTGGTCGCGCGGCTGCTCGATCGGCGGGCCGGCCTCCTCGAACTTGCGCAGGCGGGTGACGGCGGCCTGGTACCGGGAGGCCATGGCGTCGTTGTAGGCCGCCTTCTGCTTGTACATCAGCATCAGGGCCCTGAGCTTCGCGTGCTCCTCGTCCCAGCGCCGGCGCAGCTCCTCGCAGTCGCTCGAAGCGGTCCTTGCGCGCCTCGTGGTACGACGCGAAGCCGCCCGGGTGGGTCCACACCAGGTTGCCGGCGGCGCCGAGCTCGACGGTGACGACCCGGGTGGCGGTGTTGTTGAGCAGCTCCCGGTCGTGGCTGATGTAGAGGATCGTCTTGTCGGACTCCTTGATCCGTCCCTCCAGCCAGATCTTGCCGGGGACGTCGAGGAAGTTGTCGGGCTCGTCGAGCAGGAGCACCTCGTCGGGGCCGGCCAGCAGGTACTCGAGCACCAGCCGCTTCTGCTCGCCCCCGGACAGGGTCTTGAGCGACCGGTACTTGGCGCGGTCGTAGGAGACGCCCGAGGCCCTTGACCGTGCAGACGTCCCAGACGACCTCGAGGTCGTAGCCGCCGGCGTCGGCGTACTCGGCCAGCGCCGTCGGCGTAGCGCATCTGGCTCGCCTCGTCGTCGGTCTCCATCAACGCCTGCTCGCAGCGGTCCATCTCGGCGGACGCCTCGCGCACTCGCACCGGCGAGACCGAGAGCAGCAGGTCGGCGACGTTCGGGTCCTCGCCGAGACCGGTGCCGACCATCTGACGCATCACGCCGAGCCCGCCGGAGCGGGTCACGGCCCCGGCGCTCGGCGTCAGCTCGCCGGTGATGATCTTCAGCAGCGTGGTCTTGCCCGCGCCGTTGGCCCCGACCAGCGCGACCTTGGCGCCCTCACCGACCCGGAACGACACGTCGTCGAGAAGCACGCGACCGTCCGGCAGCTCGAACCGGACTCCCTGGACGTCGACGTGACCCACAAACGTCGATTGTGCGGTACGACGCCAGCGCGCGGCACCCTGATTCAGTGCGCCACCCTGGACATCAGCTCCCTCCGTCCCCACCGCCGCCACCGTCGTACCCGCCGCCACCCGTCGTACCCGCCACCGCCGTCGTACCCGCCGCCACCGTCGTACCCGCCACCGCCGGACCCACCGCCATGGCCGCCGCCACCCCACGCAGCCGGTGGCTGGAACGCCCACATCATCACGGCTGCCCCCGCGAAGTATCCCTGCGCATAAGGCAGGTCAGGCGGCACCGGCCTCCCAGTACGGAACCGTGCGGGAGCCGGTCTTGACCTTCCTGATCTCCGGAAGCTCGTGGTTGGCGACCCGCGCGGCGTCCTGGGCGCACGCGGGCACGCTTCGCGTGCCACGACCGGGCTGGGTCCACGTCACCACGGCCACGGACGGTCCGTGCTGAGGGTTGAAGAAGCAGGGCACGCGGAGCTCCGGCAGCGGTGTGCCGGCCACGCGAGCCTGCACGCACGCCAGCGCGTAGCGCCCGGCGGACAGGGTGTCAGTGATCTTGCTGACCTCGTCGGCCCGGCGGATCCTCGGGACGGAGCGCTGCGCTGTCTCATACGCATCGAGCGCGGTCTGATACTCAGCCTGGGTCGCCGCGTCGAGCTGGCGGCCCTGAACCTCCTCGTCGAGACGCTGGAGCTGCTCGCCGAAGACCGTGACGTCCTCGTCCGCCAGTCGGCGGATCCCGTCGAGCTCCGCCGACTCCTCCCGCCGCTGCGACATGCGGTTCCGCCACCGCTGAACCGCGACTCCGCCTCCCCCTGCAGCCAGCAGGAGCAGCAACCACTCCATGGCGCCTCCCTCGGGGGCCGGTCGAGGGAATCAGCGTCATCCGGCCGCCCGGTGGTGTCAACGGTGCCGTCTGCGATCTCCGGGCTAGTGGGCGCCGGCGAGGTTGAGGCCGACGACGCCGAAGACGATCATCGCCAGGCTGACGGCCTTGACCCAGGTGAAGTGCTCGCCGAGGAAGAGGAGGCCGACGACCGCGACCAGTGCCGTCCCGGCACCGGCCCAGACGGCGTACGCCACGGACACCGGCATCTCCTTGACGACGATCGTGAGCATCCAGATCGAGATCCCATAGCCGGCGAGCACAACAGCGGCCCAGCCCGGGTTGGTGAAACCTTCGGCCTTGGGCAGCAGAGCGGTCGCGCCGACCTCGATCACGATTGCGATCGCAAGCAGCAGGAACGCGCCGTACATGTCCGTCATCTCCTTCGTCGTGCGTAGCACTCGCTACATTCTCTCGCTACTGTAGCACTCGCTACAATGGATTCATGCCCGAGGAGACGAGACGTGAGGCACTCCTCGCAGCATGCACGGACCACGTGCTGGCCGAGGGCCTGATCGGCCTCAGCCTGAGACCCCTGGCCAAGGCGGTCGGCACCAGCGACCGGATGCTGATCTACCACTTCGGCAGCCGCGACGGACTGGTCGCCGCCGTCATCGACGAGGCGACCACCCGGTCCGTCGACTACCTGCGGGAGCTGCGGGCCCCGCGGACGGTGCGGGCTGGCGTGCTCCGGCTCTGGCAGGCCTACCTCGAGCCGCCGCTGCACGCGTGCAACCTGATCTACGTGCAAGCCGCGGCCAGCGGTTACCTCGGCCAGGAGCCCTACCGGAGCTCGGTCCGCGACAGCAACGCCCGTTGGGCGGCGGCGATGCGCGACTGGTTCGAGCGCTGCGGCGCGCCCGTCCACCGGGTCGACCGCATCACCCAGCTCGTGGAGTCGGCGCTGCTGGGCTTCCACGTCGACCTGTCGACCGAGTCGCCCGCCGAGCTGCTCCGGGCCGTCCGCGACCTCGCCGACGCCTCCCAGACGCTGGCCGGCTGACGGCTACTGCCGGAACTTCGCGGGCATCGGGACGTCGCCCTCGACGCCACCGCTCCAGCCCGGCGAGAGCACCCAGTACAGGACGTCGGCCGTCAGGTCGTGCTCGGTGCCGTCCCAGCTGAACCCGTGGCAGGCGTCGAGGGTCACCCAGCCTTGGGCATCCGGGCTGGTCACCAGGATCCTCGGACCCGTGAGCGCCATCGTGCACATCCGGTCGCCCTTGGCCGGTGCCGACTCCAGTGCGGCGACCGCGTCGGTGGCGTCCTGGCCGGTCAGCACCTCGCTCTGCTCGAGCCAGTCGTCGATGCCGTAGCGGCACAGCCTGGACCGTGCCCGCGCGGCACGTTGCAGGGTTCGGTCCGCGGGTGGATCAGGCAGCCGTTGCCGTCGGGGTCGGAGTCTCCATGGCCCGCGAACGACCCCAGCACGTCTTCGGCCGTGGCTCGGTCGGAGGCCACGACGAGGACGACGTTGTTGCCGTCGGTCGTCTGGTAGCCGAGCCAGGCCCCCTCGGGGTAGTCGGGCCTGCGGTCCCCGACCTCGTACTGCCACAGCTCGCCGGCCCGGTAGGCCGCGTCCGCAGGCGGATCCGTCGAAGAAGCGCACGCCGTAGCCGTTGACCGGGTCGCACAGGATGTCGATGGACGCCCCGCCGGGACGCTCCACCACCGGCGTGCCCAGGTCGCCCCCGCTGCCGCACCAGTCGTCCAGATAGCCGTGCCCCCAGGCGGCCGGCACGGTGACGCTGAGGTCGCGCCATGACTCGACGCGGGTTCCTGACGCAGAGTCCGTCGTCGTCGGCGTCGGACTCTCGGGCGATCGGCGTGCTCCGCGCACTCGCCGTCACCGTTGCCGAGCAACGCCGCGCTGCCCACCACACCCGCGACGGCGACGACCGCGGCGGCCGACGTGAGCGCCGTACGACGGCGGCGGGCGCCGGCGCGACGGCGTGCGGCGGGAGCCAGGCCGGTCGCGTCGGGGGCGTCGTCGCCCGCCGAACGCAGCGCCGAGGTCAGGCGGTCCTCGAAGTCAGTCATGGTTCTCCTCCTCGCCCCGGGACTCGTCCAGCGAGGTGCGCAGTGCCGCGAGGCCGCGGGAGACCCGCGCCCGCACGCTGCCCTCGGCGATCCCGGTCAGGGCCGCGATCTCGGCGTACTCGAGCTGTTCGTAGTAGCGCAGCACCACCGCCACGCGCTGGCTCTCGGGCAGCGCCAGGCAGGCGGCCCACACGCGGTCCCGATCGTCCGAGCCCGACACGTCGGACGTCCCGGGTGTGAACGCCTCCGCCACCGGCGTCTCCCGGCGCCGGAACCGCCGCCACCACGAGGTGTGCGCGTTGACGACCATCCTGCGGACGTAGGCGTCGGGGTCGCCGACGTTGCGGATGTGCTCCCACCGCGGCAGCGCCCGGGCGAGCGCGTCCTGCACGGCGTCCTCGGCGTCGGCCCGGTTGCCGGTCAGCACGTAGGCGAGGCGCAGCAACGCCGGGCCGCGAGCCGCGACCCAGTCGTCGAAGTCGGCTGTCCCACCTGCCGTCAGGGCCTGCTCCTCACCGTTGACCGAGTCGATTGCGTGGGCACTCACGCCGAACAGACGCCGGTCACTCGGGTTCTGTTGCGACCTCGGTCGACTTCGCCCAGAGGTTCACGCCGGAGTCGACGGCGTGCTTGTCGATCTCGGCGAGCTCGTCCTCGGTCAGCGGCGGGAAGTCGAGGGCGTCGAGGTTGGTGTCGAGCTGCTCCACCGACGACGCCCCGATCACGGCCGAGGTGACCCTCGGGTCGCGCAGCGCCCACTGGAGAGCGAGCTGCGCGAGCTTCTGGCCGCGCTGCTGGGCGATCTCGTTCAGGGCGCGGACGCGGTCGAGCACCTCCGGGTCGAGCCCGGCGATGGTGGAGCCCTCGCGGGCGGCTCGGGAGTCCTCCGGGACGCCGTCGAGGTAGCGGTCGGTCAGCAGGCCCTGCGCCAGCGCCGAGAACACGATGCAGCCCATCCCCTGCTCCTCGAGCGTGTCGAGCAGGTCGGGCTCGATCCAGCGGTTGAGCATCGAGTACGACGGCTGGTGGATCAGCAGCGGCGTGCCCAGGTCGCGGGCGATCCTGGCCGCCTCGGCGGTCCACGAGGCGGAGTACGACGAGATGCCGGCGTACAGCGCCCGCCCCGACCGCACTGCCTGGTCGAGCGCCATCATCGTCTCCTCGACGGGCGTCTCGGGGTCGAAGCGGTGGCTGTAGAAGATGTCGACGTAGTCGAGGCCCATCCGGCGCAGCGACTGGTCGAGCGAGGCGAGCACGTACTTGCGCGAGCCGCCTCCCTGCCCGTAGGGCCCCGGCCACATGTCGTAGCCCGCCTTGGTCGAGATGACGAGCTCGTCGCGGTAGGGCGCGAGGTCGTCGGCCAGGTAGCGGCCGAAGTTCTCCTCGGCGCGGCCGTAGGGAGGGCCGTAGTTGTTGGCGAGGTCGAAGTGGGTCACGCCGCGGTCGAAGGCGCGGCGCAGGATCGCGCGCTGCGTCTCCTCGGGGCGGTCGGTGCCGAAGTTCTGCCACAGCCCCAGGCTCAGCAGCGGCAGCTTGAGGCCGCTGCGCCCGGTGTAGCGGTAGTGGTCGGTGTCGTAGCGGTCGTCGGCGGCCTCGAACGTCATGGCGCCATCATCGCGGCTGCGCCTCCGGACAGCACTGAAGCCCTTCGGCGGGCTACGCCCAGATCGTGATCGAGTCGAGTTCCTCACCGAGCCGCTGTATCGCTGTCCAGGCACCGACCCTGTCCGCCTGAGGCCACGCGACTCCAGGACCCTGAACCCCTTCGCCGACGCCAGCCGCTCGGTCGGGTACCCCTGGTCGGCCAGCCAGCGCTGCAGCGAGTCGGCGCCGAGGTTCCTGCCGACGACCATGACCGCGCGGCCCTCGGGCGCCAGCCGCGCGAACCAGGTGAGCAGCAGGTCGTGCAGCGCGTCCTTGCCGATCCGGATGGGCGGGTTCGACCAGATCTCGTCGTACGTCGCCTCGGCCGGTACGTCGTCCGGCGTCCGCGCCGCGTAGCGGTCGGCCACTCCGAGAGCGGCGGCGTTCTCGTTGGCGAGCAGGACGGCGCGCTCGTTGACGTCGACGCCCGTGACCACGGCCTGCGGCGAGCACGTCGCGATCGCGAGGCCGATCACGCCGTAGCCGCAGCCCAGGTCGAGCACCCTCCCGCCGGACGGGCGGCTCGGTCTCGCGGAACAGCACCGCCGTCCCGATGTCGAGCCGGCCGCGGGCGAAGACGCCGGAGCCGCTGGACGAGCGAGAGCCGCCTGCCCCAGACGGTGGCCACGACCGGCTCACGGGTGAACGGGACGGCCGGGTCAGCGGAGAAGTAGTGGTCCTCGCTCACCCGGCCATCCTGCCGTCACATCGGCATGCAGCTCGTAGACGTCGACGGAGAAGTCGGCCGGCGCGTCCTCGAGGAACGGGTGCCCGTCGCACAGGACGCGCGCGTCGTCCAGGCTGTCGGCCTCGACGATCGTGTAGCCGGTGATCGGCAGCGCGTCACCGGACCCGCCGACCCGGGCGCGGGGCGCCGGTCGGGGCGCCGAAGTCGGTCAGCTGCGAGCCGACCTTGTCGCCCCAGCTCGTCCAGCGCTGCATGGACTCCTCGGTGGGGGCCGACTGGGCGCTCGGGTCGACCTTGCCCTGGTAGACCAACAGGTACTTGCTCATCGTGTGCTCCTTCTTTGTTGCTCCGCCCTCGTGGCGGGACGTTCCGTGACTCTCAGGCGAGCGGGGTCCGGCCGGCGTACGCCGCGAACCGCTCGAGCGCGCCGACGCCCGTCTCGGGCTGGACCTCGTCGGCGAAGCTCGTGCCCCGGCCGCCGGTCACCACCGGCTCGGCCAGCTCGCGGACGTAGTCGACGAGCGGGTCGGCGGCGACCACCGCCTGGCCACTGGCCTGGGCGAGGTCCCAGCCGTGGAGCAGGAACTCGACGGCGAGGATGGACGGTCCGAGAATCGCGGGCACCTCGCCCCGCCGCGCGTCGGGACCGTGCCGTCGAGGCCGCGCCCGCGCCAGGCGGTGATGGCCTGCTCGGCCATGTCGGACACCTTCGACTCCAGGCTGCCCGTCTCGGGGCGGCGTACGTCGGCGCCGGCCATCGCGCCGACAGACGCGATCGACTCCATCACGTGCACCGCGAGGGCGTGGCAGGTGAAGTCCTCGCACGGCGTCGGCTTCGGCTGGTCCTCGGCAGTGAGCCCGCGCAGGATCGGCTGCAGGACGCCGAGCGTCGCCTCGGCCGCACTGATCGGGTCCATCGGGTCGGGCACGGCCTTCCACTCGTCGGGACCGGCGTCGCCGTTGGTGGCCAGGCGCTCGAGTCGCTCGAAGAAGTGGACCCAGCCCTGCGCGTGGCTGGCCGCCTGCTCGGCGTCCAGGCCCTCGTGCACCAGGGTCACGCGGGAGCCGCCCTCGGTCGGCTCGATCGTGACGGTCACCGTCGACGCGTCCGGCGGCAGGTCCTCGCTGCCCTCCCAGCCCCAGCCGAAGACGACGCGGCGGCCCGGCTCGACCTCGCGGTAGCTGCCCGCGGCGATGTGCCCGGGAATGACGGTGAACCGGTAGGCGCCGCCGGCCCGCAGGTCGACCGTCGCGCTGACGGTCTTCCAGCGCCGCAGCCGCTCCGGGTCGGTGATCAGCGCGAACGCCTCGTCGGGGCTGACGGGCAGGTCGCGGGAGATGGTGTACGGCTCGGTCGGTGCGTGTCGGGCGTGGTGGTGCTGGTCATCGGGGAAGTTCCTCTCCGTGGTTCGTGCGGCTGGTGGCGACCTGCTGGGCCGTCGGACGGCGAGCAGGTCGAGCTCCGCGGTCCAGAACGACTCGATCTCGCGCTGGAGGCGGCGTACGCCCTCGTGCTCGACGCGGTAGAGCCGTTGCCGGCCGTGCTTCTCGGCGCTGACCAGCCCGGCGTCGGCAAGCACGCCGAGGTGCTGGCTGATCGCCGACCGGGTCACGTCGAACTGCGAGGCGAGGTCGTTGACGATCTGTGGCCGCCGCGCCAGCAGCTGCAGGATCCGCCGCCGAGTCGGCTCGGCTGCCGCGGCGAACGCGTCGGTCACGTCAATACGTTAGTCGTCACTAACGCATTGGGCAAGCGTTGGTCGAGGACACCGAGTTCGTCTGCGACCGCCCAGCGAAGAAGAGCCCGGTGGATCCGCTGACGAATCGCTGCGCGACCTCCTCGACCAGCGATCAGCGACCGACGCCGATGACCGGGCCGACGGTCGGGGTCGAGCACCCGCACCAGGTAGCGCAGCAGCCAGCGCGGTGCGCTCACGCAGCCGGCGGTGGCGCCGCGGCCGTTGACGTGCAGGAAGATGCCCGACCCGCGGTGCCGCACCTGCTCGCGGTTGAACGACGTCACGATCGCGTACTCGTACGGCCGCCGGAAGTCGGTCAGCCGCTCGCTGCTGTCGGGATGGCTGCTCGGCAGCCACCAGCGGAACCCGCCCTGCGCCCTGTTGCGGTAGCGGTTGTAGTAGTCGGACTCGTTGTCCTGCACCCAGTAGTCGCCCGGCCGGATGCGCCGGTAGGGCAGCCGCCAGCCGTCGTCGACGCGCGTGCGTGCCGAAGAACCACGGCAGCCGGAAGGTGCCGAGCGGCGTGGTGCCGGTGCCCTGCCGCCGGTACGCCGCCCGCACCAGGCCGCCGTACCCGGTGCGGCCGTCGGCCACCTGGCGCCGCGCCTCCCACGGGCCGCCGGGCTCGCGGGTCCAGTAGGTGACCCGCGCGTGCCAGCCGCGGGTGTGCTTGACGGTCACGACCTGCGTCGTGCGCTCGGTGGTGCGCACGTGCACGCCGTCGAGCGTGGCGTCGGCGTGGGCGGGCGTCGCCACGGCGAGGGCGGCGACAGCCAGCGAGGGGGGCCAGCCACCTCACGTGGCGTCCTCCAGCGTGCGGACGCTGCGGGCTGCCTCGCGCCTGCGCGGCCAGCTCGTGGTCGGGCGGGTAGCCGACCTCCTCGAGCGTCAGCCCGTGGGCCGGCACCACGGCGACCGCCGGGTCGCGCGTCGCCGCGGCGAGCACCTCGCCTGCCCACGCCGGCGGCCGCCGGCCCTCGCCGACCGCGACGAGGCAGCCGACGAGCGAGCGCACCATGTGGTGGCAGAAGGCGTCGGCGCGGACGGTCCCGACCAGGAGCGCCGCCGGCGTCGCGTTCCCACGAGAGGTCCAGGAGCGTGCGGATCGTCGTCGCGCCCTCGCGCCGCTTGCAGAACGACGCGAAGTCGTGGCGGCCGAGCAGCAGCGCCGAGGCCTGGTCGATCGCGTCGAGGTCGAGGGGTCGCCGCCAGGCGAGCACGTGCCCGCGCGTCAGCGGGTCGACGGACTCGGGCCGGTCGGCGATCCGGTAGGCGTAGCGGCGCCACACCGCCGAGAAGCGGGCGTCGAAGCCGTCGGGGGCGGCGACCACGCGGCGTACGCGAGATGTCGTCGGGCAGCACGCCGTCGAGCGCGACGACGCAGCTCGGCCGGCTCCATGCCCGGATCCTCGACGTCGACGTGGGCGACCTGGCCGCGGGCATGCACGCCGGTGTCGGTGCGGCCCGCGCAGCGTCACCGCGACCGACGGCACGCCGGAGCACGGTGGCCAGGGCCGCCTCGAGCTCGCCCTGCACGGTGCGCAGCCCGTCCTGCCGCGCCCAGCCGTGGAAGCCGCTGCCGTCGTAGGCGAGGTCCATCCGCAGCCGCATCGCTCCAGTCTTCCATTGGCGATTGGCAATACTGGGCGGGTGCCTGAGCAAGGACCGCCGGACACCTCCCGCGATCATCATCGTCAGCCACGACAACGCGGCGTTCCTCGTCGACGAGTTCGGCCGCTACGCGCGCGACTACGACATCCGCCCCGCGACCTCGGCGAGCATCGCCATGCGACATCGCGACCGAGATCGAGGCGACGGGCGGGCAGGTCGCGATGTACGTCGCCGACTCCTCGCTCTTCCCCTCCGACGTCCCGGCGGACGACCAGCAGAACGTGCTGGCGGCCTTCCACACCTGGCGCCAGGTGGTGCCGACCGCCAAGCGGCTGGTGGTGGCGCCCTGGGAGCGGTTCCTCGAGGACGCCAACCGCCTGCGCGCCGGGCCTGGCGAAGGGCAAGTACGACGCCTACCTGCTGATGCCTCGCGGCGTGCGCGACGAGGAGTTCCACACCGCCGTGTGCGAGCTGCTGTCCGACTGGGGCTCGACGGTCGCCCAGCCCGAGATCGAGACGGTGCGGCTGGTCGCCCCGGAGCAGGACGCGCTGACGCTGGCGATCCGCGACTTCCTGGACCGGATGGGCATGCCGCACCGCGTCTACACGCCCGACACCGAGATCGGCGCGGGAGTCGTGGTCGACGGTACGACGGCGAGGTGAGCGCTGGCCGCTCGTGGAGTCGCCGTACCACGACGTCTGGGCGCCCGCGAGCGTGCGCGAGGTGGCCGGCGCCATCTACGGCCGACCCGACGGCATCGACCTCGAGCACCGTCGTCGACCTGTGCATCGTCGGTGCGGGACCGGCCGGCCTGGCGGCGGCGGTCTACGGCGCCTCCGAGGGCCTCTCGACGGTGGTGGTCGAGGCCGAGGCGGTCGGCGGGCAGGCGGGCACCTCGTCGATGATCCGCAACTACCTCGGGCTTCCCGCGCGGCATCTCCGGGCATGCGGCTGGCGCAGCGGGCCCGCAACCAGGCGATCCGGTTCGGCACCCGGTTCTTCACCGGGTGGGAGGTCGGCGGCGATCTCCAGCGGCGAGCGACCACCACGTGGTGCACACCGACGGCGGCGACGTCCGCGCCCGGGCGGTGGTCATCGCGAGCGGGGTCGCCTACCGCAAGCTCCGCGCTCCCGGCATCGACGACCTGACCGGCCGAGGCGTCTTCTACGGCAGTGCGATGACCGCGGCCCGCGAGATGGAGGGGTACGACGTCGTGGTCGTCGGCGGCGGCAACTCCGCCGGGCCAGGCGGCCATCCACCTCGCCCGCTTCGCCAAGAGCGTGACGATCATGGTGCGGCGTCACGGGCTCGGCGAGACCATGTCGCAGTACCTGATCAACGAGATCGAGTGGAACCCACGCGTCAGCGTGGCCACCCGGTGCGAGGTCGCGGCCGCCGGCGGCGACGGCCGGCTGGAGTGGCTCGACGTCAAGGACTGCGACACCGACGAGGTCGTGCGCCGCAACGCCGAAGGCCTGTTCCTGCTGCTCGGCGCCGAGCCCCATTGCGACTGGCTGCCCGAAGGGGTGGCCCGCGACGAGCGCGGCTTCGTGCTCACCGGGCGCGACGTGCCGAAGGCTCTGTGGGCCGACGGGCTACCGCCCGAGAGCCTGGCCACCTCCGTGCCCGGCGTGTTCGCGGTCGGCGACATCCGCGCCGGCTCGATGAAGCGGGTCGCCGCCGCCAGCGGCGAGGGCTCGTCCGTCGTACCGCTGGTCCATGCGTGGTTGGGTGAGCCCGAGTAAGGAGGACAGTGATGCCCGAGGGATTCCACGACGGCAGCCGTTCGCTGCAGGACCGGTTCGACACCCGGGCGATCGCCGACCGGATCGACGAGCTGCTCGTCCACGACACCATCGACGAGGGCGACCGCGCCTTCATCGAGGCGCGAGACATGTTCTTCCTCGCGACCGCCGACGCCGACGGCCGGCCGACGTGCTCCTACAAGGGCGGGGAGCCGGGCTTCGTGCGCGTGGTCGACCCGCACACGCTGGCCTTCCCCAACTACGACGGCAACGGCATGTACCTCTCGACCGGCAACGTGCTGGCCAACCCCGCTGTCGGGATGCTGTTCATCGACCTCGAGCGCGGCCACCGGATGCGCCTGGAGGGTACGGCGAGCATCGAGCTCGACGACCCGTTGCTGGCCGACTACCCCGAGGCGCAGTTCGTCGTCAGGGTCCGCGCTCGCGCCGTCTACCCGAACTGTCCGCGCTACATCCACCGCTACGAGCTGGTACGCCGCTCGCGGTTCGTGCCGCGCGAGGACTGCCTGACCCCGGTGCCGGAGTGGAAACGCTCCGACTGGGCCTTCGACGCCCTCCCCGAGCACGACCCCGCCCGCGACCCCGGCGAGCGCGACGTGCTCGGGCGGTGAGCGAAGCGGCGTCCAGCCTGCGTCACCTCGCCCACTGTGACGCGGTGACACGAACCGCCCGCATCTGGGTGACGTCCAACTGAGTGGTGGAGTATCTCGACACCGTGCGGGTCAGTGGGTCTGATCATGCGCTTTGCCCACGAGAACGCGTGTCTGACCGCGGGTTGTCCCTACCGGGCGCCCAGCGGCTCCCCGAGCGTCATCGACCTGGTCGGGGACCAGGTCTTTGATGGATCGGGGGGTGACGCTCTCGGGGTCGAACAGACAGCACGAGGGAAGAGGGCACCATGGGCAAGTACATGATCAAAGCGTCCTACTCGACAGAGGGCATCAAGGGCGTCATGGAGAAGGGTGGCTCCGCTCGGGCGGACGCGATCGGCAAGCTCGCGGCGAGCGTGGGCGGCTCGGTGGAGTCGGTCTACTTCACGTTCGGCGCCGATGACATCGTCGCGATCGTCGACGCGCCGAGCCACGAGGCGATGGCCGCGATCGCCGGCACGGTCAGCCGGACCGGGGCGCTCAGCAAGTACGAGACCGTCGTGCTGCTGACGCCGGCGCAGGTCGACGAGGCTGCGGGCATGACGGTCGACTACTCACCGCCGGGAAGCTGATCGCTCGGGAAGCGAGGTCCCACTCAACGCGCCGGGGACTCGCCCTCCGGCGCGCTTCGCACACCGTCAGCCGCGTGACCCCGCACACCACGCCGCAGCGTCAAATCGCTGCAAGTGCATCACGGTCAAGGCAGCAGCTGAGGAGCACGTCGTCGGTCGGGGTGCCCGCGCCCAGCACGGTCCGCGTTCCGGAAGCGGGCGAGCCGAGCCACCCTCGAGGACTGTCAGCAACAGGTTGTGATTCGAACACATGTTCGATATAGTGTCTTCACCATGCTCCTTCTCCCACCTTCGGACGACTCCGGCCCCCAGGACCCTTCGGGGCTTGACGCCGACGCGACGCTGACTCTCGTCGCTGAGGTGCTCCTCCGCCGGCGACGTGCTGAGGTCGACGATCTCCGGCTGGCGGCCCATTGGGCGGCTCTCAACTCCGCCGACCCCCGCTGGACGTCCGACGGCCGCCGCACGTGGGCCGCGGACCGGTTGATCGAGGTGGGCGGTAAGGGTTCGCCGCGGGTGCGGGAGTTCTGCATCGCCGAGCTGGCCATGGTCCGCCAGGTCCACCCGATCGCCGGCCAGGCCGTCATCGCCGACGTGCTCGACCTGCAACACCGGCTGCCGCTCGTCTGGGATCGCGTCGAGGCGCTCGAGGCAGAGGCCTGGGTGGCCCGCAAGGTCGCGAGCATGACGCGATCGGTGCCGCTGGCGACGATCGGCCTCGTCGACCGAGCCGTGGCCGCGATCATCGCCACCGAGTCGCCCAGCAGGGTGCTCGACGTGGCCAGAGCCAAGATCATCGAGGCCGACCCCGCGACCCACGCGGCCAAGGTGGAGGCGGAGCGCCGCCGTCGCTATGTCGCCCTCTCCCGCGCCAACGAGCACGGGTTGCGTCATGTCATCGCTCGCGTCACCGACGGCGACGCCGTGTGGGTGGACGCCCTGCTCGAGCGGGTCGCCGACCTGATCGCGGGCGACCACCCCGAGGGCACCACCCGCGACGAGCTGCGCTCGATCGCCTTCGGGTGGCTGGGCCGTCCCGACGAGCTGCTGGCCCTGCTCCAGGGCAGGCGAGGAGAGCGAGCAGAGCCCGCGCGGGCACGGACGCAAGGCCATCTCTACGTCCACCTCCACGAGGCCGCGCTCCACGGAGTTCCGGGCGTCGCCCGGGTGGAGGGTCTCGGACCCGATGGCGCTGGCCCAGCTGCGCGAGCTGCTCGGCCACGCCCACGTCACGGTCAAGCCGGTCAAGGACCTCGCCGACCGCGTGCGGCTCTCCTGCTACGAGCACCCCACCGACCTCAAGGAGCGGGTCCAGCTCATCACTGGCGGCGACCGCTTCCCCTTCTCCGGCAGCGAGGGCCTGGGCGCCGACTTCGACCACCCTGAGCCGTTCCAACCCCACGGCCCACCAGGCCAGACCGGCACCCACAACTCCGCGCCGCTCGGGCGCCGACATCACCGCTGGAAGACCCACGCCGGCTACACCAGCCGGCAGTGCGGCGACGGCCGCTACGTCTGGCGCACGCCGCACGGGCGCTACTTCCTGGTCGACCACAGGGGCACCCGTCCGCTGGATCCTGCGCACGGCTGCGACTGATCGCCGAGGCCCCTCCGGGAGTAGACATCTACATCCCCGAGGTCAGGCTCACGTACGACGTTCAGAGCTGAGGCGGGAGGGCGTTCAGGAGCTCCCGCGCCTTCATCGCGTCAGGCACCGCCCCGATGTCGTCGAACACGCTCACGGCAGCGGTCAGCTCGGCACGAGCGTCGTCCTCGCTCCCCTGTGCCCGGTGGATCCGACCCAGCAACACCGCGACGCGCGCGGACTCGTAGACGAGGTCGATCTCGTCGAACAGCGACCGGGCGCGACGCGCGGTCTGCTCGGCCTGGCTGAGGTCGCCGTCGGCCAGAGCCACGGCGGCAGCCCCCGCGTCGGCGGTCGCCCTGAGTGCCGGGGCGCCGTTGTCGCCTGCGATGGCAGCCAGCTGAGTGGCGGCGGCAGCCGCCGTCTGGACGTCCCCGAGGAGCAGCGCGACGTCGAGCTGGGCGGGCAGCAGCTTGGCGCGGTCGAGCGGCATCAGCCCGGTGCTCGCCAGCGCCCGGCGCAGGGCCGTCGCAGCAGCGTCGACGCGGCCCCGCTCGACCAGCAACAGGGCAAGTCCCGGCTGGGGTGAGACTCCGAGCTCGCTCGCCTGGCGGAACGCCTCCTCCGCCGCGTCGAACTCCCCCATCTTCACGCGGACCTCGCCCAGCTCCCGGAAGGCCATCGCGGTGAACTGGAGGTTGAACGACGCCAGCTCCCCGGTGGCCATCCGCGCCTCCTCCTCCGCCTCGGAGAAGGCACCTCTCAGCCTCATGATCTCGGCCCGGTGGACGCGACAGATGCCCGGGAAACCGTTGATGGCCTGGCGGTTGCACCAGTTCGTGGCCGCCTCGCTCCATTGACCGGCCGACTGCCAGTCGGCCAGCTGGGCGTTGACGGCGATCATCATGCAGTAGATCGAGCCCGTCGCCCGTGCCCCGAGCTCGCCGGCCACGGCCCCATGAGTGGCTTCCTCGACCATGGGGAGCCCTCGATCGGGGTCCTCGGTGAAGGCGATGCAGATGCCCGCGAACGCATGCCCGAGAGCGAACAGATCCTTGTTGCCTTGCCGGGCCCCGATCGCGGCCGCCTCCTCGGCGAAGGGCAGTGCGCCGGCCAGGTCGCCCTCGTTCCTGTGCATGAGGCCGGTCGCAAGGTTCAGCCAGCCGTGCTCGATCCCCTCGGGCAGACCCTCCAGCATGCGCGTCGCCTTCTGGAGCCACGCCTTCGCGTCCGCCAGCTCGCCCAGGTCGCCGTGGTGCTCCGAGAGCGAGCTGGCCACCGCGCCGGCCCGTCGTACGTCGCCGGCCTTCAGGTACGCCGTTTGGGCCCGCTCCCGCAGGGCGATGCAGTGACGCATCTTGCCGATCCACCAGGCACACTCGGCCATCTGGTCGAGACAGTCGGGCTCCAGCGGGGCGTCCGCGTCGGCTGCCGCGAAGAGGTCGAACGCCTCGCGCCACTCAAAGCGCGCGACGGCCGCCAGAGCCCCCTCTGCCCCCGTCGCGACGCTGGTCACCGCGCCATTGTCACACCGATTCCTGACACTGTCGTGTGACGGATCGGTGACGTCACAATGAGGCGTGACCGACAACGCAGCCCAGGAGCGACCGCCGGTCATCCTCGCCGTCGACGACGACCCGGACGTGATCGCGCTCATCGGCAGCGAGCTGGAGGACCGCTACGGCCGCGCCTACCAGGTTCTCACCGCACGCGCGGCCAGCACCGCCGAGGCCCTGCTCACGAAGCTGTCTCGAGTCAGGTGATCGGGTGGCGCTGGTGCTCTCCGACCAATGGCTGCCGGACGGCACCGGCTGCGAGCTGCTGGGCCGGGCCGCGGAGCTCTTCCCGCACGCCCGGCGCCTGTTGCTCATCTCCTGGGGTGAGTGGGCCGTCGACGCGACCGCCCAGCCGCTGCGGCGCGCCATCGGGCTGGGTCAGATCGACTACTACGTCCTCAAGCCGTGGCGCGTCGCCGACGAGCTGTTCCACCGCACGGTGACGGAGTTCCTGCATGAGTGGGTGGGATCGGACGCGTCCTTGTCCCGGGAGCTGACGGTGGTCGCCGACGCGGGCAACGCCCGCGCCAGTGAGCTCCGCAACCTGCTCTCGCGCAACCGCGTGCCGTTCGTGTTCCACGCCTCGACGTCACCGGAAGGACAGCGGCTCCTCGCAGACGCCCGGCAGCCCGATCCCCACGTGCCCGTGGTCGTCCAGCGCAACGGCCTGGTCCTGGTCGACCCGTCGAACGTCGAGATCGCCAAGGCCTACGGCGCCAGCACCAGCCTTCCCGTCGTCCGGGAGTTCGACGTCACGGTCGTCGGTGCCGGCCCCTCGGGCCTGGCGGCCGCGGTGTACGCCGCGTCCGAGGGGTTGCGCACGCTGGTCATCGAACGCGAGACGATCGGCGGCCAGGCGGGCTCGAGCTCCCGCATCCGCAACTACCTCGGGTTCCAGCGGGGCGTGACCGGGGCCGACCTCGCCCAGCGCGCCCACCAGCAGGCTTGGGTGTTCGGCACCACGTTCCTCCAGATGTGCGAGGCCCTCGCCCTCCGCTCCGACGGCGACCGGCTGTACCTCTCGCCGACGAACTGCCCCGAGATCCCCACCGGCGTCGTCGTCCTGGCCACGGGAGTCAGCTACAAGCGCCTCGGCATCCCCGCGCTCGACGAGCTCATCGGTCGAGGGGTCTTCTACGGTGCCTCCGCGTCGGAGGCCGAGCGCTTCACCGGGCGGTCGGTCTTCGTCGTGGGAGGCGGCAACTCCGCCGGCCAGGCCGCCGTACACCTGGCCCGTCACGCCCGGCGGGTCACGATCCTGGTCCGGCGCACGACGCTTGCCGAGACGATGTCGCGCTACCTGATCGACGAGATCGAGGGGCAGCTCAACATCGACGTCCGCTACCGGACCCAGATCGTCGCCGGCTCCGGCGACAGACGCCTTGGACACGCTCACCCTGGAGGAGTCGCCCGCGGGCGTCACGCGAGGTCGTCCCGGCGGACGCGGTCTTCATCCTCATCGGCGCGCAGCCCCACACGGCCTGGCTGCCCGACGAGATCGTCCGGGACAAGTACGGCTTCGTCCTGACCGGGCCCGCGAACGACGCCTGGTCGCTGGACCGTCCCCCGTTCATGTTCGAGTCGTCGATGCCGGGGGTCTTCGCCGTCGGCGACGTGCGGTCGGGCTCGGTGAAGCGTGTTGCTTCCGCAGCAGGAGAGGGGTCGGTCGCGATCCAGCAGGTGCACCAGTACCTGCAACTGGTGGAGTCGTCCTAGACCTCGTGCCGGTACGGCGGGTCGGCGCCGGGCCGCGACACGGTGACGGCGGCGGCGCGCGTGGCGAACTCGAGGACACCCTCGACCTGTTCGCGGGTCATCGCGCGGATGGCGTCGGCCCCACCGCCGAGCAGGCCGCGGGAGCCCAGCTCGTCGAGCATGGCCGCGCCGAAGGTGTCGCCGGCCCCGATGGTGTCGGCCACCGTGACCGGCACTCCGGGATCGGTCACCACCAGGCCGTCGGCGTACCACGCGGCCCCGTCGGCTCCGCGCGTGACGACGACCGCCGCCGGCCCCAGCGCGAGCAGGAGCTCGGCCGCCGCGGCCTCGGACTCGCCCGGGTAGAGCGCCTCGAGGTCCTCGTCCGACGCCTTGACGATGTCGCTGAGCCGGACGGTCTCCTCCACGGTCTTGGCGATCGGTGGACCTACGCCCGTGACGCTCGGCCGCATGTTGACGTCGTACGACGTGGTGCTCGCGCCCCGCAGCCGCGCCATCAGCGCGCGCACGTCGTCGCACCCCGGCGTGATCACCGCCCCGAGCGAGCAGGCGTGCAGGGCCAGCGGCGGGACGTCCACCTCGACCGGGCCGATCCGCCAGTCGATGTCGAAGGTGTAGCGCGCCGACCCGTCGGCCTGGAGCGTGGCCAGGGCCGACGACGTCCGCGGCACGACGTGCGGGTCGGTGGCCAGCCGGACGCCCGACTCGGCCAGGTGGTCGGCGATCAGCCTCCCGTGGTCGTCGTCCGCGAAGCTCGTCACGAAACCCGGTGTCGCGGCCCAGACGCGCCAGCGCCACGGCCACGTTGGCGGCGCTGCCGCCGGGGAAGGTCGCGGTGGACCCGTCCTCTCGACGCACGATGTCGACGAGCGACTCCCCCACCACGAGCACGCCGTCGTGCCATGAGCCGTGTCTAGCGGAAGCCGCCTGCCCACGCCACCGGCGTCTCGCTGCTGGCACGATGACCGCGTGAACGACCGCAGCCGGCGACCCGGTGCGCACGCGAGGCAAGCGCCCGAAGCCAGCGAGCCCCAGCTCCCGGTGTCGGTCGTCCTGGTCGCTGGGCTCGCCCTGGTGCACCTGGTGATGGCTGCGTCCCTGGGCTCGGTGTCCACCGCGGTCGTCGACCTCGTCGAGCCGTGGTTCGGCGCCGAGCCCGCGCGCCTGGCGGCGACGGTGACGCCCTGGCTCCCGCTGGTCGTGGTCCTGTTGATCTGGACCCATGAGCAGTTCCTCGGACTGCTGGCGGCCGCGGTGGCGCTCGCCGTCGCCACCCTCCCCTACCTGCGCGGGGTGGTCGTCGAGCAGCTCCTCGAGTCCAGCGACCAGGGGCGCGCGGTGCGCTTCCTCGACTGGACCGACTGGCTGCTGACCGCCCTGCTCCCGCTGGGGGCGGCCCTGGCCTGGAGCATCGCCCGCCGTCACGGCCCACGATGGTGGCCAGGCGTGTTCGTGGCGGCCGCGGTCGCCGTCCTCTTCCGGTGGCTCGACCTCGATGCCTTCCACGGCGACCCCCCGATGCGGCGCGCGTTCGCCGCGTTCGTCTACCACGTGGTCCCGGCGGTGCTCGCCGGGCTGGCCTGCTGGTGGCTCGAGGCTCGCGAGAAGGCGACATGAGGCTCGACCCCGTCGACCCGACGGCCGGAGAGCCGCCGTTCGAGCAGCTGCGCCGGCAGATCGCCGCCCAGGTGGCGTCCGGGCGAGCTGCCCGGCCGGCACCCGCCTGCCCACGGTGCGCGCGCTGGCCGCCGAGGTCGGGCTGGCGGTCAACACCGTCGCCCGCGTCTACCGCGAGCTCGAGGCCGACGGCGTGGTCGTCACCGAGGGCCGCCGCGGCACGTTCGTCAGCCCCAGCGCGGCGGCAGCCGGGCGCGACGTGCGGGCGGCCGCCGCGTCGTACGTCGCGGCGGCGCGGCGCGCCGGGCTCGGCGTCACCGAGGCCGAGCGCCTCGTCCGCGACCACTGGCCGCGCTGACCGGTCATGGGCATCCGCGGACCCGTCCTCGGCACCCTGGGTGCCGTGGGCGTCGTCGCTGCTGGTGCTGCTCGGCCTGGGCAACGCGGTCGTCGCCCTCGACGTCGTCCCCCGCCCTCTCGAGCGAGCTCGTGCTGGACGCGGGCGCCGCGCCCCCGGAGTACGCCGTCGTGCCGGCCCAGAGCGGCGACCTCGACGCCGAGCTGACCGCGGCGATCGGCGTCTCGGACACGCTGGTCGAGGCCGCTGACGCCGGCTACATCCGCACCTGGCAGGACGCGGAGACCGGGGCCGTGCTGCGGTTGGTCGCTCTGCGGACCAACACCGAGCGCGGCGCCGCCGAGTCGGGCGAGGAGCTGCGCAGTGCGCTGGCGGAGGGCGGCTACGAGGAGTTCGACGTCCCGGACATCGATGGCGCTCGCGGCGCCTCTCTCGTCGTCGGCGACGGCGACCAGGAGAGCGGCGCCGCCGCGATCTACTTCGGCCGCGACCGCTACCTGTTCCTGCTGGCCGGCGGCAGCCACCTCCGTCGGCGGCTCCGGTACGCCGCCGGAAGAGGTCCGCGCCCAGGTGCACGACCTGGCCGTCCTGCAGGCCGAGCACGTGGCTGACGCGGGGCTGTCCCGGCCGGCCGAGGACCGCGGCCTGGCCGAGTCCGTCGGGACCCTGCTCGGCGCGCTGGCCGGCGTACCTGCTCATCGTCGGCACGATCGGCTACCTGCGCGACCCGCTGCGACGCAGCCGTGCCCGGTGGACGGAGGCAGCCACGCCGGCAGCCATCGACGTCGCCGAGGAGGCCCAGCGGCAGCGCCTGCGGGCCGCGGGGCTGCTCGCGGGCGAGCTGCTCGCCATCTCGCTTGCGCTGGGCGCGGCGCTGCCCGGGGTGTCGCGGCCGGCAGCGCGCCTCGCCCTGCTCGCCGTGGCCGTCGCGCTGGGACGTGGCCGTGTTCCTGCGTCCGGCGCACCGCGCGGCCGAGCCGTCGCGTCCGCGAGGTGGACCAGCCCCGGCTCGGCCGTGCTCGGGCTCGTCGCGGTGGGCGTCGTGCTGCTCGGCGCGGCGCATGCTCCTCCTCGCCGCCGCCACGCCGGGGCGCGCCCCCGGCCTCTCGGCAAGCGCGGTCTGCTTCCTCGCCGCCGGCGGCATCACCCACCGCTTCGCCCAGCGCCTGGGTCGCCGGGGCGCGCACGACCTGCTCGCCCGCGACCAGCGGCCCCCGGTGCTGTTCCTGCGCTCGTTCGGCGACGACCGCCTGCGGATCCGCACGGCCGCGCTCGGACGGCCGTCACTGCTCGGGCGCCTGAGCCCCAACCGGTTCGACTCCTTCGAGGAGGTGCTGACCCGCCACCTCGGGCGGCTACGGCCCGGTGGTCGCGATCAACCCGCCCGGCACCCGGCTCGCGCCGCTCGGCGCGGCACGCGCCACCATCCCGCACGACCAGTGGCAGGCCCAGGTGCACGCCTGGATGGACGCCGCTCGGCTCGTCGTCATCGGCTCGCCACCGAGCGAACCGACTCCTGGGCTGCTCTGGGAGCTCGAGCAGGTCTCGAACCGCAGCCTCTGGGACCGCCTGGTCGTGGTGTGCCCGCCGCTCGCGCCGGACGGGCTGCGCCAGCGGTGGGCCCGGCTCGCCGCGGCCGCGCAGGACTGCGCCCGGCGCTCGCGCCGTACGCGCTGCAGGCTCCCCGACGAACCCGGCCGGGTGCTCGCCCTGGTGGCTCGCGGTGGCCAGTGGCTGGCCGCGACCGGTGAGCGGCGAGACGAGTGGAGCTATGCGGCCGCCCTGCGGCTGCTCGTCGAGACGCCGACGGGCCCGCCACCCGGAGGGTGACGGGCCCGTGCGGGACTCGGAGCGGCTCTCAGCCGGCCTTGACGAAGCCGGCGTTCTCGGCGGCTTCCTCGGTCTTGAACCAGACCTCGGCGATGGTCTGGTCGTACCACTGGGAGTCCGGCGTGTGGTACTTGCCGGAGTCCTTGTTGCCCTTGATCGTGAACTCCTCGGACGGCGCGGAGCCGTCCTCGAGCGCCTCGGCGACGTCGTCGCCGAACTCGAGGTCGGCGAACGCCGCGACCGAGGTCTCCTCGGCGGCGTCGGCCACCGGGGTCTCCTCGCCCACGTTGGTCACCGTCTCGGCTGACCTCCTCGGCGGTGACCTCCTCGGCCTGAGGCTCCTCGGCCTTCTCGGCGGCTTCTCGGCGCGGCCTTCGTGGCGGCGGCCTTCTTGGCGGCCGGCTTGTAGGGCTCCTGCACCAGCTCGATCACGGCCATCGGGGCGTTGTCGCCCTTGCGGTTGCCGATCTTGGTGATGCGGGTGTAGCCGCCCGGGCGCTCGGCCATCTTCGGCGCGATCTCGGTGAACAGCACGTGCACGACCGACTTGTCGCGGATGGTCTTGAGGACCTCGCGACGGTTGTGCAGGTCGCCCTTCTTGGCCTTGGTGATCAGCTTCTCCGCGACCGGGCGCAGCGTGCGCGCCCGGGTCTCGGTGGTGGTGATCCGGCCGTGCTCGAACAGCGCGGTCGCGAGGTTCGCCAGCATGTGGCGCTGGTGGGAGGCGCTGCCGCCGAGGCGGGGGCCCTTCTTGGGAGTAGGCATTTCGGTCACTCGTTTCTCTCGGGCCGTGTCAGGTACCCGGGTAGATGGATCAGTACTGCTCGTCCTCGACGAACGCGTCGTCGTCGTCGTCGCCGTACGCCGCCAGGGCAGCGTGCGGGTCGAAGCCGGGAGCGCTGTCCTTGAGGGAGAGACCCATCTCGACCAGCTTGGCCTTGACCTCGTCGATCGACTTGGCGCCGAAGTTGCGGATGTCGAGGAGGTCCTGCTCGGAACGCGAGATGAGCTCACCCACGGTGTGGATGCCCTCGCGCTTGAGGCAGTTGTAGGAGCGGACCGTCAGCTGCAGGTCCTCGACCGGCAGGGCCAGGTCGGCGGCGAGCTGCTCGTCGACCGGCGACGGGCCGATGTCGATGCCCTCGGCCTCGACGTTGAGCTCACGGGCCAGGCCGAACAGCTCGACGAGGGTCTTGCCGGCCGAGGCGATGGCGTCGCGGGGACGGATCGACGGCTTGGTCTCGACGTCGATGACCAGCTTGTCGAAGTCGGTGCGCTGCTCGACACGGGTCGCCTCGACCTTGTAGGTCACCTTCAGCACGGGGCTGTAGATGGAGTCGACGGGCATCCGGCCGATCTCGTTGTCGGCGCCCTTGTTCTGGACGGCGGAGACGTAGCCGCGGCCGCGCTCGACGACCAGCTCCATCTCCAGCTTGCCCTTGTCGGACAGGGTGGCGATCTTCAGGTCGGGGTTGTGCACCTCGACCCCGGCCGGCGGCGCGATGTCGGCGGCGGTGACGTCACCGGGGCCCGACTTGCGCAGGTACATCGTGACGGGCTCGTCGTGCTCGGAGGAGACGACCAGGCCCTTGAGGTTGAGGATGACCTCGGTGACGTCCTCCTTGACGCCCTCGATGGTCGAGAACTCGTGGAGGACCGTGTCGACCTTGATGCTCGTGACCGAGGCACCGGGGATCGACGACAGGAGGGTACGGCGCAGGGAGTTGCCGAGCGTGTAGCCGAAGCCGGGCTCGAGCGGCTCGATGACGAAGCGCGAACGGAACTCGTCTACCGACTCTTCCGACAGGGTGGGGCGCTGTGCGATGAGCACTGATTCTTTCCTTTCCGGGTCCGACCGCTATTTGAAGGACCCGAACGTGACGGCGGCGAAAGTGAAGGTTGGGACTACTTCTTGGAGTAGTACTCGACGATGAGCTGCTCCTGGACCGGGATGTCGATCTGGGCCCGGACCGGAAGCTGGTGCACCAGGATGCGCATCCGCGAGGGGATCGCCTCGAGCCACGCGGGCACGATGCGCTCGCCGTGGGTCTCGCGCGCGACGATGAACGGCGTCGTCTCCAGCGACTTCTCGCGCACGTCGATCACGTCGTGGGCGGTCACCTGGAACGACGGGATGTTCACCTTGTGGCCGTTGACCGTGAAGTGGCCGTGCACGACCAGCTGGCGGGCGTGGCGACGGGTGCGGGCGAAGCCGGCGCGGTAGACGACGTTGTCGAGACGGCACTCGAGCAGCTGCAGCAGGTTGTCACCGGTCTTGCCGGACCGGCGGGAGGCCTCGGTGTAGTAGTTGTGGAACTGCTTCTCGAGGATGCCGTAGGTGTAGCGGGCCTTCTGCTTCTCCCGCAGCTGCAGGAGGTACTCGCTCTCCTTGATGCGGCCGCGGCCGTGCTGGCCGGGCGGGTAGGGACGACGCTCGTACGCCGAGTCGCCGCCCACCAGGTCGACGCCGAGGCGGCGCGACTTCTTGGTCATGGGGCCGGTGTAGCGGGCCATTCTTGATCAGTCTCCTTCGGGCTCAGACGCGCCGGCGCTTGGGCGGGCGGCAGCCGTTGTGCGGGGTCGGGGTCACGTCCTGGATGGTGCCGACCTCGAGGCCGATCGCACCCAGTGACCTGATCGCGGTCTCGCGGCCCGAGCCCGGGCCCTTGACGAAGACGTCGATCTTCTTCATGCCGTGGTCCATCGCCCGGCGGCCGGCGGCCTCGGCGGCCATCTGCGCGGCGAACGGCGTGGACTTGCGCGAGCCCTTGAAGCCGACGGTGCCGGCCGAGGCCCACGAGATCACCGCACCCGACGGGTCGGTGATGGTGACGATGGTGTTGTTGAACGTGCTCTTGATGTGGGCCTCGCCCACGGCGACGTTCTTCTTCTCCTTGCGGCGCACCTTCTTGGCGCCGGCCTGACGGCTCTTGGGAGGCATACGGTTCCTACTCCTACGGGATTGGCTGGTCTAGGGGATCGAGAGGCCTACTTGGCCTTCTTCTTGCCGGCGACGGTGCGCTTGGGACCCTTGCGGGTGCGCGCGTTGGTCTTGGTGCGCTGACCGCGGACCGGGAGGCCCTGACGGTGACGGCGACCTTGGTAGCTGCCGATCTCGATCTTGCGACGGATGTCGGCCTGGACCTCGCGACGGAGGTCACCCTCGATCTTGAAGTTCGACTCGATCTCGTCGCGGAGCTTGACCAGCTCCTCGTCACCCAGCTGGTGGACGCGGAGGTCGGGGCTGACGCCGGTGGCCTTCAGCACCTGCTGGGCGCGGGTACGGCCGATGCCGTAGATGTAGGTGAGTGCGACCTCGATGCGCTTGTCGCGCGGAAGGTCGACACCAACGAGGCGTGCCATGTGGTGGCCTTTCGGTTTGCGCGGTGGTGTCTGTCGTGTCGCATCGCCGTCCGCCTCGGACGACGCTCCGGCCACTGCTCCGGAGGTGGTTCGCGGGCATGCTCTCCGCGCTAAGCGATCACGTTGTGGGTGTTCAGTTGTCGGGCTGAGCGAGTCGGGATCGGCTCAGCCTTGGCGCTGCTTGTGGCGAGGGTTCTCGCAGATCACCATGACGCGGCCGTGGCGACGGATCACCTTGCACTTGTCACAGATCTTCTTGACGCTCGGGTTGACCTTCACGAGGGAGGTCCTCTCAGGAGTCGGCTGTCGGTTACTTGTATCGGTAGACGATCCGACCCCGGGTCAGGTCGTAGGGGGACAGCTCCACCACCACGCGGTCCTCGGGGAGGATCCGGATGTAGTGCTGGCGCATCTTGCCGCTGATGTGGGCGAGGACCTTGTGCCCGTTGCTGAGCTCCACTCGGAACATCGCATTGGGGAGGGCCTCCACGACGGTGCCCTCGATCTCGATCACGCCTTCCTTCTTCGGCATGTCCTCCGCAATCTGTTGGGGTACGTTCGGTCTCGTCTTCCGGCCGACCCGGGAACCGCCCCGGTCCCTCTGGGAGAGGGTCCGGGTGGACCTCGTGGAGGTGCTGCGTCCCCTCATCCGGGGCGCACGGCGATCTCCCACGTTCGGAGAGGTCGGAGGGCGCTCGGACAGCCGCGAGGCACGACGAAGCACGACCCACGTTGGGCCGACACGCCAGTCTAGCCCCGCGGCGCGCGGGAGCCCCAAAATCGCCGCCCCCGCGCCCGCAGGCTTCAGGCGCCGGCGGAACGTGGTCAGGCTCAGCGCGGCCCGGATGCGCTGCCAGCGGCTCACGGCGGCCGACATGGCCTCCCGCTCCTTGTCGACCTGCCGCCAGTACGCCTCGGCGTCGCGCGGTCGTGGCACCCGGGGGCCGAACACGTGGCTGTCGGCATGGTGGGCCAGGGTGCGCGCACCCGGCGAGACGATCTCGGACGACTGCTCGCGCCTGGTCACCCCGACCCCCACGGGGATCGGCTGGCCGAGGTCGCGGGCGTGGTCCACCAGCTCGCGCCAGGCTCCCACGAAGCGGGCCGAGACCTTGGCGCGGGTACGCCGCCGGTTGCGGCGCAGCAGCTTGGCCACCACCACCGACGACAGCAGGATCATCACCGCCAGCACCGGCACGCCGACGTAGCGGACCAGGCGGCCCAGCCACTCGGGGACCGGCCCGGCGGCCTTGTCGGCGGCCGTCTTGGCGGTCGACCTGTTCTTGCGCACCTTCATGTCGGCGTCGTTCTGCTCGCCGGCGGTCGACGGCGGCGGGATCGGTGCCGGCGGGGGGACGACGCTGCCGCTGAGCTGCTGCCTGCGCGTGGTCTGCTGCTCGGCCGGGCGGTCGTCGTCCATGAACAGCTCGGTCGGCAGGGTGCGCCAGGACCCGTCGGCGACCTGCAGCTCGACCCATGCCTGCACGTCGGCGCCCGTCACCGCGCCGCCGGCGGGGACGAGCGCGCCGAAGACCACGCGGGCCGGGACGCCGATGCGGTTGGCGAGCAGGGCCATCCACGCGGCGTACTGCTCGTCGTTGCCCACCACGAAGGGCGAGTTCACCCCGCCGGTGTCGTCGGTGAGGCGGTAGCGGTTGTGGCCGGCGTGGTAGATCTTCTCGCTCTCGACGACGCCGTCGGAGTACTTGCCCTCGGACTTGAGGTGCCGGGCGATGGCGAGGACGCGGCGCATCGGCTGCCGCTCGCCCTCGGACCACTGCACTGCCTGCGTGTCGAGGAAGCCTGCCGCGTCGGCGGCGTCGCCGACGTTGCCGGACGTCGCGGTCTCGGGCGTCAGCTCGTCGCTGGGGCTCACGGCGGTGAAGGTGTAGACGTCTCCCGGCTGCACGCCGGCAGGTACGACGGCCGAGGACGTGGCGAGGTTGTAGCGGAAGGACTCCGAGAGCCGCTCGCGGTCGTCGGAGAGGAAGTCGAGGGTCTGCAGCGCCCCGACGGTGGGCAGCCAGACGCCGCCCCAACCGGGGCCGATGGTGACCCGGGCGTCGACCGGACCGGCCCTCGACGGGGTTGTCGATGACGCTCGAGACGCGCTGGTAGGTGTCGTCTGACGACGTCCGGGCTGGGCGTTGTTGCTCGCGCCCCACACGACGCCGTCGTAGCGGTCCAGGACCGCGATGCGGACCCGGCTGCCGGTGGGCACGCCCTCGATGGTGAACAACGTCGTGTCGTGCAGGTTGAGCGGGCTCTGCTGGCCCTTCGGCAGCTCGACGTAGCGCCGGAAGGACGCCAGCGGCGAGGGGTACTGCCCGACGTCGAACGGCGGGTCGACGTGGCTGCGCAGGATCACCCGGCCCTCGTCGCCGCCCGCCGCCCAGGTGCCGACGGGCAGCGCGAGCAGACCGGCGATCCCGACCAGCGCCGTGGCGGTGCCGAGCCGGGCCAGCTTGCCTCGCACGTTGTCGTGGGTGCTCCTGACCGGCGACGCGCCCCGGGCGTGGCGCAGGCCCGAGCCAGGCCAGGGCCAGCACCGCGAAGACCACTCCCTGGAGCCACAAGGAGTCGGGCCGGCCGACGCCGAGGAGGATCACCAGGGCCAGCAGGGCGAGGGGGGCAGCAGCGGCAGGGGGGCCGAGCGAGAGCGCTCGCCGGGTGCGGACCAGGCTCAGCACGGCGCCGAGCAGCCCGGTCACCAGGCCGAGCAGCCATGGCAGCACCAGCAGCCGCGACGAGCCGTCGACGGGCGGCAGGGTGGTCAGCAGGTCCTTCCACCCGAACAGCGCCTCGTCGACCAGCAGCCGCCAGCTCTCCGGACCGGGCGCAGCCGCGCCCTGGGCGCGCAGGCACAAGGACCCCCGAGCAGGAAGAACCACGCGGCCGTCACGACCACCGCCACCGCGCTCGGCCAGCGCAGCATCACCCCGACCACGACGGTGCTCAGCACGGCGAGCAGGGCACCGGTCATGCCGACCACCAGGTAGGAGCCACCGGTGTACGTCGAGCCGAGGCCGGCCAGGGCGGTGCCGGTGAGGGCGAGCACGAAGACGGCGTCGACCACGACCGGGCGGGCCTGGCCCAGGGTGAGCCTGCGGAGGAACCTCATCGCACCGTCCACCTCAGCAGCGCGGCGAGGTCGGCCTTGTCGGCGAGCTGGATCACCACGAGGCCGCCGGTCTCGGTGACCCGGCTGGCCACGGTGGGGTCCACGATGACGGCGTAGCGGCGTACCTCGGGCGGGAAGGCCGCGACCGCACGCTGGAAGTCCTCGAAGTCGGACGCCGCGCCCCCGACCAGGAACAGCAGGCTGGTGTCGGGCGAGACGACCGCGGCCTTGTGGGCCGACGCGACCAGGCCGATGAGTGCCGAAGTCGGCGCGGCAGACGGAGTCGAGGGCCAGGTGACCGGTGACGCCGGACGACGCGCTGGTGCCGCACACGAAGGAGGTGTCGAACTCGTCGAGGGTGGCCCGGACGATGATCGAGGCGGCGACGGACATGGCGGTCTCGAAGTCCTGCCCCTCGGCCCACACCGCCGGGTCGTCGTCGACGACCAGGGTGACGTGGCTGCGCCGCGTGTCGAGGTACTGCCGCACCAGCAGCCGGGTGTCGTCGGCGACGGCCATCGCCTTGGCCGACGAGCGCCAGTGCACGTGGCGCAGGTCGTCGCCGGGGACGTACTCGCGCAGGGCGTGGAAGGCCAGGTCGCTCTGGGAGACCGCGTCGGTCGAGACGCCCTCGAGGTCGCGCAGCAGGCCGGCGCCCAGGGAGTCCATCGGCACCATCGGCGGGCGGACCAGGATCTCGACCACGTCGGTCCACGCCACGTCGCGCGAGAGCATGCCGAGCGGGTCGCCACGCCGGGTGGTCGCGGGCCCGACCGGGATCACCCCGCGGCGCTCGGTGCGGATGGTGAAGCTCTCGTCGTGGGTCTCGTCGGGCCCGAGCCGGGGTACGCCGTAGCGGTGCACCATCGAGCCGACCGGCAGCTCCAGCATGGTCGGCAGGAGTCCGTGCGCGGCGATGTTGCGCACCCGGACTCCCGCGGCCACGGACCCGCCGGCGATGACGCGCTCGGGCTGGAGCACCACGTCGACGTGGACGCGGGTCCGCCCGACGAGGAAGGGCAGCGCGAGGACGAAGGCCAGCAGGCAGGCCGCGGCCAGCACGGCGAGCTCGCGCCAGTCGGTGGACGGCCGCGGCGACGACCAGGCCGACGCCGGCCACCAGGACCGTCCACCCCAGCGGGTTGACGGTCCGCGGTGATCCGGCGCAGCCGCGCCAACACGGGGTTCATCGGAGGTCCACTCGTCGTCCTCACGCCACGCGGTCGGTCGGGGGTGCGACGTTGTCGAGCAGCCGGGCGATCACGGTCTCGATGGTCACGCCGCTGAACTGCGCCTCGGCGTCGAGCAGCAGCCGGTGGCACAGCACGGGCTCGGCGAGCTGCTTCACGTCGTCGGGGAGGACGTGGTCGCGGCCGTCGGCTGCCGCCCACGTCTTCGCCACGCGGACCAGTGCCAGGCAGCCACGGGCCGACAGCCCGAGCCGGACGTGCGGCTGGCGGCGCGACTCCTCGGCGAGCTCGGCAACGTAGGTCAGCACGGCCGGGTCGACGTACACGTCGTCGGCGAGACCGCTCATCTGGCCGATCGCGGCCGAGGTGATCACCGGGGTGACCAGGGACGCGCGGTCGCGCACCTTGGCGTTGACGAGCAGCTCGACGGTGGCGGCCCGGTCGGGGTAGCCGACGGCGGTCTTCATCAGGAAGCGGTCGAGCTGGGCCTCGGGCAGGCGGTAGGTGCCTGCCTGCTCGATCGGGTTCTGGGTCGCGATCACCAGGAACGGCCGGCCGACGGTGTGGGCCACGCCGTCGACGGTGACGCGGTTCTCCTCCATCACCTCCAGCAGGGCCGACTGGGTCTTCGGCGAGGCGCGGTTGATCTCGTCGGCCAGCACGATCGTGTGGAAGATCGGGCCCTGGTGGAACTCGAAGGCGCCCTTGTGCTGGTCCCAGACGGTGACGCCGGTGACGTCGGAGGGCAGCAGGTCGGGGGTGAACTGGATGCGCGCGTGGCTGCCCTGGATGGTGTTGGCCAGCGCCCGCGCCAGCATCGTCTTGCCGGTGCCGGGGTAGTCCTCGAGCAGGATGTGCCCCTCCGACAGCAGGCAGGTCAGCGCCAGGCGGACGACCCGGCGCTTGCCGAGAACGGCGCGCTCCATGTTGTCGGTCAGCTGGTCGAAGGTCTGCTTGAACCAGTCGGCCTGCTGCTGGGAGATCGTCACGTGGGGGCTCTTCTCTGTTCGGGGGTGGTGTTGGGGTGGTGGCGGGATGGAAAGGGGGACTACCAGATGAACTGGGTGGAGGCTTGCTGGCCGAGGACGTTCTCGCAGAAGATCGTGACGGTGCCGCCGGGGTTGCCGTAGTAGTCGGGGGTGTCGGTGTTGGCGTTGGGGTCGTAGGGGCGGCCGCCGCCGTTGTTGACCGAGCAGTACACCGCCGTACCGGGGACGTCGGTGCGCCAGTTGCTCAGCGTGATGTGGACGAACGCGCACGAGGCGTCGGTGCACGGGGGCCCGCCGAACAGTCCGGTGTCGCAGGGCGGCAGACCGCTGGCCGAGTCGTCGTTGCAAGCGGCACCTCTCGATCCCACCACCGTCGGTGGCGGGGGTGGCTCGGTCGTGGCCGAGTTGGCGCCCACCACCGGGCCGCGGACGGGGTTGGGGTCACTGAGGGTGACCGTCACCGTCTCGGTCTCCTGGTAGCCGAACTCCATCGCGTTCGTGGTGAACGTCGAGACGCCGACCGGAACCGCGAACTCCTGCGAGCGGCCCTTGTCGCTGGTGACGGTCAAGTGCGCGGGGTCGCCGTTGCTGTCGACCTCGATCGTCCACGAGATGCTGCGCACGTTGATCGTCGGCGTGATGCTGTGGATGTGCGCGGGGGCCAGCGGGCCGAAGGTCTGCACGCTGTGGGCCGACGACTGGGTGCAGGCCCCGCCCTCGTTGCAGACCTCGAGCATCACCGCGTGGGGGCTGAGGTTGTTGGGCACCTCGAACAGCACGTCCATGCTGGCGGTCCCCTCGACCTGGTGGACCTTGGCGCCGTCGACATAGATCTTCACGATCGAGTCGGCCCCACGAGATGCCGGCGGGTTGAAGCTGGCCTTGGCCTCGTTGTTGCTCCCGGTCGGCACGACGTCCCACGAGCCCCACGACGCGGGTTTGCCGGTGGCGCGCCACTGGGTGGCGGGCCCCACCAGCGACGACTCGCCGCCGGCGTTGGTGGCCTGCACGGCGTAGTTGTAGACGGTCCCGTCGTAGGTCAGGTTGGCGTTGTCGCAGACCCGGGTCGTCATGTTCGTGCAGGCCGAGAGGGGCGAGTCGTTGCGGAAGACGGTGTAGCGCACCGGCTCCGGTCCGTTGGCGTCGACCGGCGGCCAGGTCAGCGTCACCGCCCCCGCCGAGCCGGCCGTCTCTTGGTCGGTCAGGGTCGGTGGCGGCGGGGTGAACGGCCTGCCGACGGGCTGGAACGGCTCGGAGACCAGACCGCCGCCGACGGTGAACGTGTTGCGCGGCGTCACCGTGATCACGTACTTCTGGTGGTTGTCCAGGCCGGGGATGACCGCACGCGGCTCGGTGACGTTGGGCAGCTGGCCCCCTGCCCACCGGACGATGTAGGTCACCTGGCCGCCGCCCTTGGTCTCCACGGGCCGCCACGCGACCCGGAGGAACTGGTCGCCGGCCTCGACCAGGCGGATCCGGCCCACCAGGTCGATCGGGTCGTCGGGCCGGGCGGCGGCCGACTGCCTGCTCCAGCCGGAGAAGCCGACGGCGTTGTGGGCGCGCACGGTGAACCGGTACGTCGTCCCGTTGGTGAGGCCGGTGATGTCGCAGGAGGTGGTGCGGCACCGCTGGACGTGCCCGAACTGGTCACGCACCTCGTAGTAGTCGATGGGCGCGCCGTTGGACTGCGGGGCGCGCCAGTCGAGCTCGACCTTGGAGTCGAGGTGCTTGTTGCTCGGGACCGGGACGCCGGGCACGTCGGGCACGCCGAGGATGTCGAGGGTGATGCGCCCCTCGACCCGGCGGTCGGGCCCGGCATCGCCCGCCACGTCGCTCATCACCACGCGGAACACCGCGCGGCCGTGGGCCTTGGCGCCCGTGCGGATCGTCACCGTCGAGCCCGAGGAGCTGATCTGCACGCCGAGGTTCGACAGCTGCTGCGCGTCGACGACGGTGGGCTCGGGGTTGCTCACCCCGGGGGTGAGGTAGCGGGCCAGGTCGATGGTCTGGGACTCGCCGGCCTTGAGCGTGGAGACCCGGATCGGGGCAAGCGAGGGCGGGGGCGTGCGGATCACGCGGACGCGGATCGTGCCGGGGAAGCTGTTGTCGGCGGCGACCCGCAACGTTCCGGTGTCGCCCGCCGCGGTCGCCGACGAGGCACTCACCTCGACCACGCCGCCGTCGACCGTCGCACTCAGCCCGCTGTCGGACTCCTCGTCGAAGACCGCCGACCACTCGAGCCCGGCGACCTGCTCCGGGTCGGTCGTCCAGACGTGGCACAGTGCGCCGACGTCGATCCGCACCGACTCGGCCTGCGCCACGTCGATCGGGTCTGCCGGGCAGCGCAGGATGGGCCGGGTCTCGCCGACCTGCACCGGCACCGACAAGATGGCCTTGATGCCCTCGGGGTCGTCGACCGAGGCGCCCGTGGTGACCTCGAAGACCACCGCGCCCGGTCCGGCGTACGACGCCGCGGCTTCGAGCCGGAATCGGTCCTCGTCGATCACGGCGGCGTCGAGCTTGGTGCTCGGAGAGGCCCACATACGGCTCTTCAAGGTGAAGCTGACCTGGCCACCGGACGGGTTGGAGACGTAGTCGGACAGGTCGACCTCGCGCTTCACCCCTGCCTTCAGCCGGATCAGGGCGTCGGGCTCGACGAAGGGCAGGCCGGAGTCGGCCGCCGGCACGTACAGCGAACCCGTGGCGGCTCCCCCGTCGGCGTCCTCGACCCGGAACGGCACGACCATCGGCTGCTCGGCACGTTCGACGGTGACACGCCCACCCTCGATCCTGGTGGTGATGCCGGGAGGCGCGTAGACGTCGGCGACGACGAGGTCCTCGGACGGCCCGTCGGGGTCGTAGGCGCCGCTCGTCGAGCCCGAGGGGGCCCCGTCGACGACCGGGCCGGCGGAGAGGACGTCGGCGGTCACCGATCGCCCGTCGCCGGCGGCCCCGAACGCGTCGGAGACGACGGGCGGGTTGTTGTAGCCCTCCTGGGTGCGCAGCGTCACGGTGGTCTGGGTGCTGTCGAGCCCGTCGGTCAGCCGGTAGACGACCTCGACGCTGCGGCCGTCGACCCGGTCGGGTGCGTCGACCTCGACGGGCCCCGTCGGACCGCGCAGCCGGACGCCGGCGGGCGGGTCGACCAGGGTGATGGTGACGCGGCTGCCGGCGGCGACCAGGTCGTTGGCGAGCACGTCGACCACCCCGGTGCGGCCGGGCGCGACGGTGATCGAGTCGGCGACCGCCAGTGGAGGCTGGGGCGGACCGGGCGGTGCGACGGAGACGCGAGCCGTGCCGGTCGACGTGGCGCCGAGGGTGTCGGTGATCCGGTAGCTGAACTCGTCGGTGCCCTCGCTGCCGGGATAGGCGGTGTACTCGATGGAGTTGGCGCCGATCCTGATGACGCGGCCCAGCTCGGGCGCCGAGTCGAGGCCCAGGATCGACACCGGGTCGCCGTCGGGGTCGACGCCGTATCCGGGCAGTCGGAGCTTGACGGTGTCGCCCGACACCGTGCGGCCCTCGATCACCGGCGGCTCGGGCGGGTTGTTGGTGCGCAGCCGGATCGGCCGCACCGTCACCCGCACCGTGCCGGCGGCCGTGTCGCCCTGCTCGTTGGCCGCCTGGTAGCGGATGGTGAACCGCTGCGGGCCCGCCAGACCGCTGGGGGCGACGTAGCGGACTGTGCGGCCGGACACGAACGCCGCCCCGGTGTCCTTGCCGGCGCCGTTCAGCGGCTGGACGTCGAGCCGGCCGGCTCCCTCGCCGGCGCCGCTGACCAGGGTCAGCGTGCCGCCGGACGGGCTGAAGTCGTTGTCCAGCACGGGGATGGCCTGGGATGACCCCTCGCGGACCGTCACCTCGTCGTTCTGGGTGACCGGGGTGTTGTCGGCCGGCGGGGGTCGCTGGCTGACCACGACCTGGCCGGCGATGTTGGACTTCTTGCCGTTGCTGATCGTGTAGCGGACCACCTGGGGGTTGGGCGAGAGCTGCCCCTGACGCGCCGAGACCCGCAGCCAGCGACCGTCCACCACCGCGACGTCGAGCTGGTTGGCGCTCAGCGGCTCGGCGCGCTGCACCGACAGCAGACCTCCGGACGGGTCGACGTCGTTGGCGAGCGCGTCGACCAGTGAGGCAGCCTGGCCGAACAGGGTGACGCTGTCGGGTACGGCGACCGGGTCGGCGGGAGGGAACTCCGGCGCGCGGACGTCGACGCGGATCTTGCCGGTGTCGGTGTCGGCCGTGCCGTAGGCCGTCTGGTAGTCGATGAAGTAGGTCTGCGCCGTCTCGGAACGCAGCGTGACGGTGCCCTTGACCAGGTTGGTGGTCACGTCGGCGCCCGGGACGTTGCCGACCTCGCCCGCCAGCGACAGCACGGCGTCCGGCGTGAGCGGGTCGGCACCGGGCAGGTCGTTGGCCAGCGGGGTGATCGTGATGGGCTTGTCGGTCTGGCCGGCGATCACGTCGGGCTCGGCCGTCGGCGCCACCGGCTCGAGGTCGTCGGGCTCCTGCACGCGGAAGTCCAGGGTCTCGGTGACCGGCTCGCCCAGCCCGTCGGTGACGTCGTACTCGACCTGGACGGAGCCTCCCTGGGGCGGTGCGCGGAAGCGCACGGCCCCGGCGGCGGTGACGCGGGTGTCGGCGCCCGCTGGACCCGCCACGGCAGCCGCTCGCACGGTCGAGACCGGGTCGCCGTCCTTGGGGTCGCGCCAGTCGGGCAGGACCGGGACGTCGATCGTGCCGCTGGCCGGGACGGTCCACACCCGTGGCTCGAAGCCGTCACGCAGGCGGGGCTCGGAGTTGGCCTCGCCGGCGCCGGTGACCGCGACGCGAACCGTGGCGTGGGCCGAGACCGACTGGCGGCCGTCGTCGATGAAGTACTCGAAGCTCGAGCCCCCCACCGCGTCGTTCGGCAGCGTGATCTGGACGGTCTGACCATCAGGGCTGATCGCCAGCCGGGCATCGGCCCCGCTCACGTCGCGCACCGACCGGATCGCCAGGAGACGGCCCGACGGCGCGGTGTCGTTGTCGAGCGGGTGCAAGATCGTGGTGCGGCCGGGCCGGGCGCCGAGCCGGTCGTCCTTGGCCTTGGGCGGCCGCCGGTCGCCCTGGTCCTCGCGGTCGTCGTCCTCGTCGTCGTCCTTGTCCTCGGACTTCAGCTCGAAGGCGTCCCAGTTGTCCAGCCGGGTGGGCCGGTCGGAGTCGATGTCCCAGACGCGGCCTGTGTCGCGGTCGTTGAGGACGATCTGTCCTCGGTTGGTCCGGAAGACCAGGGTGGAGGTCAGGGCGTCGAGGGCCTGGGGTTCGGGCTGCTCGTCGCCGCAGGCGGTCACGACGGCGCCGGTGCCGCCTGCCCAGGCGCCGTAGCGGCAGTCGCCGAGGCGGACCGGGTTGGCGGGGTCGCCGCCGAGCCCGTTGTCACCGCCGGCCACGGTGTCGGCCTCGCCCGTGGCCAGGTCGACCGACAACAGTGCGTCGCGCGCGCCGACCAGCACGGCCGAGGCGCTCGGGCCGGGCTGCTGGAGCACCGAGCCCCTCGGTACCTGCACGTCCGGGCCCCCGATCACGGAGAGTCGGCCGCGGGCGGCGTCGAGCAGGACGGGGACGGCGCCCACCGTGGTCACGGCGATGGCGTCGCTGAACCTCTCGCCGGGCAGCTCCTCGGTCGTGGCCTCGGCGAACCCCGCTCCCGCGCTCTGCTCGCCGCGCTGGGCGAGGGTGAGCAGCTGGTCCTCGGCGGCCGAGACGGCGTACACCGTGCCGTCGAGGGCGACCGCGAGGGCGGCGTCCTCACCTACGGTGGCGAGCGGCTCGGTCTGCTCGGCCAGGGTGCCCACCGAGGGAAGGCCGACAGCGGGGTCCTCGCGGGTGGCCCAGAGCCGGCCGGACGCGGTGTCGAGGACGGCCAGGCTGCCGCCGGCCATCCCGACGGCGGGGCTGCCGGGTATCGCGGCCTCCTCACCGTTGGGCACCCGCATCTGCGCGGGGTCGAGCTGCACCACGATCCCCTCGGAGAGGTTGACGCCGACGACCGACGACCCGTCCTGGACGATGTCGAGGTTGGAGTCGAGCCGCGAGAAGACCGTGCCGTCGAGCTCGCCGATGGGCTTGTTGATGCGGCCGTAGGAGCCGTCACGGTTGCTGGTGACCCAGATCCCGCCGTCGTTCAGCTCGGTCGTGTGGGCCTGGTAGCCGTCTGCCTGGACGGCGTACGCGGCCACCCCGCCCACGGCAACCGCGAGCGCGACCCAGGACGCCAACGCGGCGCGTCGGCGCTGGAGGTGACCCCCGAACGGCACGCTGGATCCCTTCACTGGTTCGCGCCCATGGCTGCTCAGACCATCGCTTGGGATGCTAAGCAGCCACAGGACGGGGAACAAAGTCGAGCCCTATTGCGCACAACTGGCTCTCCCTGGATGACAATGGTGACCCAGTGCGGCCTGTCTAGACAGCGAAAGGGGCCAATCGGGTGACGCCTGACGTGTGGTACGTCGCGGGTCCCGGCCTTCTTGTCGGCGCGGAACGGCGGTGGCTGCTGCTCGACGACGTTCCCGACGAGGCGTTCGTGGCCACGTTGTGGGAGACGATCGCAGGGTCGAGCGTCGACCGTGTCCTGGGCGTCCTCGAGAACCACTACGGCGACCGGATGCCCTCCCTGGCGATGACGGGCGCCGGACGCGAGATCGCTCGCGGCAGCGGCGAGGTGACCAGCGACCGGGCGGGTCTGGTGCTCAGCCTCGGGGCAGTCACTGCCTCCGTGGAGTCGGGACAGCGACTGCCGTTCCGCGGCGGCGTGGTCTCGGCCGGGCTGGTCGAGATCCCGGTCGACGTCCCGGCCGGGCGCAGCGACGGCCCCGGGCTGATCGACGGCATCCCCGACGACGTGCTGGCCGCCGTCGGCCCTGACATCCCGGTGCGCGCCCGCCAGACGGCGCGCGAGGCAGCGCGGCACAGCGATCCGCACCCGACGGGCACGCGTCCGCCCGCGGGCGAGGTCGAGACCACCGGTCCCATCGACCTGACACGCGAACCTCCCGAGCCTCTGCCCACGGCCGGCGACGGGAGCCACCCGGTGGTGCGATCGAGCGGCAGCGACGGACCGCCGCAGCCCGTGCCCCAGCCCGAGTTCGAGCTGCTGCGCGAGCACACCCACGAGACGGTGATGGCGACGTACTGCCCGCAGGGTCACGTCAACCCTCCGTACGCCCCGACCTGCCGCGTCTGCCAGGCATCGATCACCCGCCAGGACCCCCAGCGCGCGCCGCGGCCGCTCCTTGGCCGGCTGCGGCTGCCCACCGGCGAGACGGTGCCGTTCGACCGCGGAGTGGTGCTGGGTCGCAAGCCGGTGCCGGTCAACCCGCACGCGCCACTCCCCCACCTGGTGGCGGTGCCTCAGGAGGCCAGCTTCGTCTCCCGCATGCACCTCCAGATCGAGCTCGACGGCTGGCTGGTGATCTGTCGTGACCTGGGCTCTCGGGGCGGCACCACCTTGACCATGCCGGGTCGCGCGCCCGAGCGGCTGCGGGCGATGGAGCCGCACGTGCTCGAGCCCGGCTGCCGGGTGTCCCTCGCCGAGCAGTACGAGGTCGCGTACGAGGTGACCCCGTGAGCGACCGGTGACCGGTCCGCCACGGATCCCGGGCTACACCTACATCCAGCACATCGGTCAGGGCGGTTTCGCCGACGTCTTCTTGTACGAGCAGGAATGGCCCCGGCAGCGCGTGGCGGTGAAGGTCGTGCGTCCCGACGTACCCCTCACCGAGCGCGAGAAGTCGATGTTCACCATCGAGGCCAACGCGATGGCGCGGCTGTCCGACCACCCCTACATCGTCAGCGTGATCACCGCCGGCACCACCAGCGAGCAGGAGGGCTCTCGTCCCTACCTGGTGATGCGCTACTGCCCGCCGCCCGACCTCGGTCAGCGGGTGCAGGTCCAGCCGCTGTCGGTGAGCGACGCGGTGGCCACCGGGATCAAGCTGGCCAGCGCGATCGAGACCGCACACCGGTCCGGCATCCTGCACCGCGACATCAAGCCCTCCAACGTGCTCGTCACGACCTACGCCGAGCCGGCGCTGACCGACTTCGGGATCGCCGGCACCATGCACGACACCGACGCCGACACCGACGTCCGGATCAGCTACCCGTGGTCGCCGCCAGAGCTGCTCGACGGCCGTTCGAACGGGTCTGTCGCCTCCGACGTCTACTCCCTCGGCGCGACCATCTGGAACCTGCTCGTGGGCCGGTCCCCGTTCTCGATCCCGGGCGGCGACAACTCCTCACGCGCCCTGACCGCCCGGATCCTGCACTCCTCGCCTCCGCGCACCCAGCGGCCGGACGTGCCGCCCGCGCTCGACCTGCTCCTCCAGCAGTGCCTGGCCAAGGACCCAGGGCACCGCCCGTCCAGCGCGCTGGAGCTCGCCCGCGGGCTGCAGCGGATCGAGACGCAGGCCGGCTTCCCGCGCACGGTGATCTCCGTCGAGACCGACCTCCCGGCGATGCAGGACGTGGCCGGTCATGCAGGTGGGCACGCCGCCGAGGACGCCACCGCGCTCAAGCCCGTCACGGTCATCTCGGGGTCGTCCCCCCGCGTCGCCGTCGAGACGCCTGCCGCGTCGACCCAGGACCCGGCCCCGACGCGGGGCGAGCGCTGGCGGACGGCATGGCTGGTGGCCGGCGCCGTAGCGCTGCTGCTCGTCGGCCTCGTGCTCTTCCTGACCGCCGGCGACGACGAGCCGCCGCCGTCCACGACCCCCAGGCCCACCGCGAGCACCCCGGACCCGATCGACCCGCTGGCGCCGACCGAACCTCCCGACGTCACCGGGCGGCGTACGACGCAGGGCGTGGTGTTCCGCTGGGCCGCCCCCGGCGGCGGCGAGTCCGGCGACAGCTGGCAGTGGCGGCGTACCGACACCGGCGACGAGCAGCGCACCACCGACACCTCGCTGACCGTGCGCGCCGACGACCGGGTCTGCCTCCAGGTACGCCTGATCCGCGGAAGCTTCGCCTCCCCGTGGGGCAACAAGTGCGTCGCGTAGGCATCATCCTGCTCCTCGTGGCCGCTGTGCTGCCTGCGACCGGCGGCGCCGCGGGCGCCTCTCCTCGCGACCGGATCCTCGGACTGCTCGAGGAGGTGGAGGTCACCGCGACGGCGCCGTACTACCCCGGCTACGACCGCGACTGCGACCCCGGCGGCTGCGTCTTCGGCCAGGAGTGGACCGACGACAACGCCACCCGCTTCGGGCACAACGGCTGTGACACCCGCCAGGACGTGCTGCTCCAGCAGATGCACCACATCGAGCTGCGCTGGGGCTCCAAGTGCAGGATCTACCAGGCCCGGATGCGCGACCCCTACACCGGCCGCAGGCTGACGTGGCGGCGCGACGGCTACCGCATCCAGATCGACCACGTCTACCCGCTGTCGCGGGCTTGGTACGCCGGGGCCTGGGCGTGGACGCAGAAGAAGCGGGTGAACTTCGCCAACGACGTCGACCGCGAGCTGGTCGCCACCTGGGGCGAGGCCAACCAGGCCAAGGAGAACCTCACGCCGTCGGAGTGGCTGCCGCCCCGCGAGGCCTACCACTGCCGCTACGTGCTGACCTACCTGAAGGTGGCCGTGCAGTACGGGCTCTCGATCACCGTGGCCGATGCGGCGACGATGCACGACGTCGCATCGCGCTGCTAGCCGGGCCACCCCGGAAGAGTCAGAGGACCGAGCGCAGGGCTTCGGTCACGGCTTCCAGGTAGCGGCGGACGACCGCCCGCTCGGACTCGCCGAGCGAGGCGTCGACCTCGGCGAGCCGGGCCTGCATCGGCTCGAGCAGCGCGTCGATCTCCTCGCGGCCGGTCGCGGTGACCTCGACCTGCGTGCGGCGGCCGTCGTCGGGGTGGGGGCGTCGCTCCACGTGCCCGCGGGCGGCCAGCCGGTCGACGACACCGGACGACGCGGCCGAGGTGACCCCGAGCAGGTGCGACAGCTCGACCGGGCCGCGGGAGCCGTCGACGAGGTGGCGCAGAGCCTGGAGCTCGGAGGTGCTGAGGCCGGCACGCCGCGCGACGGCGGGCTCGACGGCTGCTGCGGCTTGGATCAGCTCGTCGAGGGCCGAGAGGGTCGTCACCTGATCGAACCTACCGAACCGCACGCGAGACACGACCCGGGCCCGCGGTGAGCCTGGCACCGTGCCAGGCCCGGCCGCGGTGCCAGGGTCACCGCTGCCCTGCGCACAGCGTCAGGAGAACGCCGACAGCGCCTCCGGCAGCAGGAAGAGCATGCCGAGCGACCAGGTCACGTGGGTGACGACGGGTCCGAGGATGCCGCCGGTGACCCGGCGCTGCAGACCGACGACCAGGCCGAGGATGGCGGCGGCCAGCACCAGCAGCGGGATGCCGCTCGCCGCGGTGACCAGGGCGTAGACCACGGTCGTGACCAGGACGGCGTGACGACGACCCACACCTGCGTAGAGAGCGCCCCGGAAGTAGAGCTCCTCGGCGACGCCGTTGACCGCCGTGATCACCGCGACCAAGCGCGAGGGACCCGAACTGCGCATGGTCCAGCAGGTCGTCGACCGGGTCACGCAGGAACGGGACCCGGGCGACCACCACCGCGCCGGCCATGAAGAGTGCCAGCAGCAGGACGCCCAGGGCCAGCGACTGCACGACGGCCCGGCTGTCGGTGGTACCGGTGCGGGTGCGCGCGCGACCGAGGTGGAGCGGCCCGGACAGCAGCGCACCGAGGGTCCACACCCCCGCGAGCGCCAGCGTGGCGACGTAGAAGAGGGAGTCGCCCGGGTCGATGCGCAGCGCCCAGGCCAGCACTCCGGCGCCGACGAGCAGGGTGAGCACGGCGACGACCCGGCGCCGGCGGAACGCCCAGTCGGGTTCGGTGTGGTCGCGCGGGACCGGGTCGACCAGAGCCGCCCGGACGAACGCGCGTACCTCGGAGACCGGGTTGATCACTGGATCGGTCAGCCTGCCCACGACGGATCGGCGGCGGTGATCCGTGCCGGGTCGACCTGGCCGGGTTCGGGGCGCGGGCCGTCAGTTTCGCCGGCCACCGCGGCGCGCACGGCATCGGCGTACGACATGGTCCCTCCAGGCGGAGGTCCGACCAGCCCGTCGAGATCGTGCTCGGTGCAGACGACCTCGTGGACCAGGCTGCCCACGAGGGGGCGGGCGATGGCGTTCGGTACCGGCGTCACGAGCCCGACCCACAGGCTGGCCAGCCGTGGCGTCAGCACCGGCACGCTGACGATCAGGCGCCGGCGCAGCCCGCTGATCTGGGCGAAGCGCTGGATCATCTCGCGGTAGGTCAGTACGTCGGGACCGCCGATGTCGAAGGTGCGGCTGACCTCTGCCGGGAGACCCACCGCCGCGGCGAGGTAGTGCAGCACGTCGAGGATCGCGACCGGCTGGATCCGGTTGTCGAGCCACTTCGGCGTCAGCATCACCGGAAGCCGGCGGGTCAGCTGCCGCAGCATCTCGAACGAGGCAGAGCCCGAGCCGATGACCACGGCCGCCTGCAGCACGGCCGTCGGGACGCCCGAGCGCATCAGGATCTCCCCCACCTCCACCCGGGAGGCGAGGTGCTCACTGAGCTGGTCCTGGTGCGGGTGCAGGCCGGACATGTACACGATGCGGCCGACATCTTGCGCTCGAGCCACCTCGGCGAACGACGCGGCCAGCTCGCGGTCGCGCTCGACGAAGCCGGGCCGCCCGTCCATGGAGTGCAGCAGGTAGTAGGCGACGTCCACGCCCGCGAGGGCCTCGCTCAGCACTGCCGTCGACGACGCGTCGCCCTCGACGACCTCGACCCTGTCACGCCAGCTCCGCGGCGCGACCTTGTCCTGGTCGCGCGTCAGCACGCGCACGCGATGCCCGTCGTCGAGGAGCCTGGGCACCAGGCGCGAACCGAGGTAGCCGGTGACCCCGGTGACCAGGACCGTCCGCGGGCTCGTCACTGCTTGGCCGGGTCGGGCTTCGACTTGTCGGACATCAGGCTGGCGACCGCGGTGACGACCAGCGTTCCGAGGATGACGGCGAGCGAGAGCCAGATCGGGATCTCCGGTGCCCACTCGACGTGCTCGCCACCGTTGATGAACGGCAGCTCGTTCTCGTGCATCGCGTGCAGGATCAGCTTCACTCCGATGAACAACAGCAGGAAGGCCAGCCCGTAGGACAGGTAGACCAGCCGCTGGAGCAGACCGCCGATGAGGAAGTAGAGCTGGCGCAGGCCCATCAGCGCGAACACGTTGGCCGTCAGCACGAGGTAGGGCTCCTGGGTCAGCCCGTAGATCGCCGGGATCGAGTCGAGGGCGAAGAGCAGGTCGGTCATGCCGAGGGTGAGCACCACCATGAACATGGGAGTGGCGAGGCGCTTGCCGTTCTCGTGGGTGAAGAACTTGACGCCGTTCCAGTCCTTGGAGACCGCCATGTGCCGGCGCACCCAGCGGACCAGCCGCGGCTCGTCGTATCCCTGCTCGTCCTCGCCGCCCTCGCGGGCCAGGTTGACCGCGGTGAGCACGAGGAAGGCACCGAAGAGGTAGAAGACCCAGCTGAACTGGTTGATCGCGGCGGCGCCGACGGCGATGAAGATGCCGCGCATGACGAGCGCGAGCACGATGCCGATCATCAGCGCGGTCTGCTGGTACTCCCGCGGCACCGCGAACTTGCCCATGATGATGATGAAGATGAACAGGTTGTCGACCGAGAGGGAGTACTCGGTCAGCCAGCCGGCGAAGAACTCACCGCCGTACTGACCCCCGCCGAAGTACCAGACGCCCAGGCCGAAGACGACCGCCGCGCCGACGTAGAAGCCGAGCGCGACCAGGCACTCCTTCATCGACGGCTCGTGCGGGTTGCGGCGCATGTGCCACACGTCGAAGAGGAAGAAGACGATCGTGGCGCCGAGCGTGACCTGCCAGATCCAGGGGGCTACGTCCACTGGGTCGGTGGCTCCGATCTCGTTGGGGGCGTGGTCGGTGGAGCTGTGGGACTAACGGCCACCGAAAGGGACGCCGAGCTCCGTGAGCCTGGCCTCGCCACCGTCGAGTGCCGTCAGCACCCAGGGGCCGTTCGTAGTCAGGGTAAAGGTGTGCTCGAAATGGGCCGCGACGCTGCCGTCGCTGGTGGCGACCGTCCATTCGTCCTGGGCGAGCTCGGTGTCCTTGCCGCCCAGGGTGACCATCGGCTCGACCGCCAGCGCGAGACCCTCGACGAGCCTGGGTCCGCGGCCCGGCCGGCCGACGTTCGGCACGTTGGGCGGCTGGTGCATCGCGGTGCCGATGCCGTGGCCGACGTAGTCCTCGAGGATGCCGTAGTCGCCCTCGCTGCGGACGTGGCTCTCGACGGCGTGGGAGATGTCGCTGAGCCGTCCACCGAGCCGCGCGGCGGCCATCCCGCGCCACAAGGACTCCTCGGTGACCTCCATGAGGCGTCTGACGTCATCCGGCACCTCGCCCACGGCCACCGTGATCGCGGAGTCGCCGTGCCAGCCGTCGACGATGGCGCCGCAGTCGATGGAGATGACGTCACCGTCGGCCAGTACCCGGCTTCCCGGGATCCCGTGCACGACCTCGTCGTTGACCGAGGCGCAGATGGTGCCGGGGAACGGCGGGTGGCCGTAGCCCAGGAAGGACGGGACGCCGCCGTGGGCGCGGATGTGGTCCTCGGCGATCTCGTCGAGCTCACCGGTGGTGGCGCCGGGTCGTACGGCGGCCCGCAGCAGCTCGAGGGTCTGGCCGACGAGCAGGCCGGCGACCCGCATCTTGTCGATCTGGTCGCGGCTCTTGATCTCGATGCCGCGCAGTTTCATTGTGGCTCGCTCCGCTCGCATGTCCGCCGCTGGGGTGGGGTCAAGGCGGCGATCCACAGCTCTCTGGAATGTCGTCGAGCGCGGCGAAGATCCTCTGGGTCACCTCGTCGACCTCGCCGAGGCCGTCGACCTCGATCAGGATGCCGCGCCTGCGGTAGACGTCGATCAGCGGCTCGGTCTGCTCGGCGTACACCTCCTGGCGTCGCCGGATGACGTCCTCGGTGTCGTCGGCCCGGCCCTCGATCGCCGCCCGCTGGAGCAGCCGCTGCACGACGGCCTCGTCGTCGACGGTCAAGGACACCACGGCGTCGAGCCGGTGGCCGGTGTACGCGATCATCCCGTCGAGCTCCTCGACCTGGGCGAGCGTGCGCGGGTAGCCGTCGAGCAGGAAGCCGGGCTCGGCGTCGGGCTCGTCGATCCGGTTGCGCACCATCTTGTTGGTGACCTCGTCGGGGACGTACTCGCCGGCGTCCATGTAGCGCTGCGCCTCCTGGCCCAGCGACGTCCCTCGAGAGACGTTGGCGCGAAAGATGTCACCGGTGGAGATCGCCGGGATCTTGAAGTGCTCGGCCACGAACTTGGCCTGGGTGCCCTTGCCGGCCCCCGGGGGGCCCATCAGCACGAGCCTCATGGCAGGCGGCGTCCAGTTGCGGTCATCGCAGGAATCCTTCGTAGTTGCGCTGCTGCAGCTGGCTCTCGATCTGCTTCACCGTGTCGAGGGCGACGCCGACCATGATCAGGATCGAGGTGCCGCCGAAGGGGAAGTTCTGGTTGGCGTTGATGAGGACCAGCGCGATCAGCGGGATGAGCGCCACGAGTCCGAGGTACATCGAACCGGGGAACGTGATGCGGGAAAGGACGTAGGACAAGTAGTCCTCGGTCGGCTTGCCCGCCCGGATCCCGGGGATGAAGCCGCCGTACTTCTTCATGTTGTCCGCGACCTCCTGGGGGTTGAAGGTGATCGAGACGTAGAAGTAGGTGAAGAAGACGATCAGGAGGAAGTAGGCGATCATGTACAGCGGGTGGTCGCCCTGCACGAAGTAGGTGCTGACCCACTGCACCCAGCCCGCGGTGCTGTCCTGGTTGAACTGCACGGCCATGGCCGGCAGGTAGAGCAGCGACGAGCCGAAGATGACCGGGATGACACCGGCCTGGTTGACCTTGAGCGGGATGTAGGTCGAGCTGCCGCCGAACATCTTGCGGCCGACCATCCGGCGGGCGTACTGCACCGGGATACGGCGCTGCGCCTGTTCGATGAAGATCACCGCCGCCACGATGGCCAGGCCGATGGCGATGACGACGCCGAAGACCCACCAGCCCTTCTCGTTCTTGACCTGCCACAAGGCCACGGGGAAGGTCGCCACGACCTGGGTGAAGATCAGGATCGACATGCCGTTGCCGACGCCACGCTCGGTGATCAGCTCACCCAGCCACATGATGACGGCGGTGCCGGCGGTCATGGTCACGACCATGACCAGGAACGTCGTCGTGCTGTTGCTGTGGAGCAGGTCGGCCTCACAGCCTTGGAACAGCGCCTTGTTGCGCGCCAGCGCCACGATGCCGGTCGCCTGGAGGATGGCCAGGCCGAGGGTCAGGTAGCGGGTGTACTGGGTGATCTTGGTCTGGCCGGCCTGGCCCTCCTTCTTGAGGGCCTCGAGCCGCGGGATCACCACGACCAGCAGCTGCAGGATGATCGACGCGGTGATGTAGGGCATGATGCCGAGCGCGAAGATCGTCAGCTGCAGCAGCGCACCGCCGGAGAACAGGTTGATCAGGCTGTAGATGCCGGTGTTGCCGACGTCGTCGAGGCACGACTGGACGTTGGCGACGTGGACGCCGGGAGCGGGGACCTGGGAACCCAGCCGGAAGATCGCGATGATCAGCAGGACGAAGAGCAGCTTGCGCCGCAGGTCCGGCGTCCGGAAAGCATTGGCGAAAGCGCCTAGCACGAAATCCTCTTTCTCCAAGCAGGGTGGGTCCCCGCTGCGCCGTTCACTGGGCGGGGACCGTGGAAGCCTACCCGGGGTCGGTCAGACGACCGTGGTCGTGCCACCGGCCGACTCGATCTTCTCCTTCGCGGAGGCCGAGAACGCCTGTGCGCTGAGCTGGACCGCGACCGCGAGGTCGCCCTGACCGAGCACCTTGACCGGCTGGCCCTTGCGGACCAGGCCCTTGGCGACCAGGTCGTCGACACCGATGGCGCCGCCCTCGGGGAAGGACTCCCCGATGCGCTCGAGGTTGACGACCTGGAACTCCACGCGGAAGGGGTTCTTGAAGCCCTTCAGCTTGGGCAGGCGCATGTGCAGGGGCAGCTGTCCACCCTCGAAGTGTGCGGGCACCTGGCCGCGGGCCTTGGAGCCCTTGGTGCCCCGGCCGGCGGTCTTGCCCTTGGAGCCCTCGCCGCGACCCAGGCGGGTCTTGGCGGTCTTGGCGCCCGGTGCGGGGCGCAGGTGGTGGAGCTTGAGCGTCATGTCAGTCGACCTCCTCGACCGTCACCAGGTGACGGACGGTGTGGACCATGCCCCGGATCTCGGGGCGGTCCTCCTTGACCACGACGTCGCCGATCCGCTTCAGGCCGAGGCTGCGCAGGGTCTCGCGCTGGTTGGCCTTGCAGCCGATGGACGACTTCTTCTGCTGGACCTTGAGCTGTGCCATCAGATGGCCACCCCCGCGGCATCCTCGGTGCGCGCCTTGAGAAGCGCAGCGGGAGCGATGTCCTCGACCGGCAGGCCGCGGCGGGCGGCCACGGTCTCGGGCTGCTCGAGCATCTTCAGCGCCTCGACGGTCGCGTGCACGATGTTGATCTGGTTGGACGAGCCGAGCGACTTGCTGAGCACGTCGTGGATGCCGGCGCACTCCAGGACCGCACGCACCGGGCCACCGGCGATCACGCCGGTACCGGGAGCGGCGGGACGCAGCAGCACCACGCCGGCTGCCTTCTCACCCTGGACCGGGTGGGGGATGGTGCCCTGGATCCGGGGCACCCGGAAGAACGCCTTCTTGGCCTCCTCGACGCCCTTGGCGATCGCCGCGGGCACCTCCTTGGCCTTGCCGTAGCCGACGCCGACCATGCCCTCGCCGTCACCGACGACCACCAGGGCGGTGAAGCTGAAGCGCCGACCACCCTTGACGACCTTGGCGACGCGGTTGATGGCCACGACGCGCTCGACGTAGGCGGTCTTGTCGGCGCCGCCGCCGCGACGGTCGTCGCGTCCGCCGCGACGGTCGTTCGAGCCGCGCTCGCCGCCACGCTGTCCGCGCTGGGCTCCGCTCATGGAACTCATCCTCTTCTCTGTGCTAAGTCTCGGGGGCTCAGGTCCTGACCCGCGGTCAGAACGTCAGCCCGCCCTCGCGGGCGCCGTCGGCCAGGGCCGCGATGCGACCGTGGTACTGGTGGCCGGCCCGGTCGAAGACCACGCCCTCGATGCCGGCCGCCTTGGCGCGCTCGGCCACGAGCTCGCCGACGCGCTTGGCCTTGGCCGTCTTGTCGCCCTCGAACGTGCGGAGGTCTGCCTCCATGGTCGAGGCGGCCGCCACGGTCTTGCCGACCAGGTCGTCGACGACCTGCACCGAGATGTGCTTGGACGACCGGGTGACCACCAGGCGCGGACGCTCGGCGGTGCCGTAGAGCTTCTTGCGGCCACGCAGCTGGCGGCGCAGCCGCGCCCTGGTGCGCGCGGCGGTGTGCTTGCGGTGGGACAGGGAGATCGCCATGGTCACTTACCAGCCTTTCCGACCTTCTTGCGGACCTGCTCGCCCGCGTAGCGAACGCCCTTGCCCTTGTAGGGCTCCGGCTTGCGCAGCTTGCGGATCTTGGCGGCCGTCTCGCCGACGAGCTGCTTGTCGATGCCCTGGACGCCGAGCCGGGTCGGACCCTCGACGGCGAAGGTGATGCCCTCGGGCGCGTTGAACGTGATCGAGTGGCTGTAGCCGAGCTGGAACTCCAGCTGGGTCGGTCCCTTGGACAGGACGCGGTAGCCGACGCCGACGATCTCGAGCCGCTTCTCGTAGCCATCGGTCACGCCGACGACCATGTTGTTGATCAGGGTCCGGGTCAGGCCGTGCAGGGCACGGCTGTTGCGCTCGTCGTCGGGGCGCTTGACCTCCAGGACTCCGTCGCTCTTGGCCACGGTGATGGGCGCGGCGACGGTGTGCGACAGGGTGCCCTTGGGGCCCTTGACGGTCACCAGCTGTTCGTCGATGGCGACGTCCACTCCGGACGGGACCTCGATCGGGAGCTTGCCGATACGCGACATGTCTGTCTCCTCCTCTGGTCTCTCGTCACCAGACGTAGGCGAGGACTTCCCCACCTACGCCCTTCTGGTTGGCCTGGCGGTCGGTCAGCAGACCCTGGCTCGTCGAGATGATCGCGACGCCCAGGCCGCCGAGCACGCGGGGCAGGCCGGTGGACTTGGCGTAGACGCGCAGGCCGGGCTTGCTGATGCGGCGTACGCCGGCGATCGAGCGCTCCCGGTTGCGGCCGTACTTCAAGGTGATCGTCAGCGTCTTGCCGACGGCGCCCTCGGCAGGCTCGGCCACCTCGTAGGAGGTGATGTAGCCCTCCTGCTTGAGGATCTCGGCGACACCGGCCTTCAGCTTGCTGTAGGGCATGGTCACCGCGTCGTGGTACGCCTGGTTGGCGTTGCGCAGACGGGTCAGCATGTCTGCGATCGGGTCAGTCATCGTCATGGTGCTTGGTCTTCTCTCTTCTGTGGTTTCCGCGCGGGGACCTTCAGCGGATTGTCTTGGCCGGAACCTTCAGCTGTTCAGGTGGTGGTGCTCCACCAGCTCGACTTGGTGATGCCGGGCAGCTCGCCGCGGTGAGCCATCTCCCGCAGGCAGATCCGGCACAGGCCGAACTTGCGGTAGACCGCCTTGGGCCGGCCGCAACGCTGGCACCTGGTGTAGGCGCGCACCGCGAACTTGGGCTTGCGAGCCGCTTTGACCCTCAGGGCTGTCTTCGCCATCTCTCGCTCCTTCTCAGCGCTCGGCGAACGGGAAGCCGAGCTGCTTGAGCAGCGCGCGACCCTCGTCGTCGTTGGTGGCCGTCGTGACGACGGTGATGTCCATGCCGCGGGTGCGGTCGATGCGGTCCTGGTCGACCTCGTGGAACATGACCTGCTCGGTCAGCCCGAAGGTGTAGTTGCCGCGGCCGTCGAACTGCTGCGGCGAGAGGCCCCGGAAGTCGCGGATGCGCGGCAGGGCCAGGGACAGCAGCCGGTCGAGGAACTCCCACATCCGGTCGCCGCGCAGCGTCACGTGGGCGCCGATCGGCATGCCCTCGCGCAGCTTGAACTGGGCGATGGACTTGCGGGCGCGGGTGACGGTGGGCTTCTGGCCGGTGATCGCGGTGAGGTCCTTGACGGCGCCCTCGATCAGCTTGGAGTCGCGAGCAGCCTCGCCGACGCCCATGTTGACCACGATCTTGGTCAGGCCGGGCACCTGCATGACGTTCTTGATCTCGAACTCGCGCTGGAGCGCGGGCAGGATCTCCTCGCGGTAGCGGGTCTTGAGCCGAGGGGTCACCTTGGGCAGGAACTCGGGGGCGGCCGCCTCCGTGGCCTCGGTGGTCTCGACGGTGTCGGTGTCGCTCATCAGATCTCCTTGCCGGTCTTGCGGGAGACCCGGACGCTGCGGTGGGCGGTGTACGTCGAACCGTCGGAGCGGCGCTTGGTCACCTCGTCGCGGCGGAACCCGATCCGGGTCACGCCCTTGCCCTCGACGAGCATCACGTTGGACACGTGGATCGGGGCCTCGGTGGTGATGATGCCGCCGGTGGTGCCGGCGCGGCCGCCCTGGTTGACGACCTTGGTGTGCCGCTTGACGCGGTTGACGCCCTCGACGATCACGCGCTGCTCCTCGCGAAGCACGGCGATGACCTTGCCCTCGGCGCCCTTGTCGGAGCCGGCGATCACCTTGACGGTGTCACCCTTCTTGATGTTCACGGTGTTCTTCTTGTCGGCCATGGCTCACAGCACCTCCGGGGCCAGCGAGATGATCTTCATGAACTTCTTGTCGCGCAGCTCGCGGCCCACGGGGCCGAAGATGCGGGTGCCACGCGGCTCGCCGTCCTGACGGAGGATCACCGCGGCGTTCTCGTCGAAGCGGATGTAGGAACCGTCGGGCCGGCGGCGCGCCTTGACGGTGCGCACGACGACGGCCTTGACGACGTCACCCTTCTTCACGTTGCCGCCGGGGATCGCGTCCTTGACGGTGCACACGATGATGTCGCCGATGCCGGCGTAGCGCCTGCCCGAGCCACCGAGGACCCGGATGCACAGGACCTCCTTGGCGCCGGTGTTGTCGGCGACCTTGAGTCGCGACTCCTGCTGGATCACTTCGCACGCTCCAGAATCTCCACGACCCGCCAGCGCTTGGTGGCCGACAGGGGGCGGGTCTCCATGATCAGGACGCGGTCGCCCACGCCACAGTCGTTCTGCTCGTCGTGCGCCTTGAGCTTCGACGTACGCCGCATGACCTTGCCGTAGAGGGCGTGCTTGACGCGGTCCTCGACGGAGACCACGACGGTCTTGTCCATCTTGTCGCTGACGACCAGGCCCTCACGGGTCTTGCGGGCGTTCCTGGAAACACTGGGCTGGGCCGTGTTGTTGTCGGTGCTCTCGCTCATGCCTTCTCACTGGCCTTCTCATCGGCGCCCTGATTGACGGGGTGGACCGGATGCCGAGCTCGCGCTCGCGCACCACGGTGTAGATCCGGGCGATGTCCTTCTTCACCGTGCGGAGCCGTCCGTGGCTCTCCAGCTGGCCGGTAGCGGCCTGGAACCGGAGGTTGAACAGCTCCTCCTTGGCCTCGCGCAGCTTCGCCTCGAGGTCGGTGGCGTTCATGTCGTCGAGCTCGTGTGCGCTCGTTCCCTGCTTCGCCATCAGAATTCACCTGCCTCGCGCGTGATGAAGCGCGTCTTCATGGGGAGCTTGTGCTGCGCGCGGCGCATGGCCTCGCGGGCGATCTCCTCGGTCACACCGGACAGCTCGAACATGACCCGGCCCGGCTTGACGTTGGCGATCCACCACTCGGGCGAGCCCTTGCCGGAACCCATCCGGGTCTCGGCGGGCTTCTTGGTCAGCGGGCGGTCGGGGTAGATGTTGATCCACACCTTGCCGCCACGCTTGATGTGTCGGGTCATCGCGATACGGGCCGACTCGATCTGCCGGTTGGTCACGTAGTGACCCTCGATCGCCTGGATCCCGAACTCGCCGAAGGCGAGCTTGGTGCCACCCTTGGCCGCACCGGTCCGCTTGGGGTGGTGCTGCTTGCGGTGCTTGATACGACGGGGCATCAACACGGGGCTCAGCCCTCCGTTCCGGACTCGGTGGCCGCCGGCGCCGCAGCAGCCTCGGCCGGAGCCTCGGTCGCGGGCGCTCCGCCACGGGTGCCGCGGCTCGGGCGCTCGCCACTGCGGGCGGGGCGGCCACTGCGGCCGGGTACGCCGGCACGGGCGGCGGCCTGGGCCTGGCGCTCGGCACGGGTGCCGGCGACCTCGCCCTTGTAGATCCACACCTTCACGCCGATCCGGCCGAAGGTGGTGCGGGCCTCGTAGAAGCCGTAGTCGATGTCGGCACGCAGGGTGTGCAGCGGGACGCGACCCTCGCGGTAGAACTCGGTGCGCGACATCTCGGCGCCGTTGAGGCGGCCGGAGCACTGGATGCGGATGCCCTTGGCGCCCGAGCGCATCGAGGTCTGCATCGCCTTGCGCATCGCGCGGCGGAACTGCACGCGGCCCGACAGCTGCTCGGCGACACCCTGCGCGACCAGCTGCGCGTCGACCTCGGGGTTCTTGACCTCGAGGATGTTGAGCTGCACCTGCTTGCCGGTGAGCTTCTCGAGCTCGCCGCGCAGGCGGTCGGCCTCGGCGCCGCGACGGCCGATCACGATGCCAGGACGGGCGGTGTGGATGTCGACGCGGACCCGGTCACGGGTGCGCTCGATCTCGACCTTGGCGATGCCGGCGCGCTCCATGCCCTTGGACAGCAGCTTGCGGATGGCGACGTCCTCGCCGACGTACGACTTGTACAGCTTGTCGGCGTACCACCGGCTCTTGTGGTCGGTGGAGATGCCCAGACGGAAGCCGTTGGGGTTGATCTTCTGTCCCATCAGGCGCTCTTCTCAGTCTTCTTGGCGGTCTTCTTCGTCGGCTTGGCCGGGTGAGCCACGGGCTCGACGGCCAGGGTGATGTGGCTCGTGCGCTTGAGGATGCGGGTCGCCCGGCCCTGGGCGCGCGGGCGCCAGCGCTTCATCGTCGGGCCCTCGTCGACCAGGGCGACGGTGACGACCAGGTCCACGCGGTCGAGGTCCTCGGTGGTCTCGGCGTTGGCGACGGCGCTCTCGAGCACCTTGTGAACCGTGGTGGCCGCGGACTGCGGCGCAAAGGCCAGCAGGTTCAAGGCGTCGTCCACGGGCAGGCCGCGGACCATGTCGACGACCCGGCGGGCCTTCATCGGGGTGATGCGGACGTAGCGCGCGCTCGCGAAGGCGCCCGGACGGTCGCCGAGCAGGGACTCGCGGCGGGCGCTGTGGCGCCGGCGTTCGGTGGTAGGCATGTCAGCGTCGCCGTCCCTTCCGGTCGTCCTTGACGTGCCCGCGGTAGGTGCGGGTCGGGGCGAACTCCCCGAGCTTGTGGCCGACCATCGAGTCGGTCACGAACACGGGGACGTGCTTGCGGCCGTCGTGCACGGCGATCGTGTGGCCGATCATGGCCGGGACGATCATCGAGCGGCGCGACCAGGTCTTGATGACGTTGTGGCTGCCCTTGGTGTTCTCGGCGTCCACCTTCTTCATCAGGTGGTCGTCGACGAAGGGGCCCTTCTTGAGGCTGCGAGGCATGTCGGTTACTTCCTACCCTTGCCGGACTTGCGGCGACGGATGATCTGGGCGTCGCTGGCCTTGCGGCGACGCGTGCGGCCCTCGGGCTTGCCCCAGGGCGAGACCGGGTGGCGACCACCGGAGGTCTTGCCCTCGCCACCACCGTGCGGGTGGTCGACGGGGTTCATCACGACACCACGGACGGTGGGCCGCTTGCCCTTCCAGCGCATGCGGCCGGCCTTGCCCCAGTTGATGTTGGACTGCTCGGCGTTGCCGACCTCGCCGATGGTGGCGCGGCAGCGGACGTCGACGAACCGCATCTCGCCCGAGGGCATGCGCAGCGTGGCACGCGAGCCCTCCTTGGCGACCAGCTGGGCGCTGTTGCCGGCGGACCGCGCGATCTTGGCGCCGCCGCCGGGACGCAGCTCGATGCAGTGGATGGTGGTGCCGACGGGGATGTTGCGCAGCGGCAGGTTGTTGCCCACCTTGATGTCGGCCGTCGCGCCGGACTCGAGGGCGGCGCCCTGGCGCAGGTCCTTGGGGCACACGATGTAGCGCTTCTCGCCGTCGGCGTAGTGCAGCAGCGCGATGCGGGCCGTGCGGTTGGGGTCGTACTCGATGTGGGCGACCTTGGCGGGCACGCCGTCCTTGTCGTAGCGACGGAAGTCGATGATGCGGTAGGCACGCTTGTGTCCGCCGCCCTGGTGCCGGGTGGTGATCCGGCCCTGGTTGTTGCGGCCGCCCTTCTTGGCGAGCGGACGCGTCAGCGACTTCTCCGGCGTGGTCCGGGTGATCTCGACGAAGTCGGACACCGACGAGCCACGACGGCCCGGGGTGGTCGGCTTGTACTTGCGGATAGCCATGTTCTCTCAGTCCTCAGGTCAGGTGCCCGGTCAGGAGACCGGACCTCCGAAGATGTCGATGCGGTGGCCCTCGGCGAGGCTGACGATGGCGCGCTTGGTGTCCTTGCGCTTGCCGAGCCCGGTGCGGGTACGGCGCGTCTTGCCCGAGCGGTTGATGGTGTTGACCGCCGTGACCTTGACGTTGAACACCTTCTCGACCGCGATCTTGATCTCGGTCTTGTTGGCGTCGGGGCGCACCAGGAACGTGTACTTGTTGGCGTCGAGGAGGCCGTAGCTCTTCTCGGACACGACCGGCGCGATCAGGATGTCGCGGTGGTCCTTGTGCAGCGTGCTCACTTGGACTCCTCCTCGTCGGCGGCGGAGCCGCCACCGGCACGCGTGAAGCCCGCGGCCTCGGCGTCCTCGGCGGTCTTGAAGTAGAACTCGGCCTCGGTCTGGTCGTACCACTGGCCGTCGGGCTCGTGGTAGAGACCGGAGTCGGCGTTGCCCTTGATCTCGAAGCCCTTCGGCGCACCACCGCTCTTCAGCGGGGCCTTGGCGCCCTTGGGCAGCTCGGCCTTCGCGGCCTCGACCTCGGCTTCTCGGGCTTGGCGGCCTTCTCGGTCTTGGCCTCGGCGGACTTCGCGGTCTTGACCTCCGCCAGCGCGGCGGGCTTGGTGGTCTCGACCTCGATGGTCTGGGCGACCTCCGCACCCGAGGTGTCGCCACCCACGAACGCCTCGTAGGCGCCCTGGGTGAAGACCACGTCGTCGGCGGCCAGCACGTCGTAGGTGTTGAGCTGGTCGACCGCCACGATGTGCACCTCGGGGGCGTTGCGCAGCGACAGCCAGGTCAGCGCGTCGGACCGCTCGAGGACCACCAGGAAGTTGCGGCGGTCGACGACACCGGTCAGCGCCTTGAGCGCGGTCCTGGTCGACGGCTTCTCGCCGGAGAGCAGTGCGTCGACGACGTGGATGCGGCCGTCGCGGGCCCGGTCGGAGAGGGCGCCGCGCAGGGCGGCGGCCTTCATCTTCTTGGGCGTGCGCTGGCTGTAGTCACGCGGCTGCGGGCCGTGGACCACCCCGCCGCCGGCGAACTGCGGCGAGCGGGTCGAGCCCTGGCGCGCGCGGCCGGTGCCCTTCTGCTTGTAGGGCTTGCGGCCACCGCCGCGGACGTCGCCGCGGGTCTTGGTGGAGTGCGTGCCCTGGCGGGCGGCGGCCTGCTGGGCCACGACGACCTGGTGGATCAGCGGGATGTTGACCGCCACGTCGAAGATCTCGGCGGGCAGGTCGACCTTGAGGACCTTGGTGGTCACGGTGTCACTCACTGGGCGCTCCCCTCGGCGGCGGACCGCTTGGCCGCGGACCGCAGGACCACGAGCCCGCCCTTGGGGCCGGGGATGGCGCCCTTGAGGAGGATCAGGCCCTTGTCGGTGTCGACTGCGTGGACGATGACGTTCTGGGTGGTCACGGTGTCGCCACCCATGCGGCCGGCCATCCGGACGCCCTTGAAGACGCGGCCGGGCGTGGCGCAGGCGCCGATCGAGCCGGGCTTGCGGTGGTTGCGGTGAGCGCCGTGCGAGGCGCCGACGCCGTGGAAGCCGTGACGCTTCATCACACCGGCGAAGCCCTTGCCCTTGCTGGTGCCGGTCACGTCGATGACCTCACCCGCGGCGAAGGTGTCGACGGCGAGCTCCTGGCCGATCTCGTAGGACGCGGCGTCGGCGGTGCGGATCTCGAGCAGGTGGCGTCGGGGCGTCGTACCGGCCTTGGCGAAGTGG
>CAWBOE010000028.1:0-143084 GCA_963790295.1 uncultured Actinomycetota bacterium
AGCACGACGACCTTGTCGTCCACGATAGCGGCGAGCGCCGACATGCCCCAGTCCAGATTCGCAGCCCTGTTTTCTCGAGGATGTCGCGGCGCCAGACGATCTCGCCGCTCGCCGCGTCGAGGCAGCGCAGCTCTCCGAGTGCGCCGAGCGCGTAGAGCCGCCCCTGATGGTAGGTCGGCGTGGCGCGCGGACCGTCGCCGCCCATCGACTCGACGAACTCGCCTTCCCACAGTCAGTCCACATCTCGCGGCCGGTGCAACATCATAGGCTGCCGACCACTTCCCGATGTCGCCTCTGCTCGATGGTGAAGGCGCAGGCCGTCTAGCCACAACGAACGAGGCATAGCCCAGACCTATCGGTTGTTTCCACAGACGCGGCAGGCCTTCCTTCGGCCATTCCGTTCAAATCAGCCCGGCGTCGTGACTTTCCGTCGCGGTTGGGTCCTCGGAAGTCGTGCCAGATCGGCGACGCGCGTTCGATGGCGGCGGTGCACGATACGGCCGGTGATTCGCTGGCTGATGGTGCTCCCGATGACGGGGCACGATCTCCCGCGCAACCTCCGCCGGAGCCGGCGCCGGCGGCCGAGGATTCGCCGCGGCTGTCGGGCCCGATCGGCTTCGAGGGTGTCGAAGTCGGGTGCCTCGACACGAAGCGGGGGATCATGCCGCTGCCGTCGACGTCCACGCGGAAGCCGGCTACGTAAAGGCCGCCACGGCGACCAACGCCAGGATCGCGACTACTATGGCGGCTTTTCGGACCATTGGCGCAGTATACCGCCGCTCATCGGGTGATATCTTGGCTCACGTCGAGGTCGGCGCCGACGGCGGCGCGAGATCGGTCTTGTTGATCACGAGCAGGTCGCACTGTGTGATTCCGGGGCCGCCCTTGCGGGGAACCTTGTCGCCGCCGGCCACGTCGATCACGTAGATCGTGATAGTCGACCAGCTCGCGGCTGAACTGCGCGGCGAGATTGTCGCCGCCGGACTCGACGAACAGCAGCTCGGGTCGGAACGTCCGCATCAGCTCGGTCGAGCGCGTCGAGATTCTGGCTGACGTCGTCGCGTATGGCCGTGTGGGGGCAGCCGCCGGTTTCGACCGCGCGTGATGCGCTCGGCGGGAAGCGCCTCGTGGCGGATGAGAGGAACTCTCCGTCCTCCTTCGTGAAGATGTCGTTGGTCACGACGCCGAGGCGGTAGCTGGTCGCGCAGCCGTCGGCACAGCGCGAGCAGCAGCGCGGTCTTGCCGCTGCCGACCGGCCCGCCGATGCCGATCGTGAACGCGCGCGACCCGTAGTCGCGCAGGCGCGGCGGGTCGCGCGCGTCGAAGCGCCCCGGGTGGTCCATGTGGTCGTGCCGGTGGCCGTGGTCGTGGCCGTGGTGCGAGTGGTCGTGGTCGGGGTGGTCGTGCATGGGACCTCAGGTGCGCTCAAGGAGCGCGTCGGCAATCAGGGCGCTGGCGTAACGCAGAACGGGCGCCGCGTCGACGGCGCCGTGGCCCGTGGTATCCCGCAGCCATGTCGACAAGCTCGATCACCGCGATTGCGGGAATCGTCGTGATGCTCGCGGTGCTCACGGCCGTCGTGATCGCCGCGCAGCGTCACGCGCGGCGTCGCGAGGAAGAGGCCCGGAGCGCGCCCGTCATCGTGCTGCCCGCCATGGGGCCGCTCGTGAATGGCGGTCGGTCGTGCTCGGGATCGCCGTCATGCTCTGCGCGCTGGCGCTGGGCGCGCTGAGCGGAAAGCGGGGACCGCTGCACCACGCAGGGGCCGTCACCGGGCTGGCCGTCGGACTCGGGCTGATCGGCGGCGTGGTCGCGGTGGTGGTCGCCGCGTTTTTCAACCGGGTCGGAGAGCTGACGTTCCATTGCGAGCGACAGCTCGTGACGGTCGTCCGACACGGCGTCGCGTCGACGGTGTCGCTTGCCGAGCCGTTCGACTATTCGGCACTTCCACGTCGCACCGACTGGCATATACCCGTACGGCGGGCGCGGGTTGTTCCTCCGGCAGGGCGCCGCGGAAAGCTGTCCGTCGCGTTTCCAGTCCCGGGGGTGAAGCTCCGGCTCGAGCGAGGGGCCCTACGGACCGGGAGCGGTGCTGCCCGGACCGTCGTGCGTGCGCGTGGGCCCGGTCGGCGCGCAGATTGTTGCGCACGTGCTCGAGGCGGCCGTGCGCGCCTGAGCGTCGCTCAGCTCGAAAACAGCCTGGAAGACAGGCGATTGTGATGCGACTGGAACAGCTCGACGAGCGGGCTCGTCTGCGCGAGGTCCTCCGGCGTGCTGCGTGGCGCTCGGCGACGCCGTCGGCGACGTTGCCGAGCGTGTATTGAATGGATTGCGCCTCGAGCGGACCGACGCACCCGAGGCGCACGGCGCTCGACACGAGCGTGCGCAGCGACACGAACACGAACAGACGGCAGGCGGTGGCGCGAGGCACGTCGAGGGTGCGTGTCACGAAGCCGAAGGCCGGTGCGAGGTGCGTGGGGAGCGCGTCGGCGCGTGCGCGACGTCGGAGGGCGCCGAGCGACTCGTGCGGAAACGCCTGCGCGGACGTGGAAGCGAGCGCGGCGCCCTGGGCGCGGCTCGCGCGGTTCGCGACGTGGTTCGAGAGCGCGGCGTCGGTGAGCGCGTCGAGCGCGTCGAAGCGCGAGGGTCGGCGTGCACGGCGGCGACGACGGGGAGCGACGCGGCGGCGGCGTGCTCGAGGGCCTCGGCGAGGAACTCGGCGAGCCGCTCGCGCGTGACGGAGCCTGAGCTGCCACGCGACTCGAGCCCGCCCGAATGCGCGAAACCGCCTGTGGGAAAGGCCGAGTCGGCGAGCTGCCAGGTGAGCCAGTCGAGGGTCATGGCGGCAGCGTCGGGGCCCCAGCACGGCTGGTTGAACGACTGCTCGCACTTCTCATCGATCTCACTCGGCCAGCTCGGCCGGCCCGCGTCGGGCCGACGACGACGATGAACTCATCGGTGCGCTGGGGTTTCAGGCATCCGCGTCCAGCGTCCGCACCGACCCGCGCGCCGCCCGCACCGCGGGCCCGAGCGCGCGTCGTCGCGTCCGCGACCCGCAAAATGCCGCGTCGAAGATGCACCACGTGCCCGGCGCCAGCTGCGTCTCGAAGTGTCCCTGCGCGTCCGCTGCATTCGACGACCCGCGCGTCGGCGCGAATCCCATTGCCGGGGACGATTGAGTAACGACCCGGGCGCGGGGACGGGAACGGCACGCTTCGCCGCTCGAGCTCGGTGACGGCGGCGCCACCGCCGGCGCAGTAGTGGTGGACCGTGCGCACGACGCCGGTGACGACGCGCGGCGGCGGCGACTTCCCGGCAGCGAGCGCGGCCACGGCGAGGAGCGCGATGAAGATGCGACGCATCGAAAACCTCGTCAGAACAGGGAGTAGCGCCGCGCGAGGGGCAGCGCTTGACGGGCTCGCAGGTGAGGTGCTCGCCGTCGGCGAGGACCTGGTAGGTCTCGGGGTCGACGGTGCATCCCCGGCAGCGCGTCGTTGAGCTTCATGTCGCGCTTGCCGATGCCGCGGCAGCGCGCGGACCGCGATCGAGGCGCTTGCGTGAGGCCGAGCGCGGCGACGTGGCCCTCTGCGATGCGCGCGCTGCGAGACGAACGCGATGCTGCGTCGCGCCGGTCGCGCGGCCCGAGCGCGCCGAACATCGGCCGCATGTACGACGGCTGCGGCGTCGGGATCGACGCGTTCGGGTCGCCCATCTGCGCCCAGGCGATGAAGCCGCCCTTGAGCACCAGCTCCGGCTTGACGCCGAAGAACGCCGGCCGCCACAGCACGAGGTCGGCCAGCTTGCCCGACCTCGACCGAGCCGATCGTCGTGCGCCATGCCGTGCGCGATCGCCGGGTTGATCGTGTACTTGGCGACGTAGCGGCGGATGCGGAAGTTGTCGTTGTCGCCGCTGCTCGCTCGGCGAGCCGCCCGCGCTGCTCCTTCATCTTGTCGCGCGGTCTGCCAGGTGCGGGTGATGACCTCGCCGACGCGGCCCATCGCCTGGCTGTCGCTGCGACGATGATGCTGATCGCGCCGAGGTCGTGGAGGATGTCCTCGGCGGCGATCGTCTCGCCGCGGATGCGGCTCTCGGCGAACGCCACGTCCTCGGGGATGCTCGCGGTCGAGGTGGTGGCAGACCATCAGCATGTCGAGGTGCTCGTCGAGCGTGTTGACCGTGTACGGGCGCGTCGGGTTGGTCGAGCTCGGGCAGGACGTTCGGCTCGCCGCACACGCGGATGATGTCCGGCGCGTGGCCGCCGCCCGCGCCCTCGGTGTGGTAGGTGTGGATCGTGCGGCCCTTGAACGCGGCGATCGAGTCGTCGACGTAGCCCGACTCGTTGAGCGTGTCGGTGTGGATCGTGACCTGCACGTCCTCCTCCTCGGCGACGCGCGAGGCAGCAGTCGATGGCGGCCGGCGTCGTGCCCCAGTCCTCGTGCAGCTTGAGGCCGATCGGCGCCGGCGCGGATCTGATCGACCAGCCCGTCGGGCAGCGACGTGTTGCCCTTGCCGGTGAGGCCGAAGTTGAGCGGCAGCGCGTCGGTCGCCTGCAGCATCAGCTCGATGTGGCGCGCGCCCGGCGTGCAGGTCGTCGCGCTGGTGCCGGTCGCCGGGCCGGTGCCGCCGCCGATCGAACGTGGTGAGCCCGCTGGCGATGCGCCTCGTGCGCCTGCTGCGGGCAGATGAAGTGGATGTGCGCGTCGATGCCGCCGGCGGTGACGATCAGGCCCTCGCCGGCGATGGCCTCGGTGGTGACGCCGACGATCATGCCCGGGGTCACGCCGGCCATCACGTCGCGGGTTGCCGGCCTTGCCGATGCCGACGATGCGCCCGTCCTTGATGCCGATGTCGGCCTTGTAGATGCCGGTCCAGTCGACGATCGAGCGCGTTGGTGATGACGCAGTCGAGCGCGCTCGTCGTCGTCGACGCCGGCGCCTGGCCCATGCCGTCGCGCAGCACCTTGCCGCCGCCGAACTTGCACTCGTCGCCGTAGACGCGTGAAGTCGCGCTCGACCTCGAGCGACGAGCGCCGGTGTCGCCGAGGCGGACGCGGTCGCCGGTGGTCGGGCCGTACATGTCGGCGTAGTGCGCGGCGATCGATGCGCTCATCGGCTCCTCGTGGCGAAGCTCGGCGGCGCCGGACGCGCGTCGACGGTCGCGCGTGGCGCCGGCGAGCGTTGCCGCCGCGGATGCCGCCGGCCTGCGACGAGCGTGCACCGTCCGCGTCTCGCCGGGCTCGAAGCGCACCGCGGTGCCCGCGGGGATGTCGAGCCGCATGCCGTACGCGGCGCGCGCGATCGAACTCGAGCGCGCGGTTGGTCTCGACGAAGTGGATAGTGGCTGCCGACCTGGATCGGCCGGTCGCCGCGGTTCGTGACCGTCGAGCGTCGAGCGCGCGGCGCCCGGCGTTGAGCTCGATCTCGCCCGGCGCGGCACGAGCAGCTCGCCGGCGAGTCGGCGCTGCGGCGCGGCTGCTCGGCGAACGGCCGAGCGTCGGGCACCGGCAGGAAGCTGCCGTAGAGCGCGAGCGCGAGGTCGCCGTCGCTCGGCGACGATCGGGTGGTGCACGGTGACGAGCTTGGTGCCGTCCGGGAACGTGCCCTCGACCTGCACCTCGTCGATCAGCTCGGGGACGCCGGCCATCACCTGGCGCGGCCGAGCATGCGTGCGGCCGAGTCCATCAGCTCGGCGACCGGTCGGCCGTCGCGGATCAGCTCGAGCAGCTGGGTGGCGATCAGCGCGACGGCCTCGGGGTAGTTGAGGCGCAGCGCCGCGCGCGAGCCGCTTCTGCGCGAGGAAGCCGGCGCTGTGGAGGAGCGAGCTTGTCGAGGTCGCGGGGGGAGAGGTGCATGCGACGCCTCCGTGTCGCCGCTCTCGCTGGCCCTCAGCAGACCGACCAGACCGGCGGCGTGCCACGTCGTCCCGCACGACAGCGTGCCCTGCTCGAGCAGCACCACGTCGCTCCAGCCGAGCTTGGCCAAGTGGTACGCCGTCGAGCAGCCGATCACTCCCCCGCCGATGAGAACGACCTGGGCGCGAGTGGGGAGGTCAGCCACCGCCACCTCGTCCAGGAGCCGGTCGAAGCCGTCGCTGGTGAACCGGCGGGCGGACTTCTCGAAGCGCTCCATGCCCCAGGCGTAGAAGTCGAAGTCGATCGGGCTGGTGGCCGCCTGGATGAACCCCCACAGCGCCCAGCCGTACTCCGAGCACAGCGACTGGAGGTCGACGCGCGCCCGGAAGGCCGGCTCCGGGACTCCGCCGGCCCAGGACGAGACCAGCTCGTCGGTCTGCTCGGGAGTCAGGTCGCACTCGGTGGCGGTGTTGCCGAGCTCGAAGGCCGCGTCGTTGTTCCCCGAGTACTCATAGTCGATCAGCCAGACGCGCTCGGCCGTCGTCGATGAAGTTGCCGGCGAGGAGGTCGTTGTTGCACGGGACCGTCGGCGGCGGACCGGCCGCCAGCGCGCGCCGCACGCGTTCCCACTGCGGCGCGAACCCGTCGTACGCGTCAGGCAGGTCGAAGCTGTGCTCCCTCACCAGGGCGAGGTACCCCGCCTGTCGGGCGAACATGTCGAAGTCGTTGACGAAGCGCGGGCCGGACTGGAGGCGCCGGATGGCGTCGGCGGCCCGTGGGATCACACCGGGCAGCCCGATGGTCTCGTTGGTGAGGGCTGTCCCGGGCAGGAAGGCGATCACCAGCATGCCCAGGTCCGGCCGGTAGTCGACGACGTCCGCGCCGACCCCGGCCTGCGCGGCGGCCCGGGTGTTCGCGTGCTCGGCGTCCCGGTCGATGCCGAGGAGGCCGGCGTCGCTCTGGCTGAGCCTGACGACGTAGTCCCCTGTGCTCGTCGTCACTCGCACGTTCCGGTTGGTCAGACCGCCCGGCAGGTCCGCGACGGTGCGCGGGCCTGCCAGGGCGGGTACCTGGTCGAGGAGGGTGATCCGAGGCCGCCCTCGCCCTCCTCGACCATCTACCGTGCTCCGGGCGCTCAGTCGGCGGTCAGCTTTCTCGCCGAACGCCTCGATGACTGCCTCGTCGATGGTGTGCTTGGTCCGGTGAACCAGTGCTTGGCCGACGACGTTCCACCAGATCGTCAGCAGGAGCAGTGCTCCAAGGGTGACGATCGGGGCGTAGTTGACGAACTTCCACGAGAACTCGTCGCTGAACGGGTACGCCGGCCGGGGACGAACGGCATCATCAGGTACAGCGACACGATGACGATCTCGGCGACGGCGATGGGGTTCATCCACTTGTACTTCGACCCGTTGTTCCACGCGCCCGACGTCGAAACGGTCGCCGTGGCGGTACCGCAGCCAGATCGGGATCGCGAACGCAGATAGAGGCCGATCACGGCGATCGACGTGACGGCGTAGAAGGCCAGCGGGATGACAGCGGCGCTCCCGTGCCGATGTTGACCTCGATCAGGGCAGGCAGGGTCAGGATCGCCGCTCAGACAGCGACGAACATGACCGCGTTGGCGGGCACCCTCTTGGGCGTCAGAGCCTTCCAGCGGTTCGACCCGGGGATCGCGCCGTCACGGCTGAACGCGTAGGTCATCCGGAGGCCGAGGTCATGCACGACGTGGCGCAGAAGAACTGCGCCGACGCGGAGATGAACAGCACGAAGTCGGCCCAGTTGACGCCGAGGGACTCGACGAAGATCGCCGGCGCCACCTCCACCGACACACCGCGTTGTCGGGCAGTCCGTCGTCGTCGTTCGGGACCGCGAAGACGACGGCCAGCAGCAGGATGTAGCCGCCGAGCACCGAGTAGAAGATCGAGCTGCCAGATGCCCTTGGCTGCCGCGGTGGACGCCGCCTCGGTCTCCTCCGACAGGTGCGCGCAGGCGTCGAAGCCGGTGATCGTGTACTGCGTCAGCAGGAAACCGAACGGCAGGATCGCGAACCAGAACGCGAAGCTGCTGGTGCTGCCGTCGGCGTAGCCGGAGTTGTTGAACCGCTCGGTGAAGACGTAGCCGAAGGACTGGTGCTGGTCGGGGATGAAGATCAGGATCAGCACGATCGACCGAGCGCGCCGGCGACGTGCCACCAGACCGAGACGTTGTTCATGATCGCCATCAGGTGGCTGCTGAAGATGTTGAGCACGGCCGCGCAGGCGAGCACCAGCAGGAAGGTCCAGAACACCCGCGTGCAGCGAGTAGCCCTCGGCGTACCCGATCCGACCAGGTGCTGAGCGTCAGGTCGATGAACGTCGCGCAGCCGTAGGAGACACCCGCGGTCACGGCGACCAGGCCGATCAGGTTGAGCCAGCCGGTGAAGAAGCCGGCCGCCGGGCCTCCCAGCTTGGAGGCCCACCAGTAGATGCCGCCGGACGTCGGGTACGCCGAGACCAGCTCGGACATCGTGAAGCCGATGATCAGGATGAAGACACCAAGGATCGGCCAGGACCACGAGATCGAGATCGGGCCGCCGTTGTTCCAGCCGGCACCGAAGTTGGTGAAGCAGCCGGCGAGGATCGAGATGATCGAGAACGAGATGGCGAAGTTCGAGAAGCCGGACCACGAGCGGTGTAGGTCCTGGCTGTACCCCAGCTTGGCGAGGTGCTTCTCGTCGTCAGTCATCACCCGGGCGTCCGGGATGATCCAGCGGTTCGTGGGCTTCGGGCATCGGACACCTTCTCTGAAGTACACACACGAGGTTGAACCGAGACGTTCGGAGGCTAGACCTGCCCGGAACCGCTTGTGAAGATGCCCCGGTCAATTGCTTGAGAAATTGGTATGAACTCAGACCATTGTCCTCTGTCGAGGTTGCGTGCGTGGTGACAGACTCGCCCCGTGCTGCCTTCGCCGGGCGCCGGTCACGGGACCGGCCACGACCTCACCGAGGCCGTGCTCCGTCCGGCGCGCGGCTACCACGCGTTCGAGGCGTGCGTGGAGCAGCTGGCCACCACGATCAGGCTCGGCGTCTACCCGCGCGGCAGCACCCTGCCGAGCGAGCGCGAGCTGGCCGAGCGCCTCCACGTCTCCCGCTCGACGCTGCGCGAGGCGATGGCGGCGCTGCGCGAGGCGGGACTCGTCGAGACCAGGCGCGGACGCGGTGGGGGCACGGTGGTCACGCTGAAGCCGCGTACGCCGTCGGGTCGCGCGGCCGCGCGGATCACCGAGGCCAAGCGCCGCAACTGGCTCGACAGCCTGGTCTTCCGCCGCATCGTCGAGCCGGGCGCTGCCAGCCTGGCGGCGCGGGCCCAGCTCGACGACGTCGCCCTCGCCCAGCTCGACGAGGCACACGAGGCGGTGGCCAGCGCGAGCCGGCCCGCGGCCCACCGGCAGGCCGACTCGCGGTTCCACCTGACGGTGGCGGCACTGACGGGATCGCCCCGGATGATCGAGGCGGTGACGAGCGTCCAGGCCACGCTGCACGAGATGCTGCTCGCGATCCCGGTGCTGGACGCCAACATCGCCCACTCCGACCGGCAGCACGCCGTGCTGGTGCGGGCGATCCGGCGCGGCAACCATGACCGTGCCCGGGCCGTCATGGAGGAACACTGCGACGACACCGCCGCGCTGCTGCGCGGCCTGCTGGGCTGACCACCGACCGCTCCGGGCGGCGTACGAGAGGACACCGATGACCCCACCCAACGACCGCTACCTCACTCCCGAGCGGCTGAGACTGCTCATCGACGAGGGCGACGTCGACACGGTCGTGATGGCGTTCACCGACATGCAGGGGCGACTGCAGGGCAAGCGGCTGCACGGGCGGTACTTCCTCGACGTGGCGCTGGAGCACGGCACCGAGGGCTGCAACTACCTGCTGGCCGTCGACGTCGACATGAACACCGTCGGCGGCTACACGATCTCGTCCTGGGAGCGCGGCTACGGCGACTTCGAGTTCGTGCCCGACTGGTCGACGCTGCGGCTGCTCACCCACCACCCCAAGACCGCGATGGTGCAGTGCGACCTGGTGTGGCTCGACCACGCCCCCGTGCTCCAGTCGCCGCGCACCGTCCTCAAGCACCAGCTCGACCGCGTCGCCGAGAAGGGCATGGTCGCCCTCGCCGGGACCGAGCTGGAGTTCATCGCCTTCGACACGTCGTACGAGGACGCCCACCACCTCGGCTGGCGCGACCTCACACCGGTGAACCAGTACAACGTCGACTACTCGATCCTCGGCACCAGCCGCGCCGAGCCGTTGTTGCGCGACATCCGCAACCACATGTACGCCGCCGGCCTCGACGTCGAGGGCGCGAAGGGCGAGTGCAACTTCGGCCAGCACGAGATCGGCTTCCTCTACGCCGACGCGCTCACGACCGCCGACAACCACAGCGTCTACAAGACGGCGGCCAAGGAGATCGCGGCCCAACGCGGCCAGTCGATCACCTTCATGGCGAAGTACAACCAGCGTGAGGGAAACTCCTGCCACATCCACCTGTCGTTGCGCGGCGAGAACGGCGACGTCGTGTTCTGGGACGACGGCAAGCGGACCGCGCTCTACGACCAGTTCATCGCGGGCGTCCTCGCGACACTTCAGGACTTCACGTTGCTGTACGCGCCGAACGTCAACTCCTACAAGCGGTTCGCGGCCGGCTCGTTCGCGCCGACGGCGGTCGCGTGGGGGCTGGACAACCGCACCTGCGCGGTGCGTCTGGTCGGCAAGGGCCCGAGCGCCCGGATGGAGAACCGCGTACCCGGGCGGCGACGTCAACCCGTACCTCGCGCTGGCCGCCATGCTGGCCGGCGGTCTGCACGGCATCGAGAACGAGCTGCCGCTCGAGGACGCCCTGGCCGGCAGCGCCTACGACTCCGACAAGCCGCACGTCGCCGCGGACGATGCAAGCAGCCCGCGACCTCTTCGCCGGCTCCGACATCGCCCGGTCAGCGTTCGGCGACGAGGTCGTCGACCACTACGTCAACATGGCCGACGTCGAGCTCGCTGCCTTCGACGCGCATGTGACCGACTGGGAGCTCGCCCGAACCTTCGAGCGGATGTGACCCGCGTGACCACCACGCTCATCAACCCCTCGACGGGCGCCGCGCTGCGCGACGTCCCGTCGACCTCGGCCGAGGAGACCGATGCCGCCATCGAGCGCGCTCAGGAGGCGTTCGGCTCGTGGCGCGCCGTCGCGCCCGGCGAGCGGGCCCGCCTGCTCCGCTCCTTCGCCGCCGCCGTGGACGCCCACATCGAGGAGCTGGCCCGCCTCGAGGTCGACAACTCCGGCCACACCATCGGCAACGCCCGCTGGGAGGCCGGCAACGTCCGCGACTGCCTGAACTACTACTCCGCGGCGCCCGAGCGGCTCTTCGGCCGCCAGATCCCGGTCGCCGGCGGTGTCGACGTGACGTTCCGCGAGCCGCTGGGCGTGGTGGGCGTGATCGTGCCGTGGAACTTCCCCATGCCGATCGCGGGCTGGGGCTTCGCGCCCGCGCTCGCGGCCGGCAACACCGTCGTGCTGAAGCCCGCCGAGATCACGCCCCTGACCGCGATGCGGATCGCCGAGCTCGCCCTCGAGGCCGGGATCCCCGAGGGTGTCTTCACCGTGCTGCCGGGCCAGGGGTCCGTGGTGGGTCAGCGGTTCGTGACGCACCCGCTGGTGCGCAAGGTGTGCTTCACCGGCTCGACCGAGGTCGGCAAGCAGATCATGGCCGGCTGTGCCGACCAGGTGAAGCGCGTGACGCTGGAGCTCGGGGGCAAGAGCGCCAACATCGTGTTCGCGGACGCCGACGTGGCCAAGGCGGCGGCCACGGCGCCGTACGCCGTCTTCGACAACGCCGGCCAGGACTGCTGCGCACGCTCGCGGATCCTCGTCGAGCGGGCGGCGTACGACGAGTTCGTCGGCCGCCTGGAGACCGCGGTGGGCGCCATGAAGGTGGTCGACCCGGCGCAGGACGACAGCGAGATGGGTCCGCTGGTCTCGGCTCGTCAGCGCGACTCCGTCCAGACCTACATCGACGGCGCGAGCGTGGCGTTCCAGGGCCCCGCGCCCGACGGCGACGGCTTCTGGCTGCCGCCGACCGTGGTCGAGTCGGCGTCGACCGACGAGGCCGTGTGGCGCGAGGAGGTCTTCGGGCCGGTGGTCGCCGTGATGCCCTTCGACGACGAGGAGCACGCCGTCGCGCTGGCGAACGACACGGAGTACGGGCTCTCGGGCTCGATCTTCACCCGCGACCTCGGGCGGGCGCTGCGGGTCTCGCGGGCTGTGGACTCCGGCAACCTCAGCGTGAACTCGCACGCCAGCGTCCGCTACTGGACGCCGTTCGGAGGGTTCAAGCAGTCGGGTCTCGGCCGCGAGCTCGGCCCCGAAGCCCCGAACGCCTTCACCGAGGAGAAGAACGTCTTCTTCTCCGACGAAGTCCTGAAAGAGAGAGCCATGGCTGGACGCATCGAGGGCAAGGTCGCCGTCGTCACCGGCGGTTGCTCGGGTATCGGCCTGGCGACCGTACGCCGGTTCGTCGAGGAGGGCGCCAAGGTCGTGGTCGGCGACCTCAACGCCGAGCGGGGCAAGGAGGTCGTCGAGAAGCTCGGCGGCGGCGACGTCGCAACCTTCGTGGAGGTCGACGTCACCGACAAGGATCAGGTCGACGCGCTCTTCAGGGCGGCCAAGGACACCTACGGCTCGGTCGACATCGCCTTCAACAACGCCGGCATCAGCCCTCCCGAGGACGACTCGATCCTCGACACGGACCTGGAGGCGTGGGACCTGGTTCAGCGGGTCAACCTGACCAGCGTCTACCTGTGCTGCAAGGCAGCGCTCCCCTACATGCTCGAGCAGAGGTCGGGCTCGATCATCAACACCGCGTCGTTCGTGGCCGTGATGGGGGCGGCGACGTCGCAGATCTCCTACTCCGCCTCGAAGGGCGGCGTGCTGTCGATGTCGCGCGAGCTGGGCGTGCAGTTCGCTCGCGAAGGCGTCCGCGTCAACGCGCTCTGCCCCGGGCCGGTCAACACGCCGCTGCTGCGCGAGCTGTTCGCCAAGGACGCCGAGCGGGCGGCCCGGCGGTTGGTGCACGTACCGATGGGCCGATTCGGCGAGCCGGAGGAGATGGCGAACGCCGTGCTGTTCCTGGCTTCCGACGAGTCGTCGTTCATCACTGCGAGCACGTTCCTGGTCGACGGCGGGATCTCCGGCGCCTATGTCACTCCCCTCTGAGGCCGCGCCAGGGGTGATGCCCCTGGTCGGGCTGACCACCTACCGCGAGGAGGCCGCCTGGGGCGTCTGGCGCAATCGGGCCGACGTCCTCCACGCCGAGTACGCCGACGCGATCGTCGCCGCGGGCGGCGTACCAGTCCTGCTGCCTCCTGCCTCCGGCTCCGACGTCTCGGCCCGCTCCGTCGTCGCCCGCCTCGACGCCCTGGTCGTCTGCGGAGGGGCCGACGTCGACCCCGCGCGCTACGGCGAGGAGCCCCACGAGCGGACCATGGGCTGGCGCGAGGACCGCGACGCCTGGGAGGTGGCGCTGTTGTCGGCCGCCGCCGACGTCGGGCTTCCGGTCCTGGGCGTGTGCCGCGGCATGCAGCTGATGGCCGTGGCCGCCGGCGGTGCCCTCGACCAGCACACCCCTGAGGTGGTCGGCCACGACGACCACTCCCCCGGTGCTGACGCGTTCGGACGGCTCGCCGTACGCACGGCCGAGGGCTCCCGCGTGCGCGCGGCCGAGGGCGAGGTGGTCCAGGTGGACTGTCACCACCACCAGTCCGTGCGGACCCACCCCGGGTTCGAGGCCACCGCCTGGGCCCCCGACGAGACCGTCGAAGCGATGGAGGCCGTCGGCGACCGCTTCTGCGTCGGCGTCCAGTGGCACCCGGAGGTGAACCGCGACCAGGCCCTGTTCGCGGCCCTGGTCGAGGCGGCTGCCGTGCGCCGCTGATGCGACTCCTCTCACAGCGGTACGACGTCACGCGACCGGCAACGGGCCCCGCAGGTCGTGTCGAGGGACGAGGAACGCAGCGAGGGCCGCCCCCGCAGCCGCCGCACCGACGGCACACGCAACGGCCAGCCCCGGCGACCTCTCAGACAGGAACCCGCCGAGCGCGGCACCGATCGGCACGCCGGACCAGTTGACCGCCATGGAGATGGCGAACGCCCTCCCCATCAGGCGCGGGTCGGTCCGGCGTTGGCGCATGGTGAAGATCGCGATGTCCCAGACGCCGGTGCTCAGGCCCATCACGAGCATCGCGAGCAGCACCCAGAACACTCCGACGCCCGTGGACGCCCCCAGCCCCGGCACCAGCAGGAGTGCCGCCGCGCCGATGCCGACCATCGCAGCGACCAGCATCGACCACTCCCGGCCCCGGGTGTCGGTGCGGCCGGCCAGCAGAGCCGACCCTGCACCGGCCACCCCCGACAAGGTGAACGCGAGGCCGGCGATCGCGTGCGGCGCCCCCAGCTCCTCCACGACCAGCACGGACACCAGGATCGTGACCACGCCGAACGAGATGCTCGTGACGCAGACACTGACGCCCAGCCCACGAAGCGTGGGGTTGCGAGCGACGTAGCGCAGGCCGTCGAGGGCCTGTCGGAGGATGCCGCCCGGTTCGGCGTCTCCGGTGCGTTCCGGCTCTGGGACGCCGCGCATGCAGACCCATGCTGCTACCGACAGGGCGGCCACCGAACAGAAAGCCGCTTCTCCGCCCACGCTCCCGACGAGGATCGCGGCGACCGGCGGGCCGACGATCCACGCGACCAGGTAGCTGCTCGCATCGACGCCGTTGACGCGCTCCCACAGGTCGTCGGGAACCACCATGGGCAGCAGGCTGCGCAGTCCGGCCTCGCTGAACATCTGCGTGATCCCGAAGGAGGTCACGACGCCGAGGAACAGCGGGACCGAGAGCGCCGAGCCGAGGGACAGCGCGCTGATCAGCAGCAGCGCCGACGCGAGGGTCAGGTAGTCGATGCAGATCATCCGGACGCGGCCGAACCGGTCCAGCAGCGCACCCACGACCGGCGCCGCCAGCAGGCCCGGGAAAACGCCCAAGAACGCCGCCGCGCCGGCCAGCGCGGGCGAGTCGAACTCGTCCAGCGCGAAGAGCACGATCGCGATCTCGAGCATGCCGATCGCGACCCGGCCGAGGTAGAGGGCCGTCAGGATGCGCGCGAGGCGAGGCACCGAGAGCAGCGCGCGGTACGACCGGTCGCTCGGGGCCACGCCACCAGTCTGGCGTCCGCGGTGCCGGGCCGCAGCCTGGCTGGTACTGAGCCGGCTGCGGCCCGTCGTACGTGTGGAGCGTCGACCGTCAGTCGCAGAGCACCCGACCGGAGCCGACCGACGGCTCCGTCGCCGGCGTCTCCGGAACCTGTGCGAAGTCGATGCGCAGCCGGTAGACGTTGCTGACGTCGATGCTCTTCGCCTCCGACTCGCCGAGCCCGAAGGTGCGGTCGTAGGCCAGCACCCCGTCGCTCCTGACCTGCAGGGTGGCCCGGCCGCCGGTCTCGGTCCGGTCCGACAGGCCGAAGGTGCCCTCCAGGGTCACGCAGTCGCGGCCCAGGGTGAACTCCGTGAAGCCGGCGCTCTCGGTGCTGTACGCGAACAGCGTGTGCGCGTAGTCGTCACCGTTGATCGGCACGGTGCCGTTGCCGAGGAAGTTCTCCATGGCACTGGGGGTCAAGGTGGTGATCCACTGCCACTTGGTGACCGACAGTGCGCGTTCGCGGCTCTTGTCAGCTGTCGCGACGGCGTCACCGGCCTTGACCACGCGGTAGACCCGGTCGAGGCTCGTCCCCGGCTTCTCCACGAACTTGTAGGCGCCGCTCGCCTTGACCGTCGTCGAAGCCAGGCGCTTCCAGGTCGCCTTGTCCTCGTACTTCACCTGAAGGACCACCTTGCCGCCCTCAGGTGGCCTGGGCGTGACGGTGCCGGTGAGCTTGACCGTGTCCTCGCCGGCCACGGCCTCCTTGGCCGAGATCTGCAGCGTGACGTGGTACTTGGTGGCCTGACCGACGCCTGCCGCCGAGCCCGGGGCTGCCGGGGCGACGAGCCCGGCAGAGACCGCCGCGAGTGCGACCGACGCGATGCTGATGCGGGTGAACCTCATGGTGCCAACCTCCGATGTCGTGCCGCTTCCCCATCGGCGTCTTGTGCGGAGTCGGATGCACGTTCGCGGGCTCCGGTTCGCCGGACTAACGTGAAGACTTTCCGATAGGAGCGGCCATGCGCCTTCTGAAGCGCTTCACCATCTGCAAGCTGCGCAACCACAAGTGGGCGAAGATCGCCTATCAGCCGATGGAGCCCGGCACCGGCTACTTCCTCCGGTGCCTGCGCTGCGACAAGGAGAACCACGACGTCGCCGCCCCCGGCGTCCGGCCCGCGCCCTTCTGACGTGATGTCCGAGCCTGTGGCGCACCACATGTGCCGCAGCCTCGGACATCACGGTCTCACCTCGACCAACGGGCGCACGGACTAGACACGGCAGACTGGGCGCATGAGCAGCGGCGACCAGCAGGGCGAGATCGACGAGATCCTCGGGCCGCCGTACCTCGCGGAGACGATCGACTTCGACGAGGACGAGCAGGGGCCGATCGTCACCACGCTCGTGCACCGCCGCGCCGCCGAGCCGACGACCAAGGCGGTGCTCTACGTCCACGGGTTCAACGACTACTTCTTCAACAAGGAGTACGCCGACTGGTGGGTCGACCGCGGCTACGACTTCTACGCGATCGACCTGCGCCGCTACGGGCGCAGCCTGCGCGAGTGGCAGACGCCCAACTTCGTCACCGACATCCGCGAGTACTTCGACGACATGGACGCTGCGTGGGGCCGCATCGTCGACCGCGACGGCCACGACCACGTCGTCGCCACCGCCCACTCGACCGGCGGGCTGACCCTGGCGCTGTGGGCCGACGAGGGGGCGGCACACCTGAAGGGCGTCGCGCTCAACTCTCCGTGGCTCGACATGCGCGGCTCGATCTGGCTGCGCACTGCCGGCACGGCGGTCGTCCGCCAGCTCGGTGGCCGGCAGCCCATGCGCGAGATCCCTCGCGAGATCACGACCGTCTACGGCGAGAGCCTGCACCGCGACTACGCGGGCGAGTGGGACTACGACCTCAAGCTCAAGACGCTCGAGTCATGGCCCGTGTACGCCGGGTGGCTGCGCGCCATCCGCAACGCGCACGCCGAGGTGCACGCCGGTCTCGCCATCGCCTGCCCGGTGCTGGTGCAGAGCTCCGGCGCGACCATCGACGCGCGTGAGCTCAACGACGACGTGCACAGCCATGACATCGTGCTCGACGTCGCCCAGATCCGACGCTGGTCGACCTCGCTCGGCCGCCACGTGACCTACGTCGGCGTCGAGGGGGCGATGCACGACATCTTCCTCTCGCGTCCTGCTATCCGGGCCCGTGCGTACGACGAGCTGGGCCGCTGGCTGACCGCCTACGTCGACCGGGGGCTCACGGCCACAGGAGCGTGACGAGGGCGGTCAGGCCCACCGCCACGATCACCCCGCGAAGCACGGCGGCCGGCAAGCGTCGGCCGACCGTTGCGCCGATCTGGCCGCCCACCACCGAGCCGAGGGCGATCAGGCCCGCGACCGCCCAGTCGACGTCGGCGACGGCGACGAACACCAGCGCGGCAACCAGGTTGACGAGCAGCGCGAGGACGTTCTTGGTGGCGGTGTGGCGCTGGAGGGTGTCGACGACTCCGATCCCCAGGATCGCCATCAGCAGGACGCCCTGCGCGGCGCCGAAGTAGCCGCCGTACACGCCCGCGACCAGCACCGCCGGCCAGACCCACCAGACGCCGTGGTCGGGGACACCACCGCTCGCCTCCGCCCGGGCGGCCACCCAGCGCTGGATCCGCGGGCCGAGCACGACGAGCAGGACACCCACGGCCACCAGGGCCGGCACGATCGCGTCGAAGGCCTCGCTCGGCAGCCACAGGAGCAGCAGGGCGCCGAAGGCGGCCCCGAGCAGCGAGGCCGAGGCCAGCCGCAGCAGCCTCGAGCGCTGCCCGGACAGCTCGGCGCGGTAGCCGAGCACCCCGGACAGCGAGCCCGGCACCAGGCCGACGGTGTTGGACACGTTGGCCGTCACCGGCGGGACGCCGAAGGCGAGCAGCGTCGGGAAGGTGATCAGCGTGCCCGATCCGACGATGGTGTTGATCGTGCCCGCGGCCACACCCGCGAGCAGGATCGCCACGACCTCGAACGGCGTCACCTCGGGTGTGTCTCCCTACCTCCGGCCGTCGCGAGCGTCGCCCCATCGTGTGCCTGGCAAGACGGAGGAGGGAGACATGACCCAGTGATGATGCGGCCATGGCGACCGACGACAGTGCAGGCAGGGGCAGTCCAGGCGCCGATGGGGAGGCGCGCAGCAGGTCGCAGGTAGGGAGACACACCCTAGGAGCTGGGCGGCGTCGGCGGCGTCGCCGACGGCGTGGCGCTGTCGTCCGGACCCGCGTCGTCGGACGGGGGCGGCGCGGCCGAGCCCGGGTGCGCGGCGTGCTCGGCCGCGGCGATGGCGTCCTCGACGGCCTTGTTGGTGCTGGAGAGCTCGCGGTCGGAACCGGCCTCGAGGCGCTCGGTCGAGCCGTAGTCGGCGACCCGGTGCTTGACGCCGTCGGACTTGAGCGGGATCCCGGCGACCTCGTGGATCGAGGAGCCGAGCCCTTCCAGCGCCCTGGTGATCTCACTCGGGATCACCCACACCTTGTTGGCGTCGCCCTCGGCGATCCTGGGCAGCATCTGGAGGTACTGGTAGGCCAGCAGGGACTGGTCGGGCTGGCCGTCGTGGATCGCCTGGAAGACGTTGGTGATGGCCTGCGCCTCGCCCTGCGCCCGCAGGATCTGCGACTCGCGCGAGGCCTGTGCTCGCAGGATCTGCGACTCGCGGTCACCCTCGGCGTTGAGGATCACCGACTGCTTGTTGCCCTCGGCCGTGAGGATCGCGGCCTGGCGCTGACCCTCGGCCGTGAGGATCACCGCACGCTTCTCACGGTCGGCGCGCATCTGCTTCTCCATCGAGTCCTTGATCGACGGCGGCGGGTCGATGCCCTTGAGCTCCACCCGGTTGACCCGGATGCCCCACTTGCCGGTCGCCTCGTCGAGCACGCCGCGCAGCCGGCTGTTGATCGCGTCGCGCGAGGTCAGCGTCTCCTCGAGGTCCATGCCGCCGACGATGTTGCGCAGCGTGGTCATGGTGAGCTGCTCGACGGCCTGGATGTAGTTGGCGATCTCGTACGTCGCGGCGATGGGGTCGGTCACCTGGAAGTAGATGACCGTGTCGATCGAGACCACCAGGTTGTCCTCGGTGATCACCGGCTGCGGCGGGAAGCTGACCACCTGCTCGCGCAGGTCGATGGTGTAGCGCACCCGGTCGACGAAGGGCGTGATCACGTTCAGCCCGGCGTTGAGCGTCTCCTTGTACTTGCCGAAGCGCTCGACGACGCCGGCCCGGGCCTGCGGGATGATCCGCACGGTCTTGCTGAGCACCAGGACGACGAACAGTGCGAAGAGGACGAGCGGGATGAGCAGGTAGAGGCTCACGGGTGTCTCCTGGGTCGGTGGGCGGTCACGGCTCGAGCGCGGCGTTCACGGGGTGGACGTAGACGGTTGCGCCCTTGATGGCGAGCACCTCCACGGTCTCGCCCGCCTTGATGGTCAGGCTCTCGTCGTAGGGCTCGGCCGACCAGATCTCGCCGGCCAGCTTGACGCGCCCGGGGCTCAGGCTGGTGACGTCCTCGGTGACCAGCGCCTGGCGCCCCACCAGCTTGCCGTGGCCGAGCTGCAGGTCGGGACCGGAGTGCAGCCGCTTGACGACGTTGGGGCGCACCAGCGCGAGCATCGCGACGGACGCGCCTCCCGCAAGGAGGATCTGGAGGACGAGTGGCAGCCCGATGCCCGCGCTGAGGGCTCCGACGACGGCGCCGACGGCCAGCATCAGCAGGATCAGGTCGAGGCTGGCCAGCTCGGCGGCGCCGAGGGCGATGGCGAGTGCCAGCCATCCCGCCCAGAGGTTGTCGCCCAACCAGTCCATGCCACAACCCTATCCGGCACAACGATCCGGCGTGGCGAGATCTGAGCGCCTGCGACCGAGCCGGCTCGCAGCGGCGTGTCGGCCGGGCGCCCGCGCTCAGGCCCGGTGGCGTCGGGACCTCGCCGAGCGGCGTAGCGGCCCGCCTCGTGGCTGAGCACCAACGGCATCCGGAACGTCGCGGTGAGGTTGGCCTCGGTGATCACCTCGTCCATCGGCGCCGGACGCGACCACCTGGCCGTCGCGCAGCAACATCGCGTGGGTGAAGTTGGGGGGGATCTCCTCGACGTGGTGGGACACCAGCACCGTCGCGGGCGAGGAGCGGGCGCTGGCGAGCAGCGAGAGCGTCGAGACGAGATCCTCGCGGCCACCGAGGTCCAGGCCCGCCGCCGGCTCGTCGAGCAGGAGCAGCTCGGGATCGGTCATCAGGGCGCGGGCGATCTGCACGCGCTTGCGCTCACCCTCGCTGAGGGTGCCGAACGTGCGGTCGGCCAGCTGCTGTGCCCCGAGCTCCGCGAGCAGCTCGTCGGCGCGCTCGTAGTCGAGCTCGTCGTAGCTCTCGCGCCAGCGACCGACGATGCCGTAGCCCGCGGACACCACCACGTCCAGGACCTTCTCCGAGCGCGGGATCCGGTCGGCGAGCGCGGCACTCGTCACGCCGATGCGCGGCCGCAGCTCGAAGACGTCGACGGTGCCGAGCACCTCGCCGAGGATCCCCGCGACGCCGTCGGTGGGATGGATCAGGGCGGCCGCGACCTGGAGCAGCGTGGTCTTCCCGGCGCCGTTCGGGCCGAGCACCACCCACCGGTCGGGCTCGTCCACCCGCCAGGAGATGCGGTCGATCAGGGTGGCCCTCCCCCGCCGTACCGACACGTCGGCAAACTCGAGCACGGCGGGCATGGCGCCCACCGTAGCGAAGGGCCGAGGCCTCTCCGGCGTATCCTCGCGGGCCGTGACCACCCCACTTCCGGCCTCGGCCCGACTGGCCTGGTGGGGCACGGCATGGCTGCGTGGCACGGTGGTCGCCGACCTCGCCGTCGACGCGATCATCGGCGACGACGCGACCCATCGCGTGGTCGGTCTGGCGGGCCCGGAGACGCCCGAAGGGCTCGCCACGGCGCTCGGCAGCCTGCGCGCCGCCGGCGTCGAGCACCTCGGTCTGGCCTGGCCAGCCGAGGGCGACCCCGCTGGGCTCGGCGGGCCGCGCGAGCTCAACGACGCCGCCTTGGAGGCGGGCGAGGCCGTCGTCGCCGGCCCGCACGGGCTGGTGCCGCGCCGCGAAGGTGCGGTCGTGTTCTGGCACGCCTACGACGCCCGGCCGCGACCCCTGGACGACGTCGGCGAGTCGGATCGCCGGCTTCGCCAGGCGCTGCTGCAGACCGCGAACGACCTGGCCGCGCTCGACGTCGCGCGCTGGCGTCCGGAGGTCGCCGACGAGCTGATGGAGCTGCGGCGTACGCCGAGGCTCGACGCCCCACCGGGCACTCCCCCGCGGTGCGTCGAGCTCGCTGCCCGCGCACTGCAGGCGGCAGGCATCGTCACCCTGGCTCTCGACGACGACGGCGGCGCCCTCGGTCTCGGCGAGGCGGAGCGGCGGCGAGCGGCCCTGCGCGAGCTCGCGACGGCGGCCCGGCACGCGCTCGTCGCGGCGTGCTCGCCGGAGGTCTGGCCTCCCTCCTGACTCGCACGTCGCCGTCTGAGTCGCACTCAGGCGGGTGTCCACACGGCGAGCTGGTTGCCACTGTTGTCGGTGAAGAGGAACCGGCGGCCGCCCGGGAACTCGTAGGGACCCTCGGTGACGGTGCCGCCGGCCGCCTCGACCGCGGCGACGCTGCCTTCGAGGTCGTCGGAGTAGAGGATCACCAGCGACCCACCCGGCCCAGGAGCGCGGCCCACGTCCCAGCCCGCCGACCTCCCCATCGCCTGAGCGGTCGCGGATGCCGGCGTAGTCGGGACCGTAGTCGTTGAACTGCCAGCCGAATGCCTGCTCGTAGAACGTCTTGGACGCCTCGAGGTCGACGACGTTGAGCTCGATGTAGTCGATCGTGTGGTGGGTGTGCGCCATGGCCGTCGACCGTAGACCCGGCCGCCGACACGGGCAGTCGACCGCGACGTCACACGGTCATGGGCGCAGCCCCGATCGCGGCCAGCATGGCCTCGCCGTCGGCCCGCGCCGCGCCGCCGGCGAACACGAGGGTGCGGGCATGCTGGTAGCGGGCACCGGCGGCCCCCAGCGCGGCCGCCGTCGTCATGAGCGCCTCGGTGTCACCGGCGTCGATCGCGGCGGCCCGCTCGACGATGGCGGCGGCGACCGGGTTCCCGCGCACCACGAACCTCGCGCGGTCCAGACGGGCGTGTCGGTCGGGCAACCCGGCCAGCACTCCGGATTCGGCCCACACGGCGGTGTACCACGGGCGCCAGGCGGCGTCGTGCCACGGCTTGAACGACTCCGGCTCGCCGGCCACGTGTCCGAGAGCGGCCCCGATCTCACCGCGGTGCAAGGCCACCATGCCATCGAACGCAGGGAGGAGGATCGTGTACCTCCCGCGAACGGGCTTCACGACGCGACGCATGTCGGCGAAGATCTGGAGCCACTCGAGCCGGGCTTCCTCGTCGCCCCGGATGCCGTACGCCATGGCTGCCGCGGCCGGGGCGAAGGCGATGCCTCCGAGCGGCGGGCTGCCGGCCTCCTTCCAGCCGCGGCGGAAGCGCTGTGCGAGCGCGACCGCCTCGTCGAAGCTGCCGGCGATCGCCGCCGTGGTGAGCAGCCACTCGACGGCGAGGTGGTCCGACTCGCGGAAGAAGGGCAGCTCGCTCCGCTGCTGCGCGTAGCGACGGGCGGCAACGAGATCGCCGGCGGCCAAGAAGACCATCGGTGCCATGTGCAGGGTGTCCGAGTACTCCCACGCCATCTCGACGTCCTGAGCATGTGGCGCGAGCAGGCTCGAGCCGGCGCCGGACGGTGGCGACGGCCTCGTCGAGCTCGCCGCAGATGAGGTGCACAGCGGTCAGCCTGGTCGAGGGCGTGGCTCTCCAGGCGGGTGTCGCCGACCCGATGGGCCAGCTCCACGGCGCGTTCGGCCAGGTCGGCGTACGCCGGGTCGCGCTCGTCCTCCACGGTGGTGACGGTGAGCACGGCCGCCTCGAACTGGGGATCACCACAGGCCAGCACCCGGGCCTCCCCCAGCAGCGCCCACTCCTCGCCAGGCAGCAGCTCGGACATGACGCCCGGTGCGTTCGTGATCACCTCGGCCGCGGTCGCGAGCTCGACAGCGGCGCGGCGGGGGTCGCCGGCCAGGCGTGCCGCCTCGGCCGCGGCGCGGTAGAGCCGGATCGCCTCGTTGCCCACATGCCGGCCCCACGCCACGGCCGCGCCGAGGTGCAGGGCCTGGGCAGCCTCGGCGGGGTCGGCGGCCAGCGCAGCCGCCTGCTCGTACCGCTCCTGGGCCTCGGTCGCCATCCCCCGGGCGTAGGTCAGCCCGGCCAGGCGTAGAGCGAGCTCGTGGGCGTCACCTCGGTGCGTCGGCTGGCCGGCCGCCCAGCCGAGTCCGGCCCGCAGGTCGTCGGCCACCTCGTCGAACGCCGTCGTCGACTCCTCGCCTGCCTCCGACCGCGCGGCGGTTGACAGGCACCAGCCCAGGTGCCGGGCGTGTACGTCGGCGAGCTCGCCTACCTCGTCGATGCGCTCGGCCCCGTACTGCCGGATCGTCTCGAGCATCTGATAGCGGGTGGTGGTCGGATCGGGCGTCGCCACCAGCAGGCTCTGATCGGCCAGGCGAGCCAGCGACCCGGCCACCTCGTCGGGCGACAGCGGTGGATAGCCGGCCACCGTGGCGGCCGCAGCCGACGTGAAAGGAGTGGCGAACACCGATGTCCTCCGCATCACCGCCCGGCCCTGGTCCGACAACAGCCCGAAGCTCCAGTCGAGTGCCGAGCGGACCGACCCGTGCCGGGCGTCCAGGCGAGCTCCGCCGGTCAGCGTGCGCATCTGGTCTTCCAGTCCGCCTCCAGGCCGTCGATCCCCAGGGTCGGCAACCGTGCCGCCGCCAGCTCGATCGCCAGCGCGGCGCCGTCGAGCCCACGGCAGATGGCCGCGATCCGGTGCCTGTCGCTGGCGTACGGCGACGACCAGCCCGCCATCGCGGCCCGTTCGACGAACAAGGCCACGGCGTCGCATGCGCCGTCGCCGGTCCCCTCGTCGAGGGACAGCCCCGCGACGGGAAAGACCCACTCGAACGGGACCCGCAACCGGGCTCGGCTCGTTGCCAGGACGGTCACCCTCGGGCAACCGGTGAGCAGCCGTTCGACGAATGCGGTCACTCCCTCCACCAGGTGCTCGCAGTTGTCCACGAGCACCAGCGCCTCGGCCGCCGCGAGCTTGGCAATCACGGTCTCGGTAGGCGACCGGCCGGGCTGCTCGCCGAACCCCAACGCGCTCGCCACCGCAGCCCCGACCATCGTGGTGTCCGTCACCGGACACAGGTCGACGTACCAGGCGCCGTCTGGGTGCCGAGGAGCGACGTCGGTCGCCACGGCCAGGGCCAGCCGGGTCTTGCCCACACCGCCCGCGCCGACCGCGGTGACGAGCCGATGGTGTTTCAGGGCCTCGGCCAGCTCCGCCCGTTCGGTCGCTCGGCCGACGAAGGAGGTCAGGGGGCTGGGCAGGGCAGCGTCCGGAGGCGCGGCCTCGATCGGGTCCCCGGCGAGCTCGGCAAGGGCGCGGCGGTCGGTCACGCCGAGCTTCCGCAGCAGCGAGGAGACGTGGCTCTCGACGGTGCGCACGGAGAGGTGCAGCCGGCTGGCGATCTGCTGGTTGGTCAGGTGCTCCCTCACGAGCGCGAGCACCTGTGCCTCACGCTGGGACACTCCGGCGTGGAAGAGGGACGGTGATGCACCCACGTCAGGTCACCGCGTCGAGCTCGAGGCTGCGACCGAGCGACGCGACCTCGAGCTCGGCCCGCGGCTCGAACGAGAGGCCGGAACCTGCCGTGAGGTCACGCAGGGTCGAGGTCACCCACACCTCACCGCTCGCGGCACGATCCGCAACCGCCTGGGCGACGGCAACGCCGTCGCCGGAGACGTCTGCCCCGCGCCGGGCGACCTCGGCGGTGTGCAAGCCGACCGAGACGGAGAGGCCCGCGGCTGCAGCCTGATCGGCGAAGGCGAGGCCGCAGCGGACCGCGCGCCCCGGACCGTCGAACGTCGCCAGGACGCTCGCCTGCTCCGCGACGGCGGGGACTCCCCGGAACGCCGCGAGAGACTGCTGTGCGATCCCACGGAGCCAGGCCGTGTCGATCGGTCTCTCGGCGTGCACGGCCAGCAGCGTCGTGAGCGACGTCTCGGTCGACGCGGGGGACCCCAGCTCACGGACGAAGTCCTCGACCGGGTCGAGGATCTGGTCGGGGTCGACGCCGACGAAGTGGTCGCTGCCCTCGAGCTCGACGAACCGGGCACCAGGGATGCGGCCGGCGAGGTAGCGCCCCTCCTCGACATGCGAGTCGATGTCGTCGCGGCGATGCAGCACGAGCGTCGGCGCCCGCACCGCGCCGAGCACGTCGCGCACGTCGATCAGCGAGGCCATCTCGATGAGCGCGCGCGCGGCGCCCGGGCTGGTGGCTGCGCGGCAGCGCTCTCCCCACCACCTGGCGAGATCCTCGTCGGCGTTCGGGCACATACGGCGCATGTCGGCCTCCCAGGCCCAGTCCTGCTCGATCTGCACGGCGTACCGGGCCCGATCCTCGGGGCGGAAGCCCCACGGGTAGTCGGGGGCCCACAACCTGCGGGCATAGCTGGAGTAGATGACCAAGGCGTGCACCCGCTCCGGGAAGGTGGCGGCGTAGAGGATCGCCATCGGGCCGCCCTCGGAGTAGCCGAACAGCACCGCCCGCTCCGACCTGGCGGCCTCCATCACCGCTGTCACGTCGCCCATGCGCGTCTCGAGGTCCGGCAGGGAGCCGGGCCGGTCCGACATGCCGGTCCCCCGCTTGTCGAACCTGATGAGGCGCGAGAAGGTGCCGAGGCGGTGCAGGAAGTGCGCGTGCCGCCGTTCGGTCCAGTCGAGCAGCAGGTGCGAGACGAAGCCGGCCACCAGGACCAGGTCGACCTCGCCCGCTCCGGTGACCTGGTAGGCGATGTTGAGGTCGTCACTGCGGGTGTAGCGGATCGGCGACGCAGCGTCGGCGGTGATCGCGTCCGCCTCGGGCGCCCCACCCGTCAGGTCGGACCCGTCGTCGTACGACGCCGCCAGCTGTGCCAGCTCCTTGCGGCTGGCGACGTCGAGCTTGCGCAGCAGTGACGACACGTGGCTCTCGACGGTTCGGACCGAGATGACCAGACGGTGCGCGATCTGGGCGTTGCTGAGGTGCGCCCCGACCAGGTCGAGCACCTCGGCCTCGCGATCGGAGACGCCGGCCCGTGACCCAGCCCGGGGCTCCGCCATCCACCGATCGTGGAACGTCGAGCATCCGCGGTCAATCCGTGACGGGTCCGTGGTGGATCCGTGGTGGCCACGGATGTCCGCGGTCGGCGCGGCGCGCACCGTGGACGACGTTCGTGCACCCCGGTGCACCCCGACAGGAACGGAGGTTCCGCATCATGACCAGTACCGACACACCGATGCGCAACGGCGTCGACACCGCCACGCTGTTCGCCACCCTGGACGCGGTGAAGGCGAGCCCGGAGATCGCCAAGTTCCAGTTCCGGGCGAGCAACCGCTGGATCAGCGGCACCCACAACCGGTCGACGATCCACGGCTTCTACGGCGCGGGCCAGGAGCTCGCCCACCGCAGTGTCTCCACGTTCGACGCCGACCACCCCGAAGTGCTCGTCGGCGCTGACAACGCACCGACGCCGGTCGAGTACCTGCTGCACGCGCTGGCCGCCTGCCTGACGTCCGGGCTGGCCAACATCGCCGCGGCCCGGGGCGTGAGCCTGACCTCGGTCGAGTCCACGGTCGAAGGCGACATCGACCTCCTCGGCATCCTGGGACTGTCCGACGAGGTCCGCAACGGCTACCAGCAGATCAGGGTCAGCTTCCGGCTCGAGGGCGACGACCCCGACAAGCTGCGCGGCGTCGTGGAGCAGTCGCGGCTGCGCTCGGCGGTGTACGACGTCCTCACCAACGGCGTGCCCGTCAGCATCGAGGTCAGCGCGTGAGCCTCGGCCACGCCTCGGGGCCCTACGACGTCGTCGTCGTCGGGGCCCGGCCCGCCGGGGCCGCCACGGCCATGGTCCTGGCTCGCGCCGGGCTCCGGGTGCTGGTGGTCGACCGCAGCCGTTACGGAGCCGACACCATCTCGACCCACGCGCTCCTGCGCGGCGGCGTCCTCCAGCTGGCCCGGTGGGGGCTCCTGGACGCCGTCGTCGCGGCAGGCACGCCGCCGGTCAGGGGCTGTGTGTTCCAGTACGGCGACGAGCGCGTCCGCGTGAAGGTCAAGCCGAGTGCCGGGGTCGACGCCCTCTACGCCCCGCGCCGCACCGTGCTCGACCCCCTGCTCGTCGAGGCCGCGCGTGAGGCAGGCGCCGACGTCCGCTTCGGCATCACCGTCACCCACGTGTGCCGCGATCGCTCCGGGCGCGTGAGCGGAGTCATCGGTCGCGACGACGACGGTGCCCCCTTCACCGCACAAGCCCGGGTCACGGTCGGTGCCGACGGCATGGGATCGAGAGTTGCCCACCTCGTCGGCGCCCCCGTCGAAAGGGCGGCCGAGAGTGCCACGGCCATCGTCTACGGCTACTGGGACGGGCTCGGGCTCAGCGACTACGAGCTCTTCTACCGGCCCGGCGTGGCTGCGGGGTGCTTCCCCACCAACGACGGCCAGGTCTGCGTGTTCGCCGCGACCTCCCGACAGCGGTTCCGGGCCGAGGCCCGGCAGGGGACCGAGCACACCTACGCACGACTGCTCGAAGAGGCCGCCCCGGAGGTGGTCCGGCGGCATGCCGGTGCCCGGGCACCTGAGCGGCTGAGCGTGTTCGCGGCCAGGCCGGGCTTCGTGCGCCGGGCTTGCGGACCCGGATGGGCTCTCGTGGGCGACGCGGGCTACTTCAAGGACCCGATCACCTCGCACGGCATCACCGATGCGCTGCGCGACGCCGAGCTGCTGGCCCGGGCGATCGTCTCCGCCGCCGGAGGGGCGGACGAGCAGGACGCGCTCGCGTCGTACCAGGCCACCCGGGACCGCCTCTCAGGCCAGCTGTTCGTCACCACGGACGAGATCGCCTCGTTCGCCTGGAGCATCGACCAGATCCCCATGCTGCTGCTCCAGCTGAGCGACTCCATGAGCGAGGAGGTCAGCTGGCTCAGCGACCTCGACCCGATCGGTCAGCGGGTCCGGTGACGGACGGTGCTCCGATGCCGCGACGTCGGGCGTTAGCCTCGTCCCGCGATGACCGACGTCCCCGAGCGACCCGAGACCTTGCTCATCACGCTGGTCGGCAAGGACCGGCCCGGCGTGACCTCGGCGATCTTCCAGACCCTCGCGGGTTCCGGGGTCGAGGTCGTCGACATCGAGCAGATCGTGCTGCGACGCCGCCTCATCCTCGGCGTCCTGGTCACCGCGCCGCGCGACTGGAAGAGGCTGCGCGAACGCGTCGAGGAGACCGCTGCCGCCCTAGGCATGACCGTGGACGTCGACCGAGGCACCGGTGACAACCGCCAGCGGCTCTCCGGGCGCTCCCACGTGACGGTCATCGGCGCACCCCTGAAGGCGCGCGCCTTCTCTGCCGTGGCCGGCCGCATCGCCGACACCGGAGCCAACATCGACCGCATCGAGCGGATGGCGCGCTATCCCGTCACGGCCATCGACCTCTACGTCTCCGGCACCGACACCGCATCGCTGCGCTCGGTGCTCGCCGCCGAAGCGGCGGTCCAGGGTCTCGACATCGCGGTGCAGCCGGCAAACCTCAGCCGGCACGGCATGCGACTGGTCGTGCTCGACGTCGACTCCACGCTGATCCAGGGCGAGGTCATCGAGATGCTCGCCGCCCATGCGGGCGTGGAGAGCGAGGTCGCCGAGGTGACCGACGCCGCGATGCGCGGCGACCTCGACTTCGAGGACGCCCTGCGCGACCGCGTCGCGCGGCTCGAGGGCCTCGACGCCGCGGTGCTCGACGACGTGTACGACGCGATCGAGCTCACCCCGGGGGTGCGCACGATGGTGCGCACCCTGCGGCGGCTGGGCTACCGGTTCGGCATCGTGTCGGGCGGGTTCAGCCAGATCACCGACCGCCTGGCCGCAGACCTCGGCATCCACTACGCGCGTGCCAACGAGCTCGAGATCGTCGACGGCAAGCTGACCGGACGCATCGTCGGCGACGTCGTCGACCGGGCCGGCAAGGCCAGCGCGCTCCGCCAGTTCGCCGCCGACGTCGGCGTACCTCTCTCGGCCGTGGTGGCCATCGGCGACGGCGCCAACGACCTCGACATGCTGAACGCCGCCGGGCTCGGTATCGCCTACAACGCCAAGCCCGTCCTCCGCGAGGCCGCCGACACCTCGGTCAACGTCCCCTACCTCGACGCGATCATGTACATCCTCGGCATCAGCCGCGAGGAGATCGAGGCCGCCGACGCCGCCGAAGGCCTCACTACCCTGCTCCGCCGGTTTGACTTGCGCCTCCGCTGCGCTTCGGCGCGTGTCCGCGCGCCCATAGGTCGCGTCTGCACGCCGCGCGTGGCGCGCCCAGGGGCTCGCGCACGCTCGTCGTGCAGACGCTGACGGGCGCGCGGACACGCGCCGAAGCGTTGCGAGGCGCAAGTCAAGCACGGCCGACGTGGTAGGCGACCAGGCGTCGCGCCGGCCTCGTCGAGATCGCGCCAGTCGCCGTCGTACTCGAACAACGCGACCGCGCTGGTCGGGTAGCCCGACATCATCTCCGACGCCACGGCGGGGTCGCCGTCGCCGTCGTCGAGCAGCGAGGCGAGGTAGGCAATGGTCGGGTTGTGGCCGACGACGAGGAGGGCGGATGCGTCGTGGGGCGACTCGCGGACCAGGTCGAGAGCGGTCTCGGGCCCGGCGCCGTAGAGGACCTGGGAGAGGTGCGGCTCGAGGTCGAAGCCGCCGCCGCTCGCCACGCTCTCCCACGTGCCGATCGTGCGGTGGGCGGCCGAGACGAGCGCGTGGTCGGGAACGAATCCTTGTCGCGCCAACCAGGCACCGGTGTCCTCGGAGTCGTGGCGTCCGCGGTCGGAGATGACCCTCTCGAAGTCGGTGCGTCCCGCCGGCTCAGCCTTGCCGTGCCGCATCACGGCGAGGCGTCGGCGCGCGCTTGCGTCGTCCGTGCTCCCGTCTTCCTGCACCCGCTCACTCTGGCACCGGCTAGCCTGCGGTGTCATGCCCGCGCCCACGACCGGTCCCCAGCCCGCGGCCGGGGCCGGGACGCTCCTGGTTATCGGGGGGGCCGAGGACAAGCTGCGCAAGCGCACCATCCTCAAGGAGTTCGTCGCCGCGAGCGGAGGGGCCGATGCGCGCATCGCGCTGATCCCGACGGCGTCCTCGCTGGGCGACGAGGTCGTCGAGGTGTACGACGCCCTGTTCCGGAGGCTGGGGGCCGGCGAGGTCGTGCCCGTACGCCCCGAGAGCCGCGACGAGGCGCACGACCCCGACCTGGTGAAGGCGGTGGGCGAGGCGACCGGCGTCTTCATGACCGGCGGCAACCAGCTCAAGCTGTCGGCGATCATCTGCGGCACCCCTCTCGGCGACGCGATCGTCGAGGCCCACCTGCGCGGCGCGGTGGTCGCCGGGACCTCGGCAGGGGCCAGCATCCAGTCCTCCCACATGGTCGCCTTCGGCGTCGGCGGCGCCACTCCCAAGCAGCGGATGACCCAGGTCGCCGCGGGGCTGGGACTGGTCAAGGGCGCGGTCATCGACCAGCACTTCGACCAGCGCAACCGCTACGGCCGGCTGCTGATGATCGTGGCCCAGTCCCCGCAGCTGCTGGGCATCGGCGTCGACGAAGACACCTGCGCGGCGATCACGAAGGACGCCGACGGGCACGAGGTGCTCCGCGTCCTGGGACGCGGCTGCGTGACGGTCCTCGACCCCGCCCGCATCGTGTCCAACGCACACGAGGCCAAGCGCTCCTCTCCCCTGCTGGCCAGCGGCGTGGTGCTGCACGTGCTCCCGCCCGGGTCGTCGTTCGACCTGACCTCGCGCACGCTGATCCCCCAGCCGCCGACGATCGACCCCGAGGACGCCGCCGAGCTCGCCGAGGCCCAGCGCGACATGCAACAGCTCGCCCGCGACATCGCCGCCGCCGACGCCAGCCCGGCGGCCCTGCGTAGACGGCTGGCCAGCAGGCGCAGCAAGATCGACCCGACCTCCCAGCGATGAACACAGCCCCCTAGGACGGAGCCGTCAGTGACCGAACGCCCCACACCGGACCTGACCATCCTCGAGACGCGGGTCTACCGCGGGGCCAACATCTGGTCCTACGAGCAGGCCATCCACCTCGTGGTCGACCTCGGCCGGCTCGAGGACCACCCGACCAACACGCTGCCCGGGTTCACCGAGCACCTCCTCGAGATGCTCCCGGGCCTCCAGCAGCACTCCTGCTCGCGCGGGCGGCGTGGCGGATTCGTCGAGCGGCTCAATGAGGGCACCTGGCTGGGTCACGTCACCGAGCACTGCGCCCTGGCCCTGCAGCAGGTCGTCGGTCACGACATCCGCCGCGGCAAGACCCGTCAGGTCAAGGGACGCAAGGGCGTCTACAACATCGTCTACGGCTACGCCGACGAGCAGGTCGGGCTCGCTGCGGGGCGGCTGGCGGCGAGACTGGTCAACCATCTGGTGCAGGCCGACCCGGACTTCGACTGGGACGCCGAGCTCGAGAGCTTCATCCTGCGCGCCGAACGCACGGCGTTCGGGCCGTCGACCCAGGCGATCCTCGACGAGGCCGTGTCGCGCGACATCCCATGGATCCGGCTCAACCAGTACTCCCTGGTCCAGCTCGGCCAGGGTGTCCACGCCAAACGCATCCGCGCCACGATGACCTCCGCGACCTCGGCCATCGCCGTCGACGTGGCGTCCGACAAGGACCTCACCACCCGCCTGCTCGGCGCCGCGGGCCTGCCCGTCCCGAGGCAGGAGTCCGTGCGCAGCCTCGAGGGCGCCGTCGCGGCGGCCAGGCGAGTCGGCTTCCCGGTGGTGGTCAAGCCGCTCGACGGCAACCACGGCCGCGGCGTGTGCCTGGACCTCCGTGACGAGGAGGCCGTCCGCGAGGCCTACCCGATCGCCCAGGAGCAGAGCCGCCGCGGCAACGTGATCGTCGAGAGCTTCGTGAACGGCAAGGACTACCGCTGCCTGATCATCGACGGCCGGATGGTCGCGATCGCCGAACGCGTCCCCGCCCACGTGGTCGGCGACGGCCAGTCCACCGTCGAGCAGCTGGTCGAGCTCACCAATGCCGACCCGCGCCGCGGCGTCGGCCACGAGAAGGTGCTCACCCGGATCAAGGTGGACGCCGCGGCCAAGGAGGTGCTGGCCGGGCAGGGTCACAGCCTCGACTCGGTGCCCGACAACGGTGAGATGGTCAAGCTCGCCCTGACCGGGAACATGTCCACCGGAGGCATCTCCATCGACCGGACCTTCGAGGCCCACCCCGAGAACGTCGAGATCGCCGAGGAGGCCGCCCGGATGATCGGGCTCGACATCGCCGGCATCGACTTCATCTGCCCCGACATCACCGAGCCCGTCCGCGAGACCGGCGGCGCGATCTGCGAGGTCAACGCCGCCCCCGGTTTCCGCATGCACACCCACCCGACCATCGGCGAGCCGCAGTTCATCTCCAAGCCGGTCGTCGACATGCTCTTCCCGCCCGGCGCGCCCAGCCGGATCCCGATCGTCGCCGTCACCGGCACCAACGGCAAGACCACGACCGCGCGGATGATCTCCCACATCTTCAAGGGCATGGGCCGCAAGGTCGGCATGACGTCGACCGACGGCGTGGTCATCGACGAACGGCTGCTGATCCGCGCCGACGCCTCGGGCCCGCGCAGTGCTCGCATGGTGCTGCAGAACCCGCGCGTCGACTTCGCCGTGTTCGAGGTCGCCCGCGGCGGCATCCTGCGCGAGGGCCTCGGCTACGAACGCAACGACGTCGCCGTCGTCCTCAACGTCCAGCCCGACCACCTCGGCCTGCGTGGGATCGACACCGTCGAGCAGCTCGCCGACGTCAAGGCCGTGCTGGTGGAGGCGGTGCCCCGCGACGGCCATGCCGTCTTGAACGCCGACGACCCCCTGGTCCGCGAGATGCGCCGGCGTTGCTCCGGCCAGGTCGTGTGGTTCTCCATGGACGAGCCGGGCTCCGATGCCCGCGAGCTGATCGAGGCCCACTGCCGTCGAGGCGGCAAGGCGCTGGTCCTCAACCCGTCCGAGCGCGGCGAGATGATCGTGGTCAAGCACGGCCGCCGGGAGATGCAGCTCGCGTGGACCCACCTGCTGCCCGCGACGTTCAGCGGCCGCGCCCGGATGAACGTCCAGAACGCCCTGGCGGCCGCCGCCGCGGCGTTCGCGGCGGGAGCCCCGCTCCATGACATCCGCCAGGGGCTGCGCACGTTCTCGACCAACTACTACCTCGCGCCCGGCCGCCTCAACGAGGTCGACGTCAACGGCGTGAACGTGATCGTCGACTACTGCCACAACGCCCCCGCCATGCGGCAGCTCGGCGACTTCGTCGACCGGGTGGGCGAGTCGCTCTCGCACGACCTGGCCCGGCCGTCGCGGATCGGCGTCATCGCCACCGCCGGCGACCGGCGCGACGAGGACATGCGCGAGCTCGGGCAGATCGCGGCCCACCACTTCGACGTCGTCATCGTGCGCGAGGACGACTCGCTCCGCGGCCGTGAGCGTGGCGAGGTCGCCGCCTTCGTCACCGAGGGCGTCCGTGCGGGGATGGCCGAAGGGGCCCGGTGCAAGCAGTTCGAGGAGGTTCTCGACGAGATCGTCGCCGTCCGCCACGCGATGGCGCGGGCCAACGCGGGCGACCTGGTCGTCATCTGCGTCGACAAGCACGCCGCGGTGATGGCCGAGCTGGAGAACTGGTCGCAGCAGGCCCAGGCCGGTGCCGGCGCGAGCCTGTCCGCACCCGCGGCCGACCCCGACTACGTACCGGCCGAGCCGACGCCCGCGGGCTGACGCGTGGATCCCACGCACTGGGCCGGGCGGCTGGCCGAGCTGGCCGAGGCCGCCTGGCGTTCCCGGCGCGGTGCTGGGCGTGTGGGCCGACGGTGCGCTGACGGTGACGCCGTACGGCGTCCTCAGCAAGCGCACGGGCGTCGAGACAACGGCCGACAGCGTGTTCCAGATCGGGTCCATCACCAAGACCTGGACGGCGACCATGGTCGTCCAGCTCGCCGCGGAGGGCCGGTTGACCTACGACACACCGGTCGCCGAGCTGCTGCCAGGCGTCCGGCTCGGTCGCGACGACGCGAGCGCGACGATCACCGTCCGGCACCTGCTCAGCCACAGCAGCGGCCTGGACGGCGACCTCTTCGACGACACCGGCCGCGGGGACGACGCCGTCGAGAAGTACGTCGCGTTGCTGGCCGACGTCGGTCGCGCCTTCGAGCCCGGCGCGGCCTACTCGTACTGCAACAGCGGCTTCGTCGTGCTGGGCCGGATCATCGAGGTGCTCGACGACCGCACCTGGGACGCCTCGCTGCAGGCCCGGCTCGTCTTCGCGGTATGCGGCAGGATCGACTCGTGCGAATCCTGGTCGTCTCCGACCTCCACTACCGCCTGCCGCAGTTCGACTGGCTGCTCGAGGCGGGCCACCAGGCCGACGTCGTCGTGGTTGCAGGCGACCTGGCTGACGTGGTCAGCCCGGTGCCGCACGACGTGCAGACCGTCGTCATCGCCAAGTACCTCAAGCGACTCGCCGAGCGCACCACGGTGCTCGTGGCCTCGGGCAACCACGACCTCGACGGGCCGGGCTGGCACGGCGAGCAGGTGGCGGCGTGGTTGCGCCGCCTCGACCAGGCCGGCTGCACGTCGACGGGACCTCCGTCGACGTGGGCGACACCCGCTTCACCGTGTGCCCGTGGTGGGACGGGCCGGTGACCCGCGACGAGGTGGGGGTCCAGCTGGCCCAGGCATCGAAGGACCGGCCCGCGCAGTGGGTGTGGATCTATCACGCACCTCCGGCGGGTACTCCCCTGTGCCACGACGGCCGGCGTACCTTTCCCGACCACGAGCTCGCCGAGTGGATCGGCCAGCACCGTCCCGACTACGTGCTGTGCGGCCACATCCACCAGTCGCCCTGGGCCACCGACGGCTCCTGGCACGCCCGGCTGGGCGACACCTGGGTCTTCAACGCCGGCAGACAGATCGGCCCGGTGCCCGCACACATCACCCTCGACACGCAAACCGGCACGGCCGACTGGTTCGGAGTGACCGACAGGGACAGCCTGGTCCTGGCGCTGAGCCCTAGTGGCCGTGGTCGCCATCGGGGTCGCGGGCGGAGCCGGTCCGGGGTTTCGGCCCCTGGTGGTGGACGAGCTGGTCGAGGATCGCGTCCACCATGCCGACGTGGCCGGCCGAGTCGGCGAACTGCCGCTTCACGTCGACCAGGTACTGGGTGAGCCCGTCGAGCCTCGATGCCGTCGTCCGGAGCACGGCCAAGGCGGCACCCGGTGCGTCGGAGAGGAAGCCGACCGGGTCGGCCACCGCGCGCACGGCGACCTCACCCGCCGCACGCACCGTTGCCGTCGCGGGCCGATCGAGAACCGCAGACATCTCGCCGAACACCGCACCCGGGGTGTCGACCCGGGCGAAGGCCACGCCGTCGTGCTCGACGACCACCTCCCCCGAGACGAGCACGTACAGGCGATCGGGTGTCGAGCCCTCCTCGATCAGCACGTCACCGTCCGCGAGCCGGACCTCGGGTTGGCCGTCGCTGAGCACGAGAAGTTCGTTCACGCTCTCCAGTGTCGTGCCTCCTGTTCAGGATCCTCCGGCCGCCCGCACCTTGGCGGCGAGCGTCTCGGGGTCGTCGGCAGTGCCGCCGTGCACGGCGATCCAGTCATAGGCCTCCTGCCGCTCGGCGTGGCACATCAGCCCGACGACGTCGCCGGGCTTTGCCTGCTCGACGAGCGCGGCAAGGGACTCGACCTCGGAGTCGTACGACGCCGCGTCGGTCAGGCCGACCCGCTCCAGGCCCGCGCGCAGCAGGAGATCGAGCTCGTCCTGGCTGCGACCGCGCAGGTAGTTCTGCTTGTGCCCGATGGCGACGACGTCGGCGTGCATCCCGGCCATCTCGCCCAGCCGTTCGAGCAGGTCGTCCTGCCGGTCGCCGACGGCGCCGAGGCCGAGCAGGACGCGCGCGCCCGGGCGTCGTACGCCGTTCATGATCTCGACCATCGCGTCGAGGCCGGCCTCGTTGTGGGCCAGGTCCAGCACCACCGAGACCTCGCCGAGGCTGAAGAAGTTCATCCGGCCGGGGTTGTGCTCGGGGTCCGGGCGGAAGGACCGCAGGCCCTCGACGACCGTCTGCTGCGGGATGCCGACGGCCAGGGCGGCCGACGCGGCGGCCAGGGCGTTCTCGACGTTGAACCTCGACAGCCCGGCGAGAGTCATGGGGACGTCGGCCAGCTCCACCAGCGGGAGGGGGTCGGCGTTCGAGGTGACGACGCAGACCCAGCCGTCGATCACCGTCGTGGCCCGCCCGCCGTGGCCGAGCACCTCGCGGATCGCCGGGCGAGTCGGGGTCGCGGGAGAACACCCACGGCTGGGCGCGGGTCACCTGACGCATCGCGAACACGCGCGGGTCGTCGGCGTTGAGGACGGCCCAGCCACTCCTGCGCGTGATGTGCGGGACGACCGCCTTGACCTCGGCCAGCTGGTCGAGGGTGTCGATCCCCTGGAGGCCGAGGTGGTCGGCGCTGACGTTGGTGACGACCGAGACGTCGTTGCGGGTCAGCCCGATGCCCTTGAGCAGGATGCCGCCGCGCGCAGTCTCGGTGACGGCGATCTCGACGTCGTCGTGGGCGAGGACCCGCCCCGCGCCGCTCGGGCCGGAGTAGTCACCGGCCTCGACGAGCACGCCGTCGACGTAGATGCCGTCGGTGTTGGACCAGCCCACGTGCTTGCCCCAAGTACGGGCGACGTGGGCGATCATCCGGCTGGTCGTGGTCTTCCCGTTGGTGCCGGTCACCGCGATGACCGGGATCTTGGGGACGATCGTCGTGGGCGCCGCGCCGTCAGGGCTGTCGGCCACCCGCTTGGCCGCCCGGCCGACGGCTTCGTCGACGTCGGCGGCCGGCAGCTCGTCGAGCACCTCGGCCACCGCCCGCCCCATCTCCTGTGCGCGCGCACGGTGCCGCCACGGATAGGCGACGACCAGCCGGTGTGGGTCACTCGTAGGCCGGACGCGGACGGCGAGCCTGCTCGTCCCCGACTCATGTGCGACGGACCGGACCAGCCGCGCCACCGCCCGCGCCGCGAACCGCTGCCGGAAGCCGGTCCCCGGCTCCCCCGGCCTCGCGTTGCGAAGGCCGATCCGGTCCGCGAACCGCTTCGCCTTGTCGGTCGGCACGCCCGCCAGCCCCGAGATGTCGAGGGTCAGCTTGATCGCCGCCCGGGGGAAGTAGAGGTTCGGACCTTCGAGGACCCGCAGCTCGACGAGGGAGGTCACGTCACGCACGTTAGCCGAGGCCCGGGTGCTTGCGGGGTGGCGGTGAGTGAGGGTTGGTTCGTGCGGGGTGGCGGTGAGTGAGCTTGGTTCGTACGGGGTGGCGGTGAGTGAGCGTTGGTATCAGCGCCGGGAACCAACACTCACCCACCGCCCTTCCGCCGCCACGACGTCGGAAAGCCGTGTGAACAGTTGGCTCCACCGTTCCCCGAACTGTGGCCGAGGGCCGTCGTACCCACCGCGCACCAAGGCGTCGTGGACCTCGAGCACCATCACGCGGGGGCGTGCGAGCTTCTCCTTGGTGACCTGGACGTACGGCGCCCCGGCGCGCCGCATCGACGCGTACCTGTCGATGTCCTTGAGGTACTGGGCACGGTCGAGCTGGTGGTGATCGCCCTCGTACTCGACGTCGACTCCCCATTTCCGGTAGACGAGGTCACCGATGCGCGAGTGGTCGTCGGCCGCAACTGCGCCGACGTTGGACTCTCGGGGCCGGCAGGCCTGAGAAGACGAGGATCGAGCGCACCTCCGACTCCCGCAACGAACGGGAGTCACCGTCCAGCCAGCCCAGGATCCACAGTGCCTCGTTCGCCCCGGCTCGCCAGCGCTGGTCGAGGCAGAAGGCGTGCAGCTCCGACCAATCGAGGTACCCGTTCGCGAGCAGCCAGTCGCCCACCTTGATGGCATCGATGACGCGAGCCTGCGCGCAGTAGGCCACGTACGCCGCGAACGGCGCCACACCCACGGCATCGACAGGCGGCATGCGCACCGTGCGGTGCAGGAACACCTCATAGAGGCCGAGGTGGAGATCGCTGGCCACGACGAACCGCAGGGGCCGCCGCGGGCCGAAGTCGAGGCCGAGCATCTGGATCCGAGTGATGCCGGTGACCCTGGCGTGCCGCGGGAGTGCCAACCGCGCAGCGTCCACCTGATCCTCGAACGTCATCGTGTGGTCCCGAAGTCGCCACACCCCGTCGTAGACGCGGACGAACCGCGCCCCGCGCAACATCTGCGGGGTGACGCCGAGCGCGAGGGCCTCGGCCCGGGTGAACGGGCGGTCCGACAGCTGGGGCGGGATGGGTCGCATCCGTCCATCGGACCCGAGGAAGCGCCGTGGGACTCTCACGCAGCGGCTTCGTGTGGATCAGGCGTGCGGCGGCGGTGCCTGTGCGTTGTTCGTGGCCCCGGGAACCAAGACATCTAACCCACGCACCGCCAGCCCTCATGAACCAACCCTTACGCACCGCCGCTCCGGATATCCCCGGGCCCCGGGACGATCCATCGCCCAGAATGCTCCGGGTGTACCTGACCATCACCTCGACGACGGCCGACGCGACCGACCTCGGCTACCTGTTGCACAAGCACCCCGAGCGGGCGCAGAGCATCGAGGTCACCGCGGGACGGGCGCACGTGTTCTACCCCGAGGCTTCAGCCGAGCGCTGCACGGTCGCACTGCTGGTCGAGGTCGACCCCGTGGCTCTCGCGCGCGGGCGCGGGCGGCGGGCAGGGGGCGAGTCGCTGCTCGGGCAGTACGTCAACGACCGCCCGTACGCCGCGTCGTCGATGCTCGCGGTCGCGCTGGGCAAGGCGTTCCGCACCGCCCTGGCCGGCCGGTGCGACGCGCGGCCCGAGCTGGTCGCCGTACCTCTCGACCTCGAGGTGCGCGTCCCGGCCGTGCCGTGCGACGGAGACGCTGCGCTGGTGCACGCGCTCTTCGAGCCCCTGGGCTGGGCCGTCACGGCCACGGCCGTCCCGCTCGACGAGACCGTCCCCCAGTGGGGCGACTCACGCTACGCGGACCTCACGCTGACCGGCCGGCAGGTGCTCAGCCACGCGCTGTCTCACCTCTACGTGCTGCTGCCGGTGCTCGACGGCGGCAAGCACTACTGGGTCACGCGCGACGAGGTCGACAAGATCGTGCGCGCCGGGGGCGAGTGGCTGGCCGCCCATCCGCTGCGTGACACCGTGCTGCGCCGGGCGCTCGCCGGCCAGCGCCGCTACGTCGACGACGCGGTCGCGCGCCTGACCGAGCTCGACGACCAGCCGCCGGCCGAGACCGAAGACGACGAGGCCGAGACCGACGGTGACGCCAGACCCCTGGTGGCGCTTCGGCGCGAGGCGGTGGTCGAGACGCTGCGGGCGGCGGGCGCACGCCGCGTGGTCGACCTGGGCTGCGGTGAGGGCGCCTTGCTGCGCGAGCTGCTCGGCGACCCGGCGTTCACCGAGATCCTGGGCGTCGACGTGTCGGCCCGCGCCCTCGAGCTCGCCGAACGACGACTCCACCTCGCGACCATGCCCGAGCGGCAGCGGGAGCGCCTGAGCCTGGCGCAGTCGTCGGTGACCTACCGCGATCCCCGGCTGGCCGGCTGGGACGCCGTGGTGCTGATGGAGGTCGTCGAGCACGTCGACCCCGACCGGCTGCCCGCGCTGGAGGACACCGTCTTCGCCGCCGCGCGGCCGGGACTCGTCGTGGTGACGACCCCGAACGCCGAGCACAACGTCCGTTACCCCCGCCTGGCCGCGGGAGGGATGCGGCACCCCGACCACCGGTTCGAGTGGACGCGGGCGCAGCTGCGTGATTGGGCCGAGGCCGTGGGCGAACGCCACGGGTACGCCGTCCACTACGCGCCGATCGGCAGGGACGACCCCGACGTGGGCCCGCCCACCCAGCTCGCCGTCTTCACCCGGACAGGCGCAGCGTGAGCGCCCTCGCGATCCCGTCCCCGAGCCTGGTGGTGCTGGTCGGGGTCTCCGGGTCGGGCAAGTCGAGCTTCGCGCGCGAGCACTTCGGCCCCTACGAGGTCGTCTCCAGCGACTTCTGCCGCGGCCTGGTCTCCGACGACGAGAACGACCAGGACGCCAGCAAGGACGCGTTCGAGGTGCTCGGCGTCATCGTCGGCAAGCGTCTGGCCCGGGGCCGTCTCACCGTCGTCGACGCGACCAACGTCCAGCCCGCCGCGCGCAAGCAGCTCCTCGAGCTCGCCAAGGCCCACGACGTGCTGCCCGTCGCCATCGTGCTCGACGTGCCCGACGGCGTCTGCATCGCCCGCAACGCCGGGCGTCCCGACCGCGACTTCGGCGCCGGGGTGGTCAAGCGCCAGGCGGCACAGCTGCGCAAGTCGCTGGCACACCTCAACCGCGAAGGGTTCCGGCGGGTGCACGTGCTGCGCGGTCTCGACGAGATCGCCGCCGCCACCGTCGTTCGCGAGCGCCTGCTCAACGACCGGCGCGACGAGCACGGGCCCTTCGACGTCGTCGGCGACGTGCACGGCTGCCGGTCCGAGCTCGAGGGTCTGCTCGCCGCGCTCGGCTACCACCTCGTCCGCGACGACCGCGGGCGTCCCGTCGACGCCGTACCTCCTGACGGAAGGCGGGCGGTCTTCCTCGGCGATCTCGTCGACCGCGGGCCCGACTCCACCGGCGTGCTGCGACTCGTCATGGGAATGGTCACCGCCGGCCATGCCCTGTGCCTGCCCGGCAACCACGAGAACAAGCTCGTCCGCGCGCTCAGCGGGCGCAAGGTGACCGTCAGCCACGGACTCGAGCGCACGCTCGCGCAGCTGGAGGACGAGGAGGCCGACAACCCCGGGTTCAAGCGGCAGGTCGAGCAGTTCTGCGACGGGCTGGTCGCCCACCTCGTCCTCGACGACGGCCGTCTCGTGGTCGCGCACGCCGGGCTCAAGGAGGCCTACCACGGTCGTGCGTCGGGCCGGGTCCGCAGCTTCGCGCTGTACGGCGACACGACCGGCGAGACCGACGAGTACGGGCTGCCCGTGCGCTACCCGTGGGCCGAGGACTACCGCGGCCGTGCGATGGTGCTGTACGGCCACACGCCGGTGCCCGAGCCCTCCTGGCTGAACAACACGCTCTGTCTCGACACGGGCTGCGTGTTCGGCGGTCGGCTCACCGCGCTGCGCTACCCCGAGAAGGAGCTCGTCTCGGTGCCCTCCGAGCGCGTCTGGTACGAGCCCGTCAAGCCGCTCGCGGCGCCCGTCAGCGAGCGTGCGGCCGACCAGCTCGACGTCGACGACGTGCTCGGCAAGCGGGTCGTCGAGACCGCGCACCACGGCCGCATCACGATCCGCGAGGACAACGCTGCGGGAGCGCTCGAGGTGATGAGCCGCTTCGCCCTGCACCCACGCTGGCTGCCGTACCTGCCGCCGACGATGGCACCGGTCAACACCTCGCGGCGTCCTGATCTCCTGGAGCATCCCGACGAGGCCTTCGCGGCGTACGCCGAAGCGGGGGTGACCTCGCTGGTCTGCCAGGAGAAGCACATGGGGTCGCGCGCAGTGGTCCTCGTGCTCCGAGAGGTGACCGGCGACGGCAATGCCGGTGTGGTCTACACGCGCACCGGGCGGTCCTTCTTCGGGCCCGGTGAGACGGCCACGCTGCTGGCCGACGTCCGCGCCGCAGCGACCGCCGCCGGGCTGTGGGAGGAGCTCGGCACCGAGTGGCTGCTGCTCGACTGCGAGCTGTTGCCGTGGTCGGCCAAGGCCGAGGGGCTGCTGAAGGAGCAGTACGCCGCCACCGGAGCGGCCGCGCGCTCCTCACTGCCCCCGGCGGTCGCCGGGCTCGAGGCGGCCTCGACCCGCGGCGTCGACGTCGGGGACCTGCTTCGCCGCACTCGCGACAGGCGGACCGACGCGACCGCGTTCACCGAGGTCTACCGCCGCTACTGCTGGCCGACGGACGGCGTCGACGGAGTGCTGCTCGCGCCGTTCCAGGTGCTCGCGTCCCAGGGCCGGTCCTGGGCCGACCGCGACCACGTCTGGCATCTCGAGGTCGCCGACCGGCTGGCCGCCCTGGCCCCCGGGCGGTTCCGGACCACCCGGCGACTGCGCGTCGACACCACGGACCCGGCTTCCACAGCGGCGGGCGTCACGTGGTGGGAGGAGCTCACCGCGAGCGGCGGCGAGGGCATGGTGGTCAAGCCGGTGGCCAACCTCACCCGCAACACCAAGGGACTCGTCCAGCCTGGCCTGAAGGTGCGCGGCCGGGAGTACCTCCGGCTGATCTACGGCCCCGACTACCTGCGCCCCGACAACCTCGCGCGGCTGCGCGAGCGCAACCTGCAGCCCAAGCGGTCGCTGGCGCTGCGCGAGTACGCCCTCGGCCTCGAGGCCCTGGACCGCTACGTCGCGGGCGAGCCGTTGTGGCGCGTGCACGAGGCGGTCTTCGCGATCCTCGCCCTGGAGTCGGAGCCCGTCGACCCGCGTCTGTAGGAGCCGCTCAGGCGCCCATCGCGTGGAAGCCGCCGTCGACGTGCACGATCTCGCCCGTGGTGGCCGGGAAGAAGTCGGAGAGCAGCGCGACGACGGCGTGTGCGGTCGGCGAGTGGTCGCTCTCGTCCCAGCCGAGCGGGGCGCGGTCCTTCCACATCGACTCGAGGTCCTCGAAGCCCGGGATCGCCTTGGCGGCCAGGGTCTTGAGCGGGCCCGCGGACACCAGGTTGACTGCGGATGCCCTCGGGGCCGAGGTCGCGGGCCAGGTAGCGGTTGGTCGACTCGAGCGCCGCCTTGGCCACGCCCATCCAGTCGTACGCCGGCCAGGCGATGGTCGCGTCGAAGGTCATGCCGACGATCGAGGAGCCGCTCGGACATCAGCGGCCGGCAGGCCATGGCCAGCGACTTCGAGCGAGTACGCCGACACCTGGACCGCCTGCGCGACGTCGGGCCACGGCCCGTCGAGGAACTTGCCGCCGAGCAGCGTCTCGGGGTTGCCGTAGGCGATCGAGTGCACCACGCCGTCGAGCCCGTCGACGTGCTCGCGCACCGCATCGGCGCAGGCCGGCGAGGTGGTCGTCGTCGGTCACGTCGAGCTCGAGCACCGGCGGCTCGGTCGGCAGCCGCTTGGCGATCCGCCTGGTGATGCCGAGCGCGCGGCCGAAGTTGGAGATCAGCACGGTGGCGCCCTGCTCCTGCGCGACCCGCGCCACCGCGAAGCCGATCGAGCAGTCCATCGTGACGCCCGCGACCAGGATCCGCTTGCCGTCGAGAATGCCCATCGTCAGTGCCCCATTCCGAGTCCGCCGTCGACCGGGATGACGGCCCCGGTGACGTAGGCCGCGCCGTCCGACGCCAGCCAGGTGACCGCCGAGGCGATCTCTTCGGTCGATCCGTAGCGCCCGAGCGGCACCTGCGCCTTGTACGTCGCCTTGAGCTCGTCGCTCAAGGTGTCGGTCATGTCGGTCTCCACGAACCCCGGCGCCACGACGTTGGCGGTGATGCCGCGGGCGCCGTACTCGCGGGCGATCGAGCGGGCCATGCCGACCAGGCCCGCCTTCGAGGCCGCGTAGTTGACCTGCCCCCCGGAGCCGAGCAGGCCGACCACCGAGGAGATGAAGATGATCCGGCCGCGCCGGGCGCGCATCATCTTCGAGACCGCCCGCTTGGCGAGCCGGAACGAGCCGGTCAGGTTGGTGTCGATGACCGACGCCCAGTCGTCCTCCGACATCCGGACGAGCAGGGTGTCGGCGGTGATGCCGGCGTTGGCGACCAGCACCTCGACCGGGCCGTGTGCCGCCTCGACCTCGGCGAACGCCGCCTCGACGGCCGTCGGGGTCGGTGATGTCGCAGCGCACGTCGAGGCAGCCCTCAGGGGCGCCGCCGCTGCGGGTGGTGACCGCGACCCGGTCGCCCTGGGCGAGGAACGCCTCGGCGATCGCCCGGCCGATGCCGCGGTTGCCGCCGGTGACGAGCACCGATCGGCCGGTCTGCTCCTCCTGCTGGGTCACCCGGCCGACGCTAGCGACTACCGCGCGGTAGGCGAAAGCCGGGGCCGGCAGGCGTCAGTCGTCCTCGAGCCGGAAGCCGACCTTCATGCCGACCTGGAAGTGCTCGACGTCGCCGTCCTTGACCTGGCCGCGCACCTGCGTGACCTCGAACCAGTCGACGTGACGCAGGGTGCGGGCAGCTCGGGCGAGGCCGTTGCGGATCGCCTGGTCGATGCCGTCGGGCGAGGTGCCGACGATCTCGGTGACGCGGTAGGTGCGGTTGGACACGGGGACCTCCCGGGAGGAGGCGCGGCCCGGCGGGCGCGCGCGTGGGTCGCTCGATGCTACCGACGTAGAGTGGCAGCATGGTCCGGCACCAGACCGGCGACGCGGTCCGCATCACCACCGCGAGCAGGAGTCGCCGCCGAGGACATCGCAGCGCGACAGAAGCGCTACCTCCTCGCGATGGGCTTCCGCACGGTCTGCTTCGTGGCCGCGATCTTCGTGACCATCACCTGGGTCCGCGTCGTGCTGATCGTCGCCGCGCTGGTGCTGCCCGTACGTCGCCGTAGTGATGGCGAATGCCGGGGCTTCGAAATCCGACGGATTTGCGCTGGTCAACGGCGCCATCCGGCGCTCGCGAGCTGCCCGGCGGCCACCGGTTCCGACACCAGATTCCGGGCCGGACCACCTTTGACAACTGACCAAAGCGTGTCAGAATCCTCCCGAAGTGCCGGACAGCTTCCCCCGTGGCTGTCCGGCACTTCCTGCGTCCGGACACGGAGAGGTGTCGACACCGTGAGCGAGCCGCTCGTCTGCTCCGCGAAGGGCGTGCCAGGAGCCGGCCGACTGGGCGCTGGTCTGGAACAACCCGAAGCTGCACACGCCCGACCGCCGCAAGTCCTGGCTCGCGTGCGACGCAGCACCGCGCAGCAGCTCGCCGACTTCCTGGGCGCGCGCGGCTTCCTGCGCGAGGTGGTGCCGGCAGCCGAGGCGCCCGACGACCCGGGCCCGGCCGCGTAGAGCGGACTCGTCAGCCGCCGATCGCCGACATCGGCCGGTCGGGCTGGAGGAACGGCGGGTCGTCGATCCCGTGGCCGGCGCGCTTGGTCGCCATCGCCGCGACCCACCGGTCGGCGATCTCCTCGTCGGTGGCGCCGTCGCGCAGCGGCGCCCGCAGGTCGGACTCCTCGCGCGCGAACAGGCAGTTGCGGACCTGCCCGTCGGCGGTGAGCCGGACGCGGTCGCAGTCGCCGCAGAACGGCCGGGTCACCGATGCGATGACCCCGACGGTGGCCGGGCCACCGTCGACGAGGAACAGCTCTGCCGGGGCGCTGCCCCGCGGCTCGGTGGCCGGCGTCAGCACGAACTCCTTCTCCAGGCTGGCGAAGATCTCGTCGGCCGTCACCATCTCGAGCCGGCTCCAGCCGTGCTGGGCGTCGAGCGGCATCTGCTCGATGAACCGCAGGTCGTAGCCGTGGTCGAGGCACCAGCGCAGCAGCTCGGGCGCCTCCTCGTCGTTGAGGCCGCGCAGCAGCACCGCGTTGATCTTGATCGGGCCGAGGCCCGCCTCCGCGGCCGCCGCAAGGCCTTCGACCACGTCGTGCAGCCGGTCGCGCCGGGTGACGGCGTGGAACGACTCGGGCCGGACGCTGTCGAGGCTGACGTTGACGCGGTCCAGGCCCGCCTGCTTGAGCGCGTGGGCCGTGCGGGAGAGACCCAGCGCGTTGGTGGTCATCGAGATCTCGAGGTCGGGCGAGACGGCGCGAGTGCCGGCGACGATGTCGACCAGCCCGCGCCGGACGAGCGGCTCGCCGCCGGTGAAGCGCACCTCGCGGATGCCGAGCAGCCGCACGCCGATGTCGATCAGCCGGACGATCTCGGCGTCGGTGAGCACGCTCTCGTCGGGCAGCCACTCCAGCCCCTCGGCGGGCATGCAGTAGGAGCAGCGCAGGTTGCAGCGGTCGGTCAGCGAGACCCGGAGGTCGGTCGCGACCCGGCCGAAGCGGTCGCCCAAGCGAACGTGGCACCCGCCAGTCTAGGTGCGGAGGTTGGCCACCGGTCGGGTCCGGCGTACGACGGCCCGGATAGCCTCGGTCGGGTGCGGTCCCTGCGCTTCCTGCTGAGCCGGCGGTGGGTCGCGTTCTTCCTGGTCGTCGTCGTGCTGGCCGTACGCCACCTGGTGGCTGGGCCGCTGGCAGTTCCACCGGCTGGAGGACCGCAAGCGCGACAACGCGGTGGTGGAGCGCAACGAAGGCGCCGCGCCCGCTGCCGGTCGACGACGTGCTCGCCGCCTGGCCGCGCGGTCGACCCGGACGACGAGTGGCGCGCGGTCACCGCCACGGGCACCTACGTCGCCGAGGAGACCGTCATCGTCCGCTACCGCACGCGCGACGGGTCCTCGGGCGTCGACGTCGTGGTGCCGCTCCAGACCGAGGGCGGCCCCGCCCTGCTGGTCGACCGGGGCTGGCTGGCCACCGAGAACAGCGGCGGCGTCGCCGGACGACGTACCGGCTCCCCCGTCCGGCAAGGTCACCGTCACCGGGTACGTCCGCGCGGACGCCACCGGCGACTCCGACCGCGGTCTCCGACCGCTCGACCCGGTCGATCTCGAGCGCGCGGATCGGTCCGGCGATCGGCCGCGAGGTCTACGGCGGCTTCGTCGACCTGGCCAGCGAGGACCCGGCCCCCGAGACTGCCGCTGCTGAAGGCCGAGCTGCCCGACCTCGGCAACGGCCCGCACTTCTTCTACGGCCTGCAGTGGTGGTTCTTCGGGCTGCTGGCCGTCTTCGGCTTCTTCTACCTGGCCTACGACGAGTGGCGGGGCGGGCCGCGACGCGACCGGCGCAGCCGGGGTCAGAACGTGCGCAGCATGCCGCCGTCGACCGGCAGCATCGACGCCGGTGACGAACGACGCCGCGGGCGAGAGCAGGAAGGCCGCCGCCCGGCCGAACTCCTCCGGCTCGCCGTAGCGGCCCAGCGGGATCTGCCCGATCGCCTTCGCCTTGGCGGCCTCGGCGTCGCCGGTCGACTCGTCGAGCTCGGCGACCCGCTCGGTGCCGACGCGGCCGGGCAGCAGCCCGTTGACGCGCACGCCGCGCGGGCCCTGCCTCGTCGGCCAGGGTCTTGGCCACCATCGCCAGACCCGGGCCGCAGGCCGTTGGAGATGGCCAGGCCGGGGAGCGGCGAGCGCACCGACGACGACAGCACGAAGGCGAGCGAGCCGCCGGGCTCGAGCACGGCGCACACCTCGCGAGCGATGCGGACCGCCCCGAGGAACACCGACGTCGAAGGCCCTCGACCAGTCCTCGTCCGACGTGCTCGACACCGTGCCCGTCGGCGGCCCGCCGACCGAGATGAGCGCCCCGTCGAGCCGGCCGAAGGCCTCCCGCGCGGCCGCGATGAGCCGGGCCGGGGTGTCGCGGGTCGGCGTTGTCGGCCTCGACCGTGACCGCTGCCTCGCCGAGCGAGGCGGCGGCTTCGGCCAGGGACTCCGCGCTGCGGCCCGAGATCACCACCTTCGCGCCGTCGGCGGCCAGCACGTCGGCCGTCGCCCGCCCGAGGCCGCGGGCCCCTCCGGTGACGATGTAGACACGGTCCTTCAGCTCGAGGTCCATGGTGTCGACCCTAGCCACACCGATTCGTCAGCGGTCGCCCCGCGGAGAGCACCCGCTGAACCGCTGACGAATCGCCAGGACGAGTCAGGACGCCGCGCTCGGGTGGAGGTCGTCGAGGAACTGGGTGCGGTAGAGGTCGGCGTAGAGGCCGCCCTCGGCCAGCAGGCGTGGCGTGGGTGCCGCGCTGGACGATCCGGCCCTCGTCGACGACCAGGATCTGGTCGGCCTGGCGAACGGTCGAGAGCCGGTGGGCGATGACCAGGCTGGTGCGGCCCTCGAGGGCGGCGTCGAGGGCGCGCTGGACGGCGTACTCGGACTCGGAGTCGAGGTGGGCGGTCGCCTCGTCGAGGACCACGACGGCAGGCGCCTTGAGCAGCAGGCGGGCGATGGCCAGGCGTTGGCGCTCGCCGCCGGAGAGCCGGTAGCCGCGGTCGCCGACGACGGTGTCGAGACCCTCGGGGAGCGCGCTGACCAGCCCCGCGACCTGGGCCGCCTCGAGCGCGGCCCAGACCGTCGCGGTCGTCGGCGTCGGGGCGGGCGTAGAGCAGGTTGGCGCGGATCGTGTCGTGGAACATGTGGGCGTCCTGGGTGACGTAGCCGACGACGTCCTCGAGCGACTCGAGGGTCACCTCGCGCACGTCGTGACCGCCGACGCGGACCACGCCCGACCCGACGTCGTAGAGCCGCGACGACCAGGTGGGTGATCGTGGTCTTGCCGGCACCGGACGGACCGACGAGCGCGACCATCTGGCCCGGCTCGGCGGTGAAGGTGACGTCGTGGAGCACCTCGCCGGTGTCGACGGTCTCGGTGCGGGCCACGGACTCCAGCGAGGCCAGCGAGACGTCCTCGGCGCGCGGGTAGCGGAACGACACGTGGTCGAACTCGACCCGCGACGCGGTCACCGGCAGGGCGACCGCGTCGGGCTTCTCCCGGATCGACGACGGCAGGTCGAGCACCTCGAAGACCCGCTCGAAGCTGACCAGCGCGGTCATCACGTCGATGCGCACGTTGGACAGGCCCTGGAGCGGGCCGAGCAGCCGCAGCAGCAGGGTGGTCAGGGCCAGCAGGGTGCCGACGGTGAGCTCGCCCTGGATCGCGAGGTAGCCGCCGACGCCGTAGACCAGCGCGGTGGCCAGCGACGGCACGGTCATCATCGCGGCGCCGAAGATGCGGGTGATCAGGGAGATCCGGACGCCGAGGTCGCGAACGCGTGGCCGCCTTGCGGGCGAACAGGGCGTCCTCGTCGGCGCGGCGCCCGAACAGCTTGAGCAGCATCGCGCCACCGACGTTGAACCGCTCGGTCATCACGTTGCCCATGTCGGCGTTGCCGTCCATCTGCTCGCGCGTCAGCCCGGCCAGCTTGGCGCTGACCAGGCGCGAGGTGACGAACAGGAGCGGGAAGAGCAGCAGGCACAGCAGCGTGACCTGCCAGCTGAGCGCGATCATCGCGACGCCCACGACGAGCGACCGAGATGGCGTTGGAGACCGTGCTGGACAGCGTGGAGGTGAACGCTCGCTGGGCGCCGATCACGTCGTTGTTGAGCCGGGAGACGAGCGCGCCGGTCTGGGTGCGGGTGAAGAACGCCAGCGACTGCCGCTGCACGTGGGCGAACACCTGGGTGCGCAGGTCGTAGATGAGGCCCTCGCCGATGCGGGAGGAGAACCACCCGGCGATCACCCCGAGGACCGCGCCGAAGATCGCGGTCGCCGGCCATCAGCCCGGCCAGCTGGAACGACCAGCGAGGTGTCCTTCTGGAGGATGCCGTCGTCGACGATCCGCTGGACGAGCAGCGGGGTGACGACGACGAGACAGGCGTCGACGACCGTCAGTGCCAGGAAGATCGTGATCAGGCGGCGGTGCGGCCGCGCGAACGACAGCACCCGCTTGACCGTGCCACGGTCGAGCTTGCTCTTGGCGATGCTGCGGTCGGTGCGCATGTGGCGCCACACCTGACCCATGCCGGTCATGCCTGACAAACGGTTGTCCTCGCTCTCCCCGCCACAACGTCGGCGACGGCTCCCATTGTTCCTCCCACCACCGACAGAGGCTTCGCTGGTTGAGGAAGGCGCGCTGGCGCCTGTCACGAAACCAGCGTGATCTGCCTGCTTGCGTTGGTTTCGTGACTGGCCGCTACGCGGCCCTCCTCAACGAACGGCCTTCGGTCAGCCGTCGTCGATCTCCAGCTCCAGCCGGGCGGCGGCGTTGCTGAGACCGCGATGGCCGTGGGTGAGGAACGCACCTGCGACCGCGGCGACGGCCAGCACCGCCAACGCCACCTGCGCGGCGGGCACGGTGACGACGGCCAGCGTGACGAGCGGGACCACGCCGACCATGAGCTTGACGCTCCGGCGCGGGTACGACGCCGGGCTGGTGCGCAGGTCGACGACGAGCTCGCCGATGGTCTTCCCGGCGAGCAGCACCATCAGCGCCTGCACCACGAGCGGTACGCCGGCCCGCAGCGCGATCATCGACGCCGAGTCGGTCGCCGGGCGCTCGTCCTGCGCGAACACCAGGTAGCCGCGCCACAAGGCCGCCGCGGCGGTGCCGGCCAACGCCACGAACAGCACGTCGCTGAGCGTGGCCGCGAGACGGCGGCCGACCGAGACGGTGGTCGGCAGTCGGCGGCGGGCGGTCCCGAGACGGCGCCGGCGCCGGGCGGCGTACGGGTAGGACAGCAGCGCCCCCGCGAACGCGCCCAGCGTGTTGGTCAGCAGGTCGTCGACGTCGAAGAGCCGGTAGGCACAGGGGTAGACGCCCCAGACCCCGGTCAGCTGGGTGACCTCGATCAGCAGGGACACCGCGAACCCGAGCCCGGTCGCGACCACCACGCCGCGGTGGGTGATCAGCCGCACGAACGGGCCGAACGGCAGGAACAACACCACGTTGAGCACGACCTGGAGGAAGGCCCGGTTGCGGAGCAGCTCGCTCGGCGTGCCGAGGCCGGCGTACCCGGACTGCGCGGCGGCCCGCCGGATGTCGTCGGCGAAGGCCATCAGCCGCGTCTGCGCGTGCTGGCAGGCGTAGTCGCCGACGTCGGGCAGCGGCAGCAGGGTGTAGGTCCACAGCGAGACGCCGTAGACCGCCGCACCGACCAGCACCATCAGGTCGGCCGGCCCCAGCCGCCCGTCGCGGCGGTACTGAACCGCCGCCACCGGGATGAACAGCAGCACCGCGACGACCGAGCCGAGGATCAGCGCGGCGAGCGCATTGGTGCCCTGGTCGCCCACGGGCCGAGAGCCTAGGGTGCTGCGGCAGAGTTGGGAGGTGCCCGTCTCCCTTCCCGACCAGGTGCGCCAGGTCACCGGCTACTACCTCGAGCTGGTCGAGGAACGGCTCCCCGGCAAGGTGGAAGGCCTCTACCTGCATGGGTCTCTCGGGCTTCGGCGAGTGGTACGACGGCCGCAGCGACGTGGACTTCGTTGCGGTGCTGGCCGCTCGCCCCGACACCGCCACCGAGCAGGCACTGCACGACGTGCACGACCGCGTGAGCGAGTCGTTCCCCCGGCCCGTTCCTGAGCGGGTTGTACGTGACGTGGGACGACCTGGCGCGGCCGCCGACGGGAGTGGCGGGGCTGCCAGGGGTGCTGGAGGGTGAGTGGTCCCGCGATCACGGCCCCGACCCGGTCACCTGGCACGAGCTCGCTCACCACGGCGTCCACGTGCACGGACCCGACCTCGCCGACGTGGCGATCCACACCGACGTCGCGGCACTGCGCGGGTACTCCCACCGCAACCTCACCGACTACTGGGAGCCGAACCTGCGCGGCCTCGCCGCCGGTCGGGGTGCCGCCAGCCGTCCCGACGTCGTCGAGTGGTTCGTCCTCGGCATCCCGCGGCTGCACCACGCCATCGCGACGGGATCGTTGACGTCCAAGGACGGCGCCGGCCACTACGCGCTCGAGGTCTTCGGCAGGCAGCGCTGGCGCCCGGTCGTCACGGAGGCTCTCACCCACCGCGCACGCGGCGAGGCCTCCGGTGCTTGGTCGGGCCGCGAGGACGAGCTGGCCGGCGAGGTGCTGGCGTTCTGCCACCTGGCTCTCGGGTCCGCACTCGCCCTCGACCCGACCGATGAGTCGCGGTGACTACGGCAGTCTGGACGGCATGACCCTGACGACGTGCCACGTGTCCATCTCCCTCGACGGCTTCCTCGCCGGGCCCGACCAGAGCTTCGAGACCCCGCTCGGAGTCGGCGGAGAGTCTCTTCACGAATGGCACTTCCCGTCCGACGGGCAGCTCCTCGAGAGCGACGTGGCACCTCGTGAGCACCTGGGCGCAGCGCGCGGGGCCTACGTGATGGGCCGCAACATGTTCGGGCCGCCGGTCCGGGGCGAGTGGACCACCTGGGACGGCAACTGGCGTGGCTGGTGGGGTGACGAGCCGCCGTACCACGCGCCGGTCTTCGTCCTCACCCACCACGAGCGCGAGCCGGTGGAGATGAAGGGCGGCACGACCTTCCACTTCGTCACCGACGGCTTCGACGCGGCGTACGCCCAAGCAGTACAAGCCGCGGTCGAGGCGGCCGGCGAGGACGAGCGAGGTGCTCATCGCGGGCGGTGCGTCGACCATCCGCCAGGCGCTGGCGGCCGGCGTGCTCGACGAGATCTACCTCGACATCGCGCCGGTCCTCCTGGGCGCCGGCGAGCGGCTCCTCGACGGCGTCGCCGACCCGGGCCTCACGCCGGTCGAGGTCGTCGCGTCCCCGCGGGCCACGCACATCCGGTATCGCATCGGAGGCTGACCCGATCCGCTCTACCATCGACCATGGCCATGGGCGGGTGGGACCAGGCGGCCAGCATCGACGACGTCCTCGAGCGCATGGCGGCCATCGACGCCGCGCTCCCGCAGAGCGACGGCGTCGCCTACTTCAACCGGATGTACTGGCAGGTCACGCGGCTCGTCGACGAGGCCGTCGACGCCAGCGCGTTCGAGGCGGGCGAGTTCCTGGCCCGGCTCGACGTGCACTTCGCCAACCTGTACTTCGCGGCGTACGCCGCCGACCTGGCCGGCACGCGGGTCAGCCCGGCCTGGGCGCCGCTCTTCGAGGCCCGCGCCCGCGACCACACCCATCCGATCCAGTTCGCCCTGGCCGGCATGAACGCCCACATCTCCCACGACCTGCCCCACGCCGTCGTCGACACCTGCGTCGAGCTGTCGCGGGCCCCGCTCGACGACTCCCCCGAGCACAGCGACTTCACCCGCACCAACGACGTGCTCGCCGAAGCGCAGGACCAGATCAAGGGCTGGTTCACCAGCGGGATCATCGCCACTGTCGACCAGCTCGGCGGCAAGGTCGACGACGGGTTCGCCACGTTCGGCATCCACGTCGCCCGGGCGGCCGCATGGCAGACATCGGAGATGCTCTGGGAGCTGTCCGGCAACGAGCGCCTCGACCGCCTGTTCCGCGACGGCCTCAGCCAGGTCGGTCGAGCTGACCAGCCGCGGCATCCTCCTTTGAGGCTCGTTCAGCCGGCGACCAGGAAGCCCAGGGCGACGGCGGCCGGCACGGCCGAGCCCGCGACGTACATGTGGGACTTGCCCGGGAAGATCACGACGCGCCCGTCGGGGATGGCCTCCGCAGTGCGCCGGAACAGGTCCTCGGAGTAGAACGCGTCGGCGGTGCTACCAAGCACCAGGCAGCTCGCCCGGACGCGCCCGAGATCGGCCTCGGCGTCGAAGGCCTCCTCGGCCCTGAGCACCGCGACCGAGTCGGACGGGTCGTCGGCGGCGAACATGCGACCCGCGAGCCAGCCCACCCCGCGGGCCGGGTAGGTCAGCGGGCCGGGCGCCATCGTGCCCATCAGGAAGGCACCCACTCCGCGCGCGTCGCCCGCCTCGGTCAGCCGCAGCAGCTCGAGCTGCACCCTGCGTCCTTCGTCCGAGAGCCGGCACGCTGCGGCCGAGACGACGAGCCGTCCCACCAGGTCCGGGTGGTCGATGGCGAGCTGTAGCGCGATGGAGCCGCCCGTCGACGTGCCGTGGACGTGGGTCTCCTCGCCGATGTCGTGCCTGATGCCCGCCGCGTAGTCGGCCGCGAGGTCGGACATCGTGGTGCCTGGCTCGAGTCCGGGCCGTCGGTTGGCGAGGTACACGGTGAAGTGCTCGGCGAACGGCGCCACCCACGACAGCGCCATCTTCCGCCACCGGCCCGTCGGGTTCGCGTGCTCCGAGGTCAGCCCGGAGGCCACCAGCAGGGGCGGTCCCTGGCCGGTCCGGAGGTACGGCACCCCCGTCGTGAAGACGCCTTCGGTGACCTGGGCCATGGCAGAACGTACTGCGGGAGGCGTCAGCCCGTCAGCAGAGCGGCGAGCTCGCGCAAGCGCCGCAGCTGCGCCTCCCGCTCGTACCTCCGTTGCTCCTCGAGCGACCGGCTCGTCGCGGCCAGCAACAACGCCTTGGTCTCGCGTACGGCGCCCGGCAGCGCCGCGGTCAGCGCGGCCGCCAGGTCGGCGACGGTGCCCTCGAGCTCGGCGGCCGGAACCACCAGGTTGGCCAGGCCGATCGCCATCGCCTCCTGCGCCGAGACCATCCGCGCCGTCGCGCAGATCTCCAGGGCGCGGGCGTAGCCGACCGCCTCGACGAGCGGCTGGGTGCCGGTCAGGTCGGGCACCAGGCCGAGGGCGGGCTCCTTCATGCACAGCTGGGCGTCGTCGGCGAGCACCCGAAGGTCGCAGGAGAGCGCGAGCTGGAAGCCGGCACCGATCGCGTATCCCTGCACCGCGGCGACCGACACGAACCTGCGGGTCGCGCAGCCAGGTGAACCCGCGCTGGAACTCCTCGATCGCAGCCGAGGCCTCCTCGTCCGACAGCGCCAGCAGACCCGCGACCGTCTCCTGACCTTGGCCACCGGCCGGGTCGAGCATGGCCCGGTCGAGACCGGCCGAGAACGACTGCCCGCTCCCCCGCACCACGACCACCCGCACCTCGTCGGGTACCTGCTCGCCGATCGCCGCCAGCGCCCGCCACATCCGCGGGGTCTGCGCGTTGCGTACCTCGGGCCGGTCGAGGGTGACGGTCGCGACCTCTCCTGTGACGTCGTACGTGAGTCCGGCAGCGGCAGGTCCATGCGGAGTCATGGCCGGAGTTTACGAAGCCGCCCGATTCGTCAGAGATCCCCGGGCTGCGACCACCCGCCGGGTCGTAGGACGAATCGGTCGTTCAGGCCAGCGAGACCAGGTCGGCGTACGAGGCGTTCCAGAGGTCCTCGACGCCGTCGGGGAGGATCAGCACCCGGTCGGGCTCGAGGGCGTGCACCGCGCCCTCGTCGTGGGTGACCAGCACGATCGCGCCCTCGTAGGTCCGGATCGCCGCCAGCACCTCCTCGCGGGAGGCGGGGTCGAGGTTGTTGGTCGGCTCGTCGAGCAGCAGCACGTTGGCGCTGGAGACCACGAGGATGGCCAGGGCCAGCCGGGTCTTCTCGCCTCCGGAGAGCACCTTCGCGGGCTTGCCGGCGTCGTCGCCGCTGAACAGGAACGAGCCGAGCACCGACCGGGCCTCGGTGTCGGTCAGCTGGGGCGCGGCGGAGTGGAGGTTCTCCAGCACCGTGCGCGAGGTGTCGAGCGTCTCGTGCTCCTGCGCGTAGTAGCCGATCTTCAGCCCGTGTCCCGGCACGACCTGGCCGGTGTCGGGCTCGGTCGACGCCCGCGAGCAGTCGCAGCAGCGTGGTCTTGCCGGCGCCGTTGAGGCCGAGGACGACGACCCGCGAGCCCTTGTCGATGGCCAGGTCGACGTCGGTGAAGACCTCGAGCGAGCCGAACGACTTCGACAGCTCGGTGGCGGTCAACGGCGTCTTGCCGCATGGCGCGGGTGCGGGGAACTTGATGCGAGCCACCCGGTCGGACCGGCGCTCGGCGTCGATCCCGGCCATCAGGCGTTCGGCGCGCTTGATCATCGACTGCGCCGCCTGGGCCTTGGTCGCCTTGGCGCGCATCTTGTTGGCCTGGTCCATCAGCGCGTCGGCCTTGCGCTCGGCGTTGAGCCGCTCGCGCTTGCGGCGCCGCTCGTCGGTCTCGCGCTGGGCGAGGTAGGCGGTCCACCCCAGGTTGTAGACGTCGATCTCGCCCCGGTTGGCGTCGAGGTGGAGCACCTTGTTGACGCATGAGTCGAGCAGCCCGGTGTCGTGGCTGATCACCACCAGCCCGCCCTTGTGGGCCTTGAGGAACTCGCGCAGCCAGATGATCGAGTCGGCGTCGAGGTGGTTGGTCGGCTCGTCGAGCAGCAGCGTCTCGGCGCCCGAGAACAGGATGCGCGCCAGCTCGACCCGCCGCCGCTGACCACCGGAGAGGGTCCGCAGCTGCTGGCCGAGGACCCGCTCCTCGATGCCGAGGCTGGACGCGATCTGGGCAGCCTCGGACTCCGCGGCATAGCCGCCACCGGCGTGCAGGTCGGCGTCGGCCCGCTCGTAGCGACGCATCGCCCGCTCGCGGACCGACGCCTTGTCGCTGCCCATCTCGGCCTCGGCCTGCCGCAGCCGGCGTACGACGTCGTCGAGACCGCGCGCCGAGAGGATCCGCTCACGCGCGAGAACCTCGGGATCGCCGGTGCGGGGGTCCTGCGGCAGGTAGCCGACCGAGCCGGAGGCGTGCACGGAACCGGCCGCCGGCTGGCCTTCGCCGGCGAGGATCTTGGTGAGGGTGGTCTTGCCGGCGCCGTTGCGGCCGACGAGTCCGATCTTGTCGCCCGCAGCGACACGGAAGCTGACGTCCTGCATCAACAGCCTCGCCCCGGCACGCACCTCGAGGTGTTGGGCGGTGATCATCAGGCTGGCTAGTGTATTGGCCGGTCCACCCGGGTACCGGGTACTGGACCAGGTCATCGAGCCGACAGGAGAGCGACGATGCGCTTCAACCCCAAGGCCCGGCTCGACACCTCACGGGTCCGCGACGTCGGTACGTCGTCGCGGTGGCGGCGGCATGGGCGGCGGCGGGATGCGCATCCCCATCCCTGGAGGCACCAAGGCCGGCGGCGGGCTCGGCGGCATCCTGATCATCGTCTTGTTCATCGTTCTCACCCAGTGCGTCGGCGGCGGGACCGGCGGACCAACGTTGCCCGACACCGGCCTCGACGCGTCCCGGATGACCGGCACCGACACCGGCCGTTACGCCAACTGCAAGACCGGGCAGGACGCCGAGGAGAGCCGCGACTGTGCACGGGTCGCGGTCGAGAACTCCCTGACCGACTACTGGGCCGACGCGCTGCCCGACCAGAGCGACGCGACGTTCCGGCCGATCGCGGCGATGCAGACGTTCACCGGCGGCACCTCCACGGGTTGCGGTGACGCGACCGCTGAGGTCGGGCCGTTCTACTGCCCCGCTGACGACTCGATCTACCTCGACACGACGTTCTTCCAGGACGTGCTGGAGCAGCAGCTCAACGGCCCTGCCGGCGAGTTCGTCGAGCCCTACGTGCTGGCCCACGAGTACGGCCACCACCTCCAGAACATCCTCGGCACCATGGGCCAGGTGCAGACCCAGCGCGGCCCCAACAGCGACGCCGTACGCCTCGAGCTCCAGGCCGACTGCTACGCCGGCATGTGGGCCAAGAACGCCACCGCCACCGAGGACGAGGGCGGCCAGGCGCTCATCCTCGACCTGACCCAGCAGGACATCCAGCAGGCCATCGAGGCGGCCAAGTCCGTCGGCGACGACCGCATCCAGCAGCAGACGACGGGCCGGGTCAACAAGGAGCAGTGGACCCACGGCTCAGCGGCGGCGCGCATGAGGTGGTTCCAGGTCGGCTACAGCGAGGGCAGCCTCCAGGCCTGCGACACCTTCGCCCCCGCGACCGTCGAGTAGACGCCGGGCTTCGATTTGCCCCTCCGCTGCGCTTCGCGGCGTGTCCGCCGCGCCATAAGGTCGACGGCTCGGTTGCTTGAGGTGGGAGGACTGCCCGAGCCTCGAGACCACCTTCGCCTCACAGCAACCTCTCGATCTCGTCAGCGACGCGCTCCAGCGCCCGCAGGTACGGCGCCACGCTCGGGTGGCGGAACTTCGCGGCCAGCGCGCCCTCGCCGCCCGCCACCCGGGCGAGCGCCCACTCGGCGCGGCTGACGGCGGTGTACGCCGCAACGATGCGCGCGCCGAGCCGCACCTGGTCGGCGGTCGCCATGGCCAAGGCTTCGCCGTCCGACATGCCGAGCAGGTAGGCGTCGAGCAGCGGCTCGGGCGCCTCGCGAGCGCTGGCCATGTGCAGGCCCAGGTCGGTACCGACGGGTCCCAGCCCGAGGCTCTGCCAGTCGATGGCCACGACGAGGTCGCCCTCGCGCCCGCGCATGTTGCCCGACGCCACGTCGCCGTGGTGGGCCACGAGCGGGAGGGCGTCGTACTGCTGCAGGAAGTGCTCGCGCCGCGACCAGAGACTGTCGGCGAGGTCGGCCGCACTCGTCCGCGCGAGGGTGGGCCAGCCTCCGCGCCGTTCGATGCGGGCCACCCGACGACGCAGGAGGTCGCGCGCGAGCCAGGGACGGTCGCCCAGGTCGGCGGCGGCGAACCGGCCCAGGGCATGGGCGACGAAGAGCCCGTTGGTACCGGCGTCCTCGACCCAGTCGGAGGTGAGGGTGATGCCGGTGGCGTCCTCCTCGACGGCGGTGACCGGCCCCCGAACGCCAGGCGTCGAGCGGGTCAGTCCCGACTCAGCCACGTCGGCCTCGCGCCGCCAGTACGCGAAATGCGTCTGGTCGCTCAGCTCGGGTGCGTCGCCCGGCACGGGGCGGGCGATGCGCTTGACGGCCAGCGGCTGGCCGCCGAGCTCGGTGCGCCAGACCCCCACGGTCGACGGGCCGGTGCCGCCGGGCACCGAGACCCACCCGGGCCCGGGCTCCCACGTCGCCGGACGCTTCTCGGAGGGCGTGCCCGTACCCATGTCGCGCACGCTAACCGATGTCCCGCTCCCGGAAGCGCCACCACGCGGCCACGGCCTGTGCCACCGCAGCAGGACGACACGCGAGCGATCTCCGACGTGGCGCGCTGACCTTCGGCTCCGGGCCCGGTACGTTGCGTTCGAGCGGGTCACCCCGACCGCTGACACAACTCGGGAGCGATCACTTCCGCAGGAGTCGTCCATGGCGAAGCACGCGGCCCAGCACGTGGCCGAGCAGGTGGCCCAGCTCGTGGCCGATCACGTCGCCGGACAGGCGGATCGGCATCGGCCTCGCCACGCCCCTCGGCTCGTCGTCTACACCGCGCTGCTCGGCGGTGGCCGGCAGCTGCGTGAGGCGCCACTGGCCGAGCAGTCTTCCGCCGACTTCGTCTGCTTCACCGACGACCCGGCCCTGCGCAGCGGCACCTGGCAGGTGATCCCGGTCGAGCCCCGCCTGCCGACCGACCTCGTCCGCAGCGAGCGCTACCTCAAGATCGTCGGCCACCCGGTGCTCAGCGGGTACGAGCGCAGCCTGTGGGTCGACAACGAGGTGGAGCTGCTGGCGCCGCCCGAGTCGTTCGTCGACGCCTGGCTCGAGGACGCCGACGTCGCGGCGCCGGTGCACACCTTCCACCGCACCGTCCTCGAGGAGGCCGAGGCCAGCATCGACCTCGGCAGGGACGACCACCTCCGCGTCTTCGAGCAGCTGGCCCACTACGTCGGCTCCGCACCCACCGCGGTCGAGACCAACCCGCACTGGACGGCGCTCCTGGCGCGCCGCCGTACGCCGCGCGTCGAGGCGGTCATGACGACCTGGTGGGAGCACGTCCTGAGGTTCTCGCGGCGCGACCAGCTCTCGTTCAGCGTGGTGATGGCCGCAGGCGACCTGCGCATGCACTCGGTGTCGCTGCCGAACCTGCGATCGCCGGTACACCGCTGGCCGGAGGGCCGGGCGACGCGCGCGGGACACCGGGTCGAGCACCAGCCGGCAGGCAGGCACGCCGCCGGCTCCGCGCGAGGTCCGGGCCGAGATCGAGGACGTCCTCGACGACGGACGCGACCCGCACGCCTGGGTCTGGGACCTCGAGGCACGGATGACGGCGGCCACCGAGAACGTGCGGCGGCTCCGCGACCAGATCGAGCGCCGCGGCTCGTAGGGCGCGGCCGGCCAGCGGCGTACGGTGCCGTCCGTGAGCTCACTTCCCGACGACACCAAGAGGTTCCTGCACCGCACCGCCCTGACACAGCAGCGCGACGGCCGGGTGCCCGGGCTGTCGGCTGCGGTGTCGCGCGACGGCGAGCTCCTGTGGTTCGCCGGTATCGGCACCGGCGAGGTCGGGACCAAGCAGACACCCGGCCCCGACGACCAGTACCTCATCGCCTCCAACACCAAGAGCTTCACCGCGGTGATGGTGATGCAGCTGCGCGACGAGGGACGGCTGAGCCTCGACGACCACCTGGGCGACCACCTGCCCGACGTGCCACACGCGGTGACGGTCCGCCAGGCCCTGGCACACGTCTCCGGGATGCAGCGCGAGCCGCTGGGCGACATCTGGGACACCCTCGACCAGCCGGACGCCACCTCGCTGATGCGCGGGTTCGCCGAGGCCGAGCGCGTGGGCCGCCCGCACACGCGGTGGCACTACTCGAACCTGACGTACGCCGTCCTCGGCCAGGTCGTGGAGAAGCTCGAGGGCCGGCCGTGGTTCGAGGCGCTCGAGGCGCGCCTGCTCAAGCCGCTGGAGATGTCGCGCACGACCGTCGGCTTCGCCGACGAGGACCACGTCACCGGCTACTTCGTGCCGCCGTTCCACGACGTCCCCCGGCCCGAGCCGATTCTCGAGATGAAGGCCATGGCCCCCGTCGGCGGCCTGGCGAGCACCGCCCGCGACCTGGCGCGCTGGTCGGCCTTCGTGGCCTCCCCCGACCCCGGGATCCTCTCGCCCGACACGCTCGAGGAGATGTGCCAGCCGCAGGTGCTGCTGCGCTCCGACGACTGGACCGGCGCCATGGGCCTCGGCTTCTTCGTGCACCGCACTGCCTCGGGCCGCACGTGGGTCGGCCACAGCGGCGGGGTCCCCGGCCACGTCACGGCGCTGCTGACCCACCGCGAGAGCGGCACCGGGGGCATCGCCCTGATGAACAGCACCTCCTCCCCGGACCCGACGGCGCTGGCCATCCAGCTCGCCGACCGCGTCGTCGACGACGTGCCGGTCAAGGACGAACCGTGGCGGGCCGGCACGTCGCTGCCCGAAGAGCTGGCCGGCATCATCGGGCGCTGGTACTCCGAGGGGCAGGGCTTCACCTTCTCGGTGCGCGAGGGTCGCCTCGAGGCACGCATCGATGGCGCCCCCACCACCCGGGAGCCGTCGGTCTTCGTCGCGGAGGGACCCGACCGCTACCGCACGGAGTCGGGGCGCGAGCGCGGCGAGCTGCTCCGGGTCACCCGCGACGCCTCCGGCGGGGTGGACCGCCTGCACTGGGCGACGTACCTGTTCACGCGGGAGCCGCTGGGGTTCGGGGAGCACCACGGCTAGCCGCTGGTCTCGTGACGGGCCGCGAGGCGGCCCTCAACCAGCGACCTAGGCGTTGACCACCTCGACACGGATCGCGACCGCGTCGCGGATCGCCTGGTCCAGCACCGCCCGCTTGGGGTCCGGGACCGCGAGCCAGGGCTCGACGACCGTCACGCCGCGCAGTCGCGGGTCGGCGAGCACCTCGTCGACGGCCGCGTGGTCGCCGCCGGTGACCAACGGGCCGGGGCGCAGGATGCGCGCGGCGTGGTCGGCCGCGGCTTCGTAGGCCTGACGCGCCTGGTTGTCGCGCCGCCGGGCGAAGCGCTGCTGGCTCTGGCCGCCTGCCTTGGTCCGGCCCTGGACGTGCCGCTGGCCGATCTTGTGCTCGGCGATCGACTCACCGGCCATCCGGGCCACCGCGAACCCGCCCTTGCGCACCAGCAGCACGCCCCACGCCGCCGGCGGCACGGCCGCGGCGCTCAGTGCGGCAGGGTCGGCCGGGCCGTCGTACGTCGCCGCGAACGGCAGCCGGGCCACGAACCTGGACCCGTCGGAGGCCGTTCCCGTCAGCGCGCCGTCGCGGACGTCGTACGCCGTCGGACCGTGGCGCGACTCGAAGTTCGCCACCCACCGCACGACGCGCGCGGCGGGTACCGAAACCGTCACGATGTCCACGACGTCTGTTTCTACATGCTCGCTCGTCCGCACACTCCGATCATGAGACCGGCAGTGCTCGTCGCGGTGGTCCTGCTGGTCGGCACTCTCGCAGCGTGCGGTCAGGAGTCCAGCGCGCCGGGGGCCGCTCGCGAGAGCGGTGGCACCCGCGGCTTCGAACCCGGCGACGTGACGCCAGTGGTGCTCCAGCTCGAGTCCGGCCCGGTCGAGCTGGCGCCCTGGACGTACTGCCTCGGCAACGGCTGTGCCGACGGCGCTCCCCCTGAGAAGGTGCACGACGTCGGCCACCCAGCCGAGGTCCCGTTCACGTTCGGCCGCGACGGCTGGGAGTTCACCGCGACCTTCCGCGAGCGGGTCGGCGAATGCCCGCGGATGATCACCGTGCCGGTCGAGAAGACCGGCGACCAGGAGTTCCTGATCCGGCCGGCCGGGCTGTCGGGCGACTGGGACGTCGACGTCTTCGGCCGCGGCGACGGCGACGTGATCACTACCTTCCGCTGGCACACGCCCGTGGACGGCCGGATGCCAGATCTCGCTTCCGGGACGGTGGCCGTCCTGGCCGACCACGACGGTCGGCTCGACAGCTACGGCGTGGAGCTCTCGCTCACGAACCTCGCCTGGCAACCGCGTGACGCCAGCGCCCTCATCACCGTGACCAGCGCCGATGGACGCCACGCAACCGTTGCTCCCCGTCGTGACGGTGGGTGCTACTCCGCCGGTGAGGTCTTCCTCCACGCCTCGCGGACCAAGGGCCTGGCCGCCACCCGGATCGGCGACGGGCCGTTCACCTACACCGTCGAGGTCACCCTGGACGGCCGTACCTACGTCGGGACCGGAGAGTGGCCCACCGACACCAACCCCGACATCGTCCCCCACGTGCCACTGACCTGGGAGCCCGCACTGCCGTCGTACGTCGGCTGACCGGGGCTACCTGCCCGGCTGCCAGGATGTCCGCATGTCCGCACCCGACGACGAGTCCCCCCGCCCCGTCGAGACCTGGCTGACCGACATGGACGGCGTGCTCGTGCACGAGGAGGTACCGATCCCGGGCGCCACCGAGTTCGTGGAGGCGCTGAAGGCGTCAGGGCTGAGGTTCCTGGTCCTCACCAACAACTCGATCTTCACCCCTCGCGACCTCCGCGCCCGGCTGCTCGCCAGCGGCATCGACGTGCCGGAGGACGCGATCTGGACCTCCGCGCTCGCCACCGCACAGTTCCTGGCCGACCAGCGACCGCACGGTTCGGCGTACGTCGTCGGCGAGGCCGGGCTGACCACGGCCCTGCACGACATCGGTTACGTGATGACCGACCGCAACCCGGAGTACGTCGTCCTCGGCGAGACCCGTACCTACTCCTTCGAGTCGATCACCAAGGCCATCCGCCTGATCGACGAGGGTGCGCGGTTCATCGCCACCAACCCCGACGTGAGCGGCCCGAGTCATCAGGGCAAGCTGCCCGCGACCGGCTCCGTCGCAGCGCTGATCAGCACCGCCACCGGGCGGTCGCCGTACTTCATCGGCAAGCCCAACCCGCTGATGATGCGCAGCGCCCTCAACCGTCTCGAAGCCCACTCCGAGACGACCGTGATGGTCGGCGACCGCATGGACACTGACATCATCAGCGGCCTCGAGGCCGGCCTGCGCACGGTCCTGGTGACCACCGGGTCGACCCTGCCCGGCGACGTCGAGAGGTTCCCCTACCGGCCCACCCGCGTGGTCGACTCGATCGCCGACCTGGTCGACGCCGTCAGACGTTGAAGCCCAACGCCCGCAGCTGGTCGCGGCCCTCGTCGGTGATCTTGTCGGGCCCCCACGGAGGCATCCAGACCCAGTTGATCAGCACGTCGTTGACCAGGCCCTCCAGGGCGGTGTTGGTCTGGTCCTGGATCACGTCGGTCAGGGGGCAGGCCGCCGAGGTGAGCGTCATGTCGATGACCGCGTTGGTGTCCTCGTCGAGGTGGATGCCGTAGACGAGCCCGAGGTCGACGACGTTGATGCCGAGCTCGGGGTCGACGACGTCCTTCATCGCCTCGGTGACGTCGTCGACCGTCGTGGTGGCCGTACCCCCGCCCACCTCGGGGACGTCGGGCAGATCGCTGTGGTCGGCGGCGGTCATCGGGGTCCTCCAGTGGTCTCGAGAGCTTGGCCCATGGCTTGGCTCGTGGCGTCCTTCCAGGCCATCCACGACAGCAGGGCGCACTTCACGCGGGCCGGGAACTTGGCGACTCCGGCGAAGGCGATGCCGTCCTCGAGGCGCTCCTCGTCGGGCTCCACCGCACCCTTGCCCTGCATCAGGGTGAGGAACTCCTCGTGGATGCCCATCGCCTCGTCGACCGGCTTGCCGATCACCAGGTCGGTGAGCACCGAGGCCGACGCCTGCGAGATCGAGCAGCCGAGCGCGTCGTACGACACGTCCTCGACGACCCCGTTGTCCAGGTGGACGCGCAGCGTCACCTCGTCGCCGCAGGTCGGGTTGACGTGGTGCACCTCGGCCTCGAAGGGGTCGCGCAGCCCCTTGTGGTGAGGGTTCTTGTAGTGGTCCAGGATGATCTCCTGGTACAGCGCGTCGAGCTCGGTGGTCATGTCGTGGGGCCCAACTTGAAGTAGGACCGCGTGTATTCCAGCCCGTCGATGAACGCGTCGATCTCGGCCGGGGCCGTGTAGAGGTACGACGACATCCGCGACGACGACTGCACGCCGAACCGCGCGTGTGCGGGCTTGGCGCAGTGGTGTCCGGCCCGGATCGCGATGCCGCGCGAGTCGAGCACCTGCGCGACGTCGTGGGGATGCACTCCCGCCAGCTCGAACGAGATCGCGCCGCCACGGGAGTCGGCGTCGGTGGGCCCGAGGATCCGCACTCCCGGCACCGACGAGAGGCCCTCCAGGGCGTACGCCGTCACGGCCCGCTCGTGGGCGTGCACGGACTCCATGCCGATGTGGCCGAGGTAGTCGACGGCAGCGCCGAGCCCGACCGCCTCGGCGATCGGCGGGGTGCCCGCCTCGAAGCGGTGGGGTGCCTTGGCGTAGGTCGACCGCTCCATCGCGACCGTCTCGATCATCTCGCCGCCACCGTGGAACGGAGGGAGCGCATTGAGCAGCTCGGTCCTGCCCCAGAGCACGCCGATGCCCGTCGGGCCGACGGCCTTGTGGCCGGTGAAGCCGAGGAAGTCCGCGCCCGAGGCGATCACGTCGACCGGCAGCTGCGGCACGGCCTGGGCGGCGTCCACGACCACGACGGCGCCGACCTCGTGGGCCCGGTCGGCGATCTGGCGGACGGGGTTGACCGTGCCGAGCATGTTGGAGACCCAGGTCAGCGACACGACCTTCGTGCGCTCGTTGACGAGCTCGTCGATGTTCGACAGGTCGAGCCGGCCGTCGTCGGTGAGGCCGAACCACCGCAGCGTCGCGCCGGTGCGCTCGGTGAGCAGCTGCCACGGCACGATGTTGGAGTGGTGTTCCATCTCGGTGATGACGACCTCGTCGCCCGGGCCTACGCTCAGGCTCCCCTCAGCCCACGCGAAGGTGTTGGCGAGCAGGTTCAGGGCCTCGGTGATGTTCTTGGTGAACACCACGCCCTCGCGCTCGGGTGCGCCGATGAAGGCCGCGACCTTGTCGCGGGCGGCCTCGAAAGCCTCCGTGGACTCGGCACCGAGCGTGTGCATCGCGCGGGCGATGTTGGCGTTGTGCCGCTCCAGGTGGTCGACCATCGTGTCGATGACGACCTGCGGCTTCTGGCTGGTGTTGGCCGAGTCGAGGTAGACCAGGGGCTGCCCGTCCGCGACCGTCCGCGCGAGGATCGGGAAGTCCTTGCGGATGACGTCGAGGTCGGGAAGCAGGCCGGGCAGCATGGTCAGACCGCCGCCGCCCGCACGTACTTGTCGTAACCGTTGGCTTCCAGCTCGTCGGCCAGCTCCGGGCCGCCCTCGTCGGCGATCCTGCCGTCGACGAACACGTGCACGTAGTCGGGCTCGATGTAGCGCAGGATCCGCGTGTAGTGGGTGATCAGCAGGACGCCCTTGCCCTCCTTGGCCCGGAACCGGTTGACGCCGTCGGCGACGATTCGCAGGGCGTCGATGTCGAGGCCGGAGTCGGTCTCGTCGAGGACTGCCATGCCGGGGTCCAGCAGCTCCATCTGGGCGATCTCGTGGCGCTTCTTCTCGCCGCCTGAGAAGCCCTCGTTGACCGAGCGCTGACCGAACGACGGGTCGAGGTTGAGGGCGTCGAGCGTCGCGTTGACGTCCTTGACCCAGGTGCGGAGCTTGGGCGCCTCGCCGTCGATTGCCGTCTTGGCGGTGCGCAGGAAGTTGGACACCGACACACCGGGCACCTCGACGGGGTACTGCATCGCGAGGAACAGCCCGGCCCGGGCCCGCTCGTCGACCGTCATCGCCAGCACGTCCGCGCCGTCGAGCGTCACGGTGCCGCTGGTGATCGTGTACTTAGGGTGGCCGGCGACCGAGTAGGCCAGCGTCGACTTGCCCGAGCCGTTGGGGCCCATGATCGCGTGGGTCTCACCGTCGCGGACGGTGAGGGTGACGCCCTTCAGGATCTCCTTGGGGCCGTCTTCGGTCTCGACCGAAACACGCAGGTCCTTGATCTCGAGGGTGCTCATTGGGGGGTGACTCCGTTCAGGAAGGTCTCGACGTCGACGTACACGACTCCGTCGCGTACGTCGACCGGGAAGGTGGCGACGGGCTCCGTCGCCGGGAGGCCGGTGGGCTTGCCGGTGCGCAGGTCGAAGCGGGAGCCGTGCAGCCAGCACTCGACGGTGCAGTCCCCGTCGCTGATCTCGTAGTCGCCCTCGCTCAGCGCGACGCTGGCGTGGCTGCACATGTCCTCGATGGCGAGGACCTCGTCGCCGTGGCGGGCGAGTGCGACGTCCTGTCCGTCGACGGTGACCCCGAGAGCGGCGTCGTCGGTGATGTCGGCGAGCGCGCACGCGCGCTGGAAGGCCATCAGGCCTCCCTCAGCACGTTCTTGGACAGCTCCGCCTCGACGGTCGCCGCGAGCTGCTCCTCGAGCTCGGGCACCGCGATGCGACGGATCAGGTCGTTGAAGAACCCGTGCACCACCAGCCGGCGGGCCTCCTTCTCCTCGATGCCGCGCGAGCGCAGGTAGAACAGCTGCTCGTCGTCGAACCGGCCGGTCGCCGATGCGTGTCCGGCCCCCACGATCTCGCCGGTCTCGATCTCGAGGTTGGGCACCGAGTCGGCCTGGCAGCCGTCGGTGAGCACCAGGTTGCGGTTCTCCTCGTAGGTGTCGATGCCCAGGGCCTCCTTGCGGATCAGCACGTTGCCGATCCACACGGTGTGGGCGCCGCGACCCTGCAGGGCGCCCTTGTAGGTCACGCGGCTGCGCGTCTTGGGAGCGGAGTGGTCGACGAACAGCCGGTGCTCGATGTGCTGGCCCTCGTCGGCGAAGTAGAGGCCGAGCATCTCCACCTCACCGCCCGGGCCGTCGTACGTCGCGGTGGTGTCGTGGCGGACCACGTTGCCGCCGAACGTCACGGCCACGTGCTTGAGCGAGGCGTCGCGACCGACCACCGCACGCTGGGTGCTGTGGTGCACCGCGTCGTCGGCCCAGTCCTGGAGCGTCACGTAGGTGAGCCGGGCACCGTCGGCGAGCACGATCTCGACGTTGTCGGCGTACGTCGCCGAGCCCTGGAAGCGCACCACCACCGTGGCCACGGCGTGTGCGCCGACCTTGACCAGCAGGTGGCGCGCGATCGCTTCGGTGCCGCCGTTGCCGGTGATGGTGATGAACACCGGCTCGGCCACCTCGGCGTCGGCGGGCACGTCGACGGTGAACACCCGCGGTGCGGCTTCCCACGCGCGCGCGCTCACGCGGTCGGTGGGCACGAAGCCGCTCAGGCCACGCTCCGACTGCGGCGTCTCGACCGCCTCGGCCCGGACGCCCTCGGGCGTCTCGACCTTGAACTCGTAGTCGTCGCCGGTGAGCGGTGCCTCGTCGTGCAGGCCGCGGAGGCGCTTGAGCGGCGTGAACCGCCAGACCTCCTCACGACCGGTGGGGACCGGGTGGTCGGCCAGGTCGAAGGAGCCCACCGGGTGCAGGTGGGAGGAGACTGCGAGACCCATCAGCCGACGGCCCCTTCCATCTGCAGCTCGATGAGGCGGTTGAGCTCGAGGGCGTACTCCATCGGCAGCTCCTTCGCGATCGGCTCGACGAAGCCGCGCACGATCATCGCCATCGCCTCGTCCTCGGCCATGCCGCGAGACATCAGGTAGAAGAGCTGGTCCTCCGACACCTTCGAGACCGAGGCCTCGTGGCCCATGGACACGTCGTCCTCGCGGATGTCGACGTAGGGGTAGGTGTCGGAGCGGCTGATCTGGTCGACGAGCAGGGCGTCGCACAGCACGTTGGACTTCGAGCCGTAGGCGCCCTCGTTGATCTGGATCAGGCCGCGGTAGGACGTGCGGCCGCCGCCGCGGGCCACCGACTTGCTCAGGATCGAGCTGGAGGTGTGGGGCGCGGCGTGGACCATCTTGGCGCCGGCGTCCTGGTGCTGGCCTTCGCCAGCGAACGCGATGGACAAGGTCTCGCCCTTGGCGTGCTCCCCCATCAGGTAGATGGCGGGGTACTTCATCGTCACCTTGGAGCCGATGTTGCCGTCGACCCACTCCATGGTCGCGCCGGCCTCGCACGTCGCGCGCTTGGTGACGAGGTTGTAGACGTTGTTCGACCAGTTCTGGATGGTGGTGTAGCGGCAGCGACCGCCCTTCTTCACGATGATCTCGACGACCGCTGAGTGCAGCGAGTCGCTGGAGTAGATCGGCGCCGTGCAGCCCTCGACGTAGTGCACGTAGGCGCCCTCGTCGACGATGATCAGGGTCCGCTCGAACTGGCCCATGTTCTCGGTGTTGATCCGGAAGTAGGCCTGCAGCGGGATGTCGACGTGCACGCCCGGGGGCACGTAGATGAACGAGCCGCCCGACCACACCGAGGTGTTGAGCGCCGCGAACTTGTTGTCGCCGACCGGGATGACCGTTCCGAAGTACTCCTGGAACAGCTCCGGCTGCTCGCGGAGCGCGGTGTCGGTGTCGAGGAAGAGCACCCCTTGGGCCTCGAGATCCTCGCGGATCGAGTGGTAGACGACCTCCGACTCGTACTGCGCGGCGACGCCCGCCACCAGGCGCTGCTTCTCCGCCTCGGGGATGCCGAGCTTGTCGTAGGTGTTCTTGATGTCCTCGGGGAGCTCCTCCCACGAGGTGGCCTGCTTCTCGGAGGAGCGCACGAAGTACTTGATGTTCTCGAAGTCGATGCCGTCGAGCTCGGCGCCCCACGTGGGCATCGGCTTGCGGCGGAAGAGCTTGAGGCCCTTCAAGCGCAGGTCGAGCATCCACTGGGGCTCGTTCTTCTTCGAGGAGATGCCACGGACGATGTCCTCGTTGAGCCCGCGCTGCGCGGCCGCGCCGGCCTCGTCGCTGTCGGCCCAGCCGAACTCGTAGCGACCGATGCCCTTGAGCTCGGGGTTGAGGTCTTCGATCGACGTCACGTCGTGACCTTCTCTCTCTTGTCGGAGTCCTGGGGAGTCACTTCTCTGTTCATTCTCTGGTCACCTCTCTGGGCGCCGGGAGGCAGGTGGTGCACACCCCGTCGCCGTGGGCGATGGTGGCCAGCCGCTGCACGTGGCGGCCGAGGACGCGGCTGATCGCCGCCGTCTCGGCCTCGCAGAGCTGGGGGAACTCGTGGGCGACGTGGGAGACCGGGCAGTGCTGCTGGCACAGCTGCTCCCCCACGTGCTGCCCGCCGACGACGGGAAGCTCGCGCACCGACGCGACGTACCCCTCGTCGGTGAAGACCCGGGCCAGCGCCTCGGCCGGCGTCAGCTGCGGGTCGGCGATCAGCACGTCGGCGAACCGCTCCTCGATGAACGACATCCGACGGTCGGCGAAGGCCCGAACCGCCTCGTCGCCACCCGTCTCGGCCAGGAACCTCAGCGCCTGGACGGCCAGGTCGTCGTAGGCCTGGTCGAAGCGGTCGCGGCCGTGGTCGGTGATCGCGAACACCTTGGCAGGGCGACCGCGCCCCCGGGCGGTGCCGGCCGGTCGTGGTTCGCGCGCCTCGACAGCGTCCTCGGCCAGCAAGTGGTCGAGGTGACGGCGTACGGCGGCCGGCGTCAGGTCGAGTCGAGCGGCGAGCGCCGCAGCGGTCGAGGGCCCGTGCTCGAGGATCGACCGGGCCACCCGCTCACGGGTCGGCTGGTCGGTCTCGAATTCCACAACGCCAGTGTGCCGTTATTGTCTGGGGGCGTTCAAGTAAGGGTCCCCTCACTACGCGGCCCGTATCACGCACGCGACGGCCGACTTGCTCGTCCGCAACTCGCAAGACATCGCACACAGGGGGAACTTCATGCGCATCTTCAACAGCGGCCGCTTCGCCGCAGTCACCTCCACGCTCGCGCTCGTGGTCAGCCTCGGGAGCGTGTCCTACGCCGCCGTGGTCGTCACCGGCGACAACATCGCCAACGGCACGGTCACCACCAAGGACGTCAAGGACAAGACCCTCAAGTTCAAGGACCTCGCTCCCAGCACCAAGAGCAAGCTCAAGGGACCCGCAGGGCCGGCGGGACCAGCCGGGGCCGCCGGTGCCACGGGGGCCACCGGGGCAACGGGACCCAGCAACGTCTACGGCAGGTTCAACGACAACGCCACCGCGATGGTTGCGGGCAACAAGGCCGTGCTCGAGCTCGAGGTCCAGCCCGGCTCCTACTGGGCTACTCCAAGTGCTGGGCCAGGCGCACCGGCGCCGGGCCGTTCATCGACTGCCGCCTCGACGCCGCCGGCATCGCCTTCGACTTCACCCAGAGAAAAGGACACATGCTTCCGGACGTGCTGGGGTCACGAGGGGAAAACGTCAGCAACCAGATCGTACTTCAAAACCACACCGAGCGCCCTGACTGTGACGCTCTACTGCCGTGGGACGAACAAAAAAAAACGAACGCGACCTGGAAGAAGCTGACGGTGTTGAAGGTCGGGGACGTCGCGAACAGCTTCGTCGCCTACGGCCGTGGTGCAGGACCGCGGCGACCGGACGGCCGGGTCGCGCACCCCCGCGGGGCGAACAGACGCTCCCGGTGCTGGGGTGAGGGCGCGGACTTCCTAGCAGGGCGACTGCGCCCCCGGGCCGCACCTTGAAGCGGTGGTGGATGGCGAGCTCGACAAGCCCTCGGCCAGCAGCTGGACAGGTGTCGGCGAGTTCGGCGAGCGGGTCGGCTCGTCGAGTCGTCCTTCTACGCAGCGACCTGGTCGCCCGGCCGCTCGCGGACCAGAGCATCGTGAACCTGTCGCCACCGGTGCTCTGGAGCACCATGTCGCACCAGCTGTCCTTCACCACACGCCATCGAGGTTCCGGTGGTTCTCTACTGCCGCGGTGGCAGCGCCACGGTGAACGAGGCAAAGCTCACCGCCGTCAAGGTCGGATCCGTGGACCTGCAGCCCTACCCGCCGCAGAACTGAGCCCGACTGCCACCGCTGCCGCTCAGGACTGCACGCGGCGGCGGAACGCCCGCAGCGCCAGCGGCGCACAGACCGCCGTGATCACGACCACCCAGATGAACGTGGACAGCACGGGATGCTGGAGGGGCAGGGCCAGCTCGCCCTCCGACGGAGGGAGCGGGGTGCCCCAGAGCTCGCGCACCGCCAGGACCAGCGAGGAGATCGGGTTCCACTCCGCGAACCACCGCAGCACGGTCGGCATGTTCTCCGCCGGGGCGAAGGTGTTCGCCAGGAAGGTGACGGGGAACATGGTGGCGAACATCAGCCCGTTGACGGCCTCGACCGAGCGCATCGTCGCGCCCACCAGGATGCCGACCCAGATCATCGAGAAGCCCCAGGCCAGCAGCAGCACGTAGGCGAGCACGGCGTCGGCGAACCCGTCGTGGATGCGCCACCCGATCGCCAGGCCGGTCAGCGACATGATGACGATGCCGATGCTGGAGTGCAGCAGGCTGGAGATGCTCCTGCCCGACCAGCACGGCGGCTGGGTGGATCGGCAGGGAGCGCAATCGGTCGACGATGCCCTTGTCGATGTCGGCCGTCAGGCCGACGGCGACGATGAACGACGCGAACGCGATCGTCTGCCCCATGATCCCGGCCATCAGCCACTCGCGGTACTCCCGGGAGTCGCCGCCCGTGATGGCGATCGAACCGCCGAACACGAAGGCGAACAGCAGCACGAACATGACCGGCTGGATGGTCACGTCGAGCAGCATCTCGGGCATCCGCTTGATGTGGATCAGGTTGCGTTTCGTGATCACCAGCGACTGGCGCAGCAGGCCGGTGTCGCGGATCTCCGGCCGCGCGATCCGGCTGGTCTCGGTCGTGCTCACGCGGTGACCTCCTGGTTGATGTCGCCGGCGTCGGCCAGCTCCTCGGCGCGGTGGCCGGTGAGGTGCAGGAAGACGTCGTCGAGGCTCGGGCGCTTGAGGCCCAGGTCGTCCAGCTCGATGCCGGAGCCGTCGAAGGCGCCGGCGATGCGGGTCACATCGGCGAGACCGTTGGCGGGGGCGGTCAGCTGGCGGGCGTTGGGCTCGACGTGCACCTCGTCGACCATGGTGCGGAGCAGCCGCTCGGCCTCGCCCAGGTCGTCGGCCTTGGAGACGGTGACCACCAGCGCGGCCTTGCCGGACTGGTCCTTGAGCTGGAGGGGTGTGCCCTCCGCGATCACCCGGCCGTGGTCGATGACGGCGATGCGGTCGGCGAGCTGGTCGGCCTCCTCGAGGTACTGAGTCGTGAGCAGCAACGTCGTGCCGTCGGAGACCAGCCCGCGGAGCACGTCCCACAGCTCGACGCGGCTGCGAGGGTCGAGACCGGTGGTCGGCTCGTCGAGGAAGAGCACGGGAGGTGTGGCGATCAGGCTCACGGCGAGGTCGAGACGCCGGCGCATGCCCCCGGAGTAGGTCTTCACGACGCGGTCGCCCGCGTCGGTGAGCGAGAACCGCTCGAGCAGGTCGCCGGCCGCCTGCCGGACGTAGCGCGAGGAGAGGCCGTAGAGGGACCCGATGAGGTCGAGGTTCTCGCGGCCGGTCAGCAGCTCGTCGACCGTGGCCGCCTGCCCGGTCAGACCCATGCTCTTGCGCACCAGGTCGGGCTGCTCGATCACGTCGTAGCCGGCCACCCGGGCGGTGCCGCTGGTCGGCGTGGTCAAGGTGGTCATCATCCGCACCGTCGTGGTCTTGCCCGCGCCGTTGGGCCCGAGCAGCCCCAGCACGGTGCCCTCCGGCACCGACAGGCTGACCCCGTCGACGGCGACCGTGTCGCCGAAGTGCTTGACCAGGTCGATCGCCTCGATGGCGGGTCCGAGCGTCATGCGATTCACCCTAAAGGGGGACTCCGACAACGACCGGACCGTGCGGCCCGGAGGAGCGCGGAGGGATCCTCCGGTACGTCACTAGGGTGTGCCCATGCCGGGTTCGTTGCTGGGAACGCAGGTCCGCCGCGTCGAGGACCGCGAGCTGCTGGTCGGCCAGGGCACCTTCGTCGACAACCGACAGACCGCTGGCAGCGGCGACTCCATCGCCCACGCCGTCTTCGTCCGCAGCCCGTTCGCCCATGCGACCCTCGGCGCGATCGACACCTCGGAGGCCGAGCAGGCTCCCGGAGTCCTGGCCGTCTACACGGCACTGGACCTGGGTGCAGGCGACCTCAAGTCCTTCGCCGACGTCAACGAGGAGTGCCCGCGCGGTGCGCTGGCCCGCGCCAAGGTGCGCTTCGTCGGCGATCCGGTGGCAATCGTCATCGCGGAGACCCGGGCCCAGGCCGTCGACGCCACCGAGCTGGTCGACGTCGACTACGACGACCTTCCGGCCGTGGCCGACGTCGAGGCAGCCGTGGCCGAGGGCGCGTCTCTGCAGTTCGAGGACCTGGGCACCAACGTCGCGGTCCGCCGTCGTGACGACGACCGCTCCGACCCCTTCGAGGGTGCGGACCACGTCGTCCGCGTGCGGATGGTCAACCAGCGCGTCGCGGTCGCGCCCATCGAGGGCAACGCCATCCTGGTCGACCCGCACGAGCAGGGGCGCGTCACGGCTTGGGTCTCGACCCAGCACCCCCACTACGCGCGGGACTTGCTCGCCGACGCCCTCGGTCTCGCCAAGGACGACGTCCGCGTCGTCGCGCCGCACGTGGGCGGGGCGTTCGGCGGCAAGGCCGGCATCGGCACCGACCACGCGGCGATCGCCCTCGCAGCCGTCAGGCTCGGGCGACCGGTCAAGTGGGCCGAGACCCGCAGCGAGGCGATGCTGTCGATGCACGGCCGCGGCCAGGTGCAGTACGCCGAGCTGGGCCTGACCTCCGAGGGCCGGATCGTGGGCCTGCGGCTGCGGGTGCTAGGCGACTGCGGCGCGTACGCCGGCTTCGGCGGCGCCCTGGCCGTCGGGCCGACGTACCGGATGGCGCAGGGCGTCTACGACATCCCGCAGCTGCGGTTCGACGCCGTGGGCGTGATGACCAACACCACCCCCGTCGGCGCTTTCCGCGGCGCCGGGCGACCCGAGGCGGCGGCCTGCATCGAGCGGTTGATGGACGTCGCGGCCGCAGAGCTGGGGCTGGCCCCCGAAGTGGTCCGGCGTCGCAACTTCATCCAGCCCGACGCCTTCCCGTTCAAGACCCGCACGGGCGCGACCTACGACATCGGCGACTACGACCTCGCCCTCACCGAGGCGCTGCGGCTGGCCGACGTGGAGTCCGCGCGCCAGGAGCAGCGGCGTCGCATCGAGGCGGGCGACCGTCGGCTCCTGGGCATCGGGCTGGCGACGTACGTCGAGATCACCGGCTTCGGCGGTTCGGAGTACGGCCAGGTCGTGGTGCACGACGACGGCACCGTCACCGTGCGCTCCGGAACCTCCTCCCACGGCCAGGGGCACGCGACGAGCTTCTCGATGATCGCCGCCGACCGGCTCGGCATCCCGTTGGAGGACATCACCTACGAGCAGTCCGACACGGCGCTCATCCCGCGGGGCGGCGGCACGGGCGGCTCACGGTCACTGCAGATCGGCGGCAACGCGGTCGGCAAGGCGGCCGACGAGCTGCGCGAGCACGCCGTCGAGCTCGCGGCCCGGATGCTGGAGGCGGCGCCCGACGACGTGGTCCTCGACGACGGCGCGTTCGCGGTGGCGGGCGTCCCCGGGCCACGGGTGACGTGGAAGGAGCTCGCGGCCCATGCCCATGAGCACGAGGGTGGGCTGACGGTTGCCACCGACTACAAGCTGCCCTACGCGACCTTCCCGTTCGGCGCCCACGTCTCCGTCGTCGAGGTCGACCTCGACACCGGCCGCGTCCGGCCGGTGCGCCACATCGCGGTCGACGACTGCGGCCGCGTCCTCAACCCGCTGCTGGTTGCCGGACAGCAGCACGGCGGCGCCGTCCAGGGCATCTCCCAAGCCCTGTGGGAGGAGATGGTCTACGACGACCAGGGGACGCCGCTGACGGCGACGTTCGTCGACTACGCACTGCCGACCGCCGCCGACGCGATCACCCTCGAGGCCAGCAACACCGAGACCCCGACGCCGGTCAACCCGCTGGGAGCCAAGGGCATCGGCGAGTCCGCGACCATCGGGGCGACCCCGGCCGTGCAGAACGCCGTGGTCGACGCGCTGCGTCACCTCGGCGTGCGCCACGTCGACCTGCCGTGCACCCCTGAGCGGGTCTGGCGGGCCGCCAACGGGCAGGGTCCCCCGCTGTGGCGTGAGCCGCCCGACGTCTTCGACGTGGAGCCGGCGTCGGACGAGGAGCCCGAGGACATCGAGGTCTGAGCGGCACGTCGACCGACCTCGCGGCCGTTGCGAGCGGCGTTCCGCGCCCGCCTGGCAAGGCGGAGGGGCGAAGCTGTAGTTGATCTCCTGCGAGCGACGACAACGCAGCCAGGCGGGATGCGGGGCGCCGCGCAGTAGGCCGAGGGGTCGGTCGACGTGCCGTGCTACCTACACTTCGGGGGTGCCCGCACCCTCGTCTCCTGCTGTCGAGGTGCGCGGCCTTGTCATGCGCTACGGCGACGTGGTCGCCGTTGACGGCCTCGACATCGTCATCGATCGGGACACGATCACCGCGGTGCTCGGTCCCAACGGTGCCGGCAAGACGACGACGCTGGAGACCTGCGAGGGCTACCGGCGGCCGCAGTCGGGCACCGTCCGCGTGCTCGGTCTCGACCCGTTCTCGCAGCGACGGCAGCTGCTCCCCCGGATCGGCGTGATGCTCCAGCAGGGCGGCGCGTGGAGCGGTGTGCACGCGATGGAGATGCTGCGGCACGTCGCCTCGCTGCACGCCCACCCGCTCGACGTCGACGCCCTGGGCCAGCGGCTCGGGCTCGACGGGTGCGGGCGGACGCCGTACCGAAGGCTCTCCGGCGGTCAGCAGCAACGCCTCGGGCTGGCGATGGCGGTGGTCGGCCGGCCGGAGCTGGTCTTCGTAGACGAGCCGACGGCCGGCCTGGACCCGCAGGCGAGACACACCACGTGGGACCTCCTGCGCGAGCTACGGGCTGCCGGGGTGACGGTCGTGCTGACCACCCACTACATCGAGGAGGCCGAGCGGTTGGCCGACCGGGTGTTCATCATCGACCACGGCCGCATGGTGATGAGCGGGACGCCCGCCGAGCTGACGGGGGACGGCGTACGCCGTCTCGAGGACGTCTTCCTCGACAACACCGGACGGCCCCGTCCGTGAGCCTCGACCTCTCCCCCGCTCCGGGCGCCGCACCGCTCTCGCGCCAGGTGCGCGCGCAGGCCTCGATGGAGGTGCGCCTGCTGCTCCGCAACGGCGAACAGCTCCTGCTGGCGGTGGTGATCCCCGTGCTGGCCCTCGTCGCCGGGGTCGTCGGCGCCTCGCGCGTCGGCCTCGACCTCTCCCACCGACCGGTCGACGAGCTGACGCCCGGCGTGCTGGCGCTGGCCATCCTCTCCACGTCGTTCACGTCGGTGGCGATCGCGACCGGGTTCGAGCGTCGTTACGGCGTCCTCAAGCGGTTGGGCTCCACTCCGCTGCCGCGCACGGGGCTGCTGGCGGCGAAGGTGCTGGCCGTGCTGGCCGTCCAGGTCCTCCAGCTCGTGGTGCTGACCGGTGTCGCGCTCGCGCTCGGCTGGTCGCCGTCACCGGACGTCGTCGGCCTGGTCGGGTTCCTGCTGGCCGCGGTCCTCGGCACCGCGGCGTTCGTCTCCCTCGGGCTGCTGCTGGCCGGCACGCTGCGCGCGGAGGCGACACTGGCCGCCGCCAACCTCGTCTACCTGCTGCTCCTGGCCGGCGGGGCCGTGGTCCTGCCGAGCTCGTCCTACGGCTCGTTCGGCGACGTCGTGCGCTGGCTGCCCTCCGGGGCGCTCGGCGACGCCGTACGGCTGGCCTTCCTCGACGGGGCGATCGGCTGGTCGCAGCTGCTCTGCCTGCTGGCCTGGGCCGCGGTGTGCGGGTACCTGACCTCGCGGACGTTCAAGTGGGAGTGACCACCTCCCTCGCGCGGTGGTTGCGGCCGCTGGCGTGGGCGACGCTGGTGGCCAACGTCGTGCTGGTGGTGACCGGCGGCGCCGTCAGGCTGACAGGGTCGGGGCTCGGCTGCCCGACCTGGCCGCGCTGCACGGAGTCGTCCTTCACCCCGCGCGGCGAGCTCGACATCCACGCGGCGATCGAGTTCGGCAACCGGCTGCTGACGTTCGTGCTCGTGGCGATCGCCGTGGCCACGTTCGTGGCGGCGTGGGGCTCGTTGCGACGCGACGTCCGCGTGCTCGCGTTCGTGCTGGCGCTCGGGATCCCCGCGCAGGCGGTGATCGGCGGTTTCACGGTGCTGACCGACCTGAACCCCTGGGTCGTCTCCTTCCACCTGCTCTGCTCGCTGGCGATCATCGGGCTCTCGGTGCTGTTCCTGCACCGCCTCTCCGCTCCCCGGCAGGCGGAGGTGGTCGGTGGCCCTGCGCTCGTCCTCGCCTGGCTGACGTTCGCCTCGGCATGGGTGGTCCTCTACCTCGGCACCGTGGTGACCGGCTCCGGCCCGCACGCCGGCGACGAGGACGCCGTCCGCAACGGCCTCGACCCGCTCCAGGTCAGCCAGGTGCACGCCGACTCGGTCTTCTTGTTCCTGGGACTCTGCGTCGGGCTGTACTTCACCGTGCGCTCGCTCGGCCTGCCCACCCGCCCCCTCGCGGTGCTGCTGGGGGTGGTCGCGGCCCAGGGGACGATCGGCTTCGTCCAGTACTTCACCGACCTCCCCATCGTCCTGGTCGGCTTCCACATGCTCGGCGCCGCCCTCGTCTCCGCCGCGGTCACCTGGGTGCTGCTGTCGGTCCGCGAGCCGGTCGTGGCCGCGGGCGGTGGCTCAGGGTCGGTTCCAGAGGCCAGGACCGACCCTCACGCACCGCTGGCCTCGGGTCAGGCGGGGCAGCGGTGAGCCAGGGTCTGTTTGCGCGAGCAGAACCGGCCCTCACTCACCGCCAGCCACGCCTCAGCGGGTGACGAGAGGGTCGAGCGCGACGGCGACGAAGAGCAGCGAGAGGTAGAGGTTGGAGGAGTGGAACAGCTCCATCGGCCGGATGACGGACAGCTTCTCGGTGCCGATCGAACGTCGCCACATCAGCACGGCCTGGACGAGGAACGCCGCGCCGAGGACGGCCGCAGCGACGGGGTACAGCCAACCGGTGGAGGCCACCGGCCACAGCGCGAGCGAGGTGGCCACCATCGCCACGGAGTAGATGACGATCTGCCGGCCCACCTCGGCGGCGGGCGCGACGACGGGCAGCATCGGCACGTCGACGCCGGCGTAGTCCTCGCGGTATCGCAGCGCCAGGGCCCAGGTGTGGGGCGGGGTCCAGAAGAAGACGACCAGGAACAGCACCACCGGCACCCACGACAGCGACCCCGTCACGGCAGTCCAGCCGATCAGCGCGGGAAAGCAGCCGGCGAGCCCGCCCCAGACGATGTTCTGGGTGGTGCGGCGCTTGAGCAGCATCGTGTAGACGACGAGGTAGAACGCCTCGGCGAGCAGGGCGAGCCCGGCCGACAGGGCGTTCACCCAGACCAGCAGCACCACCGTGGCCAGCACGCCCAGGACGACGCCGAACACCGAGGCCGCCGCGGGCGACACGATGTGCCTCGGCAGCGCCCGGCGGCGGGTACGCCGCATCTGCTCGTCGATGTCACGGTCGTAGACGCAGTTGAGCGCGGACGCCGACCCGGCCGACAGCGTGCCGCCGACGACCGTCGCGACGACCAGGCCCAGCGGCGGAACGCCACGGGCCGCGAAGAACATCACGGGCACGGTCGTGAGCAGCAGCAGCTCGATGACCCGGGGCTTGGTGAGGCCGACGTACGCCGCCACGACGTCGCGCCAGGTCGCTCGCTCGGCCGGAGGGGCCGCGACCACCGACGGTTCGACGGGTCCATCAGCGGGGGCGTCGACCGAGTGCTCGACGTGGGTCACGCGGCTCCTCGGGTCTCGCCTCGTCGCGGGCCCGTCCAGGTCCGCAGCGGCGGGGTCGAGTCTAGACCTGGGCATGAGTAGGCTCAGAAACGCCCGAGCGGGTACCACCAGGGCCGCGCGACCGCGACACAAGTGGTGCGTGACCTGGGCAGACGAGGTGGACGACGAAGGAGTCACGTGGCCGCGCTGGACCGCAAGCTGGAGTGGGACGAGACCGACGACCTCGCGGTTGACACCGTCAGGGTGCTCGCGATGGACGCCGTGCAGAAGGTCGGCAACGGCCACCCCGGCACCGCCATGAGCCTGGCCCCGGCGGCGTACCTGCTCTTCCAGAAGGTGATGCGGCACGACCCGTCCGACCCGCACTGGCCGGGCCGCGACCGGTTCGTGCTGTCGTGCGGCCACTCGAGCGTGACGCTCTACATCCAGCTGTACCTCGGCGGCTGGGGCCTGGAGCTGGAGGACCTCAAGGCGCTGCGCACCTGGGGCAGCAAGACGCCCGGCCACCCCGAGCACGGACACACCGCGGGTGTCGAGACCACCACGGGCCCGCTCGGCCAGGGCGTCGGCAACGCCGTCGGGATGGCCATGGCCGCCCGCCGCGAGCACGGCCTGCTCGACCCCAACGTCGAGCCTGGGCGAGTCGGTGTTCGACCACTTCGTCTACTGCTTCGCCAGCGACGGCGACCTCGAGGAGGGCGTCAGCAGCGAGGCGTCGTCGATCGCCGGCACCCAGCAGCTCGGCAACCTCATCCTCATCTACGACGACAACAAGATCTCGATCGAGGACAACACCGACATCGCCTTCAACGAGGACGTCGAGGCCCGCTACGCGGCGTACGGATGGCACGTCCAGCACGTCGACTGGACCAAGGGCGGTCACGCCAACAGTGCCGGCTACCAGGAGGACGTCCCCGCCCTCCACGAGGCGATCGTCAACGCCCAGCGGGTCACCGACAAACCCAGCTTCATCCGGCTCAGCACCATCATCGGCTGGCCGGCGCCCAACCTCCAGAACACCTTCAAGGCCCACGGCAACGCACTCGGCGAGGACGAGGTGGCCGCCACCAAGAAGGTGCTCGGCTGGGATCCCGACCAGACCTTCGAGATCCCGCCGAAGGTCATCGAGCACACCCGCCGGCTCGTCGAACGCGGCCAGGCGGCGCGTGCGGACTGGCAGACGGCGTACGACGCGTGGTCGCGCAAGCCGTCGGCCGACGTCGACCTCTACGAGCGGCTGCAGACCCGCACCCTGCCGTCGGGCTGGGCAGACGACCTGCCCACCTTCCCGGCCGACGAGAAGGGCATGGCCACCCGCAAGGCCAGCGGCGCCGTCATCAACGCGATCGCCGAGCGGGTGCCCGAGCTCTGGGGCGGGTCCGCCGACCTCGCCGAGTCCAACAACACCACGATCGAGGGCGCGCCGTCGTTCATCCCGCGCGACCGCTCCGCGAGGCTCTGGAAGGGCGACCCGCTGGCCGGCCGCGTGCTGCACTTCGGCATCCGCGAGCACGCCATGGCCTCGATCATGAACGGCATCGTCCTCCACGGCGGCACCCGCGTCTTCGGCGGCACCTTCCTCACGTTCTCGGACTACATGCGCCCCGCCGTCCGACTCGCGGCCCTGATGCAGGCACCGGCCATCTACGTCTGGACCCACGACTCCGTCGGTCTCGGCGAGGACGGCCCGACCCACCAGCCGATCGAGCACCTCGCCGCCCTGCGCGCCATCCCGGGCCTCGACGTCGTACGCCCCGCGGATGCCAACGAGACCGCGGCGGCGTGGCAGGCGGTGCTCGAGCACAACGACCGCCCGGCCGGCATCGTGCTGACCCGGCAGAACGTGCCGACGTTCCCGCGCGGCGAGGAAGGCTTCAACGACACCGGCAACGTGCATCGAGGCGGGTACGTGCTGATCGACGCCGAAGGCGAGGGACCGCCCGACGTGGTCCTCGTCGGCACCGGCTCGGAGGTCCAGCTCGCCGTGGGTGCCCGCGAGATCCTGGCCGAGAAGGACGTTCGGGCCCGCGTGGTGTCGATGCCGTGCCGCGAGTGGTACGACGCCCAGCCCGAGTCGTACCGCGAGACCGTCATCCCGCCGACGGTGAAGGCCCGGGTGTCGGTCGAGGCGGGCGTGGCACAGGGCTGGCGTGAGGTGGTCGGCGACCACGGCCGCATCGTGTCGATCGAGCACTACGGCGCCTCGGCCGACTTCGCCCGCATCTTCCGCGAGTTCGGGGTCACCGCCGAGGCGGTCGCCGCCGCCGCCGAGGACAGCATCCGCGTCTCCAGCGGCTGACAGACAACAGGATTGGCCTACTCAGGAGGATCCACATGACCGAACGACTGCAAGCCCTCTCCGACGCCGGCGTCTCCATCTGGCTCGACGACCTGTCGCGCGAGCGGATCGAGACGGGCAACCTGACCGACCTGGTCAAGGACCGCCACGTCGTCGGTGTGACGACCAACCCGACGATCTTCGCGACTGCACTCAAGGACGGCGAGCGGTACGACGACCAGGTGCGCAAGCTCGCCAGCGAGGGCGCCGACGTCTCCAAGGCGACGTTCGAGCTCACCACCGAGGACGTCCGCAACGCCTGCGACATCATGCTGCCGGTCCACCAGGCCCAGCCGAAGGACGGCCGCGTCTCGATCGAGGTCGACCCGTTCCTGGCCCACGACACCGACGGCACGGTCAAGTCCGCCCACGACCTGTGGGCCGCCGTCGACCGTCCCAACGTGCTGATCAAGATCCCTGCCACCGACGCCGGCATCCCTGCCATCCGCGCGGCTACCGGCGAGGGCATCAACGTGAACGTGACCCTGATCTTCGGCATCGACCGCTACCGCCAGGTGATGGACGCCTACCTCTCCGGCCTCGCGGACGCCGAGGCCGGCGGCAAGGACCTCTCGACGATCCACTCCGTGGCGTCGTTCTTCGTCTCCCGGGTCGACACCGAGGTCGACAAGCGGCTCGACAAGATCGGCACCGCCGCGGCCGACGCCCTGCGAGGAGAGGCCGCGGTGGCCAACGCGCGGCTCGCCTACGCGGCCTACCTCGAGGTCTTCGGCAGCGACCGGTTCGCCAGGCTGAAGGAGGCCGGTGCCAACCCCCAGCGGCCGCTCTGGGCCTCCACCGGCGTGAAGGACGAGCGCTACCCGGACACCAAGTACGTCACCGACCTCGTCGTCGCCGACACCGTCAACACGATGCCGGAGAAGACCCTCGAGGCGTTCGCCGACCACGGCGAGCTCCAAGACGGCCGGGTCATCGACCAGGTCACCGGCAAGGCCGCGGATGCCCAGCGGGTCTTCGACCAGCTGCGCGACGTCGGCATCGACTTCGACGACGTCCTCGAGGTGCTCGAGCGGGAGGGTGTGGAGAAGTTCGAGAAGTCCTGGCAGGAGCTCGTCGACACCATCGAGGGCCAGCTCGAGAAGGCCCGTTCGTGACGGAGGGGCAGTCCGGCACCGCCTGGAACACCGTGGCGGGTGACCCGCTCGACACCGACGGCGCCCACTACGAGCTGTTCTTCGGCTACCGCGACGAGGCGGCGTTCGCCGCTCAGGTCGAGCAGCTGGTGGCCGACCGGTTCGCCAGCCGGCTGGCCGCCAAGGACCACACGCTGTGGGGCGAGGCGGCCGAGTCCGAGTCGGCCAAGCGGCTCGGCTGGGTCGACCTCTCCAAGACCTCCCAGCCGCTGGTCGCGGCGATCACGGAGCTGCGCGACGAGCTCCACGCTCACGGCCTGACCCGCGTCGTGCTGTGCGGCATGGGTGGCTCGTCGCTCGCGCCCGAGGTGATCTGCGGCGCGGCGGAGGTGCCTCTCGACGTGCTCGACTCCTCCGACCCCGACTTCGTCCGCACCGCCATCGACAACGACCTGGCCCACACGGTCGTGGTCGTGTCCTCGAAGTCCGGCGGCACGGTCGAGACCGACAGCCAGCGCCGCGCTTACGAGAAGGCGTTCACCGACGCCGGCATCGACCCGCGCGAGCGGATCGTCGTGGTCACCGACCCCGGTTCACCGCTCGACCAGTCCGCCACCGAGGCCGGCTACCGCGTCTTCCGCGCCGACCCGACCGTCGGCGGCCGCTTCTCGGCACTCACCGCCTTCGGCCTGGTGCCGAGCGGTCTCGCCGGGGCCGACATCGGTGCGCTGCTGGCCGAGGCCGAGGCGATCCGCGGCGACCTCGAGACCGACTCCGTCGACAACCCCGGCCTGCGCCTCGGCGCGCTGGTCGGCGTGGCCAACCTGGCCGGCGTCGACAAGCTGGTGCTCTGCAACGCCGAGGCGCCCTACTCCGGCTTCGGCGACTGGGCAGAGCAGCTGATCGCCGAGTCGACCGGCAAGGACGACAAGGGCGTGCTGCCCGTGATCGTCGAGTCGCCGAAGTCGCCGAACTTCTCCCCCAGCACCCCCGACGAGGTGCTGGGCAGCTTCGGACCTGGCTGGCTGTTCGACGACGTGCGCACCAAGTCGGGCTGGGGCGTCAGCGTCGACGCGCCCCTGGGCGCCCAGCTGCTGCTGTGGGAGCACGCCACCGCCGTCTGCGGCGCGATCATCGGCATCAACCCCTTCGACCAGCCCGACGTCGAGAGCGCCAAGACCGCCGCCAGAGGCCTGCTCGACGGTGGCGGAGCCCAGCCCGAGGCCAAGTTCTCCGACGGGGCGATCTCCGTCTACGCCTCTCCGGGCGTGGTCTCCGACGACGTCTCGACCGTTCACGACGCGATCGTGGCCCTGCTCGCGCGTCTCGACCCCGAGCGCGGCTACGTCGCCGTCCAGGCCTACCTCGACCGGCATCGCGACGCCGAGCTGGCCGACGTACGCTCGACCATCGCGTCCGCGACCGGCCGTCCGGTGACCTTCGGCTGGGGCCCCCGGTTCCTGCACTCGACGGGTCAGTACCACAAGGGCGGGCCACCGACCGGGGTCTACCTCCAGATCACCAGCCAGCCCGAACGCGACCTCGCCGTGCCCGACCGGCCGTTCACCTTCCACGAGTTCCTGGTCGCCCAGGCCGTGGGCGACGGCCAGGTGCTCGCCGAGAAGGGCCGCCCGGTGCTGCGGCTGCACCTCGACAGTCCGGCCCACCTGGACGCCGTACGCCAGGCACTGGTGTGACCGCGCCGTCGTGACCACCTCCGCCTGGACCAACCCCCTCCGCGATCCCGAGGACCGCCGGCTCCCGCGCATCGCGGGCCCCTGCGGGATGGTGCTGTTCGGCGTCACCGGCGACCTGTCGCGCAAGAAGGTGATGCCGGCGATCTACGACCTCGCCAACCGCGGGCTGCTGCCTCCCGGCTTCAGCCTGGTCGGGTTCGCCCGGCGCGACTGGGCCAACCAGGACTTCGCGAAGATCGTGCACGACTCCGTGCAGCAGTACGCCCGCACCGAGTTCCGCGAGGAGGTCTGGAAGCAGCTGGCCGAGGGGTTCCGGTTCGTGCCCGGCAACTTCGACGACGACATCGCCTTCGGCAACCTGGGCAGGACCCTCGACGAGCTCGACGTCGTGCGTGGCACGGGCGGGAACCACGCCTTCTACCTGGCTATCCCACCCGGCTTCTTCGGCATGGTGGTCGACCAGCTCAAGGAGCACGACATGGTCGACCGCCACCCCGACGCGTGGCGGCGGGTGGTCATCGAGAAGCCGTTCGGCCACGACCTCGCCTCGGCGAAGCAGCTGCAGGCCACCTTGTCGGCGGCGTTCCCGACCGAGTCGATCTTCCGGATCGACCACTACCTCGGCAAGGAGACGGTGCAGAACATCCTGGCCATGCGGTTCGCCAACGAGATGTTCGAGCCGCTGTGGAACGCCAACTACGTCGACCACGTGCAGATCACCATGGCCGAGGACATCGGCATCGGCGGGCGCGCCGGCTACTACGACGGCATCGGCGCGGCCCGCGACGTCATCCAGAACCACCTCCTCCAGCTGCTCGCCCTGGTCGCGATGGAGGAGCCGATCGCCTTCGACTCCGCCAACCTGCGCGCCGAGAAGCTCAAGGTCCTCAACAGCATCACCCTCCCGCGTCGCCTCGACCTGACCACAGCACGCGGCCAGTACGCCGAGGGCTGGTCCGGGGGCGTGAAGGTGCCGGCGTTCCTCGAGGAAGAGGGCATCAAGCCCCGGTCCACCACCGAGACGTACGCCGCGGTCACGCTGCACATCGACAACCGCCGGTGGGCCGGCGTCCCGTTCTACCTGCGCACCGGCAAGCGGCTCGGCCGCCGCGTCACCGAGGTGGCCATCGTCTTCAAGCCCGCACCTCACCTGCCGTTCACCGCCAGCGCCACCGAGGAGCTGACGCACAACGCGCTGGTGATCCGCGTGCAGCCCGACGAGGGGACCACGCTGAGGTTCGGGGCCAAGGTGCCGGGCACGCAGATGGAGATCCGCGACGTCAACATGGACTTCGCCTACGGCGGCTCGTTCGTCGAGGCCAGCCCGGAGGCCTACGAACGGCTGATCCTCGACGTGCTGCTGGGCGATCCGCCGCTGTTCCCGCACCACGAGGAGGTCGAGCAGTCCTGGCGCATCCTCGACCCCGTCATCCAGTACTGGGAGCGCAAGGGGCACCGCCCTGAGCAGTACGCCTCCGGTGGCTGGGGGCCGGAGTCCGCGAACGCCATGCTCGCCCGCGACGGCCGGGTCTGGAGGCGTCCCTAGAGATGATCGAGCTCACCGACACCACTGCGTCCGCCATCGCCGCGGCCTTCGTCAGGGACCGGACCAAGGCCGGCAGTCCCGTCATGGGCATGGTGCTGACGCTCATCGTGGTGACCGACGAGGAGCACGCCGAGGAGGCGATGACCTCGGCACGGCTGGCCTCGCACGAGCACCCCGCGCGCTCCCTCGGAGTGATCCTCGGCGACGCCCGCGGCTCCTCCCACGTGCACGCCCAGGTCGGCACCTGGCGGGCTGGACCGGCGAGACCGCGTTGATCCGGCTGCGGGGCGAGGTGGTCAAGCACGCCGACTCGGTGGTACTGCCGCTGCTGCTGCCCGACTCGCCTGTCGCGATCTGGTGGGCCTGCGACCCGCCCATGGACCCGGCCGCCGACCCGCTCGGGTCGCTGGCCCAGCGCCGGATCACCGACGCCGCCGCCGTCACCCGCGGCAAGCAGCAGGCGATGCACGCGCTGTGCCGCACCTACGCGCCGGGCAACACCGACCTGGCCTGGACGCGCCTGACGCCTTGGCGGGCGCTGCTGGCCGCGTCTCTCGACCAGTACCGCACCAGCGTGACCGCCGCGTCGGTGACGGCCGAGCGGATCAGCCCGAGCGCCGACCTGCTCGTCAGCTGGCTGACCCAGCGGCTCAAGGTGAGGGTCGCCCGCAAGACCTCCAAGGGGCCCGGCATCACCGAGGTGGTGCTCGATACCAAGCAGGGTTCGATCCGGATCAGCCGGCTCGACGGCAAGCTGGCCACGATCTCCTCCCCCGGTCAGCCCGACCGGCCGATCGCGCTCAAGCGACTGGAGATCCCCGCGCTGCTGGCCGAGGAGCTGCGCCGGCTCGACGAGGACGACGTGTACGCCGCGGTGGCCAAGGCGTTTGCGAAGAAGAGACTCTCGTGACCGATCAGCCGGCCCATCCAGCCCCCAGGATCGAAGTCCACGTCGACGCGGCCGACCTGGCGACCGCCGTGGCCGGCGAGCTCATCAGCCGGCTTGCGGATGCCCAGGCCCGTGGCGAGGAGCCCCAGATCGGGCTCACGGGCGGCAGCATCGCCGAGCACGTGCACCGCGAGCTTGCCCGGATGGGCCCGGACTCCGAGGTCGACTGGTCACGGGTGGTGGTCTGGTGGGGCGACGAGCGGTTCGTGGCTCCGGACTCCCCCGACCGCAACGCCGGTCAGGCCCGGGCGGCGTTCGATGACCGGCTCGCTTTCGACGCGGCCAAGGTGCACGAGATGCCGTCGACGGCGGATGCCTCGTCGGTCGACGACGCCGCCGCGGCGTACTCCCGCACTCTGCGCGAGCACGGCGCCGGCTCGTTCGAGGTGCTGATGCTCGGCGTGGGCCCCGACGGGCACGTCGCCTCGCTCTTCCCCGGCTCGCCCCAGCTCGACGTCGAGGACCGGGTCGCCGTCGGCGTCACGGACTCCCCGAAGCCACCGCCCGAGCGGGTGTCGCTGACCTTCGCGGCCCTCAACCGCAGCCGCGCCGTGTGGTTCCTGGTCAGCGGTGAGGAGAAGGCCGGTGCCGTCGCCCGCGCCCTGGCCGCTGGCACCGACACGCACGAGATCCCAGCCGCCGGCGTCACCGGCGAGACCGAGACCATCTGGTTCCTCGACCGCGCGCTCGGCCTCGGAACTGTGAATGCCTGCCGGTCACCGGCTGGCCGAGTGCGACGACGCGATGCCCTCGAGGTCGCGCGCGATCGCGACCGTGTCGACCGGAGCGCGCCGACCGCCGAGACGGCATCCGTCTCCGTCAGAAGACGATGTCCCGGACTTGCGGCGGGTGCGGAGGAGGGTGAGGGCTTCCTCGAGGATGTCCTTGGCCTCGGCGTCGGAGCGGCGCTCCTTCACGTAGGCCAGGTGCGTCTTGTAGGGCTCGATCCGCGGCGCCGGCGGCGGGTTGTCGGAGTCGAGCGAGGCAGGGAGCCCGCACTTGGGGCAGTCCCACGAGTCGGGTACCTGCGCCTCGATGGCGAAGGTCACCACGGACCGGTGCCCGTGCGAGCAGAAGTAGGTCACGGCCTGCCTCGGAGCGGCTTCACCCCGCTCGGCCTCACCCATGGGTCCCGCCCCGACTCGGCTCCCACGGATTGCGTTTCCACCACCAGCCACTGTCAGTGACCCCTTTTTCTCGAAGAGATGGCGCTTGTCCTGCGTCTTGAGTGGGCTGTGTTGCTGCCGGTCAGCCCTGGTAGGCCAGGATCAGGCCCAGCGCCACGATGCAGGCGAACCAGATGATGCCGATCCCGATGGTCATGCGGTCGAGGTTCTTCTCCGCCACCGACGATCCCCCCAGCGAGCTGGAGACGCCGCCGCCGAACATGTCGGACAGCCCGCCGCCGCGGCCCTTGTGCAGCAGGACCAGGCCGATCATCAGCATGCTGGTGATCATGAGGAGGATGGTGAAGACGATCGTCACGAGGGGAAAGCCTACGTCACGGGTGGGTCGCGGCCAGCAACGGCGTGGCAGGTCCAGACATCGGACAGGTCACAGCTGGAGTCACAGCACCGGCATGTCGTAGAAGCGGCAGATCCCGCCGAACTCGTCGACCTGCAGGCTGGCCCCGCCGACCAGGCACCCGTCGACATCCGGCTTCTCCATGATGCCCGCGACGTTGGCGGCCTTGACCGAACCGCCGTAGAGGACGCGTACGGCGTCCGCGGCGCCGTCGCCGTGCACCTCGCGGATCCGCTCCCGGATCGCGGCGCACACCTCCTGCGCGTCGTCGGGCGTGGCCACCTCACCGGTGCCGATGGCCCACACCGGCTCGTAGGCGACCACCAGGCCGCCGACCTGCTCGGCCGAGAACCCGGCCAGCGACCCGTCGAGCTGCGCCAGCGTGTAGGGCACCTGCCGGCCTTCCTGGCGCACGGGCAGCGGCTCGCCGACGCAGACGATCGGCGTCAGGCCGGCGCCGAGGGCAGCCTTCGCCTTGGCGTTGACCAGCTCGTCGGACTCCTCGTGGTACTCCCGCCGCTCGCTGTGGCCGACCACGGCGTAGGAGCAGCCGAGCTTGGCCAGCATCCCCGCGGAGATCTCGCCGGTGTAGGCGCCCGACTCGTGGGCGGAGACGTCCTGGGCGCCGTAGCCGATCGACAGCTGGTCGCCGTCGACGAGCGTCTGCACCGAGCGGATGTCGGTGAACGGAGGCAGGACGACGACCTCGGCCTTGCCGTAGTCGTGCTTCTTGTCGTTGAGCGTCCACGCCAGCTTCTGGACCAGGACCACGGCTTCCTGGTGGTTGAGGTTCATCTTCCAGTTGCCGGCCATCAGAGGCGTGCGAGCCATGCGTGTCACCTTTCCAGGACCGCGATCCCGGGGAGCTCCTTGCCCTCCAGGAACTCCAGGCTGGCGCCGCCGCCCGTCGAGATGTGGCCGAAGGCTGCCTCGTCGAAGCCGAGCTGGCGCACCGCTGCGGCGGAGTCGCCGCCACCGACGACCGAGAGCCCGGGCACCTTGGTCAGCGCCTCGGCCACCGCGCGCGTGCCCTCGGCGAAGGCGGGCGTCTCGAAGACGCCCATCGGGCCCGTTCCAGAACACCGTCTGGGCATCGGCCAGCGCGGCGGCGAACGCCTCGCCCGACTCGGGGCCGATGTCGAGGCCGAGGCTGTCGCCGGGCATCTGGTCGGCAGGTACGACGCGTGGCTCGGGCTCGCGGTCCCCCGACGGGAACGCCGTGTCGACGACGACATCGGTGGGCAGCACGATCTCCACGCCGGACTCCTGGGCCCGGTCGAGGTAGGCACGGCAGGTGTCGAGCTGGTCCTCCTCCAGCAGGCTCTTGCCGACCTCGTGCCCCTGCGCCTTGAGGAAGGTGAACACCATGCCACCGCCGATGAGCAGCTTGTCGGCCTTGCCGAGCAGGTTGTCGATGACCCCGAGCTTGTCGGAGACCTTCGAGCCACCGAGCACCACGACGTAGGGACGTGCCGGGTCGACGGTCAGCTTGCGCAGCACCTCGATCTCGGCGGCCACCAGGCCACCCATCGCGGACGGGAGGCGCAGCGCCACGTCGTACACGGACGCCTGCTTGCGGTGCACGACGCCGAACCCGTCGGAGACGAAGGCGTCGGCGAGGTTGGCCAGCTGGCCGGCGAAGGAGGCTCGCACCTCGTCGTCCTTGCTGGTCTCGCCGCTGTTGAAGCGGACGTTCTCCAGGACCGCCACCTGGCCGTCCTGCAGCGCCGCCACCGTCTCCGTCGCGCTCTCCCCCACCGTGTCGGTGGCGAAGGCGACGTCCTGGCCGAGCAGCTCGCCGAAGCGCTCGGCGACCGGCTGCAGGGAGTACTTCGGGTCGGGCTCGCCCTTGGGCCGGCCCAGGTGGGCGACCACGACGACGCGGGCACCCTTGTCGGCGAGCGCCGCGATGGTGGGCACGCTGGCCCTGATCCGGCCCTCGTCGGTGATCTTGCCGTCGTCGAGCGGGACGTTCAGGTCCGAGCGGACCAGGACCCGCTTGCCCCGGAGGTCTCCGAGGCCGTCAATGCCCGTCATCGAGTCAGAGCGTGGCGCCGACGTGGGTGATCAGGTCGGCGAGGCGGTTGGAGTAGCCCCACTCGTTGTCGTACCAGCCGACGACCTTGACCTGGTTGCCGATCACCTTGGTCAGCGGCGCGTCGAAGATGCACGACGCCGGGTCGGTGACGATGTCGGAGGACACGATCGGGTCGGTGGAGTACTTGAGGAAGCGGCCGTCGGCGACCTTCTCGACCGCGGCGTTGACCTCGTCGACCGTGGTCTCACGGCCGGCCTCGAAGGTCAGGTCGGTGGCCGAGCCGGTCGGGGTCGGGCACGCGGAGGGCGTAGCCGTCGAGCTTGCCCTTGAGCTCGGGCAGCACCAGGCCGATCGCCTTCGCGGCACCGGTCGAGGTGGGCACGATGTTGATGCGCGGCGGCCCGGGCGCGACGCAGGTCCTTGTGGATGTTGTCCTGGAGGTTCTGGTCGGCGGTGTAGGCGTGGATGGTGGTCATCAGGCCCTTGACGATGCCGAACTCGTCGTGCAGCGCCTTGGCCATCGGGGCCAGGCAGTTGGTCGTGCACGACGCGTTGGAGATGACCGTGTGCTTCTCGGGGTCGTACAGCTCGTGGTTGACGCCCATCACGATGGTGATGTCCTCGTTGGACGCGGGCGCCGAGATGATGACCTTCTTGGCGCCGGCGTCGACGTGGGCGCGCGCCTTGGTGGCGTCGGTGAAGAAGCCGGTCGACTCGACGACGACGTCGGCCCCGATGTCGGCCCACTTCAGCTGGCTGGGGTCGCGCTCGGCGAACGCCGCGATCTCCTGGTCGCCGACGTTGATGGTGGTCTCGGTCGACGACACGTCGGCGTCGAGGCGGCCGAGGATGGAGTCGTACTTGAGCAGGTGGGCCAGCGTCTTGTTGTCGGTGAGGTCGTTGACGCCCACGATCTCGATGTCGGCGCCGCCCGACTCGTTGAGGGCCCGCACGGCGCGGAAGAAGTTGCGGCCGATCCGGCCGAAGCCGTTGATGCCAACGCGAACAGTCATTGCGATGCTCCTTTGTCGGTGTCGCGGGCGTTCGGTCACCCGCCGGACTGAAGGGTCACGGGTGTTCAGTCACCCGCCGTTCGAGCCTAGCGGCAGCCCTCCGGCGGAAGTCACGGGCGTCCGGCGTACGTCCGGGTAACTTCGCGGGTCAACCCTCTTCGGCCAGCATCTCCGGCGTCAGCGACGACTCGGTGTCGGGGATGCCGAGCTCCTCGGCCCGCTTGTCGGCCATGGCCAGCAGGCGGCGGATGCGGCCGGCGATGGCGTCCTTGGTCAGCACCGGGTCGTGGAGCTGGCCGAGCTCCTCGAGCGAGGCCTGCTTGTGCTTCAGGCGCAGGTCACCGGCCAGGCGCAGGTGGTCGGGTACGTCGTCGCCGAGGATCTCCAGCGCGCGCTCGACGCGCGCACCCGCGGCGACAGCGGCCCGGGCGGACCGGCGCAGGTTGGCGTCGTCGAAGTTGGCGAGCCGGTTGGCGGTGGCCCGGACCTCGCGGCGCATCCGGCGCTCCTCCCACGCCATCAGCGACTCGTGCGCGCCCAGGCGGGTGAGCAGCTCGCCGATCGCGTCGCCGTCGCGGATCACCACCCGGTCGACCCCGCGCACCTCGCGGGCCTTGGCCTGGATGCCGAGACGACGGGCGACGCCGACCAGGGCGAGAGCGGCCTCGGGGCCGGGGCAGGTCACCTCGAGCGACGACGAGCGACCGGGCTCGGTGAGCGAGCCATGGGCCAGGAAGGCACCCCGCCAGGCGGCCACCGAGTCGCAGCCACCGCCGGAGACGACGGCCGGCGGCAGCCCGCGGACCGGCCGGCCGCGCTGGTCGAGCAGTCCGGTCTGGCGGGCCAGCGCCTCGCCGTCCTTGACGACGCGGACCAGGTAGCGAGAGCCCTTGCGGATGCCGTTGCCCTGCACCATCGCGAACTCGGCCTGGTGCCCGTAGACCTCGGCGATGTCCTTGCGCAGCCGCCGGGCGGCCGCGCCGGTGTCGAGCTCGGCCTCGACGACGATCTTGCCCCCGACGATGTGGAGACCACCGGCGAACCTCAGCATGGTGGCGACCTCGGCCTTCCGGCAGCAGGTCTTGGTGATCTGGGTGTTGGCGAGCTCCGCCTTCACCTGTGCCGTCATCGCCATGCCGCGAATCCTGCCACGCACGTCAATCACCCAAGAGGGTGCGGGATTTCATCCATCACCGATGACCGCGGCGTACGCCGCGGCGAGCTTGACCGGGTCGTGCCGGGGGGAGCCGTCGTCGGCGGCGATGTCGGCCACCACGAGGCGGGCGCCGGCTGCCGCGACGGCTTCGGCCAGCGCGGCGCGGTCGGGCACGCTGCGTACGTCGGCCAGCACGGTGTGCACGCGAAGGTCGGGCGCGTGCTCCAGCAGGGCGGCCAGGTGGTCGGCCGGCGCGAACCCCGGGGTCTCGCCGTCCTGGGGGGCCAGGTTGAGCACGACGACGACCCGCCCGCGCGTCTCGACCACGGCTCGGCACAGCTCCGGCACCAGCAGGTGCGGGATGACCGAGGTGAACCACGAGCCGGGCCCGAGCACCACCCAGTCGGCCTCGCGGACCGCCTCGACGGCCTCGGGACACGGCACCGGGTCGGCCGGCTCGAGGGCGACGGACTGGATCGTGCCGGCGCTGGTCGCCACCTCGACCTGGCCCCGCACGGTCGTCACGGCGTCCGGAGCGCCAGGGTCGGCGCCCCGCACCTGCGCGGTCATCACCAGCGGGGTCAGCGCCATCGGCAGCACCCGCCCGGATGCGCCGAGCAGGCGGCCGACCCAGTCGAGCGCAGTGACGTGGTCGCCGAGCTGCTCCCACAGCGAGACGATCAGCAGGTTGCCGACCACGTGGCCGCGCATGTCGCCCTCGCCCGCGAAGCGGTGCTGGAGCACCTCCGCCCAGGTCTGGCCCCACTCGTCGTCGCCGCACAGCGCGGCGAGAGCCATCCGGAGGTCGCCGGGTGGCAGTACGCCGAACTCCCGCCGCAGCCGCCCCGACGAGCCGCCGTCGTCGGCGACGGTGACGACGGCGGTCAGCCGGTCGACGACGTGGCGCAGCGCCGACAGCGAGGCGTGCAGCCCGTGGCCTCCACCGAGCGCGACGACGGCCGCGCGCCGGACCGGCTCGGAAGCGTCCGGGTCACGCTCACTCCCGCCCGAGGTCGCGGTGGATGGTGGCCACGTCGTAGCCGAAGTCGGCCAGCCGGCGGGAGATCTCCTGGGCCATCGACACGCTGCGGTGCTTGCCGCCGGTGCAGCCGATCGCCACGGTCATGAACCGCTTGCCCTCGGCGAGGTAGCCCATCGCCACGCCCTCGAGCACGGGCAGGTAGCCCGCCAGGAACTGCACCGCGCCCGGCTGGCTCTTCACGTAGTCGGCCACGTCGGGGTCGAGCCCGCTCTTGGGCCGGAGCTTCGGCTGCCAGTGGGGGTTCGGGAGGAACCGCATGTCGGCGACGTAGTCGGCGTCGATGGGGATGCCGTACTTGAAGCCGAAGCTGATCACGTTGATCTGGAGCCGGGTGGCGTCGGGGTCGCCGAACGACTCCCGGATGCGGGCCGTGAGCTGGTGGACGTTGAGGTTGGAGGTGTCGATGACCAGGTCGGCGTCGCTGCGCAGGTCGGCGAGCACGGCGCGCTCGCGCTGGAGCCCGTCGAGCAGCCGGCCGGTGCCCTGGAGGGGGTGGGGCCGGCGGGCGGCCTCCTGCCGGCGTACGAGGACGTCGTCGTTGGCGTCGAGGAACAGCATCGTGGTGTGCCGCCCGGTCGCGCCCTGGGCCAGGTTGGCGTGGAGGGACTCGAAGAACGACCCGGAACGTACGTCGACCACGACGGCGATCTGCTGCTCCGGGCCGCTGGACTCGTCGACCAGCCGCACGACGTGGCGCAGCAGGCCCGGCGGCAGGTTGTCGATGACGTAGAAGCCGATGTCCTCGAGCTCCTTGGCGGCGGTGCTGCGGCCGGCCCCGGTCATCCCGGTGACGACGACGAGCTCGCCGGCCTCGGTCTCCTCCTGGGACACGAGTCAGCCCTCGTCTGATCTCGCCGGTCGCGGTGTTCACGGAGACAGTCTTGCGGCTGGACGTCTCTACCGCGGCCTTTATCGCCTCGGCGGTTCGGCGGCCGATGCCCGGCACCATCGCGATCTCCTCGACGGTGGCGGCCCGCAGCTTGCGCAGGGAGCCGAAGTGCTTGAGCAGGGTCTTGCGGCGCACCTCGCCCAGGCCGGGGACGTCGTCGAGCAGGCTCTCGACCATCGACTTGCTCCGACGGGACCGGTGGTGGGTGATGGCGAACCGGTGGGCCTCGTCGCGGACCCGCTGGAGGAGGTAGAGGGCCTCGCTGGAGCGCGTCAGGATGACGGGGTCCTCGCGCCGGGGAGCCACACCTCCTCGAGCCGCTTGGCCAGCCCGCAGACAGGGATGTCGTCGATGCCGAGCTCGTCGAGTGCGCGCTGAGCTGCGGCCACCTGCGGGGGACCGCCGTCGACGACCACCAGACCTGGCGCGTAGGCGAACTTGCGCGGCCGGCCGGTCTCGGGGTCGACCAGCATCGGGCCACTCTCTGTGGCAACCTCGGTCGAGCGCGCCTGCTCGTCGAGCAGACGGCGGAACCTCCGGGTGATCACCTCGTGCATCGACGCGACGTCGTTCTGGCCGTCGACACCCTTGATCAGGAAGCGGCGGTACTCGCTCTTGCGGGCCAGGCCGTCCTCGAACACCACCATCGAGGCGACCACCTCGGTGCCCTGGAGGTTGGAGATGTCGTAGCACTCGATGCGCAGCGGCACCTCGTCGAGACCCAGGGCTACCTGGATCTCCTCCAGCGCCTGGTTGCGAGCCGTCAGGTCGGAGGCTCGCTTGGTCTTGTGCATGACCAAGGCCTGGCCGGCGTTGCGGGCCACGGTCTCCTGGAGGCGCTTCTTGTCGCCGCGCTGGGGCACGCGGACGCTGACCCTGCTCCCCCGGATGTCGGCGAGCAGCGCCTCGATCGTCTCGGGGTCGGGAGGGAGCTGCGGGACGAGGATCTCGCGCGGGATCTCGTCGCCGCCCTCGTCACCCATGCCGCCGTAGAGCTGGAGCAGGAAGTCCTCGACGAGCTCGGCGGTGCCTCCCTCCTCCACCCGGTCGGCCACCCAGCCGCGCTGGCCGCGGATGCGGCCACCGCGCACGTAGAAGATCTGCACCGCCACCTCGAGCGGGTCCTCGGCGAGGGCGATCACGTCGGCGCTGGTGCCGTCACCGAAGACGACGGCCTGCTTCTCGAGGGCCTTCTCCATCGCCCCGAGGTCGTCGCGGAGCCGGGCGGCCTTCTCGAAGTCCAGCGCGTCGGACGCGGCGTACATCTCCTTGCGCACCCGCTTCATGAACGCGCCGGTGTTGCCGCCGATGAAGTCGCAGAAGTCGTCGACGATGGCGCGGTGGTCGTCGGCGCTGATGTTGCCGACGCACGGGGCCGAACACTTGTCGATGTAGCCGAGCAGGCAAGGGCGACCGATCTGCCCTGACCTCTTGAAGACCCCGTTGCTGCACGAGCGCATCGGGAAGACCCTCAGCAGCTGGTCGACGGTCTCGCGGATGGCCCAGGCGTGGCTGTAGGGGCCGAAGTACTTGGTGCCCTTGCGCTTGGCGCCGCGGCCCACCATCACCCGCGGGAACTCCTCGCCGACGGTGACCGCGAGCCAGGGGTAGGACTTGTCGTCGCGGTACTTGACGTTGAACCGTGGGTCGAACTCCTTGATCCAGGAGTACTCCAGCTGGAGCGCCTCGACCTCGCTGCGCACCACCGTCCACTCGACGCTGGCGCCGCTCGCGACCATCGCGGCCGTGCGCTGGTGCAGGCCGACAGGGTCCTGGAAGTAGGACGACAGGCGGGCGCGGAGGTTCTTCGCCTTCCCGACGTAGATCACCCGCCCGCGCGCGTCGCGGAACCGGTAGACCCCCGGCTGCGTCGGGATCGACCCCGGCGCGGGCCGGTAGTCGGGCCGGCGGGCGGTCGATCGTGGCACGCCACAACCCTACGGTTGCCCGCCGACGGTCACGCAGCCCGACGGTTGGCGTTCATCCCCCGCGCGAGGCGCCGTGTCGACCGAGGAGGCGTCCCCGTCCAGACCCGACCGGACTCGCCGACGTCGCCGAGTGAGCCGCACCGCAAACCAGGCCGCCATCAGCACTCCGAACGTGATGGCGATCGCCAGTACCAACCCGCCCCACCGCAGGACGACACTCAGCCCTTCCACCAGCCGCCACGCCCCGAACACCGCGACGGCAGCCGCCGCAAGGGCCAGGACCCACGGCACAAGGTTTGCGGTGCGTGGCGTGACACGCCAGAAACCTACCGGCCGACGCCATGCCCCAGCAGAGCGTATTCATAGGTCACCCAGTGGCCGCAGGCGCGCTCCGCGCTCCGCGGCAGGCGTCCGCGACACGTCAGCCCAGGGTGATCGCGTCGCCCTGGACGGTGATCGGCTCCTCGGCCAGCGGCTGGGTGGCCGGGCCGTTGACGACCGAGCCGTCGGCGATCGAGAAGGCACTGCCGTGGCACACGCAGTTGATGTTGCCGTCGGCGACGGAGCTGACGATGCAGCCCATGTGGGTGCAGACCGCCGTGAAACACCTGAACTGACCGTCGCTCGGCTGGGTGATCACGATCTCCTCGTCGGGGAAGATCGTGCCGCCGCCGACCTGGATGTCGGAGGTCTGGGCGAACGCATCAGCCGGTGCGCTGGCCGACTCGGCGGGCGACTCCGAGTCCGACTCTGTGGGCGACTCGGATCCGGTGGGGGCGCTCGTGGCCGACTCGGTCGGCGAGCTGGAGGTGCTCGGGTCGGTCGCGACGCCGGAGCTGGAGTCGTCGCCCCCGCAAGCAGCGAGGACGGGCAGCGCGAGACCCGCTGTCGCGACGCCCGCGAGGGTGCGGCGGTGGAGCTGGGGCTGACGGTCGGTCAAGGCGGAGGCGGTCCTCTTCGTCGGTTGTCCGTGGCCCCTTCGACCGTACGGGGCATCAGCAGCCGGACCCACTGTCCGGTGGTACTAGCACCGATCTCACAGAAGACTCACAGGCGCGTCCGCTCGCGAACAGCCTCAGGCGGACTTCTTCGCGGCGGCCCGCTTGGCCGTCGTCCGCTTGGCCGCGGTCTTCTTCGCCGCCTTCTTGGCCGGTGGCTTCGCGGCTGCGGCCTTGTTGCCCGGGGCGCGTCGCGCGGGCTTGGGCTGCCTGGCCTCGCGCCCGTCGATCATCGGCCTGAGGAAGGCGCCGGTGTAGGAGTCGGGGTTGGCGGCGACGTCCTCAGGAGTGCCCTCCGCGATGACCATCCCGCCCCGCGACCCGCCCTCGGGCCCCATGTCGACGATCCAGTCGGAGGTCTTGATGACGTCGAGGTTGTGCTCGATCACCAGCACGGTGTTGCCCTGGTCGACGAGCCGGCCGAGCACCAGCAGCAGCTTGCGGATGTCCTCGAAGTGCAGGCCCGTGGTCGGCTCGTCGAGGACGTAGACGGTGCGGCCGGTCGACCGCTTCTGGAGCTCCGAGGACAGCTTGACGCGCTGGGCCTCGCCGCCGGACAGCGTGGTCGCCGGCTGGCCGAGCCGCACGTATCCGAGGCCGACCTCGACCAGCGTCTTCATGTGACGCGAGATCGCGGGGATCGCGGCGAAGAAGTCGACCGCCTCCTCGATCGGCATGTCGAGGATCTCGGCGATGGTCTTGCCCTTGTAGTGGACCTCGAGCGTCTCGCGGTTGTAGCGGGCGCCGTGGCAGACCTCGCACGGGACGTAGACGTCGGGGAGGAAGTTCATCTCGATCTTGATCGTGCCGTCGCCGGAGCAGGCCTCGCAGCGGCCGCCCTTGACGTTGAACGAGAAGCGGCCCTGCTGGTAACCGCGCATCTTGGCCTCCGGCGTGGAGGCGAAGAGCTTGCGGATGTGGTCGAAGACGCCGGTGTAGGTGGCCGGGTTGGACCGTGGGGTGCGGCCGATCGGCGACTGGTCGACGTGGATGACCTTGTCGACGTGATCGAGACCGGTGATGGTCTGGTGGCGACCAGGCACCGCGCGGGCGTTGTAGATGCGCTTGGCCAGCGAGGTGTAGAGGATGTCGTTGACCAGCGTCGACTTGCCCGAGCCGGACACCCCGGTGATCGACACGAACAGGCCGAGTGGGAACGTCACGTCGATGTCGCGCAGGTTGTGGGCCTTGGCGCCCCTGACGGTGAGCTCGCGGCCGGGCGTGCGGGGGCGGCGTACGGGAGGGACGGGGATCTCGCGACGGCCGGAGAGGTAGTGGCCGGTCATCGAGTCGCGGTGGTCGAGGAGACCCTGGACCGAGCCGGAGTGGACGACCTGCCCGCCGTGCTCCCCCGCCCCTGGGCCGATGTCGACGACCCAGTCGGCATGGCGGATGGTGTCCTCGTCGTGCTCCACGACGATCAGGGTGTTGCCGAGGTCCTTGAGGCGGACGAGCGTCTCGATGAGCCGCTGGTTGTCGCGCTGGTGGAGGCCGATCGACGGCTCGTCGAGGACGTAGAGGACGCCGACCAGGCCGGCGCCGATCTGGGTGGCCAGCCGGATGCGCTGGGCCTCGCCGCCGCTGAGCGATCCCGAGGGCCGGTTGAGGGAGAGGTAGTCGAGGCCGACGTCGAGCAGGAAGTTGAGGCGCTCGAGGATCTCCTTGAGCACCCGCTCACCGATCTGGCGCTCGCGCGCGCTCAGCTCGACGGTGCGGAGGTAGTCGGCGCACTCGTTGATCGGGAGGGCGCAGACCTCGGCGATGTTCTTGCCGCCGCGGTCCTTGTCACCGAGCGTCACGGCCATGGAGACCGGCTTGAGCCGGCTGCCCTCGCAGACCGGGCAGGGCACCTCGCGCATGAAGCCCTCGAACCGCTCGCGGCTGACGTCGGACTCGGCCTCGCGGTGGCGGCGCTCGATGTAGCGCTGGACGCCTTCGAACTCGGCGTAGTAGGCGCGCTCGCGCCCGTAGCGGTTGCGCGAGACGACGTGGACCTTGCTCGGGTGGCCGAAGAGGAGCGACTTCTGGCCCAGGGGCCCGATGTCCTCCCACGGGGTGTTGAGGTCGAAGCCCAGCTCCTTGCCCAGGGCGTCCATCAGCTTGAGGAAGTAGTCGGCGACGTGCGCCTGGCTCCACGGCTGGATGGCCCCCTCGCCCAGGGTGGCTGCCGGGTCGGGAACGACCAGCTCGGGGTCGACCTCCATGCGGGTGCCGAGGCCGTGGCACTCGGGGCAAGCGCCGAACGGCGAGTTGAACGAGAACGACCGCGGCTCGAGCTCGTCGGTGTCGATCGGATGGTCGTTGGGGCACGACATCCGCTCGGAGAACTTCTGCTCGCGACCGGGGTCCTTGGGGTCGAGGTCGACGAAGTCGAACAGCACCAGCCCGCCGGCGAGGTTGAGGGCGGTCTCGACCGAGTCGGTGAGCCGCCGCTTGGAGGACTCCTTGACGCTGAGCCGGTCGACCACCACCTCGATCGTGTGCTTGCGCTGCTTGTCGAGCGTCGGTGGGTCGTCGAGGGAGTGCGTGTCGCCGTCGACCCGGGCCCGGGAGAAGCCCTGGGTCTGGAGCTGCTTGAAGAGCTCGACGTACTCGCCCTTGCGACCTCGGATCACCGGCGCCAGCACCTGGAACCGGGCCCCCTCCTGGAGTGCGAGGACCCGGTCGACGATCTGCTGGGGCGTCTGGCGCTCGATGGGCGCCCCGCAGGTCGGGCAGTGGGGCCGCCCTGCGCGGGCGTAGAGCAGCCGGAGGTAGTCGTAGACCTCGGTGATGGTGCCGACCGTGGAACGGGGGTTCTTGGACGTGGACTTCTGGTCGATGGAGACCGCGGGCGAGAGGCCCTCGATGAAGTCGACGTCGGGTTTGTCCATCTGGCCGAGGAACTGACGGGCGTAGGCAGACAGCGACTCGACGTAGCGTCGCTGGCCCTCGGCGAAGATCGTGTCGAACGCCAGGGAGGACTTGCCCGACCCCGAGAGCCCCGTGAAGACGATCAGGGAATCGCGGGGCAGGTCGAGGGAGATGTCCTTGAGGTTGTGCTCGCGGGCACCTCGGATGATGAGCTGATCTGCCACGCCGCCAACCTTCTCACGGGGCTCCGACAGTGCTTCCGTCGTTCGCCCGAACGGGTGGCCGACGAGATGGGTGGAGCACGGGTTGACGACCGGGCCAGGATGGCGCCATGAGCGACGACCTCGACCCGCAGGCCCAGTTCGAGCTGCTCCAGGAGGCGACGCAGCGCCTGGTCCGCACGGTCGACGGGCTGGACGACGAGGACCTCGCCGGGCCGAGCGGCCTGCCCGACTGGACCCGCGCGCACGTGGTCGCGCACCTCGCGCTCAACGCGGAGGGGCTGGCGGGTGTCCTGCAGGGCAGGATCGAGGGCAGGCCGACGACCATGTACCGCTCCGACGAGGCCCGCTCCCAGGACATCGAGGAGCTCGCGGCCGCCGAGCGGGCAGAGCTGCGCGAGCGGTTCCTGGCCGGGACCACGCTGGTGACCGACGCCGTCGACCGCCTGCCGGACGAGTTCTGGACCGAGACCTTCGAACGTACGCCGGGCGGCCGGGTGATCCGCTACGCCGCCATCCCCGGCATGCGCTTGCGCGAGGTGGAGATCCACCACGTCGACCTCGCCGCCGGGTTCGAGCCCAGCGGGTGGTCCGACGCCTTCTCCGCCCACCTGATCGACGCGATGGTCAAGCGCAACCCGTCGGACTCGTCGTTCCGCGGTGCTCGCGACCGACCTGGCCACGACCTGGGTCATCGGTGACGACCCGGGTGAGTCCGGCACGACCGTCTCCGGCCCGGCCGGCGACCTTGCCTGGTGGCTGACCGGCCGGCCCGCCGCCGAATCCCTGACGTCCAGCACCGGCGACCTTCCCCCGGTGAAGGCCTGGTAGGCCAACTGGTAAGCAGAGGACATGAACTACACCGGAGAGGTCCGCCCCGGCGGCCCCGCTGAGACCCGCGAGGCGGGCGACCTGCAGATCACCAAGGTCGCCGTCGACGCGGAGATGTCCAACAACTGCTACCTGCTGCGCTGCGTGTCGACCGGCGACCAGGTGCTCATCGACGCCGCGGCCGAGCCCTCGACCCTGCTGCCCCTCATCGGGGACGCGGGCCTCACCCACGTGGTCACCACCCACCAGCACTGGGACCACCACCGGGCCCTCGCCGACGTGGTCGCCGCGACGGGAGCAGAGGTCGTGGCCGGCGGTCCCGACGCCGAGGCGATCACCGAGCAGACCGGTGTCGCGGTGACCCGCACCGTCGAGGACGGCGACACGATCCCGGTGGGCTCGTGCTCCCTGAGGGTGATCCGGCTGACCGGTCACACGCCCGGCTCGATCGCGCTGCTGTACGACGACGGGTCCGGGCAGCCGCACCTGTTCACCGGCGACTCGCTCTTCCCCGGTGGCGTGGGCAACACCCGCGGCGACGCGTCCGCGTTCACGCGCCTGTTGGACGACGTCGAGACCAAGCTGTTCGGCGCACTGCCCGACGAGACCTGGTTCTACCCCGGCCACGGCAACGACTCGACACTCGGCGCCGAGCGGCCCGCTCTGCCTGCCTGGCGCGAGCGGGCTGGTAGCGCGGCGCCCGGAGCGAGGGTCAGTCTGCGTCGGTCGGCGGAAAGGCGGTCGCCACGACCGCGAACACGACGACCAGGATTCCGAGCACGATGGCGGTCACGCCCAACAGTCGGCGCGGCCCCGTCAGGGCGTGCCTGCCGAGGGCGATCCCTCCGGCGGCCACGACGAGGGGGAACCCCAACCAGGAGGCAGGTAACGCGAGCAGGAGGGCCACGCCGCTGTGAGCAAGGCTGCCCGGTGCGCGCCACCCTCCCGCACGGCTGCACGCGGCACGGTGACTCCGAACACCAGGAGCACAGCGACGACGATGAGACCCAGGGCCAGCGCAAAGGTTGCCGCGTCCACGGGAAAGGACCGATCCCCACCCTCGTTGCCCCACAGGTGGTCCCACCCCATGAGCGCCACGGCCAGCATCGTCGCTCCGCCGGCCATGTACCAGGTGCCGGCGGGCAGCCCCCTGGACGAGAGCGCGGCAGCCACGTCCATCACGGTGGGCTCGTGGCTGCCCGGTGTCAACCGAGCCACAGTCGGGGCTGGCCCGGGCCGCCAGGCGGCTGCCCTCAACCAGAGGGCGGAGTCTCGACATACTGTCCCCCGTGAGCCCCGCCGCCGAGTTCGACGACCGGGTGAAGCGGTGGCGTGCCGACCTCGTGGCGGCGCTGGAACGGCTGTACGACGACCCCGACGGGGTGGCCGAGCGGCTGCTGGACGTCGCCAGGACGGCGTACGACGCACGGTCCGGCGAGCTCCGCGACCTCGACGACCGGCGGCTGGCGGAGCCCGACTGGTTCCAGCGCAGCGACGCGCTCGGCTACGCGGCGTACGCCGACAGGTTCGGTGGCACGCTGGAGGGCGTCGCGGAACACGTCGACCACCTCACCGGACTCGGCGTCACCTACCTGCACCTGATGCCGCTGCTGACCCCTCGGCCGGCACCCAACGACGGCGGGTACGCCGTCGCCGACTACCGCACCGTGCGGCCCGACCTGGGCGACGTCGAGGACCTGCGCCAGCTCGCCGCCACCCTGCGGGAGAAGGGGATCAGCCTCTGCATCGACCTCGTGCTCAACCACACGGCTCGCGAGCACGCCTGGGCCGTGGCAGCACGGGCTGGCGACCAGGAGAAGCGCGACTACTACCTCGTCTTCCCCGACCGCCATCTCCCCGACCAGTACGAGCAGTCGCTGCCCGAGGTGTTCCCCGACTTCGCGCCCGGCAGCTTCACCTGGGACGAGGACGTCGACGGGTGGGTCTGGACGACGTTCAACGACTACCAGTGGGACCTGAACTGGGCGAATCCCTCGGTGCTGTGCGAGTTCGCCGACATCCTGCTGGGCTGGGCGAACGCCGGTGTCGAGATCTTCCGGCTCGACGCGATCGCCTTCCTGTGGAAGCGGATGGGCACGTCCTGCCAGAACCAGCCGGAGGTCCACGACCTCACCCAGGCGTTGCGCACCGTCGCGCGGATCGCCGCGCCCGCCGTGCTGTTCAAGGCCGAGGCCATCGTCGGGCCCGCCGAGCTGCCGGCGTACCTCGGCACCGGCGCCCACGCCGGCAAGGTCTCCGACCTCGCGTACCACAACAGCCTGATGGTGCAGGTCTGGTCGATGCTCGCGTCCGGCGAGGTCGGGCTCGCGAGCGTCGCCCTGCAGAACCTTCCGCAGCCACCGCCGACCACCTCTTGGATCACCTACCTGCGCTGCCACGACGACATCGGCTGGGCCATCGACGACACCGACGCGTGGCGGGCGGGCCTCAACGGCTTCGCGCACCGCCGGTTCCTCTCCGAGTGGTACGCCGGCGCCTACCCCGGCTCGTGGGCCCGCGGCCTGGTCTTCCAGGAGAACCACGCCACGGGCGACCGCCGGATCAGCGGCTCGCTGGCGTCGCTGGCCGGGCGCGAGTGCCACGATCCCGGGGCCGTCGCGCGCATCCTGCTCGCGCACGCCGTGATCCTGGGTTTCGGCGGTCTGCCCGTGCTCTGGATGGGCGACGAGGTCGGGCTGCTCAACGACCAGGGATGGGCAGACGAGCCCGCACACGCCGGCGACAACCGCTGGGTGCACCGCCCCCGCATGCCCTGGCCCGTGCCTGCCGACACCGACGGGATCCGCGAGGGGCTGGCCCACCTGCTGCACGTGCGCGCGAAGCTCCCCCACCTGCACGCCGCCAACCCGACCGAGGTCTGGGACCCGCGCGACCCGGGTGTCCTGCTCGTCGTACGCCGGTCGCCCGGCGGCCCGCTGCTCGCCGCGGGCAACATGACCGACCGGACCGCGCACGTCCCGAGCGAGGTCTTCTACTGGCTCGGGATGGCGGCCGGCGAGCTGCACGACCACCTCGCCGGCGACCGACCGAGGTTCGACGGCGACGCCATCGTGCTGGCGCCGTACGCCGCGGCGTGGCTGACCGCCAGCGGCGACAACCCTTGAGCAACGGCCCGGGGCGGCGGTGAGCTAGGCACCGTTTCCGGCGCTGAAAGGTGGCTAGGTCACCGGGGTTTCCCCTCTGCCGAGCGCCGGTCGGGGGTGCGATCATCGGGCCATGTCCCGCGGTGGGCCTGCGACTCGCCGAGGCTGCGCGGCCGCCGCAGCGGCCTTCGTGCTCCTCACCGCCGCCTTCAACGACGCACATGGGGCACCGACGCGCTTCCTGGTCATCGACACGACCCTGGGCCTGGTCCTCGTGGTCAGCGGACTGGTCGCCTGGGAACGCCGCCCGGGCGTCCGCACCGGCCCGCTGCTCGTCGGCGCCGGGGCCTTGTGGTCACTCGGGGCCTATGCACCGGCAGGCGTGATGCCGTTCGCCCTGTTCGGCTTCGCCTTCGAGCGTTACTACGACGTCGTCTTCGCCTATCTCGCACTCACCTTCCCCGACCGGCGCCTGGCCCGCTGGGACCGCGCGTTCCTCGCCCTCCTGGGGGGCGCCTTCGTGGCGCGGTCCGCCTCGCGGCTGCTCGTCGAGTGCGGCTGCACCGGGATGGCGAGCCCGGTGGGCCTGGTCTCCGACGACCGGCTGTTCGAGGACCTCCAGGTGTGGACCAGCGCGACCATCGTGGTGGCGGCGCTGGGCGTGGCCGTCCTCGCCCTGCGGCGGCTGCTGCGCGCCAGCCGGGTCAGCCGGCGCATCCTCGGTCCGGTCGTGGCCGCCGGTGCGCTCGCGGCAGTGGTCGCGGCGTACGACGCCCTGGAGCTGCTCTTCTTCGTCCGCACGGGCCGGCTGCTCCTGCCGTTCGAGGGGCCGCTGCAGGAGATCGCCGCCTGGACCATCATCTCGCTGGTCGTGCTCGTCGCCCTGGGCTTCCTCGCGGGCACCCTGCGGATGCGCCTCGGGCGCGGCGTCGTGGCCCGGATGGCCGTGGACCTGGACAGCGGGGCCGACCCTCAGCAGCTGCGGGCCGCCCTCCGGTCGGCGCTGGGCGACCCCGGGCTGGACCTGCTGCTGGTCGACGAGTCCGGTCGCTGGGTCGACGTCGGCGGGCAGCCGACCGGCGATCCCACCGCCACCGGGCAAGGCGACGACCGGGTCACCACGATGCTGGCGGGTCCCGATGGGCCCCTCGGCGCGGTTCTCCACGACCCCAGCCTCAACGAGGACACCGGGCTGATGGCAGCCACGGCATCGCTGCTCCGCTTCGCCCTCGAGAACGCTCGCCTCACGGCAGTGGTCCGGACCCAGCTGGAGGAGGTACGCGCGTCCCGTGCCCGGTTGGTGGCGGCCGGGGAGGCCGAGCGGCGCCGGATCGAGCGCGACCTCCACGACGGTGCGCAGCAGCGGCTCATCGGAGTCACCCTGACGCTGCAGCAGGCGCGGGAGCAGGCGCGGGCAGCGGCTCCCGACGCGGCGTTCCTCCCGATCCTCGACGAAGCGTCGGAGGAGCTGCTCGCGGCGGTCGACGAGCTGCGCGAGCTCGCCCGCGGGATCCACCCGGCGATCCTCACGGAGATGGGGCTGCGACCGGCTGTCGCGGGCCTGGCACGGCGGTCCGCGGTGCCCGTCGACGTGCGCATCGAGCTCACCGAACGGCTGGACCCGGAGGTCGAGGCGGCTGCGTACTTCATCGTCGCCGAGGCGCTCGCCAACGTGACGCGGCACTCGGGGGCGCGCAACGCCCGGGTGTCCATCGCCCGGGTCGACGGACACCTCGACGTCGAGATCAGCGACGACGGGTCCGGCGGGGCCGACCCAGCCCGGGGCACGGGTCTCGAGGGCATCGGCGACCGGCTGGACGCGGTGTCGGGCGTCTGGCACGTCGACAGCCCGCGGGGTCACGGGACCAGGCTGCGGGCGGAGATCCCGTGCGCGTGATCGTCGCGGACGACTCCGCGGTCATCCGCGCCGGCGTCGTCCGCATCCTGGCCGACTCCGGGTGGGACGTGGTCGCGGAGGCGCGCAACGCCGACGAGCTGCTGGCGCTGGTGGCCGAGCACCTGCCTGACCTGGCCGTCGTCGACATCCGGATGCCACCCGACGGCACCGCAGGGCTCCGCGCGGCGGTCCGGATCCGAGACGAGCACGCTGGGGTGGTGCGCGTCCTGGTGCTGTCCCAGTACCTGGAACCGGAGTACGCGCTCGCGCTGCTCGGGCCGGGCCTCGGTGGCGTCGGCTACCTGCTCAAGGACCGCGTCGCGGAGGGTCACCAGCTCCTCGAGGCGGCCACCAGGGTGTGCGCGGGAGGGTCGGCGGTCGACCCTGCCGTCGTGGGTGAGCTGGTGCGCTCGCGGCGGCGCGAGGACCGGCTGGCCCGGCTCACCGACCGCGAGCGGGGCGTCCTCGCCCTGGTCGCCGAGGGTCGCTCCAACCGGTCGATCGCCGAGCGCGAGGTGCTGTCGGTGAAGACGGTCGAAGGAGTCATCGCGTCGGTCTTCTCGAAGCTGGGCCTCGCCACGGACGCCGACGACAACCGGCGGGTGCTCGCCGTGCTGGCCTACCTCGAGGCCGGGCCGCGTCCCTCGGCCGGCGGATAGGTGGCAGGCTGGAGCCATGCCCGATCCCGCCCCCATCGTCGTCGTCGGCGGCGGTCTTGCCGCCGGCACCGTGGTCACCGAGCTCCGCGAGGGCGGGTACGACGGGCCGCTGGCGGTCTACACCGACGAGGCGCACGCGCCGTACGAACGGCCGCCGCTGTCGAAGGACTACCTGCTCGACAAGGGCCCGCTGTCGGCCGCGCTGGTGCATCCCGAGGACTGGTACGCCGAGCACCGCGTCGACCTGCACACCTCGACGCCCGTCACCGCGATCGACCCCGCCAACCACCAGCTGACCGCGGCGGGCGCGACGTCGTCGTACTCCCGGCTGGTGCTCGCCACCGGCTCTCGCGCGCGGCATCTGGGCCTGGCCGACGACAGCGGCGCGGAGGTGCACTACCTGCGGCAGTGGGACGACTCCGAGCGGCTTCGGGCCGCGCTCACCGAAGGGTCCCGCCTGGCGATCATCGGCGGCGGCTGGATCGGCCTGGAGGTCGCCAGCGCCGCGCGCAAGCACGGGGTCGAGGTGGTCCTCCTCGAGGCGGCCGCGCAGCCGTTGCTGCCCGTGCTCGGGGACCAGGTGGCCGCGCTGTTCGCCGACCTCCACCGGGCACACGGCGTGGACCTCCGGACCGACGCGAAGATCGCGGCGATCCGCTCCGGGGCCGACGGCGTGGAGCTCGACGTCGACGGCCAGACGGTCACCGCCGACCGCCTCGTCGTCGGGATCGGCGCCGTGCCCGACGTGTCGCTGGCGGAGGCCGCGGGGCTGAATGTCGACAACGGCGTCCGCACCGATGCCCGGCTCCGCACCAGCGCGGACGACGTCTACGCCGCCGGCGACATCGTCAACGCCGACCACCCCGTCCTCGGCCATCCGCTGCGCGTCGAGCACTGGGACACCGCGATCCAGCACGGCAAGGTCGTGGCGCAGAACCTGCTCGGCAACGAGACCGACCACGAGGCCCTGCCCTACTTCTTCACCGACCAGTACGACCTCGGCATGGAGTACGTCGGCAACCCGGGGCCCGAGGGCTTCGACGAGGTCGTCGTCCGAGGGACGACCGGAGGTGACGACGGCGGCCGGTTCACCGCCTGGTGGCTGCGCGGCGGCCGGGTCGTGGCCGGCATGCAGGTCAACGACTGGGACGCCATCGACCACGTCCGACGCATCGTCGGCACCGAGGTGGCCGCAGCGCGGCTCGCCGACGAGGGCGTAGCGCTCGAGGACCTGTGAGCGCCAGCGATCAGGGTGACTCGCCGGGACAGCCTGCTTGCCACTGGACGCGTCTCACGTGAGAGTGGCCCGGTTGCCCTTCCCACTTCGCTCTCGGATGAGGAGACCCATGTCTGCGTTGCCCCGTAGTCGCCCCCTCGGTCGGCGGGCCTGGCGGCTGGCCGGATCCGTGGCCGCCGGGGCGGTCGTCCTGACGACGGCCCTGGCCTCCGCCACGCTCGCGTCTGCACAGTCGGGCGGTTCGGCGGCGCCGGCATCTGCGCGCCCAGACACCCACGAACGCGCCGCCGGCAGGACCGCTGAGGCGCTGGGCCACTTCGACGCCCGCTACCTCCGCTCGGGGGCGGCGAGGGCGATGGAGTACCGGGCGGCCAGCAAGGCCGCGAACCGGGCGGCGACCAAGGCCTTCGCCAAGGCCCTGCCGGCCAAGGCCGTCTTCGACATCGACGGAACCACCGGCACCGTCAGGATGCTGGCCAAGCTCGACGGCTACCTCACGGGCAAGAGCGAGAAGAAGGCCACGACCGTCGCGCTGAAGTACGTGCGCGGCAACCACACGGCCCTCGGCCTCACCACCGGTGACCTCAAGACGTTCAAGCTCAAGCGCGAGTACGTCGACATCGAGGGCGTGCACCACCTCTACTGGATCCAGCGCATCAACGGCCAGACGGTCTTCGGCAACGGGCTCACCGCCGCGGTGACCAAGGACGGCCGGCTGCTGACGCTGGGCGGCTCACCGATCCCCAGGGCCAAGGCGGCCGCGCCTGCGGTCCTCGAGATCGACTCTGCGGGCGCCGCCATCGCCGACGCCCGCGCGCGACTCGGCGCCGCGGCGGGTTCCCCAGCCGGCTCCTACGACAGCGCGGAGCAGGTGCTGTTCGTGACCGCACGCGGCAGCCGCCAGGCGTGGCTGACGACCGTCATGTCCGTGGGTGACCCGGCCACCCAGGTCGTCGATGCCGCCTCGGGCCGGCTCCTCTACCGCAACCCGCTCGGCAACGACGCGGCCCCGGGCGAGGCGATCGGCCAGGTGTTCCGCAACTACCCCGGCGCCAAGCGCGGCGGCAGCTCCGGCCCGCTGAACTTCACCCGGCAGGGCTGGCTGCCCCGCGGCGCCACCAGGCTGCAGGGCAACAACTCCCACACCTACTCCGACGTCGACGACAACAACGAGGCCGGCGCCAGCGAGGAGATCCGCGACTTCGACAACTTGCTGGTCCCGTTCAACGTGAAGGGGATGTCGTTCTGCAAGCAGTTCCCCTGCTCGTGGAACCCCGACAAGCCGTTCTCGTGGCGGACCAACCGCGAGCAGAACGGCACCCAGGTCTTCTACTTCGTCAACAAGTTCCACGACCACCTGCTGGCCAAGCCGATCGGCTTCACCGAGGCCGCCGGCAACTTCGAGCACGTGAACAGCACGAAGAACGGCAAGGCTCACGACGCCGTCCAGACCCAGACCATGGACGGCGCGTCGACCGCCAACGGCCTGCCCGACGCCAACCACGTCGACAACGCCAACATGAACACCCCGCCCGACGGCACGCCGCCGACGATGCAGATGTACCTCCAGCACCTGCCCGGCACGTCGTACCCCGCCGGCGACCCGTACCCCGCCAACAACGTCGGCGACGAAGCATGGACCGTTTACCACGAGTACACCCACGGCCTGTCCAACCGCCTGGTCGTCGACGTGCTGGGCAACAGCACCCTCGGCCCGGTCCAGGGCGGCGCGATGGGCGAGGCGTGGAGCGACTGGTACGCCGCCGACTCGCTGGTCCGCGACGGACTCGAGGTCGACAAGAAGGGCAAGGCCGACCTGGACCTGTTCCTCTACGACGGTGTCGGGGGGACGACCCTACGGACCCAGGGGATCGACTGCACTCCTGAGTCGCCGGCGTCGCGCTGCCCCGGTGGCGCCACCGGCCACGCGGGCGGCTACACCTACGGCGACTACGGCAAGATCTTCGGCGTCCCCGAGTGGCACGCCGACGGCGAGATCTGGGGCCAGACGCTCTGGTCGCTGCGTGACAAGGTGGGCTCCCGGGTGGCCCAGAGCCTGGTGACCCGCGCGATGGAGCTGGCGCCGGCCAACCCGTCGTTCCTCGACATGCGCAACGCTCTGCTCATCGCTGACACGGCTCACTTCAAGGGTCGTCACCACAACAAGATCTGGAGCACGTTCGCCAGCCGCGGCATGGGCTTCTTCGCCGGCTCGCTGGGCGGGGACGACGCCCTGCCGGCTCCCGACGCGCACCGCCCGCCGAAGTCCGTGGCGACGGGCCTGCTGACCGGCACGGTGAGCGACAACACCACCGGAGCAGGCCTGGCGGGCGTCCCGGTGACGCTGGCCTTCCAGGGCCAGGGCGTGGTCAACCCGACGGCGGTCACGGACGCCAACGGCAACTACACGCTCGGCCCGGTGCCGGTCGGCAGCTACGGCAAGCTCACCGTCAACGGCGCCGGCTACAAGCCGATCTCGGCGCCGGTGACGGTGGCCGCGAACGGCTCGAAGGCCGACTTCCAGGCCACGAGAAACTGGGTGGCCACGACTGGCGGCGCCAAGGTCATCGCGTTCAACGGTCCGGACTACACGCAGTTCGGCTGCGGTCCGGTGCACGCGTTCGACATGTTGCTGGGCACCGGCTGGGGCAGCACGACGGGCAACAAGAAGGGCACGCCCACCAACGTGTTCACCCCGAAGTTCATCACGGTGGCCATGCCCCAGAAGGTCAACATCACCCAGTTCGCGGTCGACCCGAGCGCAACGTGCGGTGACTCCGGCAGCGCCTCGACCGGTGACTACCGGATCGAGACGTCGCCCGACAACGTCAACTGGACGGTGGCCGCCTCCGGCACCTTCACCGTGGCCGACCAGCACAGGCTGAACCCGGTCACGCCGATCACCGGCGCCCTGGGCGTGCAGTACGTGCGGTTCACGATCCTGGGCAACCAGGTGCCGGACTTCGCCACTAACTGCCCGAACGGCGGGTTCGACGGCTGCACCTTCACCGACCTGACGGAGCTGCAGGTCTACGGAGTGGCGACTCCCTGAGTCCCACCGGCGGCCGGCCTCGGCGGCCGGCCGCTCAGGGCACGTCGGCGATCAGACGGCGCAGCACCCCGACGTGGTCGCGGACGGCGGTCCGGCCCTTGGCGGTCAGCGCCACCCACGTCGTACGACGCCCCTGGTGCACGCCCTTGCGCACCCGCACGTAGCCCGCGTCGCCGAGCGCGGACAGGTGCTTGGAGAGCACGGAGTCGCTGACCTCCAGCCGGTCGCGCACCGTCGCGAACTCTGCCTCGCTGACCGCCGTGAGCATGGTGACCAGCTTGAGTCGCGCCGGCGCCTGGAGGTGCGGGTCGAGGTCGGCCATCAACGCGAGAGGACGCCGAGGATCACGACACCCCAGAGAACCGGCAGCGCCACCAGCACCCACTGGAGCCGGGTCAGGCCCGGCGCGAGCTTCACCGGCTCCTGCCGGTACCGGCGCATCCAGACGCGCGCTCCCCAGCCGTACGCAGCGCCTCCCGCGAGCGCGGCAACGGCCACCAGCCACCACCAGCCTTCGAACGCCCCGACCAACGACGCGACGAAGCCCATGCCGAGCCCCCAGCTCGCCACCGGAGTCCCGCCGAAGACGACCTTGTTGGCATAGCCGCCGACGCGGACCCCGTTGACTCGCGAGAACAACCACAGCTCGGCCAGCGCGACCACGAGGAAGAGCACGAGGGCCCCCGCCAGCGCCCATCGCGCCAGGGCGTCGTCGAGGGCGACGCCAGGTCCCCAGGTCGCGATCAGCGCGGCCACGGCGGCGCCGAGCGCGAGGTCGTGGCCGCGTGGGAGGCGGACGTCGCCCGCCAGTGCGTCGCGTGCTTGCTCGGCGTCGCGCAGCGCTGCCGCGGTGTCGTCACTTTCCATGTTGGAAACTATGCCTCGTACTTTCCATATTGGCAAGTAACGGAAACGCGATGGCCGCTGCCGTCGGCACCACCTAGCGTGGCGGACCGTGACCCGGCTCCATGACGACCGGGTCGACACCGACGCAGCCCTGGTACGACGGCTGCTGGCGGACCAGGCGCCGCAGTGGGCGGACCTGCCGATCTCTCGCGTCGCCGAGTTCGGCACCGACCACCACCTCTACCTGCTCAGCACCCAACAGGGCGATGGAGCCGGCGGTGACTCTGGCACCGTGCGGCCCGCAAACGGTGCCTGGCTCACCGCTGGTCCGGGCCGGCGGCGTCGGCAGAATGAGGCCATGGCCTCCCTCGACAGCTGGACCCTCGGTGAGCACCGCAGCGCCAGCGGCGACACGCGCCCGACCTACCGGAAGGGCACCGGCCCAGGGGTCGTGCTGATCCACGAGCTGCCGGGGATGACGCCGGACGTGGTCGCGTTCGGCGACGAGGTGGTGGCGGCCGGGTTCACCGTGGTGATGCCGGTCCTCTTCGGCAAGCCGGGTCAGGCGATGTCCCCTCTCTCGCTCGCCCGCTCGCTGGCCCAGGTGTGCACGAACGCCGAGTTCACCAAGCTCGCGACCGGCCGCACCGCCCCCGTCACCGACTGGCTCCGCTCCCTCGCACGCGAGCTGCACGCCGAGCTCGGCGGACCCGGCGTCGGGGCGCTCGGGATGTGCTTCACCGGCGGCTACGCCCTGGCGATGATGGTCGACGACGTGGTCGCGGCCCCGGTGGTCGCGCAGCCCGCGGCGCCGTTCCCGGTCGGCAGACGCCGCTCCGCCGACCTCGGCCTCTCCCCAGCGGACCAGGACGCCGTGGTCGCCCGCGCAAGGGCAGGCTGCCCGGTCCTGGGCATCAGGTACGTCGGGGACAAGGCGGTCGGCACCCGGTTCGAGACACTGCGCCGGCTGCTGGGCGACAGGTTCCTGGCCGTCGACCTGCCGGGCAAGAGCCATGCGACGCTCACCTTGCACCGCCACCAGGACGCCGTCGACCGGGTGCTGGCGTTCTTCGGCCAGCGGCTGCGCGGGTGAGCATGCCGCGGGACTTTCCGCCAGACCTGCTGGCGCACGCGCGGGCCGCCAAGGGATTCATGCCCGAGGACGAGGGCCTGGCCCTGCACCGGCTGGCTCGCGAGCGGCTGCCGCACGGGCCCGTCCTGGAGGTCGGCACGTACTGCGGGAAGTCCGCGGTCTACCTCGGCGCGGCCGCCCGCGAGGTCGGCGGCACGGTGTTCACCGTGGACCACCACCGCGGGTCGGAGGAGAACCAGGCCGGCTGGGAGCACCACGACCCATCGCTCGTCGACGCCGAGTCCGGGCTGATGGACACCTTGCCTGCCTTCCGCCGCACCATCGAGCGCGCCGGGCTCGAGGAACACGTGGTCGCCGTGGTCGGCGCCTCCCGCGTGGTGAGCGCGCACTGGCGTACTCCCCTGTCGATGCTGTTCGTCGACGGCGGGCACGGGGAGCAGCCGGCGGCCGACGACTACGAGGGCTGGGCGCCGTGGGTGGCGCCTGGTGGGCTGCTGGCCATCCACGACGTCTTCCCCGACCCGGCCGACGGCGGGCGGCCGCCGTACGAGATGTACCTGCGGGCGCTGGCGGGCGGCGCCTTCGAGGAGCGCGAGACGGTCGGGTCGCTGCGCGTGCTACGCCGTACGGCGGGACTGGCCGGCGAGCCGGTCGGCTGAGGCGCACCCGCACTCCAGCGCGATGGGCGCGAAGTGCGGCACCAGGGTGCGCCCACGCATGATGTCGGCGCCCGGCGTCGCGTCGGCCAGCGCGTCCGCGGCCAGCACCACGGCGGCGGCGGTGTACGTCGAGTGGTCGCCGGGCCAGTTCGCGCCCTCGGGGAACACGTAGCCGGTCGAGTAGCGGCCGTCGTCCTCACGCAGGTGCTGCACGTCCGCGAACAGCCGGACCGCACGCTCGCGCTCGCCGAGCGCCTCGAGCGCGAGCACCAGCTCGCAGGTCTCGGCCCCGGTCACCCACGGGTTGGTCGACACGCAGCGGACCCCGAGCCCGGGCACGACGAAGTCGTCCCAGCGCTCCGCGAGCATGATGGCTGCCTCCTCGCCGCGGAGTGCCCCGCCGAGGACCGGGTAGTACCAGTCCATCGAGAACTCCGACTTGTCCAGGAACAGGTCGCGGTGCTCGCGGAGCGCGTGTCGCAGCCGGCCGCCCGCCAGCTCCCAGTCGGGCTGGGGGTCGTCCGTCAGCTCGGCGAGCGATACCCCCGCGCGCAGCGACTGGTAGACGCTGGACGACGCCGCGAGCAACGCGTCCGGGTGCACCGTCGCGGGCCGGCCGTCCTCCCACTCCTGCGCCCACGCGATGCCGCCGAACGTCAGCTGAACCGAGACGACCCAGTCGAGCGCCCGGCGTACGGTCGGCCAGCACCGCGCCACGAACGCCGGGTCGCGGCGTACCAGCCAGTGGTGCCACACCGCCACCGCCAGGTAGGCAGACATGTTGGTCTCGCCGCTGGCGTCCTCGACCGTCCCGGCGACGTACTTCATCGGCCACGAGCCGTCGTCGCGCTGGCCGTCGAGGACCCACGCGAACGCGCGCTGGGCCGCACCGTCCTCCCCCGCGACGGTCAGCGCCATCGCCGACTCGAGGTGGTTCCAGACATCGGTGTGGGCGCCGGGGCTCCACGGGATCGCGCCGTCGGGCTGCTGCATGGCCACGATCGAGCGCGCCGTCGCGGCCAGCTCCCCAGTCGTCAGCACAGTCGTCAGCCCAGGTCAGCCCAGTCGTCAGCACGGCTTGCGGAAGTAGAGGACCAGGCTCTTGCCGATCACCGGGTCGAGGATGCGCTCAGCCACTCGCGTGGTGCGGGGCTTCTTCATGATGTCCCAGACCAGGAGGCGGTGGTACGCGCGAACCGCCGGGTTGCGGTCGTTGTGCACGCCGACGGCGCACTTGAGCCACCAGTACGGCGAGTGGAGGCCGTGGGCGTAGCCCTGCCCGGTGGGCTCGAGCCCGGCGTTCTCGGCCTTGGCGGTGAGCTCGGCGTCGGTGTAGATCCGGATGTGGCCGCCCGGGGTGTCGTGGTACGCGCGGGAGAGCCGCCAGCAGACGACCTCCGGGAACCAGCGCGGCACGGTGAGGGCGACGGTGCCGCCGGGCCGGGTGACGCGGACCAGCTCCTCGATCGCCTGGATGTCGGCCGGGATGTGCTCGAGGATCTCCGCGGCCACGACCCGGTCGAACTCGCCGTCGGCGAAGGGCAGCGCAAGGGCGTCGCCCTCCTTGACGTCGGCCTCCGCACCCTCGGGCACCTCGCCGGCGTCCCTCATCGCGGCGAACCACTCGCGGACCTTCGCCAGCTCGTCGGCGTCCTGGTCGAAGGCGACCACGTCGGCACCGCGGCGGTACATCTCGAACGCGTGCCGCCCCGCGCCGCACCCCAGGTCGAGGGCGCGGTCGCCGGGCTGCAGCCCGAGCCGGTCGAAGTCAACGGTGAGCACGGATGGCCTCCTCGTACGCCGCGGCGGTCGCCGCGGCCGCGGCCCGCCAGCTGAACAGCTCGTCGACGCGCGCGCGGCCGGCGGCGCCGTACCGCTCCCGCCGCTCGGGGTCGTCGAGCAGCCGGCCGAGCGCTCCGGCCAGCACCTCGACGTCGCCGGGCGGCACGAGGTCGGCACACAGCCCGTCGGGACCCACGACCTCGGGGATCGCCCCGGCGTCGCTGACGACCAGCGGGGTGGCGCACGCCATCAGCTCGGCGGTCGGCAGCGAGAAGCCCTCGTAGAGCGAGGGCACGCAGGCGACCTCGGCCGAGCCCATGATCTCGACGAGCTCGAGGTCGGTGACGCCGTGCACGAACCGGACGTGGTCGCGGACGGCCAGACGGTCGACGATCTGCTCGGTCCGGCCGCCGGGCTGCGGCTTGCTGACCAGGAGCAGCTCGAGGTGGTCGCGCTCGGTGCGCAGCTTGGCGAACGCCTCGAGCAGCGTCGCGATGCCCTTCATCGGCGCGTCGGCGCTGGCCATGGCGACGATCCGGCCCGGCACCCGGGGCGCCGTGGGCGGCCGGAAGCCCTCGTCCACCCCGAGCGGGACCACCTGCACGCGGGCAGGGGCGACGCCGAAGTCGGCGACGATGTCGCGCTTGGACGATGTGGACGGCGTCAGCACGAGCCGGGCCTGGCGGGCGACCCGGCGTTGCATGCGCAGGAAGCCGTACCAGCGGCGCAGGGTCAGCCGGCGTCGCCAGGTCGTGGCGGCGGCCAGGTCGAGCCGCCGGTCGACGGTGATCGGGTGGTGGATGGTCGTGACGAGCGGCAGGCCGAGCTTCTCGATGCCGAGCAGGCCGGTGGCGAGCACCTGGTTGTCGTGGACCACGTCGAAGTCGTCGACCCGGTCACGCAGCAGTCTGGCCACGCGGGTGCCGAAGGTCTTCGGCTCCGGGAAGCCCGCCGTGCACATGGTGAGGAACTCCTCGACGTCGACCAGGTCGCGGAACTCCCGCAGGCGCGGCACCCGGAACGGGTCGGGCTCCCGGTAGAGGTCCAGGCTGGGCACCTTGGTCAGCCGCACGCCGTCGTCGAGCTCGGGGTAGGGCTGGCCGGAGAACACCTCGACGTCGTGGCCGAGGGCGACCAGCTCGCGGCTGAGGTGGCGGACGTAGACGCCCTGGCCCCCGCAGTGCGGCTTGCTGCGGTAGGACAGCAAGGCCACGCGCAGGGACATAGAACGTGTTCCTATCATGAGGACGGTGGAGGGGAGGCAGCCGACCGCCCAGCGGGTGACGCAGCGCGAGCGCCGCGAGCGGATCCTCGACGCGACCGTGGCCCTGGCGTCGCAGGGCGGGTACGACGCCGTGCAGATGCGCAATGTCGCGGAGGACGCCGACGTGGCCCTCGGCACGCTCTACCGCTACTTCCCCTCCAAGGTGCACCTGCTGGTCTCCGCGCTCGCCCGCGACCTCGACGACGCGGAGCGGGCCACCCGCGACCAGCCAGCCCGTGGCGACACCGCCGCCGAGCGGGTCACCGCGCTGCTCGCCGGCACCACGGCCCGGATGCAGGAGGACCCGCGGCTGACCGAGGCACTGACCCGGGCGTTCATGTTCGCCGACGCCACCGCCCGCGACGAGATCCGCACCGTGAGCCGGCTGCTGGTCACCATGCTGGTACGCGCGATCCGGCCAGGATCCGCACCCGACGACCCGCCGACCCCCGACGACCTCGCCGCCGCTGCCGTGATCCGCGACGTCTGGCTGGCCGCGCTGGTGGGCTGGGTGACCGGGCGTACGACGGCCGCCGACGTGACTCGTTCGCTCGACACAGCTGTCCGGCTGCTTCTCCGTGATCCGATCGCTGGTCGAGGAGGTTGCGCAGCAACCGTCACGAGACCTCGTCACCGGAGCGCGACCTGCTCACCGGGTCTCGTGACAGGCGCCTGCGCGCCTTCCTCGACCAGCGGAGTCCGTCAGGTCCCTCGGACGAGTGGCCGGGGAACACGTGGGCGGTGGGGTCGATGACGACGGCGGCGTTGTTGACGGCGGTGGCGGCCTCGCCGAAGCCGACGGCGATCAGGCGGACCTTGCCGGGGTACTCCGTCACGTCGCCGGCGGCGAAGACCCGGTGCAGGCTGGTGCGCATCGAGGCGTCGACCACGATGTGCCGCTTCTGCACCTCGATCCCCCACTGCTGCAGCGGGCCGAGGTCGGCGATGAAGCCCAGCGCCGCCACGACCGCCTGCGCCGGCCGGCGTTCGGGCTCGGCGCCGTCGACGGTGATCTCGACCTCCTCGACCACACCGTTCCCGCGCAGCGCGGTCACCTGGGCCTTGGTGACGATCTGGACCGACGACGCCCTGACCTGGTCGACGGTGCGCTGGTGGGCGCGGAACGCGTCGCGGCGGTGGACCAGGGTGACCGACCTGGCGACCGGCTCGAGGTGCAGGGCCCAGTCGAACGCGCTGTCGCCGCCGCCGACGATGACGACGTCCTTGCCGGCGTACGGCGCGAAGGTCGGCACGAAGAACTCCATGCCGCGCCCGAGCCAGCCGTCGCCGGCAGGCAGCGGCCGCGGGCTGAACTTGCCGATGCCGGCGGTGATGATGACGGCGCCGGCGCGGATGCGCGTGCCGTCGTCGAGCTCGATGGTGACGGCGTCGTCGTCGTGGGTCAGGCCGACGGCCGTGCGGTCGAGGAAGTACTCCGGGTGCGCGGAGGCGGCCTGCTCGACCAGTCCCGCCACCAGGTCGCGGCCCTTGATCGACGGGAACCCGGCGACGTCGAAGATCTGCTTCTCGGGGTACATCGCGGTGACCTGCCCGCCGAGCTCCGGCAGCGAGTCGATCAGGGCCACCCGGAGCCCGCGGAAACCCGCGTAGTAGGTGGCGAACAGGCCGCTCGGCCCGGCTCCGATGATGAGCAGGTCGGTCTCGATCTCCGTCGGAGGTTGGGTCGGGGCCACGGCCCGATGCTATGTGCTCACCGGGTCTCGATGTTCGACACCAGCCAGCCGTGGCCGGTCTTGGTCATGGTCACCAGGGTCCGGTAGGGCAGCGTGACCGGCTCGCCGCCGCGCTCGCTGACGTGGGAGTCGAGGAAGACCAGCGCCTGAACCTGCTGGTCGGTGGCGCGCACCACGGCCGACGAGACGACCTGTGCGGCGATCTCGCGACGCTGCTCGGCGAAGGTCGGGGCGAGAGAGGCGGCCGTGGCGCGGTACTGGTCCGCGAACTCGGGAGTCATCAGCGTGGTGGCCTGCTCGACCTGCTCGTCGTAGTTGCGGTAGCTCGTCGACGCGATCTGGGTGATGTCCTGGGCGGCGGCGTCGACCACCGACCGGGCAGCGAGGTCGCCGACCACGACGGGCCGGTCCTCCCCGGCCTCCGGACCCCAGCCGAGCAGGTACCACACCTCGAAGCCGGCGAGGCCCAGCAGCACCAGTGCCACGAGCGCCAGCACGCGGCGGATCGGCACCGGTCCCGTCAGCACTCCGGCCATCAGTCGACCGGCTCGATCTGGGAGGTGAGCCACTCGCCGTCGACGGGTACCAGCCGGAGGCGCAGCCGCAGGTCACGCGAGACGGGTTCCTCGGTACGGCGGTCGGACCGGGTGCCCGTCGTGGCGACCAGCACCGTGGCGCTTGCCGCGTCGACGCGCACCACGCCGGTCCACAGCACCTCGCCCTCGGTGACGAGCCGGTCGCGTCGCAGGCTGCGCACGATGCGCTCGACGTCCTCGGTGTAGCGCTCCTTGAGCGGTCCGGTCGCGCCCGCCGCGATGCGCGCCAGGTCTTCCTCGGCCGTCTCGTGGTCGACGTTGACGAACGCCGTGGCCTCGTCGGTCGCGGCGGCCATCGCCTCGGCGTACCGAGCGTGCTGGGCGTCGTCGCGGGCGCGCGCGTCGCGCGCCTGAGCCACCTGCATGCCGCCCACCGCACAGGCGACCGCCAGGATCCCGACGAGAAGCCACAGCGCGACAGGAGGGCCCTCCCTGGCCTCCCTCACCCGGGCATCGTAGGTGGTCACCGGCAGCCCGCGCGGGAGCCCGGGCCCGCCCGACGGGGTCCCTAGGATGCCTCTGTGCCCACCGTGCTCGACCCGGACAGCCACCCCGCCAAGGGGCTGACCGGGGCCGTTCGCCGGCACCCGTCCGGGATCCTGCTGCTCGCGCAGCTGCTGGCCGTGCTCGCCTATCCGTTCGCGGACGGCAGCACCCTCGGCAGATCGTTCCTCGGGGCGATCGGCACCTGCGTGGTCCTGATCGCCTTGTGGGCGGTCCGCCGCACCCCTGCGCTCGCCTGGGTGGCCGCGCTGCTGGGTGGGCCGGCGGTGGTGTTCAGCGTGCTGGAGGCGCTCCTGCCCGACCAGGACTGGGTGGTGCTCACCTCCGCGCTGCTGCACGCGCCGTTCTACTTCTACGTCTCCTACGGGATGATCCGCTACCTGTTCCACGACGACCGGGTGACGCGCGACGAGCTGTACGCCACCGGGTGCGGCGTTCACCGTGGTCGCCTGGGGCTTCGCCTACGTCTTCGCCGCCTGCCAGGTCGTCCAGCCAGGTTCGTTCGTAGGCCAGCAAGGTGACTCGCAGACCTTTTTCGGGCTGCTCTTCCTGTCGTTCACCAACCTGACCAGCGTCGGCCTCTCCGACATCGTGCCCGTCCTGGCGCACGCACGGTCGCTCGTCATGGTCGAGCAGGTCGCCGGCGTCCTGTACATCGCGCTGGTCGTCGCCCGGCTCGTGGGTCTGACCGTCGCACGCCAGACCGGAAGGCTCTAGGCCCGGTCCCAGTCGTCGGGGCGCAGCTTCTTGGGCAGCCCCCCGACGACCAGCCGGTAGGACTCGTCGACGGCGTCGAGCAGGTCCTCGTCGGGGATCGCGCCGCCGAGGGTGAGGTCGTTCCAGCCCGAGCGGCCGATGTAGGCCATCACCGTCGCGTCGCCGGGGAAGCGCTGGAGCCACTCGTCGGCGACCTCGCGGGTGCGTCCGCCCTTGACCCCCACGCCGTCGGCACCGAGGAAGGCGAAGATCTTGCCCCGCTCCCCCGGACCGACCTTGATCACCGGGTGCTCGTGGCCCCACGGGTTGTCCGGCCACGCACCCGGCTTGGTCAGGCAGTAGGCCTGCATCTGCGCCACGTCCACACGGCCTGCCTACCATGATCCGGTGACCACCGGACCCGAGGTGTGGCGGGAGTTCGCCCACGACCCCAGGTCGCCTGAGTTCGCACCGATGCGGGCCTCCGACGCCGACCGCGACATCGTGTTGCGGGCGCTGGGCGACGCCTACGCGGAGGGGCGTCTCGACCGGTCGGAGTACGACGACCGGGCCGACGCCGTGCACACTGCCAAGACCCTCGGCGAGCTTCCGGGAATGCTCGACGACCTCGTTCCGTCCGTCGCTCTGGCACCGTGGACCGCGGGTGCCCTCGATGTCCGCAGCGTCGAGGAGCGGGCGGTCGCTCGTTGGGAGCGGAGGCGACGCGAGGCATTCATGGCGTTCCTGATTCCCACCCTGATCTGCTGGGTGGTCTGGGCGCTCACCATGTTCGGCGGCTTCCCCTGGCCGGTCTTCCCGATGATCGGCACCGCCGTGCCCCTGCTGGGCACGGTCGTTCAGAAGAAGGACATCATCGAGTCCAACAAGCGCAGCATCGTCCGCAAGCACGAGAAGGAGCTGCGCCGGCAGCAGCGCAAGCAGCTTCCGCCACCCGACCAGCGCTAGCGGACCCGCAAGCCTCAGCAGTCGACGGCGACGGCGAGTGCAGCGCACACCTGACGCATGCGCTCATCTGCGAGGCGGCCGATGCGCTCGACGAAGAGCCCCACCGTCACGCTCTCGAGCGAATCGAGCGCCACGACACAGGATCGTGAGACGGGATCGGTCCTGGGATCCAGCTCGACCTCACTCGGGAGGCCCCGGAACCTTGTCGAGCAAGGCGCCACGATCGCGACCCGCCGCGACGAGATCGCCTTGTTGCGAGAGAGGACGACGACCGGACGACGCCCGATATCGGGCGGTTCGCACCACCAGATCTCGCCGCGCGCTGGCAGAGTCACGCGCGCCTCGCCGCCTCACCCCAGCTGGCCAGATCGCCCCACTCGTCGGGCTCGTCGAAGGGGTGTTCCGCGTAAGCGCGCGCGTATGCCTCATCGACTTCTGCCTTCCGGTGACTCTGCAAGAGCGCCTCCAGGGCATCCTCGATCATCGAGGCGTCTGTGCAGTCAGGGCACAGCGCGCGCGCTCGGCTGAGCAGGTCTTTGTCGACGGTCGTACTCAAGCGCGACTTGGCCATGCCACGATCATGCCACATTCATGCCACAAGGGCAGCGCTACCGAGCGCCCGCTTCCATCATCTGACGCAGCTCCTTCTTCAGGTCGGAGATCTCGTCGCGCAGCCGGGCGGCCAGCTCGAACTGGAGCTCGGCGGCGGCAGCCTTCATCTGGTCGTTGAGCTGCTGGATCAGGTCGGCCAGGTCGGAGCTGGGCAGGCCGGCGGCGTCGGGGGCCTTCCGGCGGATCTCGGCCGCGTCCATCCGCGACAGGCCGGGGACCGGCTGCTTGCCGCGCGACTTGTCGCCGTGGGCGCCGGTGCCCTGCCAGGTGGCCAGCAGCTCCTGGGTCGTCTCGTCCTCGCGGGCCAGCATCTCGGTGATGTCGGCGATCTTCTTGCGCAGCGGCGTGGGGTCGATGCCGTGGGCGGTGTTGTAGGCGACCTGCTTGGCTCGCCGCCGGTTGGTCTCGTCGATCGCCTTCTCCATCGACGGGGTGATCTTGTCGGCGTACATGTGCACCTGACCCGACACGTTGCGGGCCGCGCGGCCGATCGTCTGGATCAGCGACTTGTCGGAGCGCAGGAAGCCCTCCTTGTCGGCGTCGAGGATCGACACCAGCGAGACCTCGGGCAGGTCGAGACCCTCGCGGAGCAGGTTGATCCCGACCAGGACGTCGTACTCGCCCAGCCGGAGGTCGCGGAGCAGCTCGATGCGCTTGAGGGTGTCGACCTCGGAGTGGAGGTAGCGGGTGCGGACGCCGGCGTCGAGGAGGTAGTCGGTGAGGTCCTCGGACATCTTCTTGGTCAGCGTGGTGACCAGGATGCGCTCGTTCTTCTCGGTGCGGGTGCTGATCTCGTGGATCAGGTCGTCGATCTGACCCTTGGTCGGCTTGACCACGACCTCGGGGTCGACCAGGCCGGTCGGCCGGATGATCTGCTCGACGGTGTCGCCGCCCACCTTGTCGAGCTCGTAGTTGCCCGGCGTCGCCGAGAGGTAGATGGTCTGGCCGATCCGGTCGAGGAACTCCTCCCAGCGCAGCGGACGGTTGTCCATCGCGCTGGGCAGGCGGAAGCCGTGGTCGACCAGGTTGCGCTTGCGCGACATGTCGCCCTCGTACATCCCGCCGATCTGGGGCACCGCGACGTGGGACTCGTCGACGACGAGCAGGAAGTCCTCGGGGAAGTAGTCGAGCAGGCAGTTGGGGGCGCTGCCGCGGGTGCGGCCGTCGATGTGCATCGAGTAGTTCTCGATGCCGGCGCAGGAGCCGACCTGGCGCATCATCTCGATGTCGTAGGTCGTGCGCATGCGCAGCCGCTGGGCCTCGAGCAGCTTGCCCTGGCGCTCGAAGTAGGCGAGCTGCTCCTCGAGCTCGGCCTCGATGCCGTTGATCGCCCGCTCCATGCGGTCGTGGCCGGCGACGTAGTGGGTCGCCGGGAAGATGTAGAGCTCCTTGTCGTCGGACAGCACCTCGCCGGTCACCGGGTGCAGCGTCATCATCCGCTCGACCTCGTCGCCGAAGAACTCGACGCGGATCGCGGCCTCCTCGTAGACCGGGAAGACCTCGAGGGTGTCACCGCGCACCCGGAACGTGCCACGGGTGAAGGACATGTCGTTGCGGGTGTACTGGATCTCGACCAGCCGCCGCAGGATCGAGTCGCGGTCGTGCTCGTCGCCCACGCGCAGCCGCAGCATGCGGTCGACGTACTCCTGCGGGGTGCCGAGGCCGTAGATGCAGGACACCGTCGACACCACGATCACGTCGCGGCGGGTGAGCAGCGAGTTGGTCGCGGAGTGTCTCAGCCGCTCGACCTCCTCGTTGATGGAGGAGTCCTTCTCGATGTAGGTGTCGGTCTGCGGGACGTAGGCCTCGGGCTGGTAGTAGTCGTAGTAGGAGACGAAGTACTCGATCGCGTTGCTCGGGAAGAGCTGGCGCAGCTCGTTGGCGAACTGCGCGGCGAGGGTCTTGTTGGGCTGCATCACCAGGATCGGCCGCTGGACCTGCTCGGCGACCCAGGCCACCGTCGCGGTCTTGCCCGTGCCCGTCGCGCCCAGGAGCACGACGTCCTGCACACCCGCGTTGACCCGCTTCACGATCTCGGCGATCGCGGTCGGCTGGTCGCCCGAGGGCTGGTAGTCGGAGTCGACGCGGAAAGGGGCCACCCGTCGCTCGAGATCGGTCACCGGACGCATGACGTCCAGCGTACGAGGGACCACCGACAGTGCCATTCTCGCTCGCTCCGCTCGCATGTCTGCTCGCTATAACCCTTGGTCTTCCTCCTCCGCTCGCTCGCTGGCGCTCGCTTCGCTTCGTCGTGCAGACCAAGGGACGCTCGCAGACGATCTCCGTGCCATTTCGCTCGCTCCGCTCGCATGTCTGCTCGCTATAACCCTTGGTCTTCCTCCTCCGCTCGCTCGCTGGCGCTCGCTTCGCTTCGTCGTGCAGACCAAGGGACGCTCGCAGACGATCTCCGTGGTCACCGAGGGAGTGGTTCCGGACGGTAATCTTCCGGTTTATGATCCACCCTGTCTTCGTGGACGAGACCACGCCGACCGCGCGGGCGCTGCTGGTGCTGGAGATGGTGCAGAACTCCCCCGGCATCCGAGGCGAACAGCTCGCCGGCCGGCTGGGCATGACCGACCGGGCGGTACGTCGCTACGTCGGCAACCTGCGCGACGCCGGCATCCCCGTGGAGTCGACGCGGGGCAAGTACGGCGGCTACCGCATCGGCCGCGGGGTCCGGCTGGCGCCCCTGATGTTCACGGCTTCCGAGGCACTCGGGCTGGTGATGGCGGTGCTGGAGGGCCGCGCCCACGACCCGACGGACCCGGTCGGCCAGGCGGTCGGCAAGATCATCCGGGTCCTGCCGCAGCCGATCGCCGAGCCGGTCGAGGCCGTCGTCCGGATGAGCGAGCGGACGCCCGACGGACACTCCTCGGCGCCGGAGCCCCGGGTCACCGCCGTGCTCGTCCAGGGGTGTGCCTCGCGGCGCCGGTTGCGGGTCGCCTACCGGCTCGGCCCCGACAAGGTCCGCGACATGGACGTCGACCCGTGGGCGATCGTGGTGCGGTTCGGCAAGTGGTACCTGCTGTGCTGGTCCCACACCGCCGATGCGCGCCGCATCCTGCGCATCGACCGGGTGGTCGACGCCCAGGAGCTGGCCGAGAACTTCGAGGTTCCGGCGGACCTCGACCCGGTCGCCACGCTCGAGGAGCACCTGTCCGAGGGCTGGCGGCACAAGATCGAGGTCGTCGTCGACGCGCCGGCCGACGACGTTCGGTGCTGGCTGCCTCGCAAGCAGGGCCTCGTGGAGGTGATCGACGAGCGGACGAGCCGGATCCGCGCCAGCACCGACGAGCTCGACTGGTACGCCGAGAAGCTGGCGTCGATCCGCGCGCCGTTCCGCGTCGTCACGCCGAGGGAGCTCGTCGACGAGGTGGCCGCCGTCGGTCGGCGGATGCTGGCCAACGCCGATGAGTCCGCACGGCCGGGCGCCGCGGCCCTGGCATGACCGCCGACCCCGTCCAGAGGCTGCGTGAGATCGCGCTGGCCCTGCCCGAGGCGACCGAGAAGCTCAGCCACGGGGAGGTGTCGTTCTTCTGTGGCAGGCAGTTCGTGATGATGGACGACCACCACCACGGCGCGGACCACCTGGCGTTCTGGGCGGCTGCCCCACAGGGTGCGCAGGCGGAGCTCATCGGCAGCGATCCGGACCGCTACTTCCGGCCGCCGTACGTCGGCCACCGCGGCTGGGTCGGCGTACGCATCGACAACGACCCCGACTGGGACGAGGTGGCCGAGGTGGTCCGCGACGCCTACCGGCAGGTGGCGCCCAAGCGGTTGCTGGCGCGGCTGGACGGGTGACTCTGGTCAGGGTCGAATCCGCGACGTACTGGGTGCGTCCAGAATGCGACCTAGGCGATCATGAGACAGCCGTCAGGGCGTCTGATCGTGGCTAGCCTTCGTGGATGGCCCACTTCGTCCTCACCGTCCTCGGCGACGACCGGCCAGGACTGGTGTCCGCCGTCTCGGCGCCCGTCAACGCTCACGGCGGCAGCTGGGAACACAGCCAGCTCGCGCACCTCGCCGGGAAGTTCGCGGGCATCGTGCTGGTGTCGGCCCCCGAGGCGGAGGCCGACGCCCTGGTGGCAGACCTCGTCGCCCTGGGAGATCAGGGGCTGCACGTGCAGGTCGAGCGCACCGACCTCCCGGCCGAGGACGACCGGACCCGGTACGAGCTCGAGCTCGTCGGCGCCGACCGGCCGGGGATCGTGGCCGAGATCTCCGCCCTCCTGGCCGCCAGCGGAGTGAGCATCGAGGACCTGTTCACCGAGCTCGTCGACGCCCCGATGGCCGGCGGTCGCCTGTTCGAGGCGCGCGCCGTGCTCGTCGCGCCCGAGTCGGCGAGCGCCGAGGGTCTGCGCGAGGCCCTCGAGACGCTCGCCGACCGGCTCATGGTGGACGTGCACCTCTCGCTGGAGTGAAGGCGAGGAGCCCCCGTTAGATTGACCGGGTGGCGTTCAGCGGCGAGAGACTCTCGCGGATCCTTCGCCGCACGCTGGTGGCGACGCTGGTCACGCCGTTCCTGGTGGCGATCGGCCTGACGCTGTTCGACTCCTACCGTCGGCGCGGGAAGAAGGCCAAGCCGTTCCCGACGACCCCGCCGCGGACCGTCGAGGTCGGGCACGGCGAGGTGACGACGTACACCTTCGGCAGCGACCTGTACGACGACATGCTCGCCGCCATCGACAGTGCCGAGCGGCAGGTGCTGTTCGAGACCTACATCTGGAAGGGCGACGAGGTCGGCCAGCGGTTCAAGGACGCGCTCACCGCGGCCGCCGACCGTGGCGTCGAGGTCTACTGCATCTACGACGGGTTCGCCAACCTGGTGGTCTCGCCGGTGTTCAAGCGGTTCCCCGACAACCTGAAGGTGCTCAAGTACCCCGTGTACGCCGCGGGGTGGCGCTTCTTCGACGTCCGCCGCTACGGGCGCGAGCACCGCAAGATCCTGGTGGTCGACGACACCGTCGGCTTCGTCGGGGGCTACAACGTCGGGACGAGGTACGCGACCGAGTGGCGCGACACACACGTCGGCATCACCGGACCCGGCGTCTGGGACCTCAAGAGGGCCTTCGCCGACTTCTGGAACCTCAACCGGCGCAAGAGGTTCGGGCCGAGCGAGCGACCGCTGCTGCTGGAGACAGCCTCGACCTGGGAGCCGCAGCTGCGCTTCCACCGCAACGTGCCGCGACTGATGGTCTTCCCGATCCGGGGGATGTACCTCGAGGCGATGGACCGCGCGAGCAGGAACATCTGGATGACCTGCGCGTACTTCATCCCCGACCAGGACTTCGTCGACGCGATGAAGCACGCGGCGGAGCGCGGGGTCGACGTCCGCCTCCTGGTGCCGCTGAAGTCCAACCACGTCGTGGCCGACTGGATCTCGCGGGGCTACTTCGCCCAGCTGCTGCACGCGGGCGTCCGGATCATGCGCTACCGCGACGCGATGGTGCACGCCAAGACCGCGACGATCGACGGCTCCTGGTCGACAGTCGGCACCGCGAACGTCGATCGGCTCTCGCTCACCGGCAACTACGAGATCAACGTCGAGGTCATCGACCCAGCCTTCGCGGAGGCGCTGGAAGAGATCTTCGCCGTCGACGAGGGCAACTGTCTCGAGCTGACCCTCGACGAGTGGGAGGCCCGCGACCTGCACCGCAAGTTCACCGAGTCGGTGTTGTGGCCGCTGCGGCCGCTGCTCTGAGCTCCCGGCGACGACATTCACCCAGGCGAGCGATTGCCGCGCCTGGCGAAGGTGAGGACACTCGAAGGGTCACCACCGCGAGCTGCATGGGGCGGGAGAGGTTGCGATGGCCGCACCAGAGCCGCCGACGTCCTCGGGCACCGTCGACGCAGAGGAGCACGCGCGCGTCCTGAAGAACTTCGTCGACCTCTCCGACCAGTTCGCGGCGGCCAACGAGGTGCTCTCCGCCATGGGTCGCTTCGCGGGGGATCCGGACACGGTGCTCACGACCGTCGTGGAGAGCGCCCGACGACTCTGCCGTTCGCAGGCCGCGCATCTCTACGTGCTGGACAACGGTGTCTACCGGCTGATCAAGGCGGTCGGCCTCTCCGAGGAGACGCTCGACCTTCTCATCGAGCACCCGAACCCGCTCGGCCGCGACTCGCTGGTCGGGCGGGTCGGCATCGACCGTAGGCCCCAGCAGATAGCGGACGTGCTGGCCGATGCGAGCTACGGCCGACTCGACGTCCAACGGTCGGCGGGGTTCCGGACGATCATGGGCGCGCCCATGCTCCTGGACGACGAGGTGCTCGGGGCGCTCTGCGTGTGGCGCACGGTCGTGAGCCCCTTCGACGAGCGCGAGATGGCGATCGTCTCGGCGTTCGCCGGGCAGGCTGCCATGGCCGTCAACAGCGTCAAGCTGGTGCAGCAGCTGGAGGCACGAGGCGCCGAGCTGGCGAAGAAGGTCGAGGCTCTCGAGGCGCTGCAGGAGGTGGGCGAGGCCGTCAACTCCAGCCTCGACGTGGACAGCGTCCTCTCCACCATCGCCCGCCACGCGGTGGAGCTGTCCGAGACCGACGGTGGGTCGATCATGGAGTACTCCCCGGCAGAGCGTCGCTTCCGGGTCCACAGTGCCTACCGAACGGCACCCAGCGTGGTCGAGCGGCTCCGTTCGATCCGCATCGACGTGGACGAGACGCTCGTGGGGCGCGCCGCCAAGGAGAGACGCCCGATCGCCGTGCCGGACCTGAGCGCCGTTCCCCTCGACCCACACCTGAAGATCCTGTTCGACGACGGCTGGCGCTCGCTCGTCGCGGCCCCCATGTTGCGCAAAGGCAAGATCGTCGGATCGCTGATCGTCCGTCGCAAGCGCACGGGCGACTTCACCGAGGAGACGCTCGATCTCCTGGAGACGTTCGCGAGCCAGTCCGCTCTGGCGCTCCAGAACGCCCAGCTCTACCGGGAGCTGAAGGAGCAGAGCTTCGAGCTCGAGCTCGCTAGCCGCCACAAGTCGGAGTTCCTGGCCAGCATGTCCCACGAGCTGCGGACCCCACTGAACGCCGTGCTGGGCTTCTCCGAGGTGCTGCTCGAGCGGATGTTCGGCGACATCAACGACCGCCAGGAGGAGTACCTCCGAGACATCCATGGCTCCGGCAAGCACCTCCTCGAGCTGCTCAACGAGATCCTCGACCTCTCCAAGATCGAGGCCGGGCGGATGGAGCTGGAGTACTCGTCCTTCGATCTGCGGAACCTGCTGGAGGACGCCGCCGCCATGCTGCGTCAGCGCGCGGCGGATGGCGGCGTCGACCTCAGCGTCGAGGTCGCCGACGAGGTCGATCTCATCCACTCCGACGAGCTTCGGCTCAAGCAGATCGTGCTCAACCTGATGACCAACGCCGTCAAGTTCACCGGCGCCGGTGGCTCGGTGCTCGTACGCGCGCGCCGCCGTGGGGGTGACTTCGAGATCGCCGTGACGGACAGCGGCATCGGCGTACCCGAGGCAGACCGCCAACGGATCTTCGAGTCGTTCCAGCAGGGCGGACGGGGCGGTTCGCGCGAGGAGGGGACCGGACTCGGCCTCACGCTCTCCAAGCGGCTGGTGGAGCTCCTCGGTGGTCGGATGTGGCTGGAGAGCGAGGTCGGCGTGGGCAGCACGTTCAGCTTCTCCCTGCCCGCGCGGGAGCGGGAGAGCAGCGAGCCCCGCGGTGACACCACCGATTCGCACGTGGTCGGCGAGGTCGTCGTGATCGAGGACGACCCGTCGTCCCGCGAGCTGCTCACTGTCTACCTCTCCGGCATGGCCACCGGCGTCACCGTGGCCCGGGACGGACCAGCCGGCCTGGACGCCGTACGCCGGGTTCACCCTGCGGCCGTCCTGCTCGACATCAGGCTGCCCGGGATCGATGGCTGGGCAGTGCTCGAGGCGCTCAAGGCCGACCCCGGCACCCGAGACATCCCGGTCGTCATCGTCTCGATCGTCGACGAGCGCTCGCGGGGCGCGGCGCTCGGCGCCGCGGCGTACCTGGTCAAGCCGGTCAGCCGTGACGACCTGCGCGGGGCTCTGGCCACCGTGGCGGCGCTCCCCGTTCCACCACCCCACGAGCCTGACAAGGCACGGAGCACAGGAACCGGCGCATGAGCGAGCACACCATCCTGGTCGTCGAGGACAACCCCAAGAACCTGAAGCTGGTCAGGGCGGTCCTCGAGTACTCCGGCTACGACGTCATCGAGGCGACGACGGGCGAGGAGGGCGTCCGTCTCGCTCGCGAGGTCTCCCCCGACCTGATCCTGATGGACCTCCAGCTCCCCGGGATCGACGGCGCCGAGGCCCTGCGCCAGATCCGGTCCGCCACGGACGGGCCCGGCGTCCCCGTCGTCGCGGTGACGGCGTTCGCCATGTCCGACGACCGCGAGCGCGCGTTCGCGTCGGGTTTCGACGGCTACCTCGAGAAGCCGATCAGTGCCCGCTCGCTCCCCCAACAGGTGCGCGACTTCATCGAGCTGGGAGGTGCGACGTGAACGACGAGACGCCAGGCCGTCCACCGTGCTGGTCGTCGACGACCAGCCGGCCAACATCAGGCTCCTCGACGCCATCTTGACCCCGCGCGGCTACGACGTGCGGTCCGCGGAGTCCGGCGAGGAGGCGCTGAAGGCGATCGCGGAGTCCGAGATCGACCTCGTCCTCCTGGACATCGTGATGCCCGTGCATGGACGGCTACGAGGTGTGCCGCCGGATCCGCGAGCAGGCCGACACCGCCTACCTGCCGGTCGTGATGGTGACCGCGAGCGGCGACGAGCAGAAGGTGAAGGCCCTGGAGGCCGGCGCGGACGACTTCCTGACCAAGCCGGTCAACCAGAGCGAGCTGCTCGCCCGGGTCGCGTCGCTGGCCCGGATCAAGCGCTACCAGGACACGATCAAACGGCAGGCCGACGAGCTCACCGCGTGGAACCGCGAGCTGGAGTCCCGCGTCGAGACGCAGGTCGCCCAGCTGGACCGGATGAGCGGCCTGCGGCGCTTCCTGTCGCCCCAGCTGGCGGAGCTGATCGTCGACTCGGGCGACGAGTCGTTCCTGGAGAGCCACCGCCGCGAGATCGTGGTCGTCTTCTGCGACATGCGTGGCTTCACGGCCTTCGCCGAGTCGAGCGAGCCCGAGGAGATCATGGGCGTCCTCACGGAGTACCACGAGGCTCTCGGCGACCTGATCTTCCGGTTCGAGGGCACCCTGGAGCGGTTCACGGGCGACGGCCTGATGGTCTTCTTCAACGACCCGGTCCGTTGCGACGACGGGGCCCTGCGGGCGATCCGGATGGGCCTGGCGATGCGTACCCGAGTCCGTGGGCTGGCCGAGGGCTGGGCGCGGCAGGGCCACGACCTCGCGATGAGCGTCGGCGATCTCGCAGGGCTACGCGACGCTGGGCAAGATCGGCTTCGACGGCAGGTTCGACTACGCCGCGATCGGGAGCGTCACCAACGTGGCCGCCCGGCTGTGCGACATCGCCGAGCCGTGGCAGATCCTGGTGACCGAGCGGGTGTTCTCGGCGGCCGGGTCGCTCGTCGTCGGCGAGGACGCGGGGACACGCGAGCTGAAGGGCCTCAGCCGCGGTGTCCGCACGTTCAGCGTCAGGGGCGTGGACAACTCGCGGACCGCGTCGTGACCGGGGACCTGTGGACCCCGCCGTACGCCGGCCCGGACGTGCTGTCGGCCCTGTCCGAGGAGGACCGGTACCAGCGGTTCGACGCCCTGCAGGCGCGGATGGCCGGCGTGTGGGAGGCGATGCGTCTCAACCACGACGACGAGTCGGTCGTGGTGCTTCCCTCGATCAGCCTCGACCGGGCCACGGCCGCCAGCGGAAGCATGACCCAGGCGATGGAGGAGCGCTTCCTGTTCCTGCTGATGCTCCTGCGCCAGCCCCGGTTGCGCATGGTCTACGTGACCTCGATGCCCATCGCCTCCGAGATCATCGAGTACTACCTGGCTCTGCTCCCTGGCGTCATCCCGAGCCACGCGCGCGCCCGGTTGTCGCTGGTGGCGGTGCACGACTCGTCCCCCGGTCGTTGAGCGAGAAGCTGCTCGACCGGCCCCGCCTGCTGGCACGCATCGCGGCGCTGGTCCCCAACCCGGCGCGGTCGCACATGATCCCGTACAACACCACGGAGCTCGAGCGCGACGTGGCGCTCATGCTCGGCATCCCGATGTACGGCGCCGACCCGCGGCTCGCGCCACTCGGCTCGAAGACCGGCTGCCGCCGGCTGTTCGCGGAGGTCGGCGTGCCGCACCCGCTCGGCGTGGAGGACCTGCGCACGCTCGACGACCTGGCCGACGCGGTGGTGTCCATGCGTGCCCAGCGGCCGACCATGGACAGCGTCATCGTGAAGCTCAACGAAGGCGTCTCCGGATCGGGCAACGCGGTCGTCCGGCTCTCCGGACTCCCTTCGCCTGGATCCTCGGACGAGCGACCCCAGGTGATGCAGCGGATCAGGGAGATGGAGCTGGAGTCCCGCAAGCTGTCGTTCGACGTCTACGTCGCCAAGTTCGCCGAGGGCGCGGGAATCGTGGAGGAGCGGATCACCGGGACCGAGCTGGAGAGCCCGAGCGTCCAGCTGCGGGTCCAGCCGGGCGGGAAGGTCGAGCTGCTCTCGACCCACGACCAGCTGCTGGGTGGCGCCAGCGGGCAGAGCTACCTGGGCTGCGTGTTCCCCGCGGCGCCCGAGTACGCCCGGTTGATCACCCGCGACGCCGAGATGATCGGGCACCAGCTGGCGCGCGAGGGGGCGCTGGGAAGGTTCGCGGTCGACTTCGTGGTCGTGCGGGGCGCGGACGGCGAGTGGGCGTCGTACGCGATCGAGCTCAACCTGCGCAAGGGCGGGACCACCCACCCCTTCCTCACCCTGCAGTTCCTCACCGACGGCCGCTACGACCCCGGGACGGCGCTCTTCCTCACCCCGCGCGGCCACGAGAAGCACCTGGTCGCCACCGACCACCTGGAGTCCGAGGACCTGCGCGGGCTGATGCCGGGTGACCTCTTCGACATCGTGGCGCGCCACGGACTGCACTTCGACCAGTCGCGTCAGGTCGGCATCGTCTTCCACATGATCAGCTGCCTCACCGAACACGGCCGGATCGGCCTGACGGCCGTCGGCGACAGCGCCAAGGAGGCCGACCGGAGGTATCGCGACGCCCAGCGGATCCTGCTGGAGGAAGCCCGGGGCTCGGTGGAGGAGCAACCCCTGCCCGTGTGACCGCCCGGGCTCAACCGACGACGCGGCTGGGAAGATGCGTCGGCAACGGCATGCGCGGGGCGCGCCGTGGGGCGCCGATGCCGGCCAGGGCGACGTACGCCTGGACGCGCCCGCGGTGGGGCCGCCACTCCTCCAGGAGCTCGGCCAGCTCGTCGTCGTCGATGCGCCGCCCGAGCAACGCCCAGCCGACGTCCTTGGCCACGTGGTAGTCGCCGAAGCTGACGGCGTCGGGGTCGCCGAGCGCGCGCTGACGGACCTCGGCGCTGGTCCACGTGCCGACACCGGGCAGCGTGCGCAGCTTGTCGTCGGCGTCGTCGGGCGTCAGCCGGTCGAGAGACTCGCCGACCCGCGCCGCCTGGACCAGCGTGCGTGACCGTGCCGGGTCGATGTGCAGGCGCAGCCACTCCCACGACGGGATCCGCCGGATCACCTCGGCGGACGGCTGGATCCAGAGCTTCTGCTGCCGGCCCGCGCCGGGCGCGCGCTCGCCGTGGAAGTGCACGAGGGTGCGGAACCCCGCGAAGGCTTCCTTGCCGGTGACCTTCTGCTCCACGATCGAGGCCACCAGCGCCTCGAAGACCCGGTCGGTGCGACCCAGCCGCCAGTGGGGATGGCGGCGGTGCACCTCGACGAGCACGGGATGACGCGGCTCGAACCCGCTCGGGTCGTCGTGGGCGCCCAGCAGCCCGGGCACCGAGCCCAGCGCCCAGTCGGCTCCGGGGCCCCAGGCCTCGGCCACCACCTCGCCCAGCCGGGGCAGCGCCTGGATCATCAAGGTGGCCGGACCCGTCGGCGTGCGCAGCCCACGCCAGTGGCGCGCCCCGGGCCCCTCACCCTCGATCCGGTAGGTCGGGTCGCCGGCTCCGCGGCGCTGCTGACGCAGGATCGCGCCCACCGGGCACGGCCACGAGGGCCGCCACACCCTGACCTGCCCGCCGCTCGCCATCACGTTCGGAACGCTACCTGCGACCACCGACATGCACCCGACTACGTTTGCGGCGTGGAGAACACCCGCGACCTCGAGCCGGGCATCGAGCGCGACTTCGGCAGCCAGATGTCGTACGGCGACTACCTGCGGCTCGACCTGCTGCTCGCCGCCCAGCAGCCGCAGAGCGACCCGCCCCAGCACGACGAGCTGTTGTTCATCGTCCAGCACCAGACCTCCGAGCTGTGGCTGAAGCTGCTCGTCCACGAGCTCCGCTCGGCCCGCTCACTGCTCCGGTCCGACGACCTCGCCCCCGCCCTGAAGCGGCTGGCCCGGGTCAAGCACGTGCAGCACGTGCTGACCGACCAGTGGGCGGTGCTGGCGACGATGACCCCGTCGGAGTACGCGCTGATCCGGCCGTTCCTGGCGACGTCGTCGGGTTTCCAGTCGGCCCAGTACCGCGAGGTGGAGTTCCTCCTCGGCAACAAGAACGCCGACATGGTGCGCGTGTTCGCGCACGAGCCCTCCGCCCAGGCCGAGCTCGAGCAGCTGCTCCACGAGCCGAGCCTGTACGACGAGTTCCTGGCGTACCTCGCCCGCCGCGGGTACGCCGTACCCGCCGCTGTTCTCGAACGCGACCGGTCCCAGCCCCACCGGCTGAGCCCGGCACTCGTCGAGACCTTCGCGGAGGTCTACGCCGCGCCCGAGGCTCACTGGGGCGTCTACGAGACCTGCGAGGAGCTCGTGGACCTCGAGGACAACTTCCAGGAGTGGCGGTTCCGCCACCTGCAGGTCGTGCAGCGCACCATCGGCCACAAGACCGGCACCGGCGGATCGTCCGGCGTCGACTTCCTGCGCCGTGCCCTCGACCTCACGTTCTTCCCCGAGCTGTACGAGGTGCGCACGCGCATCGGCTCCTGATTCCTACCCGGCGGTGAGCCAGGGTCGGTTTCCGGCTCGAGAACCGACCCTGGCCCACCGCCGCTCGGGCGGAACCGACACTCACTCACCGGCGGCGGGTCGAGCCTGTCGGCGGGTTGGGACAGGATGAACGGGTGCTGCTCGCCAGGATCGTGGAGACCTCGCAGACCGTCGCGGCCACCCGGTCGCGCAAGGCCAAGGTGGCGGCGCTGGCCGAGACGCTGGCCGAGGCTGACGGCGACGACCTCGAGGTGGTGACGGCGTACCTCGGCGGCGCCCTGCTGCAGCGACGCACCGGCGTCGGCTGGCGCGGGATCGGGTCGCCGCCACCCCCGGCCGGCGAGCCGAGCCTGACGGTGGCCGAGGTGCACGCGGCGTTCGACCACCTGGCCGGCCTGTCCGGCTCCGGCTCCCAGACGGTCCGCAAGGCGGCGGTCCAGGACCTGCTGGGCAGGGCTACCGCCGATGAGCAGGGGTGGCTGCGCGGCGTGATCACCGGCAACGTCCGCCAGGGCGCACTCGACGCGCTCGTCCAGGAGGGCCTGGCCGCTGCGAGCGGCGCGCCCCTGAAGGCCGTACGCCGAGCGGCCATGCTCGCAGGCGGCACCGTGCCGATCGCCCGGGCGGCCTTCGAGGGCGAGGCCGCGCTCGAGCGAGATCGGCCTCGAGGTCGGGCGGCCCGTGCTGCCGATGCTCGCCTCGAGCGCTCCTGACGTGGCAGCGGCGATGGGCAAGGCGGGCGGCCGGGTGAGCATCGACACCAAGCTCGACGGCATCCGGATCCAGGTCCACAAGGACGGCGACGACGTCGTGATCGCCACGCGCTCGCTCGACGTCATCACCGAGCGGCTGCCCGAGGTGGTCGACGTGGTGCGGTCGCTGCCGGCCGAGCGGCTGGTGCTCGACGGCGAGGCGATCGCACTCGACGACACCGGCCGTCCCCGACCGTTCCAGGAGACCGCCTCGCGCACGGCCATGGAGTCCGGCGTCCAGGTCACGCCCTACTTCTTCGACCTCCTCCACCTCGACGGCACCAACCTGATCGACCGCCCCGGCACCGAACGCTGGGCCGCCCTGGCCGACCTGGTCCCCGAGCGGCACCGCACCCCGAGCGTCTCCACCGACGACCCCGCTGTTGCGGAGGCGTTCGTCCGTGAGGCTCTGGCCCTCGGTCACGAGGGCGTGGTCGTGAAGTCCGTCGAGGCGCCGTACGACGCCGGCCGCCGCGGTTCCGCGTGGGTCAAGGTCAAGCCGGTGCACACCCTCGACCTGGTGGTGCTCGCCGTCGAGTGGGGCAGCGGCCGGCGCGAGGGCTGGCTGTCCAACATCCACCTGGGCGCCCGCGCCGACGACGGCGACGGCTTCGTGATGCTCGGCAAGACGTTCAAGGGGATGACCGACGAGATGCTCGCCTGGCAGACCGAGCGGTTCACCGAGCTGGCCCTCGACCCCGACACGATCAAGGACAACTACGTCGTCCCGCTGCGGCCCGAGCAGGTCGTCGAGATCGCGCTCGACGGCATCCAGCGCTCCGCGCGCTATCCCGGGCGGCATCGCCCTGCGCTTCGCCCGCGTCGTCCGCTACCGCGACGACAAGTCGCCCGCCGAGGCCGACACGCTGGCCGTGGTGAAGGAGATGTTCGCCGGCTGACCGGAACCACGTGGCTCTCGGCGGTGTAGACAGGCTGGCAGCCAAGGGGAGGACCTCTCACCTGGACACCGAGCCCGATGACACACAGATCGTCGCCCGGGTGTGCGCCGGCGACACGGACGCCTACGCCCACCTGGTGCATCGGCATGCGCCGACGGCTGTCCGGACGGCAGCGCTGCTCGGCGCGGGCGCAGACGCGGAGGACGTGGTGCAGGAAGCGTTCGTCAAGGCGTACGCCGCGCTCGGAGGCCTGCGTCCGGGTGCGCCGTTCCGCCCGTGGTTCCTGCGGATCGTGGCCAACGAGACCCACAATCTGCACCGGGCCGCCGGGAGACGCTCGGCCCGCGAGCGCCGCGCCTGGCTGCGGTCCGAGCCGCTGCTGATGGCGGTGCCCGACGACCCCGCCGATGCCGTGCTCGCCACCGAGCGGCGGGCCCTGATCGTGCGCGGGCTCGCCCAGCTGTCCGCGCCCCAACGCGAGGTGGTGACCTGCCGCTACCTGCTGGACCTCGACGAGGCGGAGACCGCGGCCGTGCTCGGCTGGCCCCGCGGCACCGTCAAGTCCCGGCTTCACCGGGCGTTGCGGCGCCTGCAGGCCGGTCTGGACGACGTACCCGATGCGACGCGCGACGGAGCTGATGCACCGTGACCGACCACGACACCCTCCTCGACGACCTCGCGCGGCTCGGACGCGGAGTCCCGGCGTGCCCCCACCCTCGGCGGGCCTGGCGGCCGCCGTGCTCGAGCGAGTCGCGGCGCTGCCGACGCCGGTGCCCGCCGAGCCGGCCGGGTGGCTGCGACGCGTCACCGACCGAGTCACGGACCTGGGGTCGCAGTGGCAGCGACGGGCCGCGGTCGCCGTCGTGGCTCTCCTCGTGGCGCTGCTGGCGACGCCGCCGGTCCGGGCCGCGGTGGCCGACTGGTTCGGCTTCGCGGGCGTCATCGTCCAGCGCGGGCCGGTCGACGCCGAGGACGCGCCACCGCCGCCGGCCGTCGACGACGCGATGACGGTGGCCGAGGCCGCCGAGCTGGTCGACTTCGTCCCGTTGGTGCCCGCCGAGCTGGGCGAGCCCGACGGCGTGGACGTGTCCGACGACCGGGTGATCGTCTCGATGAGCTGGTCCACCCCCGAGGGGCCCGTGCGGCTCGACCAGTTCGACGGCCGGCTCGACTTCGGGATCGCGAAGACCTCCCCCGGCGTGCAGTACGCCAACGTCGCGGGCAACGACGCCCTCTGGTTCGAAGAGCCTCACGAGGTGGTGATCCTCGACGACGCAGGGCCGGCCGCGGACCGAGACGGCACGGCTCGCCGGTCACACGCTGATCTGGCCGGTCGGCGACGTCACCTTGCGGCTCGAGGGCGACCTGAGCCTCGAGCGGGCGGTCGCGATCGGCTCCTCCGCGGTGCCGTACGACGGGTGAGGCGGCGGTCGGGAACCCACGCGTCGTCAGCGGTGTATCACCAGCACCGACCCGAGGAGGCATCCATGCGCGTCAGTCTCGTCCGAGCACTGCTCACCGCCGCTCTCGCTGTCCGCGATCTCGCTCGTCGCGGCGCCCGCCAACGGGGGCGGTCCGACCAGCGCCCTGCTGTCCATTCCGGGGGCGGGGAGCACGGCGTCGCTCTACTACACCGACCCGGAGTACGACGAGCTCGCCGGACTGGTCGGGGTCGCCGAGCCGACCGGGACGTTCCAGGGCAAGGAGTCGCCGGCGGGCACGCGTACGGCGCCGGCGTCACCGTCACCTGGCTGGTCCACGACGTCGAGCCGTGGCGGGTCGACCGCATCTACCTCGGCGCCCAGGACGGGCCGTGGATCTCCACGCAGGTCTCCGACGGCAGCGGCTCGATCTGGGAGAGCCCCGTGCTCTGGCACCAGCCCGAGCAGGGCAAGCGGCTGGCCGGCCTGCTCGAAGGTCTTGGCCTCGGCACCGAGGCCGCGAAGGACACGTCGTTCGACGGCGTCGCCGGAGCACCAGTGCCCGAGAGCGACGACACCGTGGCCGCGCCGCCCGCGGCAACCGGCCCCGAGCCGGCAACGGCCGCGGAGTCGACCTGGCGCAACGCCGGATGGGCGGCGGGCGGTCTGCTGGGAGGCCTGCTGGGCGGTGTGCTGCTGACGCTCGCGTGGACGAGGCGGCGATCCACCGATGAAGACGAGCCGGAGCCGGCCCTCGCCGGACCCGACGGCTACGCGGAGGTGCTGGCCCGCTGACCAGTGCCGGCGCGTGGCCGCACACCGACACGCGCGCCGACTGAACCACTCCAGGTCACACGTCGTGAGAACGTTCGACCAGCCTCCGACGAAGGGAACACCAGCGCCATGACGTCACGGCCCGATCGCCGTAGCGCCCTGACCATCGCCGCCACTGTCGGCATCAGCCCCGCCGTGCTGGCCGCGTGCGGTGGGGACGAGTCCGGCACTGACACGCCCGACGACTCTCTCGACACCGGTCACAGCCCGACGCAGCCCGCCGCAGGTCCGCTGACCAGCACCGCCGACGTGCCGTTGGGGGGCGGGGTGATCTTTCCCGACCAGCAGGTCGTGGTGACCCAGCCCGACGAGGGCGAGTTCAAGTGCTTCACAGCGGTGTGCACCCACATGGGCTGCATCGTCAGCTCGGTGCAGGCCGGCGGCATCCGATGCGAGTGCCACGGCAGCGCCTTCTCGATCGAGGACGGCTCGGCGGTCAACCCACCCGCCACCGAGCCCCTGACGGAGGTCGAGATCACTGTCGAGGGAGACGAGATCTCGATCGCCTGACGCTCCACAGTGGCTGAGGGCGAGGGGTCGGCGGCGGCCACCCCTACCATGAGCCGCGTGTCGACAGCTTCCGCCTCTGACGGCCGTCGTACGGCGGCAGCGGCCCGCCGCCGCGCCCGCGAGGCCGAGATCGTGGCGGCGACGCGCCGGCTCTTCGACGAGAAGGGTGTGCGCGAGGCCCACATCGACGACATCGCCCGCGCGGTCGGCGTCAACCGGGCGATCGTCTACCGGCACTTCACCGGCAAGGAGGACCTCTTCGCGCTGACGATGGTCAGCTACCTCGTCGAGCTCTCGGGCTGCTCGACTCGGCAGCGCGCAAGGCGCGCACCCCCGAGACCCGGCTGGCGGCCGTCGTGACGTCGTTCGCCGACTTCGCCCTGGCCCACCCGGCGTTCGTGGACTGCGCCCAGGCCCTGATGCGCCGGCCCGGCAGCGAGCTGCTCGACGAGGTCTCCGAGCGGGCGCTGCTCAAGCTCGGCGGTGCGATGACCGCATGCCTGCGCAGCCTCTCTGACGTCATCGACGCCGGGGTGGCCTCCGGCGAGTTCAAGGTCAAGGACACCACCCTGCTCGCCAACACGCTGTACGCCAGCGGACTCGGCGCGCTGATGCTGGCCCGCTCCGGGCTGGTGATCCGCGAGTCGGCGCCGGGAGTCCCGGTCGTCGGCGAGATCAGCGCCGAGCAGGTCAAGCAGTACATGGTGGCCAGCGCGTTGGCGCCGCGGCACCTCGCCGTTGACCGCCGGTGTCTGAGCGTCGGCTGCCGGCCCGTCGAACATCACTCGAGGCGGCGCGGAGAACCGACTCGCCGATCTCCGACTCCGCGTCCCGAGCTACGATGGTCAGCGCTCGAGGATCGCCACGACGCCCTGGCCGCCCGCGGCGCAGATGGAGATCAGCGCCCGCCCGGAGCCCTGCTGCGCGAGCAGCTTGGCGGCGACGTTGACGATCCGGCCACCTGTGGCCGCGAACGGGTGACCCGCAGCGAGCGAGGACCCGTTGACGTTGAGCTTTGACCGGTCGACGGATCCCAGCGGCTCGCCGAGGCCGAGGCGCTGCTTGCAGAACACCGGGTCCTCCCAAGCCTTCAGCGTCGCCAGCACCTGCGAGGCGAAGGCCTCGTGGATCTCGTAGAAGTCGAAGTCCTGGAGGGTGAGACCCTCGCGTGCGAGCATCCGCGGCACGGCGTACGCCGGTGCCATCAGCAGACCCTCCCCGCCGTGCACGTAGTCGACCGCCGCGGTCTCCGAGGCACGGAGGAAGGCCAGCGGCTCGTGACCGTGTGCCTTGGCCCACTCCTCCGACGCGAGCAGCACGGTGGAGGCGCCGTCGGTCAGCGGCGTCGAGTTGCCGGCCGTCATGGTGGCAGCCTCGCCCGTGCCGAACACCGGCTTGAGCGTGGCGAGCTTGTCGACCGAGGAGTCGGGCCGCAGGTTCTGGTCGCGCTCGAGCCCGCGGAACGGGGTGAGCTGGTCGTCGAAGAACCCCGCGTCGTACGCCGCCGCGAGGTGGTGGTGGGAGGCCGCGGCGAGGGCGTCCTGGTCGTCGCGGGAGATCTTCCACTCCAGGGCCGTCAGCGCGGCGTGCTCCCCATCGAGAGTCGAGTGCGGGGTTCGGCGTTCTGCGGGATCGGCAGGCCGATATCGCCCGGCCGGATCTGCGCCAGCGCGGTCAGCCGGCCCCGGGTGTCGCGGGCGGCGTTAACCCTCATCAGCTTCTTGCGCAGCTTGTCGCTGATCGCGAGGGAGCGTCGGAGGTGGTGTCGGTGCCCCCGCGACGCCGACGTCGATCTGGCCGAGCGCGATCTTGTCGGCGACCTGGATCGTCGCCTGGAGACCGGTGCCGCACGCCTGCTGGATGTCGTTGGCCGGTGTCTCGGGCGACAGCTTGGAGCCGAGCACGCTCTCTCGGGTGAGGTTGAAGTCGCGGGAGTGCTTGAGCACCGCGCCGGCGACGACCTCGCCGAGCCGCTCGCCCTCGAGCCCGAAGCGTACGACGAGCCCGTCGATCGCGGCGGTGAGCATGTCCTGGTTGGAGGCGTGGCGTACGCCGCGTTGGAGCGGGCGAACGGGATGCGGTTGCCGCCCAGGATCGCGACGCGACGGGGACGGGATGCGTGGCGAGAGGCAGGGACATGTTATATCGTGGTCGAGGAGGGCCGCTCAGCCACGGGTGAGGGGCAGATCACGACAGGTGGACTCCGCGTGCACACACAGAGACAACTTCCCGTGACCGACCGCTACCAGGCCTTCGCCAGTCCCCGGTGGGCAGGCTGCTGGTCAAGAACCTCGGCCTGCCCGAGCCCGGTACCGCTCGTGCGATACGCCGGGGCGACCCGCTCGTCACCGGCCCGTGCTGACCGCGGCGGTGGCGACCGGGGGCTCGCCGAGTCGCTGCCCGCGCTCCTCGACGTCCTCGGCGGCGACCCACACGCAGGTGGCCGACCCCGACACCCGGTACCGCGGGCTGGTGTTCGACGCCACGGGCATCACCGACTCGTCCGGCTCGTTCTGCTGCGTGACTTCTTCAGCCCGCTGCTGCGCAGCCTCGAGACCTGCCCCCGCCTGGTGGTGCTCGGCACGCCGCCCGAGACCGTCGAAGGTCCCGAGCGGGTCGCCCAGCGGGCGCTCGAAGGCTTCACCCGCTCGCTCGGCAAGGAGGTCGGCCGCGGCGGCACCGTCCAGCTGGTCTACGTCGCCAGGGCGCGAGGGCGGACTGCTGTCGACGCTGGCGTTCCTCCTGTCGCCCAAGTCGGCGTACGTCTCGGGCCAGGTCGTCCACATCGGCACCACCCCCGATCAACTGGCCCCGACGGCCGGCAGGTCGACCGACTGGCTGCGGCCACTGGCCGGCAAGGTCGCGCTGGTCACCGGCGCCAGCCGTGGCATCGGGGAGCAGATCGCCCGCGTGCTGCGCCGCGACGGCGCCACCGTGATCGGCGTCGACGTGCCCCAGGCGGCCGACGGACTCGCGGCTGACGAAGGAGCTCGAGCGGCGACTACGTCACCCTCGACATCACCGCCGAGGACGCACCGCAGCGGCTCGCCCACCAGCTGCTCAGCGAGCACGACGGCGTCGACGTCGTCGTGCACAACGCCGGCATCACCCGCGACAGGCGGCTGGCCAACATGAACGACGCCCGCTGGTCGTCCGTGATCGCACGTCAACCTCGTCGCCCCCGAGCGGATCACCCGCGAGCTGCTCGACCAGAAGGTCGTCCACCCCAACGGCCGGATCGTCGCGGTCTCCTCGATCGCGGGCATCGCCGGCAACGTCGGCCAGACCAACTACGCGACGTCCAAGGCAGGCGTGATCGGCTTCGTCGACGCGATGGCCACGAGCTGCCCAACGGCATCACCGTCAACGCCGTCGCGCCGGGCTTCATCGAGACCCAGATGACCGCAGCCATGCCGCTCACCACCCGCGAGGTCGGCCGTCGGCTCAACGCGATCAACCAGGGCGGCCAGCCCGTCGACGTAGCCGAGACGGTTGCATGGTTCGCCAT